>DWXC01000029.1 GCA_019119395.1 Candidatus Borkfalkia stercoripullorum | reverse complement strand
GAACAGCAGCAGGGATGTGCCCGCAAGGAGATAGCCTTTCCAGCTCTTTTTCGAAAGGCGGAGTTTCAGCCCGTTTTTGATGCTGCGCTTCATGCGGCTGCCCATAATGTAATTTTCGGGCAGTTTGTCGGTATCTTTCAGGAGCGCATATACCTTTCCGGCGTCCATCTGGCGTATGCCGAAGGCGAGCGCCAGCGCGTCCGCCTCTTTGGTGAATGCCGTTGCCATGACCGTCACATCGCCGCCGCCCTGCCTGATGACGGCGGCGAGTTCGTCCGCCGTGGCGGGTTCGAGGCGGAACAGCGGGTAATATACCTTGTCTTTTACGGAAACGTGCCCGTTTTCTATGCGCGCGTCCTCGCCGCTTTCGGCGGCGAGCGCTTCGGCGATGCGCCTGACGTTGTTTTCGGGCGCGTCGACGGCGAGGTGGAAGGAAAGCTTTTGTATTTCCAGTTTGTCCTGCCGCGCGGTATACCGCTTTTTGTGCCGTTTTCCGATGAAAAGGTGCAAAAGGAATGCGAGCGCGGCCGCCGCAGCGAGCGCGCACAGGAGCGCTGCCCAAAGCGCGGAGATATAAAAACGGAATATGCAGAAAAAAAAGAGGAATGCCGCCCCGAACGCAAAGGCGGTGTCCGCCCAGAGCGGAAGATCGAATCGCTTCATGCCGTTTGTCCGTTCCGCTTTCCGCCCGGAAAGTTTATAGCGCGGGCGGGCAGGGGAACGGCTGTTTTGATTTTATCCGTTTTTTCTCTTTTTTAAACCTTGCAAGATGCCGTCCGATATGGTATAATAAGGAAAAAACAGGGAAAAGTATATATGCGGCGGAAAATGCGCCGCGCGACTCCCTCGGTTTTGGTTTTTACAATGAAGATCGCCATTTTCGGCGGGAGTTTCGATCCCGTCCATGCTGAACACGTAAATATCGTAAAGGCGGCGCAGGCGGCGCTTTCGCCCGATAAGATCATCGTGATGCCCGCCTTTATCCCGCCGCACAAGCAGGACAGGGCGCTCGCCTCCCCAGAGGACAGGCTGAACATGGCAAAACTCGCCTTCGCGGGGGTAAAGAACTGCGAAGTGAGCGCGTACGAGATCAATGCGGGCGGCACGAGTTACACATACCTCACGCTCGGCTACCTTGCGGGGAAGTTCCCGGGGGCGCAGCTTTATTTTTTGGTCGGGGCGGACATGCTCAAAGATTTTTATACATGGAAGCAGCCCGAAACGATTTTGTCGCTTGCAGACCTCGTCGTCTGCAACCGTGAGGGCGACAAGGTAAGTTACCCCGCCGAACAGTTCCGATTTTTTTCAAAGTTCAAAAAAAGATTTATCGGCATAGAATATACGGGGAGAGACATTTCTTCCACCAAAGCGCGGGTGCTTACCGCATTCGGGGAAGATCTCAAACCCTATCTCCCGTTCGACGTCATCGACTACATCGAGGCGAACGAACTTTACCGCATCGAGGGGGTGAAGGGCGCTTTGCGCTATCTGAAGCCCTCCCGCAGGAAGCACACCCTCGGCGTGGCGCTGACGGCGGCAAGGTATGCGGAACGGTATAAAATACCCGAGAAAAGCGCCGTTCTGGCGGCGGCGATGCACGACGTGGCAAAAAACATGCAAGCGGACGCGCCCGAGCTTTCGGGGTTTGCAACGGAGGAAAAAGTCCCCGCGCCCGTTTTGCACCAATATACGGGGGCATACGTCGCGGAGCATACGTTCGGCATACGCGACGAGGACGTTCTGAACGCGGTGCGCTACCACACTTCGGGCAGGCCGAACATGAGCGACCTTGAAAAGCTCATTTTCCTTTCGGACATGCTCGAACCGAGCCGCGATTTCAAGGGCGTCGAAAAACTTCGGCGGCTGCTCGCGGAAGATCTGAACGAGTGCATGTACCAAAGTCTGAAACACGAACTTCGGCACCTGAAAAAGAGCGGCGGAGAAATTTACCCGCTCACATTCAGGGCTTACGAATATTACAAAGGATTGAGGAAATAAATTTATGGCAGAACAGAAAAAGACGGCGCAAGCCGAGGAAAAGAAAAAGTCGGTAAGATCCGCGGCAAAAACTGCGGCAAAAACAAAGGCGGCAAAGCCCGCGGAAACGGAGAAACCCGTTGCCGCAAAGCGCTCCGCGCCGAAGAAAAAGGCGGCGGACGCGAAGAAAGAGACCGTACCTGCCGAGCGCGCGCTCGCGGATAAGGTCTGCGCCCTCCTTTCCGCAAAAAAAGGCGAGGACATCCTCATTATCGACGTGAAGGAAAAGACGACCCTCTGCGACTATTTCGTCATCGCGAGCGGGCATTCGGCGACGCAGGTCAAGGCGCTTTGCGACCACGTTGAGGAAACGCTCTCCAAAGAGGGTATAGAACCCCGCCGCACGGAGGGGACGAAGGAGGGCCGCTGGGGCGTTCTGGACTACGGCGACGTCATCGTGCACGTGTTCAACGACGAAACGCGTCTCTTCTATCACATCGAACGGCTCTGGCAGGACGGCGAAAACACGGCGGTATACAAGGACTGACGGTCATTCGAAGCGTATCTTTTTGGGTTCAAAGTACTGCGTTTGCGGCTTTTTGAACCGCTTTTTTTCCACGATGTAATAGACGCGCTGTTCCTTTTTCTCTTCGGGCTTTTTCGGCTCTTCCTTCTTTTCGGAAAGCGCGGGGGCGCTCTTTTGTCCGCTCTTTTGCTTTTTGGCGGCGGCGCGCAGGCGCATGAGCCGCACGAAGATCCCGAAGGCGAGGCACAGCCCGAAGAGTATGGCCAGGTACAGCCCGCCCCAAAGGGTGGATGCGAGAAGGTTCAATGTTCCGCTCCTTTTGAAAGTATTTTTCATATACGATCATAGCGCGTCCGCCCGCGCAAAAAAGGGCGTGTTTTATCGGCACGGGGGAAGTTTTGACGGATGAGAGTTTACGACGTCATCGACGCAAAAAAAAATAGACGCGCGCTCACGGAAGAGGAGATCGGCTTTTTCGTCCGCTGCGTTGCGGACGGGGCGGCGACCGACAGCCAGATCGCCGCGTTCTGCATGGCGGTGCTTTTAAACGGCATGACGGACGAGGAGTGCTATCTTCTGACGGACGCCATGGCAAAGAGCGGGCGGTGCGCGCCCCGCCCCGCCGCTTCGGGCATATTTGCGGACAAACACTCCACGGGCGGGGTGTCCGACTCCACGACGCTCATCCTCGTTCCCGTGCTCGCCGCCCTCGGCATAAAGTGCGCGAAGTATTCGGGCAGGGGGCTGGCGCACACGGGCGGCACGCTGGATAAACTGGAAAGTTTTGCGGGCGTGCGCGTGGACTTGTCTCCCGAAGAGTTCGAAAAACAGGTCGAAAGAGTTGGCGCCGCCGTCTCGGGGCAGACGGCTTCCACCGTTCCCGCGGATAAGCGCATGTACGCCGTGCGCGACGTTACCGCCACGGTGGACAGCGTACCCCTCATCGCTTCGTCCGTGATGAGCAAAAAACTCGCTTCGTTTGCGGATCTCATCCTTTTGGACGTAAAATACGGGGACGGGGCGTTCATGCATTCGCCTGCGCAGGCGGAAAAACTGGCGCGGCTCATGGTATCGATAGGGGAACGCGCGGGGCGCAAAATGCTCGCCGCGGTCACCTGTATGGACGCGCCTCTCGGCGATCATATCGGCTGCAATGCCGAAGTCAACGAAGTGCTCGAGATCCTGCGCGGGGAAAAGAAGAACGATCTTTCCCGCCTTTCCGTCTTTCACGCGGCAAAAATTTTGCAGGCCGCGGAGGGGATCGGGGAAGAGGAAGCGGCCTCGCGCGCGGCGAACGCGATCGATTCGGGCGCGGCGATCAGAAAATTCGGAGAGATCATAGCCGCCCAGGGCGGCAATGCCGGGGATGTATACAAAACCCTGCCCATGTCCGATACCGTGCATACGTTGCGCGCGAAAGAGGACGGCTACGTCCGCATTTCCGCCCTTGCGCTGGGCAGGGCGTGCGCCGCGCTCGGCGGCGGAAGGGCAAAGGAGGGGGACGCGATCGACCACGGCGCGGGCATCCTTCTCAAAGTTCGGCAGGGGGCGCGCGTGAAAAAAGGCGCGGTTCTTGCCGAGGCGTATTGCAGTAAAAGCGGCGAGGAAGGCTTTGCGCTTGCGGAAAGCGCGTTCGCCTTTTCTCCAAAAAAAATAAAAGACCGCCCGCTCGTCTATGCGTTTATCGGCGGAAAGGAGTAGGATATGTTCAATTCGAAGAAAAAAGAGGAAGAGCGCGAGGACGAAGTCCTGCAAAAAGAAGCGGCGGAAGTCGCGGAACAGGCCAAAAAAGAAGAAGAGGAGCGCCCCGCTCAGCCTGCGGCGGAAAACGTCATCACGGACGAGGAGCGCATCGAATTCGAAGAGTATAAAAGGCAGAAAAAGCTGCTCGAGATCAAACGCCTGCTCAAAATGATCGACCACACCCTGCTCCGCCAGACGGCGACGCGCGAGGAGATCAAAACGCTGTGCGAACAGGCGAAGGAACACGGCTTTTATTCGGTCTGCGTTCAGCCCGTGTATGTTGCGGAGTGCTTCCGCAACCTGAAAAACGCGCAGTCCGTCAAGATCGCGTGCGTCGTGGGCTTCCCGATGGGCGAAAACAAGATCGAAACAAAAGTTTACGAAACCAAAAAGGCGCTCGCCGACGGCGCGGACGAGATCGACATGGTCGTCTGCATTTCTGCGATCAAAAACGGCAATTACGGTTACCTCAAAAAGGAGATCAAAAAGGTCGTTAAGGCGGCGCGGGGCTGCCCCGTAAAGGCGATCATCGAAACGTCTCTGCTCACCCGCGACGAAATGGTCAAAGCGGCGCTGTGCGCGCGGGATGCGGGCGCGGCGTTCGTCAAAACGAGCACGGGCTATTTCGGCACGGGCGCGCGCGCGGACGACGTGCGCCTGCTCAAAGAGACGGTGAAGGGCGGCTGCCGCATCAAGGCGTCGGGCGGTATCCGCAACGCCGAACAGTTCAAAGAAATGGTCGCCGCCGGCGCGGACAGGATCGGCACGAGCGCGGGCGTGGAGATCGCCGAAAGCATCAAAAAACAAGAACGGTAAAATTTATTGTATAAAGCGCCCCCGCGCGGCTAAAAACCGCGCGGGGGCGCTTTTTTTATGATCTGTAAACGTTTATTCGCTGAGCGGGCCGCCGCAGTTGTCGCAGAACTTTGCGTCAACGTCGTTCTGTGTTCCGCAGGCGGGGCATTCTTTTTTGAGCGCTTTGCCGCAATTGTCGCAGAACTTCGCGTCCGCGTCGTTCCGCGCGCCGCAGGCGGGGCAAACGGCGCTCGCTTTTTCCGTTTGCGTCAAGCCCTCTTTCGCCGCCTTTGCAACGGTCTGTATGGCGGGGCTGACGGCCTCGCTCATTTCGTTTACGACGGGTGCGGCTTCGCGCGCGGAATAACTCGCGATCTCCCTGCGGAACGCTGCCAGCGTGATCATTAACCCGATGCCGAGCATGGGCAGGCCGGGTATCGCCATCCAAAACAATTCCGGGAAGCCATCGCTGGCGAACGTGCTGCCGATCCCCGTCGCCGCCAGGGCGAGCCCCGCGACGGCTACGACGATACCGACGATTTTTAAGATCAGTTTCGTTTTGTTGTGCTTTTTCTGCTTTTCATCCATTTTCCGCATCCTCCTTCATCACCATTATATAGAAAACTTTGCAAAAAGTCAAGATTTTTAAAATTTTATGATTAACCAAGGTTAATTCGCTTGACGCGAGGGCCGATAACGCATATAATATAGTAAACCAAGGTTAATGTTTGGTTTCGGAGGCGAACGTTTGGAAGCGAACAAACTCGAGATCAGCCTTGCGTCCCTCTGCGGCGCGGCGATGGCGGGCATCAAGCCCTCTTCTTTGGCGGTATGCGGGGAAGAGTCGGGGGAAGCGCTTGCCGCATATGCGCATATGTTCGCGCGCAAGGGGATCAGTATCCTTCCGCTTTGCAAAAAGCGGGGCAAAATCACTTATCTCGTCTACCGCGAAAGCAAGCTGCGCGCACATCTCTGCGCGGAAGACAGCGCCGCGTTCCTCGCCGCATACGGCTATCCCGTCGGGAATTTCGAAGGATGTATCGCGCGGCTGAAACTGCGCCTTTCGGGCCGCCGCTATCCGCACGAGATCGGCGTTTTCCTCGGCTATCCGCCCGAGGATGTTTCGGGATATCTGAACGACCCCTATGGCTGTATTTTCAGCGGCATGTGGAAGGTCTATGCCGAGCCGGAAAAGAAGCGGGCGCTCTTTGAAAGGTACAGGCGGTGCCAAAGCTGCATTTTGCGCCGCCTCGCTTCGGGGCAGTCCCTTGCGGAAATTTTTATATAAAATTGCTTACTCCTGTTGAATAATAACCTACCGATCAGCAAGCGTGCCACCCGAACGGGCGGCACGCTTGTTGCCTTTTGCGCCGTGCGGAAGATAAAACGCAAAAGCGGCGGGGCGGTCGGGCGCAGGACTGCGGGGAAACTTTTTAAATTTCCCGAAAAAATCGGCATAAATCTCTTGACATTGCCGCACAATCATTATATAATATCGTTAGCACTTGAGAGATGAGAGTGCTAACATTGTAAAAGAGTAAGTGCCAAACGGCAGAAGGGGGTGCGCGGTATGAAGATGTCTGACAGGAAAAAAAAGATCCTGCAGATCGTCGTTGACGAGTACATCAATACGGCCGTGCCCGTTTCCAGCAAAAGCATTGCGGAAAAGCATCTGACGGACGTGAGTTCCGCCACGGTGCGCAACGAGCTCGCTTCGCTTGAAGAGTTGGGGTATCTCACCCAGTTCCACACTTCGGGCGGGAGGGTGCCGTCTCCGCAGGCATACCGCTTTTACATCGAAGAGCTGATGCAGAAGGGCAGCCTTTCCGAGAGCGACCTCGATTACATCGAAAAGGCGTTCAGCGACAAATCGCGGGACGTGGAACATCTCATCAAGAGCGTTTCCGAAGTCATCAGCGAACTGACCGATTACACGTCGGTCGCGATCACGCCGCATGCCGACGAGGAGACGATACGCAGTATATCCCTTCTTCCCTGCGGCGACGGCGCGGCGCTTCTCGTCATCATGACGAGCGAGCGCATCCTGCGCGACAGTTTTATAGAGATCCCCGAGGCCATGACCGACGACGAGCTCTCGGGCGCGTCGAAGATGATCAGCCAATTGTTTGCGGGCAAGGGCCTTGCGGAAGTGCGCGAGACGGGCGAGGAGATCATCGCCGACTTCGGGCAGTACCGCCAGGTGATGCGCGAGGTCATCGAAGCGCTCAAAACGTATGCACACCCCCGCGAAGAGGACGTCGTGCTTACGGGCGCGGATAAGATCTTCAATCATCCCGAATACGAGGACATCGGAAACGTCAAAAATTTTCTCACCGTCATATCCAGCAAAGACAGGCTTGCGGATATCATCGAAGGGGAAAACGACGAGATCCAGATCAACGTAAAAATCGGTTCGTCCGGCGACAAAGATGTGCCCGACGACTGTTCGGTCGTCACGGCGACGTATTCGGCGGGCGGCAAGAATTTAGGCACGTACGGTGTGATCGGGCCGATCCGCATGGATTATCCGAAGGTCATCACCGTGCTCGAAAACGTGGGCAAGGCGCTCGAAGAGCTGGTAAACGGCAGGCAAAAAGACAAAAAGGACAACGATCATGAGCGAAAAGAAGAATAGCAAAGAGCGGGCCGAACAGGCCGCCGAAGAAGTTCTGGCGGAAACGGCGGCGGAAGAGGCGCAGGCGGAAACGGCAAACGAACCCGCCGAAGAACCTGCGGGGCAGCCCGCGCCCGATCCCGAACTGGTAAAAGCGCAGCAGGAAGCCGCGGATTACAAGGACAAGTGGGTGCGCTCGGTCGCGGAATTTGAAAATTTCCGCAAGCGCAACGCGGAGACGCGGCATACGAGTTATATGGAAGGCAGGGCGGACGTCATCGTAAAGGTGCTGCCCGTGGGCGACAACCTCGAAAGGGCGCTTCTGACCTGCGACGAAAAGACGAAAAAGGGCATCGAAATGGTGCTTCGCAGTTTTAAGGCATTGCTCGAAGGGGAGGGGATCGAAGAGATCAACCCCGTCGGCGAGGAATTCGACCCGAAGGAATGCGAGGCGATCATGAGCGAGCCGGCCGCCGACGGCGTAGAGCCGGGGTACGTCAAAGAGGTATTCCTCAAAGGCTACAAGCGCGGCGAAAAGATCCTGCGTTTCGCGCAGGTGAAAGTGACTACGTGACCGGGGATCGGTCATGCGCCGCAGATCTGCGGCGGGATGCTCAAACGTAAGCAACGGTCAAAGCCGTTTGCAGATATAAAAGTTAAAAATTTTTCGGTTGCCGCGTCCGCGGTCAGATGCGGGGCGGCATAAAAGGAGTGTTTATTATGGGAAAAGTAATCGGTATAGATTTAGGTACGACCAACTCGTGCGTGGCCGTCATGGAAGGCGGCGAAGCCGTCGTCATCCCCAACCCCGAGGGCGCGCGCACCACGCCGTCCGTCGTGGCGTTCCAGAAAGACGGGCAGAGGATCGTGGGGCAGGTGGCAAAGCGTCAGGCAGTAGCCAACCCCGACAGGACGGTCATCTCCATCAAGCGCCATATGGGCAGCGACTATAAAGTGGACATCGACGGCAAAAAGTATTCCCCGCAGGAAATTTCCGCTATGATCCTTTCCAAACTCAAAGCGGATGCGGAAAGCTATCTCGGCAGCAAGGTGACGGACGCCGTCATCACCTGCCCGGCATATTTTACCGACAGCCAGCGCCAGGCGACCAAAGACGCGGGCAAGATCGCGGGGCTGAACGTCCTTCGTATCATCAACGAACCTACGGCGGCGGCGCTCGCCTACGGGCTGGATAAAGACGCGAACAACCACAAGGTCATGATCTACGACCTCGGCGGCGGTACGTTCGACGTGTCCATTCTGGAGATCGGCGACGGCGTGTTCGAAGTCCTGGCGACCAACGGCAACAACATGCTCGGCGGCGACGACTTCGACAAGCGCGTCATGGACTACCTCGTGGAGGAGTTCAAAAAGAAGGAAGGCATCGACCTTTCCAAAGACAAAATGGCGATGCAGAGGCTCAAAGAGGCCGCCGAAAAGGCGAAGATCGAGCTTTCCGGCATGACCACGACCAACATCAACCTGCCGTTCATCACGGCGACGGCGGACGGGCCGAAGCACCTCGACGCAGACCTTACCCGTCAGAAGTTCGACGCTCTCACGGCAGACCTGGTCGAAAAGACTGCCGAGCCGATGCGCCTTGCCATGAAGGACGCGGGCCTTACTTATGCGGACATCGATAAGGTCATCCTTGTCGGCGGCTCCACGCGTATCCCCGCAGTCGTCGAAAAGGTCAAGCAGCTCACCGGCAAAGAGCCGTTCAAGGGCATCAACCCCGACGAATGCGTCGCGATCGGCGCGGCGATCCAGGGCGGCGTGCTTTCGGGCGAAGTCAAAGACGTCCTTCTGCTCGACGTCATGCCCCTGTCTTTGGGTATCGAAACGCTGGGCGGCGTGTTCACCAAGCTCATCGAGCGCAACACGACCATCCCTGCGAAAAAGTCGCAGGTGTTCTCCACCGCGGCGGACAATCAGACGCAGGTCGACATCCATATCTTGCAGGGCGAACGCGAATTTGCGAAGGACAACAAGACGCTCGGCCGTTTCGAACTGACGGGCATCCCGCCCGCACCGCGCGGCATCCCGCAGATCGAAGTCACCTTCGACGTGGACGCGAACGGCATCGTGCACGTTACGGCGAAAGACCTCGGCACGCAGAAGAGCACGGATATCACCATCACTTCCTCGACCAACCTTTCCGAAGCGGATATCGACAAGGCCGTCAAAGAGGCGGAACAGTACGCCGAAGAGGATAAAAAGCGCAAAGAGAAAGTGGACAACAAAAACAAACTCGACGGTATGATCTTCACCGTGGAGAAGTCCGTAAACGAACTCGGAGACAAACTCTCCGCAGAGGACAAGGCGCAGCTCGAAGAGCTCGTCAAGAGCGCGAAAGAGGAGCTTGCGTCCGATGACGACGACCGCATCAAGGCGGCGACCGAAAAGCTGACGAACGAGAGCCAGCAGATCTTTGCGAAGATCTACCAGCAGGCGGCGGGCGCGCAGAACGCAGATGCGAACGGCGGAAACGGCGACGACACCGAATTCCACCAGTAATCGGTTATAAGATCACTCATCCTCCTTATTTTACCATATGGTATCAAACGCAGGAATGCCGTGATTTATTCACGGCATTGCTGTGCGTTTACGGGCAAAGAGATATGCCCGTGATCAAAAACCCGCTGACGTATGTGCGATTTCGCGCAACCGCGCGGCAATAAGGGGCTTTTATTATGGCAGATAAAAACTATTACGAAATATTGGGCGTGGGGCGGAAAGCGACGGACGACGAAATAAAATCGGCGTACCGCAAACTCGTCAAACAGTATCACCCCGACCTGCACCCGAACGACGCGAACGCGGCGGCAAAATTCAAAGAGGTCAACGAAGCGCACGAAGTGCTTTCCGACCCGCAGAAGCGCGCGGCGTACGACTACGAACTCGACCACCCCGGCGCGAAGGCGGGCGGCTTCGGCGGCGGCTTTTCGGGCTTCGGCCGCGGCGGCGGTTTTTCGGGCTTTTCGGGGTTCGGGGACATATTCAACGATATTTTCAGCGGCTTTTCGGGAGGTGCTTCCTCGTCGGCGCGCGCCGATACGCAGGGGGAAGATATCACCAAAGAGGTCGTTCTGAGTTTCCTCGACGCGGCGAAGGGCTGCACGAAGGAGATTCGTTATACCCGCAACGAGCCGTGTCCGTCTTGTAAAGGCACGGGCGCGAAGAACGGAACGGCGTATAAAACGTGCGAAAAATGCGGGGGCAGCGGTCAGGTTCGTTACACGCAGGATACGCTGTTCGGCAGAACCATCCGCGTCGCGACTTGCGACGCGTGCGGCGGCACGGGCAAAAAGATCACCGATCCCTGCCCCGACTGCAAAGGGAAAGGGTATGTCCGCAAAGAGACTGTCGTTACCCTCAATATCCCCGCGGGTGCGGATACGAACAGTTACATCCGCAAAAAGGGATACGGTCAGGCGTCGACGTCGGGCGGCGTTCCGGGCGATCTTATCGTCGTGTTCCGCGTCGAGCCGCACAAAATTTTCAAACGCAAAGATAAAGACTTGTACGTCGAACTGCCGATCTCGTTCAAAACGGCGGCGCTCGGCGGCAAGGTCAAAGTGCCCGGCATAGACGATACGTTCGAATATCTGATCCCCGACGGCACGCAGAGCGGCACGGTCTTTTGCGTGAGGGGAAAGGGCCTGAAAACGCGCACGGGTACGGGCAATATGTACATCACGGTATCGGTCGAAGTTCCGTCCAAACTTTCCCGCGAGCAGAAAAAGCAGCTCGAAGAGTTTGACGCGGGCGTCGACATCAAGCAGACAAACAAGATGAAAACGTATCGGGACAATGTTCAATCGATGTACGGGCAGGATCCGTATAAGAATTGAAAGTGAATTCTTTTCCGCCGCGCGGCCGCGCGGCGGAAAAGAAGAAATATTTTTGCCGCACGGTATAAAATTCATTGACAAATCGGTCAAAAATGCTATAATAAATAGGTATCCTGCGTGCGGGAAACATGATTTGAAAATGCGCCCTTAGCTCAATTGGATAGAGCGTTGGTCTACGGAACCAAAGGCGAGCGTTGTCTAAAACTTAATAAAAATCATATATGCACCCTTAGCTCAATTGGATAGAGCGTTGGTCTACGGAACCAAAGGTTGGGGATTCGAGCTCCTCAGGGTGCACCAAAGCAATATAATCCGAATTGTTTACTCGTCACGAGTGAGTGGTTCGGATTTATTGTTTATATTGAAGATTTGCAATAAAAAACGAGAGCTTGCGGATTTTACTCCGCAAGCTCTCGTGCCGT
>DWXC01000028.1 GCA_019119395.1 Candidatus Borkfalkia stercoripullorum | reverse complement strand
CCGCATACCTGCGGCCTCAGCGGAAAACGTGAATGCGGCGATTTTATAATATGAGAGCCGTAACATATCGCCGCAGAGAGAAAACCGGGCGCAGAGCCGTTTGCAAAACGGCGAACGTCGGGTTTTCTTTCGACTCGGGCAAATCGCAGCATCTCTTTTGCGAGATTTGCCCGAAAACGGTTATTTTTTTAACTGCTTATACAGCATATAATACGAAAGGCTGCCCGTCTTTTCGAACATTCTCCATGCGATCTCAGCCGTTTCGTCGTCTTTGACGAATCTTGCCATATTCCCCTCCCGCGGCATCGCCGCAACAGGAGTATGCGCAAATTCCCCGCCGATTATTTATGAAAACATTCAGCGTTCTTCTTCTCCGTAACCGAAGCGGCGGACGAGGTCGGCGCGGTCGCGCCAGTCGTCCTTGACCTTGACGAAAGCGGTGAGGAACACTTTCGAACCGAGGAAATTTTCCAGTTCTTTGCGTGCGAAGGCGAGCGTTTCTTTGAGCGCGCCGCCCTGTTTGCCTATAAGGATGGCTTTGTGGTTGGGCTTTTCGCACACGATGTCGACGTCGATATCGTAAATGTCTTTGTCCTCGCGCTTTGCGAAGGTGTTGACCAGCACGGCGACCCCGTGCGGTATCTCTTTGTCGTACTTTAAAAGTATTTTTTCCCGCACGATCTCCGCGGCCATGAACCGCGCCGACTTGTCGGATACGACGTTATCGGGAAAGAGCGGCTCGCCTTCGGGCAATGCCGCCGCGATCACCTCTTTCAGCCTGCGGACGTTTTTGCCTTTTCGCGCGGAAACGGGCACGACGTCGCAGGAAACGCCCGCCTCGTACAGCGTTTTCACGTCCTCGGGGATCCGTTCTTCGGGCATGATGTCGATCTTCGTATACGCTATGACCATGGGCACGCCGAACCCGAGATAGTGCTTCATGAGGGAGATATCCTGCTCGCCGACCCCTTTATGCCCGTCGTGCACGAAGAGAATGAGGTCGACGTCTTTGGCGGACGTCTCCGCCGTTCTCATCATAACGTCGGTCAGCGCGTTTTTCGCTTTATAAATGCCCGGCGTGTCCGCAAAAACGATCTGCGCGCCCTCTTCGTTGAGGATTCCCAGTATCCTGTCGCGCGTGGTCTGCGGTTTGGGGGACACGATGGCGACTTTCTCCCCCACCATTACATTGACGAGCGTGCTTTTGCCCGCGTTCGCCCGCCCGATG
Source organism: Candidatus Borkfalkia stercoripullorum (assembly GCA_019119395.1). GTDB lineage: Bacteria > Bacillota > Clostridia > Christensenellales > Borkfalkiaceae > Borkfalkia > Borkfalkia stercoripullorum. The sequence goes on along the minus strand of DWXC01000028.1, from coordinate 102,851 downwards.
ACGGCTACCGTTCCGCTCTTCATACCGCGTCTCTCCCGATGTTCATGGCGGAAAGCACCGCTTCTTCTTCCGCACGCATTTCCGCCTTGTCCTCTTCCGTTTCGTGGTCGTACCCGAGGAGATGACACAGCCCGTGCACGGCGAGGTAGTACAGTTCCCTCTTTAAAGAGTGGCCGTACTCGTCCGCCTGTTCTTCCGCGCGCTTGCGGCAGATGACGACCGAGCCGAGGAACACCCTGCCGTCCTCGTCGAGATCGTACGGAAAATCATCCTTTTTGAGCTCCTTCCCCAAGATCCCGTCCAGATTGGGAAAGCTCAGAACGTCCGTGACGGCGTCCTTGCCGCGCTCCTTGGCGTTGAGGGCGCGGATGCCTTCCTCGTCGGTAAAGACGAGCTCCGCTGAAAGGGGCGCGTCCCCTTTCAGCCTGGCGGAAAACGCCTCTTCGATCGGCCGGACGGCAAAATCCTCTTCGCATTCGATTTTCAGATCGCTCATTCTTTTTTGTCCTCTTCTTCGCTGTTTCTTTTGAGTTTGAGTTTGGGATACTGTATGCGGCTGTGATAGACGCCCGTAAGGCAGCTGACGATGGTTTCTTTTATAATAGTCAGGTCTTTCATCGTCAGGTCGCATTCGTCGAACTGATCGAGGTCGACGCGCTCTTCGATGATCTCCCTGACGGCGTTTTCCACCTTTTCGGGCGTACGCGCGGGCAGGGTGCGCGAGATCGCTTCGCTCGCGTCCGCGATCATGATGATCGCCGCGATCTTGGTCTGCGGCTTCGGCCCGGAATAGGAGAAATTTTCGATATTCACTTCGCCGTCCGACATTTTGAGCGCTTTCGCGTAAAAATATTTGATCGGGAGCGTACCGTGATGCTGCACGGCGACGTCCGCAAGGATCTTGGGCAGGCGCTTGGAACGGATGAGGTCGTACCCGTCTTTCGCGTGAGAACGGATGATGTCCACCGAAAGTTCGGGCGAAAGCTCGTTGTGCGGATTGTACCCCGACTGGTTTTCGGTAAAATATTCGGGCTGGCGGAGTTTGCCGACGTCGTGGTAATACGCCGCCGCGCGGGCGAGGGCGGTATCTTCGTTGAGCGCGATCGCACACGCCTCCGCCAGGTGCGCCACCACGATGCAGTGGTTGAATGTTCCTATCGCCTTTTCGCGGAGTTCGCGCATGAGAGGCGCGTCGTGGTCGGTCAGTTCCCGCAGGCGGTAGTCGGTCACGCAATTGAATACAACTTCAAAGACGGGCAGAAGCGCCATAAAAATGACCGCCGAAAGCACGCCCCCTTCCAACCCGTACAGGAGCGGGGCGACGATGCCCGCGCCTTTCTTGTATTCGATGCAGGAAACCATGATGAGCGCCGGCAGGCTGACCGCAAAACCCGTAAGAAAAGAACGGAGCCGCGTTTTGACTTTGCTGCCGACGAAAATGCCGATCATCCCCTCCGAAAACGCGATGACGGGGAAACAATCGGATGCCGTCATATACGCCTCGCCCGGGGAATAATTGGAGAAATGGTCTACGGAAAACATCATCAGCACGAAAACGACGTTGAGAAATATCGCGTCGCGCCTGCCCAGGAGCATGAGCGCCAACAAAGCCAGCAATGCGGACGGACGGGCGTACACGTTGAAAAACACGCCGAAGAAATAACATATGACCAGCGAAACCCCGAGCAGGCTGAATACCAGTTCGATGTTTTTCATCGCGGCAAGGAAGTTCCTGTCCTCGAAAACGTAATACACGTAAATGACGACGAACAGTACGAGGAGGCTCGCCGCGAGATAGCCGAGTTCGCTCAGGTTTTCGCTGAAATACGTGCCGAAATCCGCCCCGCTTTCCCCGCCCGCAAACTCGAGCGTGTTGAAAAAGATAAAGAACGCGATCAGCCCCAAAAAGACAAGATAGTTGAACAGAAACAGAAAGACGCTCTTGACGCACTCTTCCCTGCCGAACTTTTTATTTTCTGTGGTTTCTGAATACATCATTTGCCTTCTGCTCCTCTTTGGAATTCTCCTTTTCGTATGCGCGCACGATCTGCATGACGAGAGGATGCCGCACGACGTCTTTCGCGGTCATGGCGACCGTTTCGATCCCCTCGATGCCCTTAAGTATGGAAACGGCGTGCTTTAACCCGCTCTTTTTGCCCTCGGGAAGATCGATCTGCGTCACGTCGCCCGTGATGACCATTTTGCTGCCGTCGCCCATGCGGGTGAGAAACATCTTCATCTGCTCTTTGGTCGTGTTCTGCGCCTCGTCGAGGATAATGAACGCGTTCGAGAGCGTCCTGCCGCGCATATAGGCGAGCGGCGCGATCTCGATGAGCCCGCGTTCCATGAGTTTGATATAATTCTCCATGCCGAACAGTTCCTGCAACGCGTCGTACAGCGGCCGGAGATACGGGTCGACTTTCGTCTGCAAATCTCCGGGAAGAAAACCGAGCTTTTCGCCCGCTTCCACGGCGGGGCGGGTGAGAATGATCTTTTCCACCTCTTTGCCCTTGAACGCGCTGACCGCCGCGCAAACGGCGAGGTAGGTTTTGCCCGTCCCCGCAGGGCCGATGCCGAACACGACCGTATTCTTTTTGATCGCTTCGACGTATTTCTTCTGCCCGACCGTCTTGCACTTGATCTGTTTCCCGCGCGAAGTGACGGCGATGACGCCGCTCACGATCTGCCCGATCGCCCCGGCGTTGCCCTCTTTGGCGAGTTCGATGCAGTACGCCAGGCGGGACTTGTCCACCGTCTCGCCCGCGCGGATAAGGGTAAGAAGCCCTTCAAACACCTGCTTTGCAGTTTCGGCGGCGCTTTCCTCTCCCGAGATCTTCAGGCACACCCCGTCCACCGAGACGGTGACGCCCAGCCCGCGGGAAACGGCGTCTATGTTTTCGTCGTACGACCCGACGAGCTTTTGAAGATGTTCGAGGCTGCCCGCGTCGAACATCATGCTGACTTGTTCCGTAAATCTTTCCTCCGTAACGTTTTCGCGCGGGTCATACCCCCGCCGAGCAGACCCGCCTGTATGTAAGCGACACGCGGTAAACGTATGCGCCCTCGTCTCCCGAAACGAATATGTTCGCCGTGACGGTCTCGCCCTCGGCGAGCAGCGCCGCTTTCGCCACCGCGCGCTCCCGCGCCTCTTCGCTCTTTTCCGCGCTCTCGTATTCGGCGACGCATTCGCACAGCAGGGCGCACCAGGCGACGGGATACGTGTCGCGGTATCCCTCTTCCCCCGCGGCGACCCTGCCCGAAACGAGAACCTGCCCGCGCACGACCGCGTCCCCTTCGGACACGAGCGCCGTGCCGCGCAGGACGGTGACGCTCTCCACGACGCCGTCCGCGGGAGATACGAGTTCGCTTTCCCGTTCGGGCGCGGGGACTTCCTCGTTGACTTCGAGCGTGACGGTGACGACCGTACCCTCCTTTTCGACCGAACAGAAACTGACGGAGGGAAGCGCGTACAGCGCCCTCTCGGCGGCGGAAGCCTTTTCCTCCGACAAAGGAGAAAAGACCGAGACCCCCGCCTCCGCCAGGATCGGGAGCGCTTCTTCCGCGTAATAACTGCCGCTCCCCTGAAATCGTATGCGCAGAACGAACAGGTCGGAAAGCGCGCACAGTACGGCGAACACCGCCGCCGCGGCGCAAAGAACCGCGCGTTTTTTGACGAATCGCGCCGCCCGCGCGAGACGCAGATATTTTATGACATGAATAGTATAACACGAACGCGGAAAAATTGCAAAAATTTTTCGTAAATCTTTGGATTTTACGCAAATACGCAATTTGCCCGCGCCGATTTTTTCCGCGCCGTATACGGAGACCCCCTCCTTGGCGAGCCTCGTGAGCGCGCGAGGCGGGGTAAGCGTTTCTATTTCCACGATACACGAAAAGAAAGGTTTCATACGATCGCCTCCACTTTCAGAACGTTCCCGAGCAGCATGAGGTCTCCCCCGCCGTAACGCGCCACCTTCAGCCCTTCCCCTTCGGCGCGGTACGCGCCCGATTTCATCAGGACTTCCACGGCGGAGGACGAAAAGGAACGGATGCCTTTCACCCCCTCGAAATAGGCGCACCTGCCCGGAAAAACGACGTATTTTTCGCCCGAGGCGACTTCCTCGTCCAGCCCGAGGCGGGACACGATCTCTTCAAAAAGGCGCACGGCTCTCCCTCCTTTTTTCATTCTTCGTCCCGAACCGCCAAAAAAAATCGCGGCGCGCGGCGGCAAATGTTTGATAATTTTTCCGCGCTCTGCTATAATTTACCCGAATATTTTATAGGAGAGAACCCATGGCTTTCAGTATAAAAACGGCAAACCGGAAAGTCACTCCGCTCCGCCTCGGCGTTTTCATCTTCGCGGGGCTTGCGGCGTGCTTCACCCTCTCTTACTTCCTTTACATCGTCATTTCGGGCAACGACCCTTACAACAGGATGATGACAACCCTGCTCGTTACGGTCATGTATCTGCTGCCGATTTTGGCGCACCTGCTGTTCGGGGACAAAGTGAGCGACTTCGTCCTGACTTTTTACACGGGCTTTCTGACCGTGGCGAGCCTGCTCGGGCAGGTTTTGCGGTTCAACACGCACTTCCCCTGGTACGACAAGTTCTGTCATTTTTCCTTCGGATACGTCGGGGCGCTCGCGGGCCTTTTCGTCATGTGCAAACTCGCCGACTACAAAACCGCGAAGCCCGCGCTCGTGATCATAGTGACCTTCAGCGTTTCGATGATGTGCGCGGCGTGCTGGGAGGTCATGGAATATCTGTCCAGCCGTTTTCTGGGGCAGACGGCGCAGGGCGTGCCGCAGGAAACGACGGACGGCAAATTCATCGTGGACATCACCGACTCGATGCTCGACATCATCGCCAACCTCGGCGGGGCGGCGCTTTTTCTGCTCCATTACGCCCTGCATAAGATCACGAAAAGGTCTCTGCTCATCGGCGCGGTCATAAAAGACTTCTGTTCCGGCCCTTCCCGCAAAGACGGCGGCGCGGAACCGAAAGAGGACGCGCCCGATGCGGAAACGAAAGAGGACGCGCCCGACGAAAATACGGCGCAAAACTGAAACCAAAGGAGAATGCCATGCCCATCCTGCAATACAAATGCCAAAAATGCGGCAAACGATTCGAAGAACTTGTCGCGAAATTCGACGATCCCGTGCGCTGCCCCGACTGCGGGGAAAAGTGCGAACGGGACTGGAGCGGAGAAATGTTTTCCTCGACGGGGAAAAAGAGCAAAAAATGTTCCGGAAACTGCAAAACGTGCGGCGGATGCCATTGAGCCGCCGCATGCGGGCGCGCCGTCACGGCGCGCCCGCTTTTTTGTTTCAGATCACCGCAGTGCCGTCGACGAACGAGCGGATTATGCCGCCCGCGTCCGCGCCCGATCTTTTCAGGCTCGCGATCAGTCCGTCCGCGTCCGCGATCTTGCCCGCATGGTCGGCATAATATTTTTTCAGCCCGGCGATCAGTTTCTTTTCTCCGAACGCGCCGCGCAGGGTATCGAACAATAAAAAGCCCTTGTCGTACGCCAAAACGACGTACTGGTATTCGCTCAGATATTCGCCGAGTTTTTTATTCATCGACGTATCCGCCTGCCCGAAAATCTGAGAATACACGGTAAAAAGCGCTTCGTACGCCCTCTTCGCCGAAGCGGAACGCTGCGCGTACGTCATGCCGTATTCCCCGTGCTTATCGAAAAACAGCGCCGTGGAAAATTCCGCAAGGCCCTCGTCGAGCCAGCCGTTTTCAAGCTGATTGTTCCCGACGGCGGCGTACCACCATTGGTGCGCAGTTTCGTGCACGAGGGTGTAGTTCCGGTCGGCCTCTTCCATATGATCGCCGATCATGACCAGCGCGGGATACTCCATCCCTCCTATAACAAAACCCGTCTGCACGGCGCTGAAGGTCGGATACGCGTACGCGCCGAACGTCTCGCAAAAATATGTAAGGCTCTGTTCGATGAGAGACAGCCTTTCCTGCGCGTTTTCGTCGTCGTAATAATAGTACATGACCTGCGCCCCGCACGCCTCTCCCTGCGCCACGGAAAAATCCTCGCTTAAAACGATCGCGAAATCGCGGGCGTTTTCCAGCGCCATTTCCGAAATTTTATCCCCGTTTTCCGTACGGGCGGAAAGGATCCGGCCGCTCGCGGCGACGGTATACGAAGCGGGCGCGCGCAGCGTAACGCGGTAGTCGGCGCACGCGCTGTAAAACGGGTCGCCGTCCGAATAATATTCGCATTCATAGAAAGCGCCGTCCTCGTACACGCAGAGCACGGGGTAGAAATTGCCGAGATTGACGGCCCGCTCCGCGACGCCCGTGCGGTGGTTCACGTTCGCAAGGGTCAGCCGCCAGCCGATCTCGACGCACGTCTTTTCCCCGTCACGCACGGGTTTTTCCAACTCGACGCTCAGGATGTTGTCGTCCGAACCGCATACCTGCCAGGACGAACAGGGAGACACGGACACGATCTCCATGCCGCCCCAGCTGTCGCCCGCATAATACGCCCCTGCCGAAAACGCCGACGAGACGGGCTTATAAGCGGAATCTTCGCGATAGGCGTTGCCGAACAAATTGAATTCGAGCGCGTTCATCTCGCCGCCCGTATCGTTGACGTATGTAAACCGCATTTCCCCCGCGAGGACGCCGCCTTCGTATGCGGCGGAAATATCGTATTCGCACCTCTCCCCCGCCTCGCCCGAACAGCCCGCAAAGGCGAAAAGGGGCAGAAAAAGCGCCGCGGCAAGCAGAGCGCAGATCATTCTTTTCATAAAACCCTCCTGCACAATAAGGTATGCCGCTTGCGGCCTCTTTATGAAAAGATCCCCGCGCGGGCACTGCGCCCGCGCGGGGAAAAGGAAGGGAGAAATGATGATGAGCTTATTATTTTTCGTCCAGATCGAGATAGGTCGCGGGATCGACGGATTTGTCGTCTTTGCGCACCTCGAAGTGCAGGTGCGAACCTTCGTTGTATTCCTTGCCCATGACGTCCGCCGCGGCGGAAACCGTGCCGATGACGTCGCCCTGTTCTACGGAATCTCCCGCTTTCAGCGTGGAAGCCGCGTCTATGGACGCATAGACAGTCTGCAGCCCGTCGCCGTGGTCGATGACGATATAGCCGCCTTCCAAAAGGGTATCGCCCACTTCGGTGACCGTGCCCGCATACGCCGCGGAAACCTCCGTGCCCGCTTCCGCCTTAAAATCGATGCCCTCGTGCAGGTTATAGCGGTTGAGCGTCGAGTTATACCAGAACGAGAAGGTCGCGGAGACCGTGCCGCCGTCGACGGGCATGGAGAACACCGTTTCGTTATCGCTGGGCTTATCCTCGTCATCATCGTCCCCGGGCTCTTCGTCGGGATCTTTCCCGTCGTCGGGGTCGGGGTTCTCGATGGTGACCGCGTTGTCCTGCGTGACCATGACCACCGTGAACACGATCGCCGCGATCAGCACGAGCGCGCATGCCGCGACGATGATATAGTACAGTTTTTTGTTTTTTGCTTTTTCGGGCGTTTCTTGCTGCGTATCTTTGTTTTTCATGATCGAATCCTCCGAGATGATTGTGCGTTGATTTTTGACACCCTGCCGTTTTTTATACACGGCAAAAAAAATTTTTCCGGATTTTTTATCGGTACCCGCTTTTTTATCAGTACCCGCCGAAGATGAGCGGGCTGCCGACCGCCGCGCCGCGCCCTCGCACCGCAACGTGCAGGTTGACCTCTTTGCAGCCGAGCAGCACCGCGCCGCCGAGGCGGGGCGTATAATAATAGTAGTTTGTCACTCCGCCCGCGCTTTCGGTAAACACGAGTTCCGCGCCGTATTTTTCCGCTTGCGCGAACGCGGCGGCCCGATCTCCGTACGAAGTGCTTTCCCCTGTGACGTTTTTGAGCAAAAATTTGGTTTTCGCGGCGTTTTCGCCGTCGGAGAGGGTGACCTGCGCGCCCGAGCTTGCGCTGCCCGAATAAAATATGTAAACCTCGCCCGCGTCAAAGAGAAGTCCTTCGCCGAGAAGCTGCGGCACGATAAGCAAAGCCAGGCATAAAATAAGGACAAAGAGCGCAGAAATACATTTTTTGAGCATAAAAGACCGCCTCCGAACGTTTTCGGAGACGGTTATCGCCATTTATCCGCTTTTTTATTCCTTTCGCGCAAAAACGTGCGCAAACCCGCGGCGGCAAGAGGGCGCGGCGGCCGTTTGCGCCAATCCGTTTTTTACGCCAATCCGTTTTTTACGCCGGTGCCCGTTTTTCGCTCCAAAGCCTTTTTTTGCGCCCGGAGCGACGAAAAACGCGCCTCTTGCGGCGCGTTTCTTAAAAAAATTTTACTGTTTGCCCTTTTTGCCGAGCGGGATATGCGCGCAGGCATTTAAGGTGAGGCCTGCGAAATTTCCGGCGCGGTACTGCACCAAACCTTCCGCCGCGATCATGGCGGCGTTGTCGGTGCAGAATTTTTTTTCGGGAAGGACGAGTTTCAAACCCGCCCCGCCGCATTCTGCCTGCAAAAGGGATCGCAGATACCCGTTCGCGATCACGCCGCCGCCCGCGACGACGGTATCCGCCCCCCGCTCCTTTGCCGCCTTTACGGCGCGCTCCGCCAGAGCGCCGCATGCCGCGCTCTGAAAAGAAGCCGCCACGTCCGCGCGGGAATACGGTTCCCCTTTCTGTTCCTTCGTATGGCAATAATTGATGACGGCGGTCTTTAACCCGCTGTACGAAAAATCGTACCCGCCGCCCGAAAACATTTTCGGAAACGGTATGCACGCGCGGCCTTCCTTCGCCAGTTTTTCTATGCTCGGCCCGCCGGGATAAGGAAGCCCGAGAACGCGCGCCGCTTTGTCGAACGCTTCGCCCGCGGCGTCGTCCCGGGTGGAGCCCAAAATTTCAAATTCGGTATAGCTTTTCGTATAGATGACCGCCGTGTGCCCGCCGCTCGCGAGGAGCGTGACGAAAGGCGGCTCGAGCGTTTTGTCCGCAAGGTAAGCCGCCGCCATGTGCCCGCGGATATGATCTACGCCGATCAGCGGCACGCCGAGCGCGAAAGCGTACGCCTTCGCATAGGAAAGCCCGACGAGGAGCGCGCCCAAAAGCCCCGCGCCGTACGTGACGGCGACGGCGTCGAGATCTTCGGGAGCTACGCCCGCCTCTTCCACCGCCCGGCCTACCGCCTCGCCGATCGCGTCGGTATGCGCGCGGGAAGCGATTTCCGGCACAACGCCGCCGTACTTCGCCTGTTCGGAGGCGGAAGAGAGTATGACGCTCGACAAAAGTTCCCGCCCCCGTATGACGGCGGCGGCGGTCTCGTCGCACGAACTTTCTATGCCCAATATGACGGGCGCTTCCTGCAACGGAAGCGCCCCGATGCGTTCTGCATATGTCATAAACCTTTCTCCGAACCCGCATGCTCCGCGAAACATATGCGCCGAAGGCCATGCGGGGCTTTCATCTGTACACGGACACATCTGTCCCGCCCGTCTGCACGGCCGCGCATATGAACGGGCGAAGACACACGCCCGCACGGCGGATCTCCGCAGCCTCCTTTCTGTTTTTGCGATGCGGGCTAACGCCGCTTGTTTTGTTCTTCCAGCATCCTCTTTACGTTTTTCGGGATGCGGTCGTACACTTCCACGCGCCCGTCTTTGCCGAAAATATCGTCGATCGCGCCGCCGTACTGCGCGTAAATGCTTTCGGAAACGTACACCTTGCCTTTATATCCCGCGTCCGCAAAGGCGCGCAGGAAGCCGAAATCGAGGGCGGCGTCGAAGACGTATTCATTTTTATACGTGATGCGCGTGCTCGAACGCGTATCGCACAAGTCGAGTTCTTCCCCGTCGCACCCCCTTAAAAAGGTGACGGACGGCACGTTGTACGTCTCCCCCGAAGAGCCGACGAACGTCTCCTTCTGTATCCCCTTCCAGCGGCGTGACGCGTCGTAAGCGGCGATCACGACCGCCCCGATCCCGTCGATCGGGACTTTTTTGGGCACAAGGATGCGGATCTTCAGTTTATTGCCGTCCACGCCGTACGACGCATGAATAAAAAAGAGGGGCACGGTCACGAGAAGAGCGCCGAATACGAACCCCACGATCGCATAGGGATAACTTGCCCTGTCGAAAATCATGATGAGTGCGCCGAGGACGATCAAAAGCCCGCCGACTACCGCGCAGAATACGGTGTTTCCGCGCCTACGGTAATTTCTGTAATATTTTTTCATAAATTCTGCCCCGCCCCGGCCGTTCGCGGCTGCCGAAGCAGTATCGTTATGATTTTTTCAGGTAATCGATGATGAAAGGCTGGATATCGCCGTCCATGACCGCCTGGATATTGCCCGTTTCACACCCCGTGCGATGATCTTTGACGAGGGTGTACGGGCAGAAGACGTAACTGCGGATCTGGCTGCCCCACTCGATCTTTTTGATCTCGCCCTTGATGTTCTGCTCCTTTTCAAGCCGCTCGCTCTCTTTGAGTTCGATGAGCTTGCTCCGAAGCATTTTCATCGCCATTTCGCGGTTCTGTATCTGCGAACGCTCGTTCTGGCAGGAAACGACGATGCCCGTCGGGATATGCTGGATGCGGATCGCCGATTCCGTTTTGTTGATGTGCTGGCCGCCGGCGCCCGAAGAGCGGAACGTTGTCACTTTGAGGTCTTCCGGACGGATCTCCACGTCGCCGTCGTCCTCGATCTCGGGCATGACTTCCAGCGAGGCGAACGAGGTGTGGCGGCGCTTGTTCGCGTCGAAAGGAGAAATGCGCACCAGGCGGTGCACCCCCTTTTCCGCTTTCAGGTAGCCGTAGGCGTTTTCGCCCTCGATTTTGAAGTCTACGCTCTTGATGCCCGCCTCGTCGCCGTCGAGGCGGTCGAGTTCGGTCACCTTGAACCCGCTCTTTTCCGCATAGCGGGTGTACATGCGGTAAAGCATGGAGACCCAGTCGCAGCTTTCCGTGCCGCCCGCGCCCGAATGCAGGGTCAGAAGAGCGTTGTACCCGTCGTACTTGCCGCGCAGAAGGGCGCGGATGCGCATATCCTCGATATCCGTTTCCGCCGCGGACAAAAGGCCGTCCAGCTCGCCTATTTCGGAGGAGAGTTCCGCTTCGTCGCCGCCCATCTCTTCGATGAGGTCGATGAGCGCGTTCACCTCGTCGATCGCTTTTTTGCTCTTATCGTAGGCGTGGAGTTTGCCCTCTATGGCGGACACTTCCCGCGCGAGTTTCTGCGACTTTTCGAGATCCTGCCACACTTCCGGCTTTTCCTGCTCGGCTTTCAGTTCCGCGAGCTTTCCGCCCTGTTCGTTTATGTCGAGCGCTTCGGCCGTTTCGGCAAGGCTGTCGGAAAGCGCCTTTGCCTTCAATCTGTAATCGTCTGCTTTGAACATAATCACGTTTCCCGTTGTTTGATTCGAATCCGATTATAACACAAACGGGAAGAAGTTGTCAACAAACATTGGCGCGCGCTGAAAATCCCCGCGCGGATTTTGGGAAAAATGCGCGCGGAGCGGAAAGATCGCCCCGTCAAAAGCGCAAGCCTTTCCGGTTGAGAGATTTTCGGGTCAAAAAAAACCGCTCACGGCACGCCGCTTTTTTCCGCTCCGCGCAAAAAAGGGCGCCCGCATTTCCATGCAGACGCCCTTTCGTTTGACCGTATTGCGGCTTTTATGCGTTTTTCCCGCAGCAGTTTTTGTACTTTTTGCCGCTTCCGCACGGGCAGGGATCGTTTCTCCCGGGTTCTTTGTTCGACTTGACGGTCGGTTTTGCGCTCCCTTCCGCGGAGCGGTTGGTGGTAAGTTCCGTATGGCTTTCGCTCACGAGCTCGGTTTTGACGGGCGCGGCCTGCTGCACGGGCGCGGGGCGGTTGACTTCGATGCGCACCTTCAACAGCATCGCGATGGTGTTGTTCTGGATGCGTTCGATCATTTCGTCGAACATCTCGAAGCCTTCCTGCTTATAGGAAATGACGGGGTCGACGTTGCCGTATGCGCGAAGGCCGATGCCCTTGCGGAGCTGATCCATCGCGTCGATCTGGTCGATCCAGTTGCGGTCTACGTTCATGAGGAGGAAGCGCCTTTCCACGTCGGCGTAGTCGATGCCGAACTGCTCTTTGACCTCGGCGATCTTTTCCCCGTACGCCTTTTCCGTCGCCTTCACGATCTTGTCGAGCGCGTAATCGGTATCCCACTTGGCGAGTTTTTCCTGCGTGATAAAGTGCGTGCCTTCGGGCAAAAGCCTCTGTTCGAGCGCCTTGTTGAGCGCCTCTTCGTCCCACTTTTCGGGCATCTCGTCGATGTTCACCGCTTCGGAAACGACCTTGCGCACGAAATCGGGGATATACTTCACGACCTGTTCGTGCACGTTTTCGCCCTTCAAGACCTTCATGCGCTCGGCATAGATGACCTCGCGCTGTTTGTTCATTACATCGTCGTACTGCAGGACGTTTTTGCGGATGCCGAAGTTGCGGCCTTCGATCGCTTTCTGCGCGTTCTCGATGCTGTGGGAAAGCATTTTGGATTGCAGGCAGGTATCTTCGTCTTTGCTGAACACGCTGTAAATTTTCTTCATCCTCTCGCCGCCGAAGCGCTTCATGAGGTCGTCTTCGAGGGAGATGAAGAAAATGGATACGCCGGGGTCGCCCTGACGGCCGCTGCGGCCGCGCAGCTGGTTGTCGATACGGCGGGATTCGTGCCGTTCCGTGCCGAGGATGCAAAGCCCGCCGGCCGCGATGACCTTTTCTTTTTCCGCGTCCGTTTCCGCCTTATACGAATCGTACAGTTCGCGGTAATGTTTGCGCATCTCCTCCGCTTCGCCTTCGAGTTCGGCGTAAGAGGTGGCAAGTTCGATCATTTCGTGTTCCACGCCCTCTTCGCGCAGGCGCTTTTTGGCGAGGTATTCGGGGTTGCCGCCGAGCAGGATGTCCGTGCCGCGGCCCGCCATGTTGGTCGCGATCGTGACCGCACCGAGGCGGCCCGCCTGGGCGACGATCTCCGCTTCGCGTTCGTGGTTCTTCGCGTTGAGGATGTTGTGCTTTATGCCGTTTTTGCGCAAAATGCGCGCGATGTCTTCGGATTTTTCGACCGTGACCGTACCGATGAGGATGGGCTGGCCCTTTTCGTGCCGTTCGGTGATCTCTTTGAGAAGGGCGCGCTTTTTGCCGTCCTCGGTAGGATACACGGCGTCGGGCATGTCCTTGCGGATGACGGGGCGGTTGGTCGGGATCTCCAGAACGTCGAGCGAGTAAATGGTGCGGAATTCGCCTTCTTCGGTCTTTGCCGTACCCGTCATGCCCGACAGCTTTTTATAAAGGCGGAAAAAGTTCTGGAAGGTGATGGTCGCATACGTCTTGTTTTCGTTGCGGACTTTTACGCCCTCTTTCGCCTCGATCGCCTGATGCAGACCGTCCGAATAGCGGCGGCCGATCATGAGGCGGCCCGTAAATTCGTCGACGATGATGACTTCGCCGTCGTTGACGATGTAGTCCTCGTCCCTGTGGAAAAGTTTATGCGCTTTGAGCGCCTGCTGGATGTGGTGGTTGAGGGACGCGTTGTCGATGTCGCCGAGGTTTTCGATGTTGAAGAAGCGCTCCGCCTTGGCCGCGCCGCGCTCGGTGATCTGCACGCTCTTTGCTTTGCGGTCGATGACGTAGTCCCAGTCTCCGTACTTGTCGCCCTTGGCGATATCGTCGTAATCGCCGTATTTGGAATCTTCCGCGGTCTCCTCTTCCGAAGTTTCCGCAGCGTCCGCCTTTTTCTTTTTCTTCTTTTTGCCTTCGTCCGCTTCCCCTTTCACGCCGTCGTCCTCGAACCCGCCGTTGAGGGTGCGCACGAACCTGTCCACGCGCTCGTAAAGTTCGCTCGACTTGTCGCCCCTGCCCGAAATGATGAGCGGCGTCCTCGCTTCGTCGATGAGGATGGAGTCGACCTCGTCGACGATGGCGAAGTCGAGTTCCCTCTGCACCATCTTTTTGAGGTCGGTTTTCAGATTGTCGCGCAGGTAGTCGAAGCCGAGTTCGTTGTTCGTGGCATACGTGATGTCGCACGCGTACGCTTTCTGCTTGTCCGCGTCCTCCATGCCGGGGGCGACCACGCCGACGGTGAGGCCGAGGAATTTATGCACCTTGCCCATCCATTCGGCGTCGCGCTTGGCAAGGTAGTCGTTGACGGTGACGATGTGCACGCCCTTGCCCGCAAGCGCGTTGAGGTAAGCGGGAAGGGTCGCGACCAGCGTTTTGCCTTCGCCCGTCTTCATTTCGGCGATGCGCCCCTGGTGCAGGGCGATGCCGCCGATGATCTGCACATGATAGTGTTTGAGTTTGAGTACGCGCCACGCCGCTTCCCTGACGACGGCGAAAGCGTCGTAAAGGATGTCGTCAAGCGTTTCCCCCTTGGAAAGCCTGTCTTTGAGCACGTCCGTCTGCTTACGCAGATCGGCGTCGCTCATCGCGGCGTATTTCGGTTCGAGCTCTTCGACGCGGCGGGCCATTTTATCCAGCTTTTTCAGGCTTCTCCTGCCGTCGCTGTTGAGCATGTAATTGATCAGTCCCATAACGAATACCTCTCGATCATGCGCGGAATTTGAGACCGCGCACTTTAAAATCGCATATCGGATTTATTTTACAATATTTTCATGCAAATGTAAAAGAATTTTTAAAGGATTTTGACAATTTGGCGATTATTTAACCTTATTTTCATCTTTCGCGGGCACGCTCGCCGCCGTAAGAAGGTACACCTGCGCCGCTCCCGCGCCGAAAAGCGCTTCCGAAACCGCGTTCGCGGTCGCGCCCGTGGTCATCACGTCGTCGATGAGCAGCACGGTCTTCCCCCTGCACTTTATGCGCTCGTGCACGCGGAAACTCCCTTTCAGGTTTTGCGCGCGCTCTTTTCGAGAAAGCGCCTTCTGTTCGCCCGTATCCCGCGTTTTTACGAGAAGCTCCGCTTCCAGCGGAATACCCGTTTTCGCGCTCACGCCCTCCGCGAGCAACCGCGCCTGATTGTAGCCGCGCTTTTTTGCGGCGCGCTCCGTCATCGGCACGAACGCCGCGAGATCGGCGCCGGCAAATTCTTTTGCCGCAGTTTCCGCCATATACTCGGAAAACAGATCCGCCAGATATTTTTTGCCCGTTTTTAAATTTTTGATCAGCCGCACGATCTCCCCTTCGTACGAAAAGGGAGAGCGCGCTTTCGTGTACGAGGGCATATCCGCCTTACATTCGAGGCAGACGGGGTAATCGGAGCCGATATGCCTGCCGCATTTGGAACAGACAAAGCCGCCGTTGAAAGGCAGTTCTTTTTCGCACCGTCCGCAAAAATATCCGTCCGAAAAAACGTCCGCCCCGCACGAGGCGCACGTAAGCCTGTCGTTATAAAATACTTTGCGCAGAAAACCGTTCAGCGCGTCCGTAAATTTATTTGCCATATTCCGCCAGGGCGCGCCGCTCCAATGCGCGCACGAATGCCTCTTTGCCGTCGCAATACCCCTCAATGTCGTAGGGATATTCCGCGGCAAGCCGGATTTTGAGCGCGGCGTACGCCGCCGCTTCATCGGGGTGCGCCCGAAGATAATCGCGCACGGCCAAATGGCGCGTTATGTTGTACGTATCCGTCTGTGCGAAGATATGTATCTGGTGGGTGCGCTCGTCGCCGCCCTTGCGCAGATACCGCCTGCCCGCAATGCCGAATTCGCCCATCCATTCGTAGCCGATCTTTTCGAACGCGGCGCGGCACGCGTCCGTTGCCGAAAGGTCTTTTACGACGGGCATGATGTCGATGACCGGCTTTGCGGCAAGCCCTTCCACCGCCGTACTGCCGATGTGGTGCACCGCAATACAGTTTTCACCCAATATTGCCTCGATCGTTTCCGCTTCCGCAAGAAACATTTCCTTCCGGCGCGGATCGTACGCCGAAACGACGACGTGCTGCATCGCTCCCCCCCCCTTTTCATGAAAGAGGGGCAGAAAACGCCCCTCTTTCGCAATTTACAGATATTTTTTCAGCGTATCCGCCATGTCCGTCTCTTCCCACGGGAAGCCGCTCCTGCCGAAATGGCCGTACGCCGCCGTCTTTTTATACATCGGCTTGCGCAGTCCGAGCTTTTCGATGATCGCCGCGGGGCGCAGGTCAAAATTCTCTCTGATGATCCCGGACAGCTTTTCGTCCGAAACTTTGCCCGTACCGTAAGTATCCACAAAAACAGAAACGGGGTTCGCTACGCCGATCGCGTAGGCGAGCTCGATCCCGCACTCGTCGGCAAGCCCGGCCGCCACGATGTTTTTGCAGATGTAGCGCGCCATATACGCGGCGCTGCGGTCTACCTTGGTGGGGTCTTTGCCCGAAAAACAGCCGCCGCCGTGCGCGCACCTGCCGCCGTATGTGTCCACGATGATCTTTCTGCCCGTGAGCCCGCTGTCCCCTTCGGGGCCGCCCACTTCGAACCTGCCCGTGGGGTTGATGAAATACTTCGTATCCGCGTCGAGAAGGCGCGGCGGGACGATCTCTTCGATGACGTGCTTTTTAATATCTTCTTTGAGTTTCTCCTGCGAGACCTTTTCGTCGTGCTGGGCGGAAACGACGACGGTATCCACGCGCACGGGTTTTTTGCCGTCGTATTCCACGGTGACCTGCGTTTTGCCGTCGGGGCGGAGGTAAGGCAGAAGCCCGCTCTTGCGAACGTCCGCGAGGCGCTTCGCCAATTTTTGAGACAGGACGACGGTGAGCGGCATAAACTCTTCCGTTTCGTTCACCGCATAGCCGAACATCATGCCCTGGTCGCCCGCGCCGATCAGATCGAGCGCGTCGCCGCCCGACTTCTTTTCGAGGGACGCGTCCACGCCGAGCGCGATGTCGGGGCTCTGCCCGTGAATGGCCGTGATGACGGCGAGCGAATTATAGGAAAAGCCCTGCCCTTCGGTATACCCGATCTCTTTGACGGTATTTTTGACGATCTTGGAAATATCCACGTAACAATTTGTGGACAGCTCGCCCATGACGAGCACCATTCCCGTCGTCGCACAGCACTCTATGGCGACGCGCGCGTCTTTGTCCTGTTCCAGAACGGCGTCCAGAACGGCGTCGGAGATCTGGTCGCAGACCTTATCGGGATGCCCTTCCGTAACGCTTTCGCTCGTAAAAAATTTTTTCATAGAACCTCCTTTGCCGCTTTTTAAGGGCTTGCTCTAAATATAAATGCGCCGAATTCACCTTTCCTGCCCGGGGCCGCGCGCAATATCGAGTTGAGCCTCGATATTGCGGAAACATCGGTTTTTGCCGTTGCAAGCGAGCAAAAATCTCCGATTCCTTCGCGCAAATCGGGGGCTTTTTCCGAAAAATGCGATTTTCGGAAACGCAAGAAAATTATTTAAATGAGGGAGAAAACACCGACAGGCGTGCGGCAGTATCGCCCTAAAAATCACGGAAAACCGCAGACGCCCCGCACCGAAGTTTTCATGAACTTCTACTCATTATATATGTTTTCAACGCAAAAGTCAATGCGTTATCGCTTTACAAAAGCGGAAAAAATATGCTAAAATCCCCATATGTCCGAAAAATGTACGCTCTGCCCCGTCGGATGCGGGGCGGAAAGAAAAAACGCCCCCGGCTTTTGCGGCGCGGGAGCGCATATAAAGATCGCGAAATACGGGCTGCACCCCTATGAAGAGCCGTGCGTCTCCTGTAAAAACGGATCGGGGACGGTGTTCTTTTCGGGGTGCGCGCTCAAATGCGTTTTCTGCCAGAACCGCGAGATCTCGCACGGAAACGCGGGGCGGGAGATCACCGAAAAACGGCTCGCGGAGATCTTTGCCGAACTCGAAGAGCGGGGCGCGGAAAACATCAACCTCGTGACCGCCGCGCACTATGCGCCCGAACTTTTGCGCGCGTTCAAAATATACCGTCCGAAGATCCCCGTCGTCTGGAACACGCATTCTTACGAAAAAACGGAAGCGCTCAAAGCGCTCGACCCTTACATCGACGTATACCTGCCCGATCTCAAATATTTTTCGCCGAAAATTTCGGCGCGCTATACGGGGCGGGAAGATTACTTTGCCGTGGCGTCGCGCGCCGTTTCCTTTATGATGGAGCGCAAATGCGACGTAAAGGACGGAAAGATGTACGCGGGCTGCATCGTGCGGCACCTCGTGCTTCCCCTCTGCGCAAACGACAGCGTGGAGATCATGAAATGGTTCCTCTCCCGCGCGGACGGCGCGTATTTTTCGCTCATGCGGCAGTACACTCCCTGCGGCGACCTCGCCGCATTCCCCGAACTGCGCCGCCGCATCACGCCGCGAGAATACAAAAAGGCGGAAGACTTTCTGCTCGCCTCCGGATACGCGAACATCTTTTTGCAGGAACGCGAATCCGCGAGCGAAGCATTCATACCCGATTTTTCGGAAAAGACGGACACTCTTTTCTGAAAAGCACAAAAATACGGGTGGCGCCCGCGGCATTTGCGGCCGCATCCGCTTCGGCTCCCGCGGGAGGCCTCGCCTCATTTCTTTCGGGAAAAGCGCGCGCCGCTATTCCCCGCGCGCCAGCTTGCGTTTGAGCTTGTTGAGTTTTTTGACGAGCGCGCCCGCCTCCGCGGGAGACGCCGCGGCGAAATTCTCCTCCACCCGCTCGACGAAACGGGGCGTAATCTTCTTTTTCATACCGACAAGTATCGGCAAAAACAGGTAAAACTATGCTTTTGACGCTCGAAAACGTGGCGTTCGGCTACGACGACAAGAGAATACTCGAAAACATCTCCTTCACCGTAAACGAGGGGGAACGCATCGGCTTTATCGGGCAGAACGGGGAAGGAAAAACCACCCTGATCAGGCTCATGCTCGGACAGCTTTCCCAAGACGAAGGAAGCATTTACCGCAAGAGCGGATTGAAATGCGGCTATCTCGCCCAAACGGGCGGCTATGAGAGCGAAAACACCGTGTACGAGGAGATGCGCGGCGTGTTTTCGGACGTGTTCGGCGCGATGGAAAAGCTGCGCGATACGGAAAAAGCGCTCGCCCGCGCGGAATACGGGAGCGGCGAATACCGCGACCTTTCGGCAAAATACGAACAGCTGGACAAACGCATCGCCGCCGCGGACGGCTACAACGCCGACGTGAAGATCAAGACGGTCTTGAACGGCATGGGTTTCGAAAAGTCGTACGATCAGGTCATCTCCACCATGAGCGGCGGGGAAAAGACGAGGCTGAAGCTGTGCCGCCTGCTTCTGGAAGAGCCTGAGATCCTGTTTTTGGACGAACCGACCAACCACCTCGACGTGCCTACCCTGTTCTGGCTGGAAAACTACCTCGCCTCGTACAAGGGCGCGATATTCACCGTTTCGCACGACCGATATTTCCTCGACCGCGTCGTGCAGAAAATATTCGAACTGGAAAACAGGCGGGTGAACGTTTTCCGCGGCAATTATTCCAAATACAAGGTGCTGAAAGCCGAAAAAGTGCTCACCGCCGAGCGCGAATACGAAAAACAGCAGGAAGAGATCGCCGCGCTCAAAGATTACGTGGCGCGCAACATCGTCCGCGCGACGACGGCAAAGAGCGCGCAGTCGCGCGTGAAAAAACTGGAAAACATGGAACTTTTGGAAAAGCCCCTGCCCCCGCCCAGGCCGCCCGTGTTCCGCTTCGCATTCGGCGAAAAGAGCGAGGAAGCGGCGCTCGGCGTGGAAGGGCTGACCCTTTCGGCGGGCGGAAAAACGCTCGCCGAAGGCGTATCCTTTGCCATGCGCCGCGGCGAAAAGGCGGCGATCGTCGGGGAAAACGGTACGGGAAAATCCACGCTCATCCGTACGCTCGTCAAAAAAAGCGACCCCGCGGTGCGCTGGGGCAGATTCGTGAAGATCGGCTACTACGACCAGGAAAACGCAGACCTGGACCCCGAAGAGACGGTACTCGGCGCGCTTTGGCACAAGCATACGGGCCGGACGCAGACGGAAGCGCGCTCCGCGCTCGCGCGTGCGAAACTGACCGCCGAGGACATCGAAAAAAAGGTCAAAAGCCTTTCGGGCGGAGAACGGGCGAAACTCTCACTCGTCCTTTTGGAAGCGGAAGAGGCGAACTTCCTCGTCCTGGACGAACCGACCAACCACCTCGACCTTTTGGCGCGGGAAGCGCTCGAGGACGCGCTCAAACAATACGAAGGCACCCTTTTGTTCGTCTCCCACGACCGATATTTCATACAGAACATCGCAGGCAAGATCATCGAGATCGCGGACAAAAAACTGACCGTTTACCCCTGCGGCTACGACGATTTCAACGCTCTGAAAAAGCAAGCGGCGGCAAAGGCGCAGGCGGCTGCTTCGGCGGAAGACGCGAACCGCCGTGCCTCGGCGCAAACGGCGTCTTACCGCTCGAAGGCGGAACGCGCGGAGGACGCGAAGCGCAAGCAGCTCGCAAAACAGACGGAAAAGGACATTTCGGATACGGAAGCGGAGATCGCCGCCCTGCAGGAAGAGATCGCCCGCCCCGAGGTCGCCGCGGATTACAAACTTCTCGGCGAAAAATGCGCCCTTCTGGACGCTTTGAACGAACGGCTGGAACGGTTATACGCCGAATACGAAAAACTCATCTGAAAAGGACGGGGTGCGGCGAGCTCCCCGTCCTTTATCATTCTTTATCCGCCGAAGCGCCGCGATCCCGCGGCAGAACGGGGTCGCCCTTTTCATCGCAGGGCGCGGGCGCGTTTTCGGGAAGCCCCGTCAAAAAATGCTTGCCGAAATCCTCCTCGGAAAGCGTCTGCCCGCCGTCCAGCGCGATAAAAAACGCGCAGATCAGCCGAACGCCCTCTTTTACGCTGCGCCCGAAAAGTTCGTCGACGCTTTCATGCGATACCTTTTCCGGGTCGGCAGGATAATGCCACTCCCCCCTCTCCCTGTTCAGATACGCCTCGTCGCAATGTTCGCGCCTGTACAGCCCCGAAAAAAAGTGCGGCGCGTGCAGCACGCTTTCCAGCCCGTACAGCGCTTTGCCCCTGCGCAAATGCCTGTCCGAAAAAAACTCCTGCATGCGGAAAAACCGCCTGACCGCGCGGCGGACGCCCCGTTCGGTGAGTTCCCGCTCCGTGCAGGCCGCTTTGAGCACGGGAAAGAGCGCGCCGAAATCGAGATCGCCGTACCGTACGGGATACTCGTATTCGTTCACCCCCACCCGTCTGATTTTTTGCACGAAGTAACTGTCAAAATCGCTTTCGGAACGGGCGTGGATATTGTCCTTCTTCCTGCCCGTCTTTTGCTTTTGCGTACGCGCGAGCCAATACACATACGGGTGAAAAACGGTATCCGCCGCATAATGGGTGATGTAACCCGCCATATAGCAGAGCGCTGCGGGCGCGCACGCCGAAGCGCTTTGCAAAAACGAGGAAAACACGCCGTAAATATTTCTTCTGTGAAAATATTTGCCGACGTTTTTCTCCCTGCCCGCCATATTGTAAAAATAAAAGATATCCCCGCCCTGTGCCCCGAGGAAATATTCGGGCATGAACGAAAGGCGGCTTTTGACGTTTTCGGGCAGTTCTTCCGCCACCCTTTCGGCGATCAGCTGATGCGTGTACGATGAAGGCATGGGTTTTCCTCTCCTTGCGCGGCGTCCCGCACGCATATTATTATATACCATTTTACACAAAATTGTGTAGGCCGTGCGCAAACTTCCGAAAAAACCGCGAAAAAAATTATTTCGGGCGAATGAAAATGATTTCGCGAAAAAAATTTAAAAAACCGTGAAAAAACGCTTGCCTTTTACCTTTTTTTCTGATATAGTATTTAAGCGTTCGAACGGAAGTTTAGCTCAGTTGGGAGAGCATCTGCCTTACAAGCAGGGGGTCATAGGTTCGAGCCCTATAACTTCCACCAACTTTCGTTCATATATTATATATTGATAAATAGTGCGGAATTATATGCGGGAATGGCTCAGGGGTAGAGCGTCACCTTGCCAAGGTGAATGTCGCGAGTTCGAATCTCGTTTCCCGCTCCAACAAAATTCCGCACTTATTTTTTGGCGCCATAGCCAAGTGGTAAGGCAAGGGTCTGCAAAACCCTGACTCCCCGGTTCAAATCCGGGTGGCGCCTCCAATCCGTTTCCGCTTCGCTTCCGCGCGAAGCGGATTTTGCTTAATTTGCAAAATTTCGGCGCCGCCCGTTAAGGCTGCAACCGAAACAAAAAAAATGAATACGCCGCTGTGGCGAAACAGGCAGACGCAAGGGACTTAAAGATTTGAGCATCGGGAAGGGAAACCGCCCGCATGAATCGCGTCAAATTCGGTGGAACTCCCCTTTTCGGGGACAATGCCGAGCGAAGCCCGCATTTCCCGCGGGAACGTGTAGAGACTTGACGGCGCGTGCCTAAAACCGTTTTGGTCACGGCAAAGAGAAAGTCCGGACTACAACGCCGAATGCGGCGGCTATGGCAACATAGAGTAGTAAGAAAATCCCTCGGAGTAACATCCGTACCGGTTCAAATCCGGTCAGCGGCACCAGACCGTAACAGTTTGAACCGTTCAGCATGCCTGACGGTATACGAACTTCATTTTGCGGTTTTCATTCAGCAAGAACCCCGTCCGTAAAGACGGGTTTCTTGCTTTTTCACTTGTGAAGCAAAGCCGCCCCGAAACCGCAATGCAATATATTGCGCTATGTGTACGGGCGGCGCACTTTTTTGCAAAAGAAAAAAATACGTGCGAATTCCGTTTGACTTTGGCGGCAAAATTTCGTATAATCAGAATGCGGCGGATATGTGCGGACATATTTCGCATCACAAAAGAAGTTCGCTTGCAAATACGCGACCACCCCTCTTTTTCGGGTCAAGGCCATACGGACAGCCGGGTCGAATGCCGATCGGCGGCGCAGCCGCCTTATTGATCGAGTTAAAAGCTCGAATTTTATAAGTTGGTTACTTTATAACCGCGTGCAGCCCGCACAACTTGTGAAACGGTCAATAAGCGCATTGAGTATTTGCCATGCGAAGCAAAAAATCCGAGGCATTTTATCCCTTCGTAGACCCTTTTCAGCGTGCAGGCAAACGCCTGCGCGCTTTTTTCGTGCGCGGAAGAAAGAGGGAGATCGCTATGGCAAAACTGAAATTATACGGATTCAACAACCTGACGAAGTCTTTGAGTTTCAATATTTACGACATCTGTTACGCCAAAACGCCCAAAGAGCGCAGGGAATACATTGCGTATATCGACGAACAGTACAACTCCAACCGCCTGACCGAGATCCTGACAAACCTCACGAAAATGATCGGCGCGCGCGTTCTGAACATTTCGGGCCAGGACTACGAGCCGCAGGGCGCGTCGGTCACCCTTCTCATCTCAGACCTTTCCATGATCCCCGCGGCGGGCAAAACGCAGGTTGCGCACCTCGACAAGAGCCACGTCACCGTGCACACCTACCCCGAATACCACCCCGAAACGTCGCTTGCGACCTTCCGCGTGGATATAGACGTCGCCACCTGCGGCACGATCACTCCCCTTTCCACCCTCGATTACCTGATCGGCTCGTTCGATTCGGACATCATCACGATGGACTACCGCGTGCGCGGCTTTACGCGCAGCGTGGACGGGCGCAAGGTCTTTAACGACCTCCGCATCAATTCCATACAAAACTTCATCTCCGATAAGACATTAAAAAAATACGACGCGGTGGACGTGAACGTGTATTCGGCGAACATCTTCCACACGAAGATGCTTTTGCGCGAAATAGACCTCAAAAACTACCTTTTCAACCTTGACGAAAACGACCTGCCCCCCGCAAAGCGGCAGGAGATCGTGGACAGCTTGCGCAAAGAAATGATCGAGATATTCAACGGGAGAAACATTTACTGAAAAAAGGATGGACAGGAAAGCACAGGAGCGCGCCCCCATTTACGAGGCGCTGGAAAAATTCGGAAAAATGCGGGTGGTGCCCTTTGACGTGCCCGGACACAAGCGCGGGCGGGGAAACCCGGAACTTGCGAAACTGCTCGGCGAAAAGTGCGTGAGCATGGACGTGAATTCCATGAAGCCGCTGGATAATTTGTGCCACCCCGTTTCGGTGATACGCGACGCCGAAGAACTGGCCGCCGCCGCGTTCGGCGCAAAGCATGCCTTTCTGATGGTGGGCGGCACGACTTCCGCCGTGCAGAGCATGGTCATGTCTGTCGTGCAGGCGGGCGAAAAGATCATCCTGCCCCGCAACGTGCACAGGAGCGTGATGGGCGCGCTGGTGCTTTGCGGCGCCGTGCCCGTGTACGTCAACCCCGAATGCGACGCCCGGCTGGGCATTCCCCTCGGCATGAGCATCGGGCAACTGAAACGGACGATCGCAGCCCACCCCGACGCGAAAGCCATACTCGTAAACAACCCCACGTATTACGGCATCTGCTCCGACCTGAAAACGATCGTAAACCTCGCGCACGAACACGGCATGCTCGCGATCGCGGACGAGGCGCACGGCACGCACTTTTATTTCGGCGAAGGGCTGCCCGTTTCCGCAATGGCGGCGGGCGCGGATATGGCGGCGGTTTCCATGCACAAATCGGGCGGGAGCCTTACGCAAAGCTCGCTTTTGCTCGCGGGGAAAAACATGAACGGCGGGCACATACGGCAGATCATCAACCTGACGCAGACGACGAGCGCATCTTACCTACTCCTTTCTAGCCTCGACATTTCGCGGCGCAACCTCGCCCTGCGGGGAAAAGAGGCGTTTGCGGAAGTTGCGGCGCTCGCCGATTACGCGCGGGAAGAGATCAACGACATAGGCGGATATTACGCCTATTCCAAAGAACTGATCAACGGTGACAGCATTTTCGACTTCGACCGCACCAAACTTTCCGTCTATACGCTCGCGCTCGGGCTTGCGGGCATCGAAGTGTACGACATCCTGCGGGACGAATACGACATCCAGATCGAATTCGGCGATCTCGGCAATATCCTTGCCTACCTTTCCATCGGCGACAGAAAACGCGACATAGAGCGGCTGGTGAGCGCTTTGAGCGAGATCGGCAGACTGTACGCGAAGGACAAGACGGGCATGATGGAGAACGAATACATCCCGCCCGAAGTTGCCGTGACGCCGCAGTTCGCCTTTTATGCGAAAAAGAAGTCTTTGCCCGTCGAACAGACGGAGGGCATGATCTGCTCGGAGTTCGTGATGTGCTATCCCCCCGGCATCCCCATCCTCGCCCCCGGAGAGCGCGTTACGAAAAAGATACTCGACTATATACGCTATGCCAAAGAAAAGGGCTGCCAGATGACGGGTACGGAAGACCCGAAAATCGAACGGCTGAACGTTCTGGACGCGAAGGCGTGAGGTTGACGAACCGATTCTACGCTGTAAACAACGGCGTCCCCAAAAAGCGCACTCGATTTGCCGCATACCTGCGGCCTCGGCGGGTGAATGCGGCGCGCATGATACGGCGTGCCCTCAATCAGCGCGCCGCAGAGGGCAGCGCCCTCAAAATCACGGAAAAATGATTTGTCTGCTCAAATCATTTTTCGTGAACCCAAACAATTACTCGAAAAAGCAAAAATGGCGCTTTTTGCTTTTTCACTCAATTTGGCAATCCCTTGCCTTACGGAAAGGGTGAAGCCGCGCGATTATATATTATGTGTGCCCAGAAATATCGCGCGGCAAGGGGAAAGCCGTTCGGGTTTCCCCTCAAATCGCAGTAAATCGCAGGCAACATCTTGCCGAGATTTACGCGAGATTTTAAAAAGGAGTTTCCATGGATCTCTGGTTTTCCGAAAAACATACGAAGGACGTAAAATTCAGCATCCGCGTGGACAAACAGATCTACAGCGGGCAGAGCGAATATCAGCGGATAGACATTTTCGACACGCCCGCGTTCGGCAGGGTGCTCGTTCTGGACGGCTACCTCATGCTCACCGAAAAGGACGAATTCATCTACCACGAAATGATCGTACACACCCCCATGGCGGTACACCCGAACGTGAAGGACGTGCTCGTGATCGGCGCGGGCGACGGCGGGGTGGTGCGCGAACTTTCAAAATATCCCGAGATCGAGCGCATAGACCTTGCGGAAATAGACGGCGACGTGATCGAAGCGAGCAAAAAATATCTGCCCTTTACCGCCTGCAAGTTAGACGACGCGCGCCTGCACGTTTATATTGAGGACGGGCTCAAATTCGTGCGCAGGAAAAAGGCGGAATACGATCTGATCATCGTAGACTCGACCGATCCGTTCGGCCCGGGCGAAGGGCTCTTTTCCCGCGAATTTTACGGCAACTGCTTCAAGGCGCTCAAAGAGGACGGCATCATGGTCAACCAGCACGAGAGCCCCTTTTACGAGCAGGACGCGCTCGCCATGCAGCGGGCGCACAAGCGGATCATCGAATCCTTCCCCTTTTCGCGCATCTATCAGGCGCACATCCCCACCTACCCTTCGGGGCATTGGCTGTTCGGGTTTTCCACAAAAAAATACCACCCTTTACGCGATCTGAACGAAAAGAGGTGGAACGAGCGGCATCTTTCCTGCCGCTACTACACGACCACGCTGCACCGCGGGGCATTCTATCTGCCCGCGTACGTCGAGGAGATGCTCAAAGATGTTGAAAACGAACGTTGAAACTTTTATCGGCTGCGACGCCGCTTATAAAGACGCGGACACCGTGCTCTTCGGCGCGCCGTACGACTGCACCACTTCCTTCCGCCCGGGCACGCGCTTTGCGAGCGCCGCGATGCGCCGCGAATCCTACGGGCTGGAGCTGTATTCGCCCTATCAGGGAAAAGAACTTACCGACCGTAAAATTTTCGACGGCGGAGATCTGGAACTGCCCTTCGGCGCGCCCGAACCGATGCTCAGAATGATCGAAAAGCAGGCGGCGGGCATTTTAAAAGACGGCAAGCGCCCCTTCATGCTGGGCGGGGAACACCTCGTCACCCTCGGCGCGGTGCGCGCGGCGGTCAAAAAATTCCCCGACCTTCACATCCTCCATTTCGACGCGCACGCAGACCTAAGGGACGATTACCTCGGGCAGAAGCTCTCGCACGCGTGCGTTCTGCGCAGATGCCACGAACTCGTCGGCGACGGCAAAATTTATCAGTTCGGCATACGCTCGGGCGACAAGAGCGAATTCGATTGGGGACGGGAACACGTTTTCACCCGTCTGTTCGACTTCGAAGGGCTGGACGGCGCTTTGCGCGCGCTTGCGGGCAAACCCGTATATCTGACCGTCGATCTGGACGTGCTCGACCCTTCGGTGTTCCCCGGCACGGGCACGCCCGAGCCGGGCGGCGCGTCGTTCGACGCTCTCCGCAAGGCGGTCACCGACGCGTGCGGCGCGCTGAACGTCGTCGCGGCGGACGTGAACGAACTTTCGCCCCACTACGACGCGAGCGGCGCGTCTACGGCGGTCGCCTGCAAGATCGTACGGGAAATGCTCATTGCCCTGAAATAGGCGCTGCGTTCATCGCAAAAACGGCACAGCCGCGCGGTTCGCGCGTGCCATATAAAATTTTAGAAAGAGGAGTCAAATATTATGGGAAAAGCGCTCATCATCGGCTGCGGCGGCGTCGCTTCCGTCGCCATCCACAAATGCTGCCAGAACAGCGGACAGTTTTCCGAAATTATGATCGCGAGCCGCACGAAAGAAAAGTGCGACGCGCTCAAAGAGAAACTGCAAAATACGACCGAAACCAAAATACATACCGCGAAGGTGGACGCGAACAGCGTGGACGAACTCGTCGCGCTTATCCAAAAGTTTAAGCCGGACGTCGTTTTGAACCTCGCCCTGCCCTATCAGGATCTGACCATTATGGACGCCTGCCTGAAAACCGGGGTACACTATGTGGACACGGCGAACTACGAGCCCGAGGATACCGCGAAGTTCGAATACAAATGGCAGTGGGCGTACCGCGACCGCTTTAAAGACGCGGGCATCTGTGCCCTGCTCGGCAGCGGGTTCGACCCCGGCGTCACGGGCGTTTTCACGGCGTACGCGCTCAAACACCACTTCGACGAGATCAACTACATCGACATTCTCGACTGCAACGGCGGCGACCACGGCTATCCCTTCGCCACCAACTTCAACCCCGAGATCAACATACGCGAAGTTTCGGCAAACGGCTCGTATTGGGAGAACGGGCATTGGGTGGAAACAAAGCCCATGGAGATCAAGCGGGAATACGACTTCGACGGCGTGGGCAAAAAGGACATGTACCTTCTGCACCATGAAGAGATCGAGTCGCTCGCGCTCAACGTGCCCGGCATCAAGCGCATCCGCTTTTTCATGACCTTCGGGCAAAGCTATCTCACCCACCTCAAATGCCTGGAAAACGTGGGCATGACCTCGATCAAGCCCATCCTTTTTGAGGGAAAGGAGATCGTGCCCCTGCAATTTTTAAAAGCGGTGCTGCCCGATCCCGCGTCGCTCGGCCCGCGTACGGTGGGAAAGACGAACATCGGCTGCATCTTCCGCGGCAAAAAGGACGGCAAAGACAAGACCTATTACCTCTACAACGTATGCGACCATCAGGAATGCTATAAAGAAGTCGGCTCGCAGGCGATCTCTTACACGACGGGCGTGCCCGCGATGATCGGCGCAATGCTCGTGATGAACGGCACATGGACGAAACCCGGCGTTTACAACATCGAAGAGTTCGACCCCGATCCCTTCATGGACGCGCTGAATAAGTGGGGTCTCCCCTGGAAAGAGGACTTTGCCCCCGTGTTGGTAGACTGATGCGCACCCCCTATTTTCTCATCGACGAAAAAAAACTCGTACAAAACCTCGAAATATTGCACGGCGTTGCCGAGCGCGCGGGCTGCAAAATACTGCTCGCGCAGAAGGCGTACTCGGTATGGCAGACCTATCCGCTCATCGCGCGCTACCTTGCGGGAACGGAGGCGAGCGGGCTGTTCGAGGCAAAGCTCGGGCGGGAAGAATTCGGCAAAGAGGTGCACGTTTTTGCCCCTGCCTACCGCGAAGAGGACATCAGACAGCTCGTAAAGATCGCCGACCACATCGTGTTCAACACGCCAGCGCAGGTGCGGCGCTTTGCCCCGCTCTGCATGGAAAAGGGCGTTTCGGCGGGGCTGCGCGTCAACCCCGAATGCTCCACGCAGGAAGGGCACGAGATCTACGACCCGTGCGCGCCTTTTTCCCGCCTCGGCACGACGCTTGCAAACTTTGACGAAGAGATACTGCCCCTGCTCGACGGGCTGCACTTTCACACCCTGTGCGAGCAGAACGCGGACGCGCTGGCTGCGACCGTTTCGGCGTTCATGCAAAAATTCGGCAAATACGCGAAGGGCATGCAATGGCTCAACCTCGGCGGCGGGCACCACATCACGCGCGATGATTACGACAGGGAACTGCTGATACGGACGGTAAAAGAACTGCGCGAAGAGACGGGCGCGCAAATTTACCTCGAACCGGGCGAGGCGGTGGTGCTGAACGCGGGCACGCTGCACGCGCGCGTTCTGGAAGTGATGAAAAACGGCATGGACATCGCGGTTTTAGACGTTTCCGCCGCCTGCCACATGCCCGACGTATTGGAAATGCCCTACCGCCCGCCCCTTTTCGGGAGCGGAAAAGCGGGCGAAAAGGCGCATACCTACCGTCTCGGCGGGCCGACCTGTCTCGCGGGGGACGTGATCGGAGACTATTCCTTCGACGAACCGCTTGCCGAGGGGGACGAACTCGTATTCGGCGACATGGCGCTGTATACGATGGTCAAAACGAACACTTTCAACGGGATGCCCCTGCCCGGCATTTACCTGAAAAAGCCGGACGGCAAAATCGTTCCCTTAAAAAAATTCGGATATAAAGATTTCAAAGGGCGGCTGTAAACGGCCGCCCGAAATTTATGCGCGCAATTTTAAATTTTTGCAAGACAAACGCAAAAAAGTATGCTATAATTGTTTTGGTTATGCGCGCAAGGCGCGCAAAAAGGATAAGGAGACTTGGAACATGTTTGACTTTACACATCTGCCGCAGGAACTCCTCCCCGGCGCGGAGGAACTCGCGAAACATTTCGGCGTGCCTGCGGGGAGCGGCGCGCGCGTTTTCGCAGAAAAAGCGGAAAGGCTCACCGTGCGCAGGGAAGGCGAAAATATCCGCATCGGGTATTCGGAAAAGCATGAATTTTTCCGCGGGCTCGCAAAGGCGTTTGCGGGAAAACAATGCAGCGAAACGTCTGCGTTTTCACACCTGACGCTCATGGCGGATTGTTCGCGCAACGCCGTGATGAACGTCGGAACGGTAAAAAAATTATTGCGCGTGCTCGCCGCCGGCGGTTACGACAGGCTGATGCTTTATATTGAAGATACGTACAAAGTCGAAGGACAGCCGATGTTCGGGTATCTGCGCGGCGCATACACCGAAGAAGAACTCAAAGAGCTCGACGCGTATGCGGACAGTCTCGGCATTTTACTCGTACCCTGCATGCAGACGCTCGCGCATCTCAACGCGATATTCCGCTGGGACGACTATGCTTCCGTACGCGACTGCAACGATATCCTCCTTTGCGGGGAAGAAAAGACGTACGCGCTCATAGAGGATATGTTCCGCCAGCTTTCGCGCTCTCTCAATTCGCGCGAAATACACATCGGCATGGACGAAGCGTGGATGGTCGGGCTCGGGAAATACCTCGACAAGCACGGATACGAAAACCGTTTCGACATCATCAACCGCCACCTCGCGCGCGTGCTTGAGATCGCGGAAAAATACGGTTACCATTGCTGCATGTGGGGAGATATGTTCTATCACCTCGCCTTTCACGGAGATTATTACCGTTTCGATGCGGAGATACCCGAAGAGGTCAGAAAACAAGTTCCCAAAAACGTCGATCTCGTATACTGGGACTACTACCATCTCGACAAAAAAGTGTACGACGGCATGCTGACGGGATTCCAAAAATTCGGCAACCCCGTCATCTTTGCGGGCGGGGCATGGCGTTGGACAGGGTTTGCCCCGCAAAACCGTTTTTCCCTTCAGGTAAGCGAACAGGCGATCGACAGCTGCATCGAACACGGCGTAAAGAACATCATATGCACCGCATGGGGCGACAACGGCGGAGAGGCTTCCATATTCTCGGTTCTTCCGAGCGTCCTCTATTACGGCGCAAGACGTTACGGCGCCGACGTGAAAGCGGATTTTGCGGACGCGACCGGCTGCTGCTTTGACGATTTTATGACATTGGAACTGCCCGACGAAGTGAACCGGACTCCGCATAAAGATTACCTCGCCAATTACAGCAAAGTTTTCCTTTACAACGATCTGTTCCTCGGCATTTTCGACTCGGCCGCAAACCCCGCATACAGAGACGTTTTCCGTACATCCATCGCAAAAATGAAGGCGGCGGAAAAGCGCGCGGGAGATTATCGGTATGTGTTCTCCTCCCTGTGCGCCCTGCTTGACGCGGTTTCGGAAAAATACGACCTCGGCGTGCGCATCCGCGCGGCATACCTCGCCGGCGACAGAGCGGCGGCAAAGGAACTGTGCGCCAAAATCGGGCTCGTTATCCGCAAGGTCAAAAAATTCTACGCGCTGTTCTCCGCGCAATGGCATACGGACAACAAACCCAACGGTTTTGAAGTGCAGGACGCCCGCCTCGGCGGACTTATCGCAAGGCTTTCCGCCTGCCGAAAGCGGCTTTCCGATTGGGCGGACGGGAAGGGAGACCTGCCCGAACTCAAAGAAGAACGCGTTTATGCCGCTCCGGAAACAAACGGCGAACACGACGGTCTCCTCTACAACTGCTGGACGGCGACGATCAGCGCCTGCCCCGTATAAAACGCATAAAAAAATGCCAAGTGCCTCGCCTTCCGTACGAAGGCGAGGCACTTGTTTTTCATTTTCGCTTATACTCCCAGACGGGCGCGGATGTTTTCGCGGCTGATCTTCAGCGATTCGAAAGGATCTCTCCCGTAGCAATCGTCCTGCTCGACGGCCGCATACTTTACGCCCGCGCGCTCCGCGGCCGCGTAAACGGAAACGTAATCCATATTACCCTCGAATATTTCGGCATAGCGCTGCGCGCCGTCCTCTTTGGCGATGCGCATATCCTTCAAATGGATGACGCCGATGCGGTCTTTGTTTTCGACGAGGAAGCGCTCGGGATTTATCCCCGAAACCTGCAGCCAATAGCAGTCGGGGAGAAGCCCGAATATCTCCGGAGAGGTGTGTTCCAGAAAATATTCCATGACGGTCTGACCGTTTTCGAGCCGCACGAATTCCCAATGATGGTTGTGGTAGACGAATTTCAGCCCGCTGTCCGCGATCTTTTCAGCAGCGGGCAAAAGCTCTTTCAGAAAAGTTTCCGTTTCGGCAAGACTGCCGAGGCGTCGGTATCCCAGCCCGATATACGGAATTCCAAGTATTTTATGCTCGGCGATGACTTTTTCCGTTTCCCCCACGATGCGCTCGTAAGGGGTATGCGTGGCGCATGCCGTAAGAGCGTTCTCCGCCAGCGCGTCGCGCAAAAATTCGGTGCGGTAAGGGCCGAAAGCGGACACCTGCACGCTGTCATAGCCGATCTCTTTTACCTTTTTCAGCGTCTTTGCGATATCCTCTTCCGTCTTGGTAAATTCGCGGACGGTATAAAGCTGAGCCGCGATCTCCGGCTTTTTATTCATGATTTTCTCCTCGCGTTCAGAACAAAAAACAATATCCGAACGCCTTTTTTATAATTTTCTCTTGCAAAAAATGCTCCTTTATGTTATGCTATCGGTGTATGGGACTTTCACTGCAATTCCCGCATCTCTCCTATTCGCACATACAAGATACGGCCGTAAGCAAAAAAGATTTTGCGCCGCACAACCATACCTGGTTCGAGATCTTGTACGTGTTCCGGGGGACGGGGACATTCCTCATTGAAAACAAAAAATACAATTTTTCGGATCATGCGCTGTTTCTCGTGCCGCCGAACAAATATCACGTATTGCAGACCCCGCCCGCCGCGGAATACGAGCGCAGCGTGATCAGCTTTTCCGAAGAGATCCTGCCGCCCGCCCTGCCCCGCAACGCGGCGTGCTTCTTGCAGGCGGACGAGAACATCGTTTCCCTCTTCGGCAAATTCGAAGGGTATGCCGCAAGGTTCAAGGGAGATTATCTTCGCCTGCTCTTTTCCAATTTCCTGACCGAGCTGATCATCCTCGTCACGGAAGATTCGCAAAACGGAGGAGATTACGACGAAGTGCCCGAGCCCGTGCGGCAGGCGCTCGACTACATCCGCGACCATGTCTACGAGCCGCTCAGCGCAAAAGAAATCGCCGAACACGTTTACCTTTCGGAATCGTATCTGAGCCACGCCTTTTCGCGCACGATGCACACGAGCATGATGACTTACGCGCGGCGCAAAAAGATGTTCGAGGCGTACAGCCTTCTGCTGAAAGGCACGCCCCCGACCCGCATTTCGCAAATGCTGGGCTACGAAAACTACTCCACCTTCCTGCGCTGCTACAAAAAAGAATTCGGGAAGCTCCCTTCCTCTCTGACCTGACCCGTCGGGGCGCGGCAAACGCCGTGCCCCGGCGTTTTTATCTGCTGACTTTCGCGTTCCCTTCGTTTTCGGCGAGAGATCTCGCCTCTTCCAAAGAGCACAGGCACACGTCCCCGGGGATCGAATGTTTCAGGCAACTGACCGCCTCGGCGAAACCGGCGGCTTTCTGCAACCCGTATTTGTGCCCGAGCGCGTAGATGAGCCCCGCCGCGAACGCGTCGCCGCCGCCGATGCGGTCGATCATTTCCATCGAATACACGGGGCTCTGCACGCTTTGACCGTCCATAAAAAGCTCGCTCCAGATTTTGTTGTGCAGCGCGTCGATCGTCCTTCTGTACGTCAATGCGATGCACGCAAACCCGAATTTTTCCGCCATGTACGCCGCCGTTCCCTCTTCGGGCGCGCCGAAAAGCTCCTGCGCCTGATTTTCGTTGACGATGCACACGTCCGCATAGCCGAGAAGCTTTTCCAGCGTCTTAGCCGCATGTTCCTTATCCCACAGTTTGCTGCGGTAGTTTACGTCGCAGGATACGGTCACTCCCCGCGCCTTCGCCGCTTTGCAGGCGGAAAGCGCCACCTCTTCCGCGTTTTTCCCGAGCGCGGGCGTTATGCCCGTGATGTGAAACCAGTCTGCCCCGGCAAATATTTTGTCCCAATCGTACTCTTCCGCGCGGGAGAGGGCAAACGCGGAATTCGCCCTGTCATAAATGACCTTGCTCGCGCGCCTGTCGGCGCCGCGTTCCGCATAATAAATGCCGAGCCGCTCCCCGCCGCGCAGGACGCCTCGCGTATCCACGCCGACGGCGCGAAGGGCATCCACCGCCGCCTGCCCGATCTCATGATCGGGCACTTTGCTCACGAAAAGAGCGTCTTCGCCCCAGTTTGCGAGCGCCGCCGCGACGTTCGCCTCCGCCCCGCCGTAATGCGCCTCGAAAGACGCCGTCTGCACGAACCTGTCATAGCCCGAGGGTGTAAGGCGGAGCATGATCTCGCCGAGAGTTACGATCTTCATTTTTTCATCTCCTTGTCTGTGTTTCGCAAAAATATCGTCCGCAAACGGGTCACACCCCGCTGTATGCGGAAAAGCCCCCGTCTACGGGGATGACCGTCCCCGTCACGAATCCGCTCGCGTCGTCGTCCGCGAGCCACAACAGCGCGCCCAACAGGTCGGAGATCTCCCCGAACTTCTTCATCGGCGTAGCAGCCAATATTTTCGCCGTCCGCGCAGTCGGCTGCCCTTTTTCGTCGAAGAGCAACGCGCGGTTCTGGTTGGTCACGAAAAAGCCCGGCGCGACCGCGTTCACGCGGATGTTGCAGGGCGCAAAATGCACCGCAAGCCATTGCGTGAAGTTGGAAATACCCGCCTTCGCCGCAGAGTATGCGGGGATCTTTGTGAGCGGACGGTATGCGTTCATGCTCGATATGTTGATGATGTTCCCGCCCGTTTTGACCATGTCCTCCGCAAAAACCTGCGTGACGAGGAACGCCGTCGTTATATTTAAATCAAAGACAAACTTTATCCCGCTCTCTTCCAGCTTGAAAAAGTTTTTGATCTCCGCGTCCGTTTCGGGCGACATCGTTTCGTTGTCGCACGTCGCCCTCGGATTGTTGCCGCCCGCGCCGTTGATGAGGAAGTTTACCCTGCCGAACGCTTCCTCTATATTTTCCTTTGCCGCAATGATACTATCCTTGTTCAGGCAATCGCACCGCACGGCGATGGCGCTGTCGCCGATCTCGTCGGCGATCTTCTTCGCCGCGTCGAAATTGATGTCCAACAGCGCGACCTTTGCGCCGCAAGCGGCGAGCGCTCGTGCAAATTCTCCGCAGATAACGCCGCCCGCGCCCGTGATCGCGCAGATTTTATTTTTTAAGT
The DNA here is from genome assembly GCA_019119395.1 of Candidatus Borkfalkia stercoripullorum. Taxonomy (GTDB): domain Bacteria; phylum Bacillota; class Clostridia; order Christensenellales; family Borkfalkiaceae; genus Borkfalkia; species Borkfalkia stercoripullorum. The sequence goes on along the minus strand of DWXC01000028.1, from coordinate 67,564 downwards.
CCACTTTGAAAGGCAGTTCCATCCCTTATTCTCCTTTCGCCGCGGCGACCGCCGCGCGCGTTTTCTCTTCTATTTCCTCTGCCGTCCCCTTCATCATCCACGAGCCGCCGCAGGCGAATATTTTGGGGAAGGAAAGATATTCGTTCATGTTTTCGAGGCTCACCCCGCCCGTGGGCATGAACCGCACCTGCGGGAACGCCGCGCTCAAAGCCTTTATGGTGTTCAGCCCGCCGAAGTTCCCCGCGGGGAAGAATTTGAGGCGCGTGAGCCCCAGGGAAAGCGCCTTCATGATCTCCGTGGGCGTCACGATGCCGGGAAGGTACGGGACATCCTTTTCTTTGCAAACTTCGGCGACCTCTTCGGAAAGCCCGGGAGACACGATGAACTTTGCCCCCGCTTCGATCGCCCGACCGCATTGTTCCCCGTTTATCACCGTGCCCGCGCCGACGAGCATGTCGGGATACTTCTTCACGGCGAGCTTTATCGCCTCTTCCGCGCAGTCGGTGCGGAAACAGATCTCCGCAACGGGCAGGCCGCCTTTGACCAACCCTCCCAGAACCTCTTCCGCGTCCTCGATCTTTTGTATCGTGACCACGGGTACAAGTTTACATTGTTCGATTTTCTGCAAAACGTCATTCATGTTTTTGTTCTCCTTCCAAATTCAGCCAGGCACATTCCTTTTCGGTCAAGGAAACCGAATACGCCGCTATGTTTACGCGCATGCGCGCGGCATTCGACGTACCGACGACCGCAAACGCGTTCAAACCCGAATGAAACATCCATGCCAGCGCGATCTGCGCCGCCGTCACGCCCTTTGCCCTTGCGAGCTTCTCCGCCCTGCGGACGCGTTCGAGATTGTCTGCGTTCACATATCCGCGAAGGGTATAGGCATCCAATTCCCGCCGCGCGCTTTCCGCGTCTTTTACCCTGCCCGAAAACAGCCCGCGGCACAGGCTCGAATAAGCGACGAGCGGCATCTGCGTTTTCAGATACCATGCGCGCGCGTCGGCGTTGGCGCTCCCCGTGACGGTGACGCAGCCGCCGCCCCAGATATCCGTGAGCTGTTCGGCCAAAGAGAAATGGGGGCTGGAAAGGGTCATCGGCACAAGGCCGTGCGGCGCGCCTACTTCCCGTCCTTTTCGATCGCTTCGAACAGGCCGTTGAGATACGCCGCGCCGAGCGCCCTGTCATACAAACCGTAACCGGGTTTTCCGTCCTCGCCCCAGATGTTTCGGCCGTGGTCGGGACGGACGTAGCCGTCGAAACCGTTCGACGTAAGCGCTTTCACGATGTTGTAAATATCAAGGTCGCCCGCTTTCGTCAGGTGACCGGCCTCAGCAAAGTCCTTTTCGCCCTCGTATTTTAACTGACGGATATGCGCGAAACAGATCCTGCCGGCATACTTTGCCGCCATTTTCGGCAGATCGTTGAACCTGCCCGCGCCCAGGCTCCCCGTGCAGAAAGTGATGCCGTTATGCCTGTCCGGCACGGCGGCGAAAAGCCTGTCGTAACTCTCTTCGCACGTGATGATACGCGGAAGCCCGAACATGTCCCAGGGCGGGTCGTCGGGGTGGATCGCCATGTTTATCCCCGTTTCGTCGCACGCGGGCATGATGCCGTTCAAAAAGTACACGAGGTTTTCGAACAACTGCCCGTGCGATACGGCTTTGTATTCTTCCAACAGCCCGTTGAGCTGTTCGGGGGTGTAACTTTCGTCCCAGCCCGGCAGGTGCAGATTTTTCGCATCGAGCGACAGGAGCGTTTCGTGTTTGTAGCAAAGGCAGGTACTGCCGTCCGCGTTTTTGCGCTTCAAGTCGGTGCGCAGCCAGTCGAACACGGGCATGAAATTGTAGCAGATACACTTCACCCCGAATTTTCCGAGGTTGCGTATCGTCTTCGCGTAGTTTGCGATGAGTTTATCGCGGGAAGGTTTTCCGAGTTTGATATCCTCGTGCACGGGCACGGATTCGATGACTTCCATTTCAAGCCCGGCTTTGTCGCAAAGGCTCTTCAGGCGCGCGATCTTCTCTTCTTCCCACACCTCGCCCACGGGGGTATCGTACACCGCCGTGACCACGCCCGACATGTTCGGGATCTGCTTTATGTACTCCAACGGGATAGAATCTTTTTCCCCGTACCAGCGAAAGGTCATTTTCATAACCCGAGCGCTCCTTTTATATTATTATAGCACACATTTTCCGCCGTGGCAACCGCCGCGGCGATGTCATATTCGCCTTTCTCGACCAATCCGCCCAAATAATCGGACAAAATGCGGCGGAAAAAGTCAAACCGGGCGTAGCTGGAAAAACTGCGGCTGTCCGTGAGCATCCCGAAATTCGTGCCAAGCGCCGAATATTCCGCGATGACGGATAGGTTCTTGCGTATCCCCTGCACCGTGTCGTTGAACCACCACGCCGCGCCGAGTTTTACGTTCCCGAAAGCGCCCGTGAGCGCCGCCAATGCGGGAAGGTTGCCGTCGTTGAGGGTGTACAGCACCGTTTCGGGGCGTTCCCCGTCGGGGATGCGCGCAAAAAAAGCGATGACGTCCTCGGGCTCTTGCGCGTCGGCGATCACGTCGAAACCCGCGTCCGCCCCGCATTTTACATACATCCGCGGATTCACGTTGCGGGTGACAGCGAAATGCAGCTGCATGATCATGCCGTATTTTTTGTACAGTTTCGCAAGTTCGAGCAGGAGAAAACCGAACAGTTTTTCGCGTTCTTCTTCGGAGAGCTGCCCGCGGCGCGCAAAGAGCTTTTCCGCTTCCGCCCCGTCCGCATACGCTTTCGGGAAGCGCTTGAACCCGTGATCGGAAATTTTGCAGCCGCGGGCAACGAAGTATTGCAGGCGCGTTTCCGCCGCCCGCAGCAGGTCTGAACAGGACGAGACCGCATACCCGACCGTCTCCCCGAGCTTTTTCAGGTATTCCCCGTCCAAAGCCAGCAGTTTATCGGGGCGGAAGGTGGGCGCGACGAGCGTATCCCCGTACTTCCCGTGCGCGGACAGGTCGTCGCAGGGGTCGTCCGTCGTCGCCGCGTATTCCACTTTATACTGCTTCAAAAGGCTCGAAACCGATATGTCTTTGAGCTTTTCGTTCGCCGCGGCATAGACGCGCCCCGCGCTTTTTGCGTTGAGCGGCTCTTTTATGCCGAATACCTGACGGAGTTCGAGGTGCGTCCAATAATATAAAGGATTGCCCGCAAGCCGCGGTACGATCTCCGCATATCTGAAAAATTTCTCGCGGTAGTCCGCGTCTCCCGTTATGTATTTTTCGTCCACACCGCAAAGCCGCATGGCGCGCCATTTATAATGGTCTCCCGAAAGCCAAAGTTCGCCTATGTCCGAAAATTTCGCGTCCTGCCTGATCTTATTCTGATCGAGATGGCAATGATAGTCGATGATCGGAAGGTCTTTGACCGCACGATAGATCTCTTTTGCGCTCTTCGAAGAAAGGAGAACGTTTTTGCCGTAAAATGTTTTCATACTTTTCTCGCGCCGCCTTATTTCGTGCCGCCGAAGGACATGGAATTGTCGATGAGGATGTCGCCCGTATTCTTATCCCGAGACTGCGCGATGTGCTTTTGCAGTTCGCCGTAATAACGGTCGTCGTCGATCGGGAGCGCGACTTCCCTGTTTTCCCATGCGGAAAGGAGCATCGAGTCCATGAGTTCGACGCAGTGCAGCCCCTCCTTGCCGTCCACATACAGCGGTTCGAGTCCCAGAACGGCGTTGGCGAAGTTGTTGAGGATACCCACGTGCTGAGGATTTTCGCCGCCCTGCGGGATGACCTCTTCCTTATACTTCGGCTGCGAGAACCCTTCCTTCGCCGTCATGAGGAATTCCTGCAGATCGCAATCGAGGCGGCTGACGGTGAGCGTGTCCTTTTCGCAGACGAGTTTGCCGCGGGAACCCAGCACTTCGAAGCGGTTCGTACCGGGCGAGTCCGCCGTGGTGGTGATGAACGCGCCCGTCGCCCCGTTGGGGAATTCGAGGTATGCGGTCACGTCGTCCTCCGTTTCGATGTTGTGCCATTTGCCGAAATGGCAGAAAGCCCGCACTTTGTTCGGCATGCCGCAGATCCACTGCAAAAGATCGAGCTGGTGCGGGCACTGATTGAGAAGGACGCCGCCGCCCTCCCCTTTCCAGGTCGCGCGCCACGAACCCGAATCGTAATAGAACTGCGTGCGGAACCAGTTGGTGATGATCCAGTTGACGCGGCGGATCTCGCCGATCCCGCCGCTCTTGACGATCTCGTGCATTTTGATGTAGAGCGGGTTGGTGCGCTGGTTGTACATCATCGTGAACAGCCCCTTGCTCTTTTCGGCGACGGCGTTCATTTCCTTGACCTGCTTGGTATACACGCCCGCGGGCTTTTCGCAGATGACGTTCAGTCCCTTTTCGAGCGCGCGGATCGAAAGCCTCGGATGATCGTAATGCGGCACGGCGACGATGACCGCGTCCACGTCCGCCTTGTCGATGAGCTCATCGCCCGAACGATAGCATTCGTAATCCCCCGGCGTTTTTTTCCGCGCAGATTCCAGTTTCTTTTCGTCGAGGTCGGCGATCGCCGTGACCACGCCGTTTTTCACCTTGCCCGACTGAAAGAAGCCGAGATGCCCGCTGCCCATGTTGCCTACGCCGATGATGCCGAATTTTACTTTATCCATTTTCCGTTTTCCTCCAGAAATGAATTTTCTTCCAAAATTTTACGGAGCGCTTTTGCCGCCGCCCCGAATGCGGCGCGCGGAGAATCGAATACGTATTTGTTTTTCAACTCCGTGCGGTCGATCGCGGCGTACCCTTCGAACACCGCAAGGTGCGGCTCGAGCGTGAGAACGGTATCGCCACGTATCCCCGCGACCATGCGGGATAAATACCCGACTCCTTCCCCCGCGGGCACGACCGTGCCGTCCGCGAGCGCGTCTTTAACGTGGTAATAGCCGACCCTGCTTTGCAAAAGCCCGAGCGCCGCTTCCACATTCTCGCCGCACTGAACGAAGTTTGCGGGGTCGAACACGCAGCGAAGCCCCTGCACCGCGTCCAGAAGTTTTACGCAACGCTTCGCGGTATCGCCGTAGATCTCTTTTTCGTTCTCGTGATACAGCACCGCGCCGCAATCCTCCGCCAGGGCGACGAGCCGCCGCATGCGCGAAAACACTTCCGCTTCGTCTTTTTCGGGCTCGCCGGTATAAAAAGAGAATACGCGCACCTTCTGCGTGCCGAAGATCCCGGCGAGGCGGAATATGTGTTCCGCCTTTTTCAGATGCTCCGCAAAATCGTCGCGAACGCCGATTTTGCCCAAAGGCGAACCGACCGACCAAACGGAGATGCCGCCTTCGTCCAGCATCTCTTTATAGCGCTTTGCCTCGTCGAATGTGATCTCGGATACGTTTTTGCCGTCCAATCCGCGCAGCTCGATATACGGGATGCGCTCTTCTTTGAGCGCCGCGATCTGCCCGGAAAAATCCTGCGCCGCCTCGTCGGCAAACGCGCTCAGACATACTTTCATGCTCATTCCTCCCGCCGCAGGGCGACATCCGCCCCGCAGCCATTGCCTATGCTCTTATTATACTTCCGCTTTTTCTTTTTGCAATATTTTTTTTTGCTCAATGATGTTGCTTTTTCTGCTTTCCATGTCTTTCAAGGCCCGCGCGCGCACCGCGAATGAGTTGACGGAACGGCAAAAAAAGTATACAATATTCGGGAAAACGGAGAAAACCATGTACATCGACACGCACGCACATCTGAACTATCAAGACAAATACGGCGACACGGGCGCGCTCGTTGCGGAGATCGCCGCCTCGGGCGTAAAAAAGGTGATCGGCGTCGGATGGGATCTCGCCTCGTCCGCGCTCGCCGCTCAGCAGGCGGAAAGATACCCATCGCTGTACTTTGCGGCGGGATTCCACCCTTCCGACGTCGCGGGATATAAAGAGGGAGACCTCGAAAGGCTCGCCGCGCTCCTCTCTTCCCCCAAGGGCGTCGCCGTCGGGGAGATCGGGCTGGATTACCATTATGAAGGGACGGACGAGGCGGCGCAGAAAAAGATGTTCGCCGCCCAGCTCGAACTTGCCGACGCGCTGCGTCTGCCCTTTTGCGTACACAGCCGCGACGCCGCCGCCGACACGCTGAAGATCCTGAAAGACAACCGCGGAAAAATCAAATGCGGCGGGGTGATGCACTGTTTTTCGGGCAGCCCCGAAACGGCGAAAGAGTATTTAAAACTCGGGCTGTACATCTCCTTTGCGGGGCCCGTTACCTTCAAAAACGCGCGGCGGCTGGACGAAGTCGCAAAGATCGTGCCGAAAGAGCGTATCCTTGCGGAGACGGATTCCCCCTACCTTGCGCCCGAACCTTACCGCGGCACCCTGAACACGCCCAAAAACGTCGTAAAGGTATACGAAAAACTGGCAATCCTTCGCGGAGAACCCCTGGAAGAGCTTGCCGAAAGTATTTGGAACAACGCGCACGAACTGTTCCCGAAACTCAGATTCATCCCCGACACACAGAGGCATTGATATGGAAAAATACGAAAATTTCACTTATGAACTGGACGGCAATTTATACATCAACCTGACGAGCAAATGCACGAACGACTGCACTTTTTGCGTGCGCAACGAAAAGGCGGATTACTTCGGGCACAAGCTGTGGCTCGCGCGCGAGCCTTCCGCAGAGGAAGTGATCGCCCGCCTTCCCGAAGACATCGCCCGCTACAAGGAGTATGTTTTTTGCGGGTTCGGCGAGCCGACGATCAAACTGCCCGTGCTTTTGGAAGCGGCAAAGGAGATCAAACGCCGCGGCGGCACGACGCGCGTCAATACCAACGGGCAGGCGAACATGATCTGGAAACGCGACGTTACGGGCGAACTTGCCGCCGTAATAGACAAAATCAACGTCAGCCTGAACGAGGCGAACGCGCAGGACTATGTAAAACTGTGCAAACCCGCCTTCGGCGAAGCGGCTTTCGCGGGCTTGCAGGACTTCGCGAAAAAATGCGCCGAAAAGGGCATAAACACCTGGTTTTCCGTCGTGGACGTCATCGGGGAAGAAAAAATACGGCAATGCCGCGAGATCGCAAAAAACTGCGGCGTCACGTTGCGGGTGCGCCCCTTCATCGAATGACGCGGCTTGCGGGCGCACGGCCCGCTCCCGAACGGCGGCAGCCTTATCCGCGCGGCGCACATCTTTTTAGTAAAAAAAGAAAGCCGTCTTTCACGATGTAACGTTTCAATAAAAAACGGAACTCATAAATTACGACTTTCCCTATCATTTGTAAGGATATAAAAATACCCTGTTCAACCCATTCCGCCCGTCTTGGCATAACTTTCGTTTCGTAAAAAACTTCCGTTCGCTCGGACATGAAAAGGTTTACGCTGACAGTATGCCCGCAGGCGAGCGGTTTATACTTTCACCCCCGGAGACAAATTATGGAAGACATGCGCCTGATCCTGTCCCGCCACGGCTTTTCCTTCAAAAAGCAGTTCGGGCAGAACTTTATATCGGACACCAACCTGCTCAAAAGCATCGTGGCCCTTGCGGGCGTGGATAAAGATACGGCGGTTCTGGAGATCGGCTGCGGCGCGGGCACGCTCACGCGCGAGCTTTCGCGCGCGGCAAAATCGGTCGTCGGATACGAGATCGACAAAAACCTGCAGCCCGTGCTTGCGGAAACCCTTTCAGGCTGCGAAAACACCGAGGTGGTGTTCCGCGACTTTTTAAAAGAGGACATGAAGGCATTGGAAAGGGAGACGCCGCCCTATACGGTCGTTGCGAACCTGCCCTATTACATCACTTCCCCCCTCGTGATGAAGTTCGTGGAAGAGAGCGAAAAGGCGGAAAAACTCGTCATCATGGTACAGGACGACGTCGCAAAGCGCTTTTGCGCGAAGGCGGACACGCCCGAATACGGGGCGATCACCGCGGCGATCGCACGGCGGGCGGACGCGGAGATCGTAAAATATGTGCCGCGAAAGATGTTTTACCCCGTGCCCAACGTAGACAGCGCGGTCGTAAAGCTCACTTTTCGCGAAGGGCGCATACCCGTAAAGAGCGCCAAGACCTACCGCGACACGGTGCGCGCAGCGTTTTTATCGCGCAGGAAAACTTTGGAAAACAACCTGATGAACGCCTTTTCCCTGCCGCGCGGGGCGGCCGCCGAACTTCTCCGCAGTGCGGGCATACCCGACAAGGCGCGCGGCGAAACGCTTTCCCCCGAGCAGCTCGCCGAACTCTCCGACAAAATTTACGAACTGAAAAATTAAAAACGTCCGCCCGCCGCAATATTGCGGCGGGCGGTTTTACCGGAAAGTTTGTTCCTATATTCCGTTCGGGCCGATTACCCCCGCACCAGCCGCTTGCACGTCCATTCGGATACGGTTATCTTTACGACTTCCGTCAAAGAGAGGGCGCGCGCGTCGAACGAGCGGTCGGAAAACGCCTCGCCCGTATAATGCTCCATGAGCACTTTCAGCCCCTCCAGCCGTTCGGCTTCTTCACGCAAAATTTCCGCCCTTCCCCTGCCGCACACGCTCTCGTAGTCGGTGGTGTAGCCGCAGGGCGCAATGCCCTTGTTGAACACGCGCAGCATATTCGCCGCGCAGAAGGAAACTTCCCCGTCTCTGCGGAGCAGCTCGAGCTTTTTGCCTTCCTTCGCGCAGTGAAAATACAGGACGAGCCCCTCTTCGCGCAGTGCCGCGCCGAAGTTGAGCGGCACCTGATAGGGCGCGCGCTCTCCGTTTGCCGCGAGCACGATGTACGGGCAGCGCATGAGCGCCGCGAACTTCCCTTTTACGTCCTTCACTTCCCGTTCCGCTTTGCGCATAAACTTACTCCGCTTTTTTGGCTTTATAGTCCTCGATCGCCGCCTTGATCGCCTGTTCGGCAAGCACCGAACAGTGTATTTTCTGCGGGGGCAGGCCGCCCAGAACTTCGATGACCTTTTTGTTCGTCACTTCCAGCGCCTCGTCCACCGTCATGCCCTTGATCATCTCGGTAGCGGTGGAAGAGGTGGCGATCGCCGCCGCGCAGCCGAATGTTTTGAACTTCGCGTCGGCAATGACGTTGTCCTTCACCTTGATGAATACCTGCATGATGTCGCCGCAGGCTTCGCTGCCGATCATGCCCATGCCGTCATAGTCCTGTATTTCCCCGACGTTTTTGGGGTTCTGAAACGCTTCCATTACTTTTTGCGTATACATATCATTGCTCCTTGGGATAAACTTCGTTTTTTAATTCTTTGGGAAAGAGCGGCGAAAGCGCCCGCAGTTTTACGACGATCTCTTTGAGCGCGTCCGCTGCATAATCCGCCTCTTCCATGGTGTTGTCTTTGCCGAAGGAAAAGCGGATAGAACCGTGCGCGAGCCCTTCGGGCAGCCCCATCGCGAGCAGGACGTGCGAAGGTTCGAGCGAGCCGGACGAGCACGCCGAACCGCTGGACACGGCGATATTTTTCAAGTCGAGGCTGAACAGCAGCGATTCCCCTTCGATATAGCGGAAGGAAAAATTCGCGTTTGCGGGCAGGCGCTTTTCGGGATGCCCGTTCAGCTTTACATAGGGTATTTCGCGCAATACTCTGTGTATAAAACGGTCGCGTATCGCGGAAACGTACGCCGCATTTTCGTCAAGGTTTTGCGTTGCGATGCGAAGAGCCTCCGCCATGCCGACGACGGCGGGAACGTTCGTGGTGCCGCCGCGCATGCTGCGCTCCTGATGCCCGCCGCTGACGAGCTTTTCTATTTTCAGCCCAGAACGGATATACAGCACGCCGATCCCCTTCGGGCCGTAAAACTTATGCGCCGAAAAGGAGAGCATGTCCGCGCCGATCTCCTTTACGTTCAGCGGTATCGCGCCCGCCGCCTGTACGGCGTCGGTGAAAAACACGATGCCCTTCGCCTTGCAGAGCGCGGCGATCTCTTTTACGGGCTGTATCGTGCCCACCTCGTTGTTTGCCGTCATCACGCCGACGAAAACCGTGTCGGGGCGGATGGCCTTTTCCAGTTTTTCAAGGTCTGCGGCGCCGTATTCGTCCACTTCGGCAAAGGTGACTTCGAATCCCTTCTTGGCGAGTTCTTTCGCCGTGGCGATCATGGCAGGGTGCTCTACCGCGCTCACGATGAGGTGTTTGCCCTTGTTTGCCAGAGAATATGCCGCCCCGCGCAGCGCCCAGTTGTCCGCCTCGGTTCCGCCCGAGGTAAAATAAATTTCCGAAGGTTTTGCCCCGATACAAGCGGCGATCTCGTCGCGCGCGTCGTCGACGGCGCAAACCGTTTCCCGCCCGAAGGCGTGCTGTGAATTGGGGTTGCCGAATTTTTGCGTGAAATAGGGCAGCATTTTGTCCAAAACGCGGGGATCGACGGGCGTCGTCGCCGCGTGATCGAAATAAATTCTTTTATCCATAATGTTCCAACCTTCCTTTACAACGCTTCCGCGCCGCATCCGCAGCCGCAGGCGGGCTCGCAGTGTTCCTTGCCCTTTTCTCCCGCGTTGCACTTGCAGGCGCGCACTTCGCCGTTGTCGTCGAGAACGGACTGCAAGGTCATCGAATCGAGCACGGCGTTGATACCCGCGTACAACTTGCGCCACACCTCGCCCGAGGCGCACTTTTCGCAGGCAGACGTGATGCAGTCGGCGATCTCCATATTGTCTTCAAGGGCGCGCGCGACGTCGCCGATCGTAATGCGGGAAGGGTCGCGGCGCAGTTTATACCCGCCCGAAACGCCCCGCTCCGCCGCCACAATGCCCGCGCCCGAGAGCATGCGCATGATCTTTTCGATATATTTGCTTGAAACGGCGATCTCCTTTTCGAGGTGCGAAGCGCTCACGCACCGATCGGGATAATTCTGCGCCAAAATAAAGCACGCTTTTAACCCGTACTGCGATTTGGATGAAAGACGCATGTTCTTATTTCTCCTTTAATTGCAACCAAATAAGTTGCAATTATTATAGCGGATGGAAGCGCTTCTGTCAAACATTTTGCATGATAATTTCGGATTTAAAAGAAAAAAGCGGCGCTTTGCCGCTTTTCTGCCGTATTTTAAAGAGGAAGAACGCCGCCCCGCCACACAACCGCCGCGATCAGCACGAGAAAAAGGAGCGCGAGCGCCGCCCCTGCGGCGCGAGCCCTTCCCCCGCGGCTCTCCGACCGCCAAACCGCCAGAGCCGAGGAGGCCGAAAGGACGGCAACCGCCGCGCACGCCGCCGGCGCGCCCAAGCATTCCCCTGTCATTCCTCTTTCTGCTCCCGTTTCCGCATATTTTAGCATAAAGCTGCTAATAAATGTATTATATCAGCATTATCATGCTATGCCAACAAATTTAAGCAGTATCGTGCTAATATAATCACAGGAGAATGCTATGAAACTTCAGGAAAAGCTCAAATATCTGCGCACGGAGAGCGGGCTGACGCAGCATCAATTGGCAAAAAAACTCGGCGTCGGGCAGACGACCGTCGCCGCATACGAAAACGGCACGCACGAACCGCAATTATACAGCCTGATCGCCTATGCCGATTTTTTCGGGTGCAGCCTCGATTATCTGACGGGCCGAACGGACGACGCGGGAATGTTTTGCGCGGAAACATACGCCCCGCCCAAAGACGAACAGAAACTGCTCGCCGTATACCGTTCGCTCAGCGCAGACCTCAAAAAATTGGTGTACGACACCGCGAACGTGTATGCGCACTCGCCGCTCAACCGCACGGAAAAAGAGGAAAAGAGCGAACCCTGACAAAAATTTGCGCCTCTCCCCGACGGATTCGCCGCGGAGGGAAGCAAGCATAAAGGACGGAAAGCGCCGCGCCCGCAGACTTGCGGGCGCGGCGCTCGATTTGTTTTTGACCTGAAAGCGGCCTCTCATTTTGACCTGAAGAAGCCTTTCATTCGGTTTTTGGCGGCGCGGCATCCTTCTTTATGCGCCAATCGGAATAGATGCAGCCGCAGTAATTCTGACGGTACAGGCGGTGCTCTTCGGCAAGTTGCACCGAACGGAGATAGCCGTTTTCCTTTTTAAAATCGTTGTACAGCCAGCGCACCCCGTACTTTTCCTGCAATGATTCCCCCAACCCGTTCAGCCAGGCGGCGTTCTTGTGCGGGCTGACCGAAAGGGTGGAACAAAACCAACGGAAGCCCTTTTCCTTCGCGGCGATCGCGGTGCGTTCCAGGCGGAGCTTGTAGCACTCGAAACATCTTGCGCCCCCTTCCCTTTCCCCTTCCAGGCCCTTCGCGGCGGCGAAAAACTCTTCGGGCGCATAGTCGCAGTCCAAAAAGCCCGCCCAATCCGTTTCGGAAAGCAGTCGGAGCTGTTCGCCCTTGCGTTTTTCGTACTCGGCGGGGTCGGTGATATTCGGGTTATAATAGAATACGGTGACGGAAAATTTGTCTTTGAGCGCTTCGAGACAGCGCGACGAGCACGGCCCGCAACAGCTGTGCAAAAGGAGCCGTTCTCCCTGCCCCGCTTCCGCCATGAGTTGTTTCATTTTTTGATTGAAATCGGGCTTGTTCATGCCGCTATTGTACCACAAACGCGGCAAAAATACAAGGGAGAACGCCTCTTCGGCAAAATATTATACGGATGCCCCGCCCGCGGCAAACCGCGGGCGGGGCGCTCCTATTATTTCCCGCTGTCGCCGTAGTTGGAAAGGACGCGCGCGGACGGGTCGTTCACGTTGCAGCCCTCCCACTTTTTGTTGGGCATCCAGAAAGCTTTGACCATTTTCGCCTGTCCGGGATAGTACTTTTCGAAAATTTCGCGGTACAAAAGGCTTTCCTTCGTGAACGGCTTCGCGTGATAGGCATACTTTTGCGCGGTCTTTTTCCAATCCGCGCCGTATTTTTCTTCGGCGTACTCTTTCAGATCGTCCACCATGGAGTGCCCAACCGCGTCCGAAAACGCCGCCTTTTCGCGCCACAAAATATTTTCGGGCAGATAGTCCCCTTCGAACGCCTTGCGGAGGAGGTATTTCCCCTTGCCGTAGACGTTCATCTTTTTTTCGGGGTCGACGCTCATGACGTATTTTACGAAATCGAGGTCGCCGAAGGGCACGCGTGCTTCCATGGAGTTGACGGAAATGCAGCGGTCGGCGCGCAGAACGTCGTACATGTGCAGTTCGCGCACGCGCTTTTGCGATTCCTTTTGGAATGCCGCGGCGTCGGGCGCGAAGTCGGTATATTTATAGCCGAACAGTTCGTCGGAGATCTCGCCCGTCAGAAGCACGCGCACGTCGGAAATTTCGTGTATCTTCTTGCAGATGAGATACATCCCCATCGACGCGCGGATGGTCGTGATGTCGAAGGTGCCGAGCGCGGCGATGACCGTTTCCAAGGAAGAGAGCACCTCTTCCCTCGTCATATATATTTCGTGATGTTCGCTGCCGATGTATTCGGCGACTTCCTTTGCGTATTTGAGGTCGATCGCGTCCTTGTCCATGCCGACGGCGAACGTCTTGACGGGGCGGCGCAGGATCTTCGCCGCTATGGCGCACACGAGCGAACTGTCAAGCCCGCCCGAAAGCAAGAACCCCACGGGCGCGTCCGCGTCGAGGCGTTTCCGAACGCCTTCGGTCAATTTTTCGCGGATGTTGCGGCAGATTGCATCGAGTGAGTCGCTGCACACTTCCCTGACTTCCGCTATATCGCAGAATTTATGAAACTTCCCCTTATAATAGTAATGCCCGGGCGGGAAGGGCATGATGTCCCCCTGCGTCCAGCCGACGAGGTTTTTCGGCTCGCTCGCAAACACGATCGCGCCGTTTTCGAGATATGCGTAATACAGCGGGCGTATGCCGACGGGGTCGCGCGCGGCGATATATTCCCCCCTTTCCCCGTCATATAAAACGAGCGCGAATTCCGCGTCGAGCATGGAAAACATTTTCAGCCCGTATTCGCGGTACATCGGCAGCAAAATTTCGCAGTCGCTGTCCGATAAAAAGGCATACCCCAGCTCTTCCAGCCTCTTTTTAACGGGACGGAAGCCGTAAATTTCGCCGTTGCACACGAGCTTGTCTTTCCCCATGGAAAAGGGCTGCATCCCCGCCGCGTTCAGCCCCATGATGGCGAGGCGGTGAAAGGCGATATACCCCGTGGGCGTGCGTTCGATGCGGCTCATGTCCGGCCCGCGCGACACGGTGCGGTAAAACCCTTCCGTCATGGCTTTGTAGTCGACTTCCCTGCTCGTACAGCAAAAAATAGAACACATAACAGCTCTCCCTTCCGCGCGCCCGCGGCGCGCAGACAAACAAAAACAGCCTTTTGCCCTGTATTTCAGGGCGAAAGGCTGTCGTTTCGCGGTGCCACCTGATTTATCTCCCGAAATGCGCGGGAGCAACTCCGCCTTCTTGCAAAGGCTTCGGCTGTAACGGGCCGCCCGTCGGAGGCTAATAGTTAAAAACGTTCGCCGCCGCCGCTCGCGGGTGTTCTTCGCGGAACGCCCCCTGCGGCGCTTTCAGCAAAGCGCGCCGCTCTCTTTGAAGGGATTTTGTTCCGTTACTTTTCCCGGTCTCTGCGTTTTTCTTTATCGGATGGGCAAATTGTATCATAACGCGAACGCGCTGTCAATCTGCGGAAAAGATTTTAAATTATCACCATTTTGAAAGGGCGGTATCAGAAAAACAAATATTATCGCCTGCCCGTTCTCCGCTACTTCGCTTTCCGTGTAGAATTTCCATCCCTTTTTTATAATTAAAAATTTTTCATTAAAATAAGCAGCAGAGAATTATCTCTGCTGCTTATTTTAATTTTGTTCTACCTTATATTCTTCCAATTTGTGTTGCAGAATTTCTACATTAAGTTTAACAATTCACCGAAAAACTAGATTTTCTATTACTTTCTTCCAGCTCTTTTTGTTAAAATTATTTTTATTAACGTAAGTAATCCACCTAAAATTAAAGCGCTATAGCCTATCGCTCCAAAAACAGTTTCGAGCGAAATACAAAATAAAGCAATCGGTATAAAAACAATAGAAATTAAATAAGTTATTACTATTAAAATATTAATTATTCTCATAAAACTTTACCACCATTTACAAGCTCGTCCTAATCCATATATGCCAAATCCGGTAGAGACAATAGCCAATATTACTTGACCTACCACGGGAATACTGAAAACACCTAATGTACCTAATAGCCCAACAATTCCCCCGCCTATACTGGTAACAGCCGAAATCCCATCAAGTAATGTTTTCCAATTGTCTTTAAGCCAATTCCATGCAGGCAAAAGGCCTTGTTGCCAAATAATTCCCACTATAAATTGATTCCAAAGTTTGTCTACAATCCAATCATTCCAAAAAGTATTTACAAAAAAATCAGGTATTGTTTTAGTAAAGAAATTTGGTATATCCTGAGTGAAAAATGGCACAACATCATTATTCCACCAAGGAACTACTGAACCATTCCACCAATCAGGTATTGTTTTAGTAAAGAAATTTGGTATATCTCGAGTGAAAAATGGCACAACATCATTATTCCACCAATTAGGTATATCACGAGTAAAGAAATTTCCTATACTATTTCCGACTCCGACAAACCAATTTGCCTACTCCTGACCAAAAACTATTCCAATCGTTTCCCTTCGAGTCAATACGCATCACAGGATTATTCCCGCAATAGGCATAGAGGTTCAGGCCGTTTATCGTTTCGGTATCGATATAGGAGATGTCGTCTATCGTTATAAACCTGCCGACTTCAGGGTCGTAATAGCGGGATTTCAGGTAGTACAGGCCCGTTTCCGTATCATAGTAATATCCGCGATAACGGAACGGGTTCAGTTCGGCAAGCGTTTTATTTTTGGCATAATTTTCATCAAACGCCGCATCCTCCGCTTCACTGTATTGCTCTTTGTCGTTTACTTTGTTCAAATACAGTACCGCATGATTGCCCCACGCATCGTACTTATATTGTACCACAACATTTCCGTTGCTGTCAATAAGTGCGCAAACATCCCCTAATCTCTTACTGAGATCATGCGAGTTCGTTTCCCGATTTTTGAAATAACGTTAAAAAATCAGAATAAAAAGACACAGCAACTAAATGCTGCCAAAGGTCTGTTTTTACCCGTTAAAAAGCAAAAAAGCATTGAAAAACAGTAAGTTTTTCAATGCTTTTTTAACTCGCAGCATTTTTCACCGCGAATCATGGTACACTCGCCGAGGATCGAACTCGGATCTGCGGCTCCGGAGGCCACCGTTCTATCCGTTATACTACGAGTGTGTTTACCGTACTATTATAGCAGAGTTTTTTAAAAATTACAAAGAAAAAAATCACCTTCCGCAAAAAAAAATGCATATTATGTAAATACGGGCACTAATACGCCCCGCAAATGAAACACGGATGAAGAACAAGGATGACTCTCGGATTGTGCATGATCGTTAAAAACGAAGAAAAGGTGCTCGCCCGCTGCCTCGAAAGCGTAAAAGGCGTATTCGACCACATCGCGATCGCGGATACGGGCTCGACGGATAAGACCAAGGAGATCGCGCGAAAGTACGCGGACGTATTCGCCGAATACCGCTGGCAGGACGATTTTGCCGCGGCAAGAAATTTTTCTTTTTCCCTCTCGGCGGCGGATTATATCATGTGGCTGGACGCGGACGACGTGTTGCTGCCCGCGGACAGAGACGCGCTTTTGACGCTCAAAGCGGCTTTGGACGGCTCCGCCGACGCTTATATGCTGCTCTATCGCATGGGCGAAGGGAGCGGCGCGCTCGTCTACTACCGCGAACGCATCGTAAAACGTTCGCGGGGCTTTTTTTGGTCGGGCGCGGTGCACGAGGCGATCTGCGTTTCGGGCAGAACGGTTTACTCGGACATCGCGGTAACGCATAAAAAACCGAGCGGCCGTACAATAACGTGCCGCAATTTGTGCATCTTCGCAAAGCAGTTTGCGCTCGGCAGGATGCCGGACGAAAGGCAGAAATTTTATTTCGCGCGGGAGCTTTTCAGCAACGGGCTGTACGATACGGCCGCATCCGCGTACGAATATTTTCTGTGCGGAAACGGCTGGGCGGAAAACAAAATATGCGCGTGCCGCGACCTTGCCGCATGTTATAAGGTTTCGGGAAACAGGAAAAAGCGGCTCGCGGCGCTTTTGAAAAGTTTCGAATACGCGCCGCCGCGCCCCGAGATCTGTTGTGCGCTGGGCGAGTACTTTTTCGAAGAATCGGACTACCGCCAGGCGGTATTCTGGTACAAACTCGCGCTGAACGAAAAAGCGGATGCAAAGACGG
The DNA here is from genome assembly GCA_019119395.1 of Candidatus Borkfalkia stercoripullorum. Lineage (GTDB taxonomy): Bacteria > Bacillota > Clostridia > Christensenellales > Borkfalkiaceae > Borkfalkia > Borkfalkia stercoripullorum. Next base: position 50,351 of record DWXC01000028.1, on the reverse strand, counting down.
GCGCTTTCGTACTGCCCGACGAAAGCGGGTTCATACCATGCATCTGGCTGGCAGTATGCTATGACAGGCTGGGAGAATACGAAAAAGCCGCCCGCTACAACGAGGCGGCGGGGGCGTTGAAACCCGACGACAAAAGTTACCTTCACAACAAAACTTATTTCGAAAAAAAATTAACAAGCAAAGGACAAATATTATGAGTTGTTTTTTTGATACCGACAAAAACGATTGCCGCCGCGAATGCTGCGGCTGCATTCTGACGGAAACCCTTCTCGTGCGCGGCAGCATGGGCCCGGCAGGGCCAACGGGTGCGCAAGGCCCTGCGGGACAGCGCGGCCCCACAGGCCCCACGGGCGCGACGGGTGCCACAGGTACGGGTGCGACGGGTGCGACGGGCGTGACCGGCCCCACAGGCCCCACGGGCGCGACGGGCGCCACAGGTACGGGTGCGACGGGTGCGACCGGCCCGACGGGTGCGATGGGCGCGACGGGTGCGACCGGCCCGACGGGTGCGACCGGCCCCACGGGCGTGACCGGCCCCACAGGCGCAACGGGCCCGACGGGCGCCACAGGTACGGGTGCGACGGGTGCGACGGGCGCCGCGGGTGCGACAGGCCCCGCGGGTGCGACCGGCCCCACGGGCGCGACAGGCGCGACAGGCGCCACAGGTACGGGTGCGACGGGTGTGACCGGCCCGACGGGCGTAACGGGCCCGACGGGTGCGACGGGCGCCGCGGGTGTGACCGGCCCGACGGGCGTAACGGGTGCGACGGGTGTGACCGGCCCCACAGGCGCAACGGGCCCGACCGGCCCGACGGGCCCGACCGGCCCGACGGGCGTAACGGGTGCGACGGGTGCGACCGGCCCCACGGGCGCGACGGGCCCGACGGGCGCCGCCGCGGAAACGCAGGCTCTGACGGCTTATTCCACCCCGGCGGCACCCGTAACGGGAGGCCAGGCGCTTATCTTCGACCGCACTTCCACGCAAATCGGTTCGGCGATCTCACATGCGGACAATTCGGCGGACATCGTCATAAGCCAGCCCGGAAATTACGTTGCCATTTACAACGGCACGGCCTATCCGCAGTCCAACGCTTCCCTGCCCGAAACAAATTTGTTGGCGTTTACCCTGAACGGAACAACGTTGAACGGCGCGGCAACGCAACACGTGTTTACGACCGCAAACGAGACTTCGGCCCAGTCGGCGGCGCAGGCATTCACGGTTACAAGCGTACCCGCCACGCTGCAGATCGTTTCGACGGGAGGGAATTTCATTTATTCCAACACGGCGCTGAACGTCTTTAAAATCTGACTCTGTTTTGCAGAGGGGGAAGAGGCAAACTCTCCCCCCTCTTTTCACGCTTGACTTTTTCCACGAAAAGTACTATCATGAAATAAATTTGAGGGAACTTTCATGATACGAACCGATCTTCACACACATACTTTTTTCTCTGCAGACGGACGGCAGGATATGCGCGTTATGCTTGAAAAGGCGATCTCGCTCGGATTTAAATATTATGGCACGAGCGAACACTTCGATTACGATTATGTGGCCAAACATGTAAAAATCGGCGGCAAGGAAGTGCGGCAAATCGATGCAGACGCCTACTTTTCGCGCGGACGCGCCTTGCAAAACGAGTACAAAGGGAAAATATGCTACCTTGTCGGCGCGGAATTTGCCTATGACGATTCTTCCCGCGCGCAAGAAAAATATTGCGAAGCGGCCGAAAAATATTCCCCCGATTTTATCATCAACAGCGTACACACCTGTCTCGGGAGAGACTGCTATTTCCCCGAATTTTTTGCGGGAAAGAGCAAAGAGTTCGCCTATAACGCTTACCTTTTCCGCATTCTGGAAAGCCTGGACGCGCCTTACCCTTACGACATCGTCGCGCACATCGGCTACTGTTCGCGAAACGCGAAGTACCCCGACCCGAAACTGCGCTACCGGGACTTTTCGGACGTTTTGGACGCGATCCTCAAAAAGATCATCGCTAAAAATAAAATTTTAGAGGTAAACACCTCCGCCAAAACGGCGGGAAGCCCCTTTATCCCCGATACCGATATTTTGCAGAGATATTTCGGCCTGGGCGGAAGAAAAGTTCTTTTTTCTTCCGACGCGCACGACGAAACGCGCATCGGCGAAAAGCGGGAAACCGTTTCCGAAGCGCTCAAAAAAATCGGCTTTACGCACGTCACCCTGCCCGTACGCGGCAGACAGATCGAAGAAGAATTATAAAACCGAAGACGATTCATAAAAAAACCCGCGCGGAGCGCCTTTGCCAAGCGCTCCGCGCGGGTTTTGCTTATCAATGTTTTGCCTCGCGGATTCCCGCGGGCCGCTTGCGGCGCTTATTCCGCCGTTTCGTCTTTCCCTTCCGTTCGGGAGGATCCCGTTTCAGCGGTTTCAGCCTTTACTTCCGTGTTCGTCTGCGGCGCGGAAGTTTCGTTTTTGCCCGAAAGGAGCGTCATGACGATCGCCGCCGCATAAATGCCGATCTTTGCGATGAGCAGAATAAAATTCAGCCACTGCAGTACTTCCGCCAGCCCCGCCGAAGCCGCGAGCCCGGCAATGCTGCTTAAAATACTGATAAGCGCGTTCGCCGCCAAAAATATGAGCGTAACGACGAAACATTGCTTTGCCACGCGTTTGACGCTTTCGTCTTCCCCTTTGACGATCGCATAGCCGCCCGCGACCGCAAAGGCGATAAGGCTGACAAAGCCGCACGCCCAGATGAGCACCTTTTTCCAACTTTTTGACCAAACTTCCTTCATGATAACCTCCTTCGGGATCGAAACGATCCTCACCATCATTATATAGGCAGAAAAACCGGTTTGTCAACCGGTTTGCAAAATTTGTCTGAAAAGGAAGTTCACCGCTCATTGTCCCTGATCGTGAATTTATACAATTCGCTTTTGGAAACGCCGCGATCCTTAGCGGCGGCTTTGAGCGCATCCTTTTCGCTCATGCCGAGCGATTTATAGTGCGCGATATGGTCGCGCTCCGGCAGCAAATTGAGCGGATTTTCCCGTTTTTGCGCCCCCTTTACGAGCAAAACGTATTCTCCTCGCTTTTCGCCCGCGAGCCCCGCGGAAAGCGTAAAATATTCCGTGCTTTCGTGCATCTTCGTGATCTCGCGCACGGCGCAGGCTTCACGTTCGCCGAGCGTTTCGTACAGCAGGGCGATATCCGCATCCGTATCCTGCGGGGCGGAATAAAATACGAGCGTCCCCCGAAAATCGGCATATTCCTGCAAAAGCGCCTTCTTGTCCCCTCTTTTTCCGCGCAAAAATCCTAAAAAGGCGAATTTGTCGGCGGGGAAGCCCGACAAGACGAGCGCCGCCACGAAGGCGCACGCCCCGGGCGCGAGGGTGTATCGTATGCCCCGTTCGCGCAGTACGTTGACGAGGACGTTCCCGGGGTCGGAAATGACGGGCGTGCCCGCGTCCGTGACGACCGCAACGTTTTTGCCCCCGGCGGCGAGTTCGGCTACCTTTTCCGCCGCCGTAAGTTCGTTATATTTATGGCAGGAAAACAGCGGCTTTTTAATGTCGAAATAATTGAGCAATTTAAGGGTATGGCGGGTGTCTTCGCAGAAAATAACGTCCGCTTCCCTGAGCGCGTCGAGCGCGCGGAGGGTGATATCGCCGAGATTTCCGATCGGCGTGGCGACAAATGTGACCATAACAGTGCGGCGCGCCGCAAAGCGGCGGCTCTCTCCTTTAATTTTTTACGTTTACGGCGTCGGGCAGGATCTCTATACCTTCTTTTGCCCCTTTCGTGCCTTCGACGAGGATCAGATACGGTTTTGCGCCCGCCCTTCCGCGCACGAATTGCAGGCGTTTCGGCTCGATGCCGCGCGCCTTCATCGCGTAAAGCACTTCGGCGAGCCTGTCGGCGCGGTTCACGAGCGCGAGCCTGCCGCCGAATTTGAGTTTTTTATAGGCGGCGTCGACGATTTCGGAAAGGGTGACCGTGATCTCCTTCCGGCAGATCGCCTTTTTGTAATCGTCGTTTTCGAACCCGCCCGTTTCATACGGCGGATTGCACAGGATGAGGGAAAATTTGTCGTCGTACTCCCGCCCGATGTCCTGTATTTTACAGCATACAGCGGTAAAATTTTTCAGCCCGTTGAGCAGAACGGAGCGCGCGCTCATGTCGGAAAGCTCTTCCTGCATTTCGAACAGCGTTACGGAAGAAACGTGCGGGTTGAGCGCATAAAAATGCAGCCCGACAATGCCGCTGCCCGCGCAGAAGTCCGCCACAACGTCGCGCTTTTTGCCCTTGACGAAGCGCGAAAGAAGCACGGCGTCGCTCGTAAAGCGGTAGAGCGACGCGTTTTGTATGATCTTCAGATCCCCCTCGAGCAGTTCCTCGACCGATTCGCCCTCTTTAAGCACGCCTTCCCTCCCTGTGCGGATATTTTCTTTACCATCATACCATAAACCGAGGCAAAATTCAATCCTTTTTACCCGTTGACAAAGAGCGCTCCGCCGTTTATAATAAGTATGAGAACGAAAAAAGGGAGAAAAACAAAATGGACGTATTCGAAGCGATCTATGCGCGCCGCAGCGTGCGCAAATACAAAAAGGGCGCGCCCGTAGCCAAAGAGAGCATTCAAAAACTATTGGATGCGGCGATGCACGCCCCCAGCGCGGTGAACAGCCGCCCGTGGGAATTTTACTGCACGGACAAAGAAGAAGTAAAGGCGGCGCTCATGGCGGCGCACCCCGCCAGCCGTATGCTGGAAACGGCGAGCTGGGCGATCGTCGTGTGCGGCAGGCCCGACCTGCAGCCCCGCCACAACTATTGGCCGCAGGACTGCGGCGCGGCGATCGAGAACATTCTGCTCGCCGCAAAGGGGCTCGGCCTCGGCGCCTGTTGGTGCGGATGCTACCCCACCCAGCCGCGCACCGACGAGGTGAAAAAGGTAATCGGCTGCGACGGCGTGCCCGTTGCCGTCGTGGCGGTGGGCGTTCCCGACGAAGATCCCCCCGCCAAAGGTTTTTACGACGAAGAGCGGGTACATTTTATTTGAATTTCAAAACGGCGCGCCGCCCGTAATGGGCGGCGCGCCGTTTTGATCCCGCACTCCCGCCTTTTACGGGGAACCGCCGCGACAAAATTTACGCCGCTCCCGCGGAGGTTCGCGCGGGAGCGGCGCGCTATTCTTCCTTCAATTTACCGCCGAACAGCGCTTCCAACCGATCGAACGTTCCTTTTTTGAGAAGATTGCGCTGGCAGACGACTATGCTGCTTCCGTTCGGGACGTACAGCAGGTATCCGTACTTCGTTTTCACGACTTTTTTTACCTTGCACAGAGGACGTTTTTTGACGATCTCGCGCCCCGTAAGGTATTGAGTAAACAGAAGTTCCTCCCCTTCGATCTGCACGCGGAAAAGCCACTTTTCGCCCTCGAGCGAGCGCGGAACGGGCGCCGCAAACAGATACGCCGTAAAGAGCGCGAGAAGAACGGCAAACACCGTAAACACGATAAAATCCCTGCCTTTTCCTCCGCCGTCAATACCCGCATATACCGCCAGCCCCGCGACGATGACCGACAAAACGCACAGCCAAACGGCGTAATACCGTTTTTTCCTTTTGTTGACCGCCCTTTTGCAGGGCATGGATATCTCTCCGTAAAATTCTATCATCGGCGTTCTCCGTTTTTATTCCCATAAAATTATAGCACATCCGCGCGCAAATGCATAATTTTTTTACATAAGAACTCTGTGAAAATCATGCGGATACGTTTGACTTTTTTACACGGTTGCGGTATATTTATGTTGCAAATGCAACAGGAGACTTTGCCATGGAAAATACCGCGACTTCACTGTTCGACGGGGTCGCCGAAGACGAATACGAAGCGATGCTCGTATGTTTCAAAACGGTGACGAAAACTTATCGCAAAGGCGAAGAGATCCCCATGCCGCACGACCGCGTTGCCGTTGTGCAGAAGGGGTTCGTCAGCCTGATCAAAACGGATATCAACGGCGTGCGCACAATATTCGAACAACTGCGCGAAGGCGGCGTTTTCGGCGACGTGCTGGGTTATTCCTGGGCGGACGCAAGCTTCTTCCTCATCGCGGAAGAGGACAGCGACGTGTTGTACATCGATTACGAACACATCGTAAAACGCTGCGCGAAAGCGTGCGCGCATCACAGCACCGTCGTTTCAAACCTCGTAAAACTCATGAGCGAAAAGACGCAGGCGCTTTCCGAACATCTGGAAATTTTGAGCCGCCGCACCACGCGCGAAAAGCTGCTCGCCTATTTTACGATGATATCGGCAAAGAGCAAGAGTTCGTATTTTACCCTTCCCTTTTCGCAGACGAGCCTTGCGGACTATATCTGCGTGGACAGGAGCGCAATGGTGCGCGAGCTCAAGCGCATGACGGACGAGGGGCTGATCGAGATAGAACGCCGCAACGTAAAACTTAAAAAAGCAAAATTCATGCAGTAAACGCAAGGCGGCTTTCCCCGTTTCGGGAAAAGCCGCCTTTTTTATCCGAATAAAACCGCTCTGAACCGTCAGCGGCGGCTGACGGGCGTATATTCGTAACGCGTGCCGTTTTCGTCCGTCACCGTGTCGACGATATAACCCTGCGAGGACTGACCGTTTCCGATGCGCACGAAAACGACTTCCTGTCCGCGGTACGTTTCGCGTTCGAAGTAGAACGTCTCCGACGCGCCGTCTTTATACGAGGTCATTTTCAGTTCGGTTTCGCCTCGTTCCGTCTCGTAAGAGAATGTGCTGCGCTCCACGACCTGCCCGTTTTCCCGCACCGTATACTCGTATTCCTGCTCGTTTTCGCCGTCTTCCCGTTCGCTGCTCTGTTCGACGTACATATAACGGTTTTCCCCGAGCGTTACGCGGAACTCTGTTTCGCTTTCCGACTCGCCGCCTTCGCTCTCGCTGCTCTGGGTGCCGTAAACGGCGTAATCGGCTCCTTCTACCGAAAGGACGCCCTCGAGCGCGTAGTTTTCTTCCTGTTCATCGTCGAAGCGGTCGTCCCAATCATCATCGTCGTCATCGTCGGGAACGGCGATGCGGTTGTAATACATGGTATATTGATGCGAAGCGCCGTCCATATCGCGGTAACTGACCGTCATCTTTTCGGTATAGCCTTCGCGGTCGGACGAAGCGACGTCCACGCCGAACCCGCCGTCGCTGACAAGGCTTTCCACCAATGCCATATATCCGTCCAGGCGGGACAGATCGTCCGACGTCCCCGGCGTTTCCGCGGGCGTCTCTCCTTCGGGCGCGTTTTCCGCCGCGGAGGACGCGAACGATTTCACCGAAGCGGAAGCCTTGCCGCCGTCCATGGCGGAGATGAGCATCCCCGCGGAAGCCGCGCTGAAACCGTATACAGACTCTGCCGTGGTCAGATCGTCGAACTTCCCGCCCGAAGGAGCTTTTTCCCCTGCGGAGCAGGCGGATATCCCGAGCGTAAGCGCGAGCGCGGAAGCCAATATCGTTGCAGTCAATAATTTTTTCATTTTCGTATTCTCCTAAATCCGTTTTCGGGAGGGAATATCCGGAATTTTTCCCGCCTCACTTATATAACACCGCATCCGCCGCGTTTTGTTGGAAAAAAGTTAAAATTTTTTTCGGAAAGCGGATTTTTCCGCCCAATGTCTTGACGGAACGCGCGTTTGCTGTTATCATTTTAAAAAATCAATTTTTTTCCAACAATCCGGACGCGCCGATTGTTTATATTATGGACGGAATATGAAAAAGGATAAGCTGGAGCGGAAGATCGCCGCGCTCCGACAAGGAGACGGTTCCGCCTTCGATTACATTTACGAACATACGCACCGTTCGGCATACTTCGCGATCCTGTACATCGTGCGGGATAAAATGTATGCGGAAGACTTGTTGCAGGAAACGTTCGTGAAGGCGGTCGCCTCTCTCCCGCAATATACGGCGGGCACGAATTTCACCGCATGGCTGTGCACGATCGCAAAATCGCTGGCGCTCAACCACGTCAAAAAATACAAACGCGAGATCCCCACCGACTTCGAGGCGGACGCCTATAAATTCGGCTCGGGCGAAGCGGAGATCCCCTATATTTTCGATCTCGCGGCGCGCGTTCTGGCGGAGGACGAATATGAAATACTCATGCTTTGCCAGGTTTCCGGCTACAAACGGAGGGAAGTCGCCGAAATGCTCGGCATGCCGATCGGCACGGTCACATGGAAGAACAACGAGGCGCTCAAAAAACTCAAAAAAATAATCGAAAAGGAGGACGGCGCATGAAAAACATCAAAAAACTGTTGTCCGAACAGGCCGACGCCGTTCTGCCGGACAAAGAGGTCAAACAAAAAGTGATGCGCGAACTCGGCCTGCAGGAAAAGGAAGCCGTTCTCGCACCCGCGCACGGAGGCGGGATGCGCCTGCGCGACAAACGCAAGATACTCATTCCCGCGGCGGCCGCCCTCCTCGCGATCGCGCTTTTTCTCTGCATATTTTTACCCATATTCCTCGGGAAAGGAAGCGGCGGCCTGAACCCGGGCGGCAACAAATTTGCGGAAATCACGGACGCAGATTCGTTCTATGCCTACGGGGCGGCTTCCGTCGGTTCGCTGCTCGCCTCTTCGGGCGATACCGCAACCGCACAGTCAAAAGCGCTCTCTTCCGTCCGCGCCGTCGCGGACGCAAAATCGGAAGCGGACGACGCGCGCGTGGAAACGCTCAACCGGTATATGACGCTCGTCGAGGGGCTTTTGAGCGAGGGGAGCATCGTTGCCGAGAGCGCCGCGGGCGGGTTCGGCTATGAATTCGGCATGACCGTAAAACTCAACGACCTGCTCGGCGGCGGCGCGGCGTATACCCTTTACTACGACAAAATTTTCCGCAGCGGAGAGTCGGACGGCGACGAACGCGAAGAAAGCTACGCGATCGTCGGGATACTGTCGACGGGCGGCGGCGAGTACGCCGTGGAGGGCAATTACCAGACCGAATCGGAAGACGGTGAGGAGGAAAGCGAACTGTACTTCAAGGCGTTCACCGACGATTCGGGCTCGTCCTGCATCGAAGTGGAACAGAAATACGAGAACGAAAGCGAAGGAAACGAAACGGAAACCGAACAGGAATACGTATATTCTGTTTACGAGCGCGGAGAACTCGTTGAGCGCACAACGGCGGAATACGAATCGGAAGAGGGCGAACTCGAACTGCTGCTGACCATCGAAAAGGACGGCGTGCGCGAGGCCCTGCAATTCAGGAACGGCAGGGAAAACGGGGAAAACGTTCTGTTTGCGAGCGGAACGATCGGCGGAGAACGCATCCGCTTTACCGTTTATATCCGCGAAAACGGATACCATTACGCTTTTTCGGACGGATCTTCTTCAGACCAGGGCCGATACGACGACGATGACGAAGACGACGATGACGAAGATTGACCCGGCGGCCGCATAAAAAAGCGGCCGCCCTTTCCCCTGCCCGACGGTTTTGCCTGCCGCTTCCTTTCGCTTGACAAAAGCGGTTCGGCCGAGTATAATATGCAATATATTACGGTCTCGGAGGAAAAAAATGAAAAAATCCAAAAAAAAGCAGCGCGTCATGGCACAGCTGTTTACGGCGGCGAATTTATTGCAGCAAAAGAGCGGGAAGGCGCTGAACGGCCTGACTTTGCGGCAGTATATGCTGCTCACTTCTCTTTACGGGTTACCCGATAAAAAAGCGGGCCTTTCGCAGCTTGCGGACGCTTTCGGCGGGACGAGGCAAAACGCAAAACAGCTTGCGGACGCATTGGCCGCCAAGGGATTTGCCGAAATTTCCGCTTCCCCCGCCGACAAACGCGGCGTTATCGTCTCCCTCACGCCGACGGCGGAAGAATTTCTCCGTCAAAACGAAGACGCGGGGGAAGAGATCCTTGCCCCCGCGTTCAAAGGGATCGGCGAGAAAACTTTGGACGGCGCGATCGAATGTCTCGACAGGCTGATCGCCAATCTGCAAAACGGTGACCGCCAAAAATAATACGGACAAAGCGGCACGTCCTTTCGGGCGTGCCGCTTTGTTTGCGATGCTCCGCGCCGAAAAGACATCCGGTACGGGATCATTCTTTGCAAAAAACCGTTTTCCGGGCGCCGCCTTTAAAAACGACCGCCCATGCGGTCACCGATCGGGATCAGCCCCGTTTGTCCTTCATATCTTTGCGGCAATCTTTGCCGGAACAGCCGTACGGGCAACCGGAACATTTGCCCCTGCGTTTTTTTCTCATCCTCACAGCGGCAACGACCGCCGCGGCCGCGCAGACGGCTATAACGCAAGAAACAATAACTGTCGCGATCATGCGCAATCCTCCCGCCCCCGCCGCGGGGTGTATTTTCGGTCATACGATCAGCAAGCCGATCTGATAAACGATCAACGTGACGACCCATGCCACCGCCAGCTGAAAAAATGCGGCAAAGCCCGTCCATTTCCAGCTTTTCGATTCTTTTCGGATGGTCGCCAAAGTTGCCGCGCACGGAATATACAAGAGGCAAAACACCATGAGGCAGACCGCATTGAGAGAACCGAACCCGATAGCGGTGAGAGCGCCCATAAACTCCGCTGAACCCTGCGCCGCCCCGAGCAGAACGGCACAACTCGAAACGACGACTTCTTTCGCGGACACGCCCGCTATCAGCGCCACGACGATCTGCCAGAACCCCAGCCCTACGGGCGCGAATACCGGGACGAGAAATTTTCCTATATATCCCGCAAAGCTGCCGCCCATCGCCTCCCCGTCCACATAGCCGGAAGGGCCGAAATGCAACAGCGCCCATATGACGATCGTCGCAATAAAAATGGTCGTGCCCGCTTTTACGAGATAATCTTTGACCTTTTCCCATACATATATGCCGACTGTCCGCGCGTCCGGCATTTTATATTCGGGCAGCTCTATCAAAAGGTAATTGACTTCCTTTTTGCGGTCGATCAGATGCAGTACCGCCGAAACGCCTATGGCTACCAAAATCCCGAGAAGGTACATCGAAAACGCCGCCACGAAAGCATATTCGGCGAAAAACATTTCGGCAAACAGAATATATATCGTAAGCCTGGCGCTGCAGCTCATGAAGGGCGTGACCAGCATGACCTTGAAACGGTCGCGCTTGTTTTCAAGAGCTCTCGAAGCCATGATCGCCGGGACGGTGCATCCGAAGCCGAGGAGCATGGGAATGAAAGCCCTGCCTGAAAGCCCGATCTTGCTCATGACCCCTTCCATGACATATGCGACCCTTGCCATGTATCCGCTGTCTTCCAAAAAAGCGAGCGCGAGAAAGAGGATGAATATATTCGGCAGAAAGGTGACTATCGTTCCCACCCCGCCGATAATGCCGTCCACGAGAAGGGAAATGATCACGGGGCTTGCGTTGACGGAAGCGAGGCCTCCGGAAACTGCGTCCGAAAGAGCGCCTATCCCCGTCTCCAAAAGGCTTTTCAGGAGATCGCCCACAAAGAACGTGAGAAAAAACACGACGGCCATGACCCCGAGAAAAATCGGTATGCCCCATATTTTATGCGTGAACGCGCCGTCCAGTTTGTCCGTCAGCCTGTCCTGCCGCTGCTTGTGAACCATCACCTCGTCTATGATCTCTCCGATGAATTGATACTTTTCGTTGATGATCCTCGACTCATAATTTTCCGCATCGGACGGCATGTCTATCGGATATTTTTCCGTAACGGCTTTATCGTTCTCCAAAGTTTTTATGGCATGCCAGCGGAGATTCTGCAAATCGGGATACTTTTGCGAAAGTGCCGATTCCGCTTCGTCTATCTTGTCCTCGATCTCATCGGAATACACCATCGTATATTCCGCGTGATGGTCATGCCCGTGACGGGAAACCTCTTTATGCTCGTGTATGAGCGGGTCCGGCCCCTTGCTGTCTTTATGGTGGATCGCCGCATGAATAAGGATATCCAACCCCGTACGTTTGCGTGCCGATACGGGTATGACGGGCGCGCCCAACATTTCGGGAAGGCGGTGCAGGTCTATCTCCATCCCGCGCTTCATGACGATGTCCATCATGTTCAAAGCCACGACGACAGGCTTGCCCAGCTCCAACAACTGCAGGGTAAGATACAGCCCGCGCTCAAGGGAAGACGCGTCCACAACGTTTATGACAACGTCCACGTCGCCGCTCAATATGTAATTACGGGAGACCGTCTCCTCCATCGTATAGGACGTAAGGCTGTAAGTCCCCGGAAGATCTACCAGCCTGATCTTTTCGTCCTTGTATTTATATGTGCCTTCGACCTTTTCCACCGTGACCCCGGGCCAGTTTGCCACCTTCAGGTTCGCGCCCGTATATGCATTGAACAGCGTGGTTTTGCCGCAGTTCGGATTGCCTATGAAGCAGATCGTCATGTCGGAATCGACGGGCTTCCTGTCGGCTTCCGTCCCCGCGGAACAGCAGCCCCCCTTTCGTTTAATTTTCCTCATCGGGCTCCACCTCTATATTCGTCGTAATGTTGCAGCCGAGCGCGAACCGTGTTCCGCGCAGTTTTATGATGAGAATCCCTTTCCCTTTCCTGTTCAGAACGGTGACCGGCGCGTCGTGCGTCATTCCCAGCGCTTCCAGCCTTCGTTCCGTTTCAAAGGGCAGGGATATTTTCTTTACGATATAATTTTTCCCTGTCCGCGCTTCGTTCATGTACATTTTTTATCTTTGGTATAACCTCTCGCATAATTTATTCTGTTCCCGGCGGAATATCCCGCCGTTTCAAAAGCCGCTATCATTATAATAGCGTACAGCCTTCAAGTCAACCGTTTGAACGCCGGTTTCGGCGGTTGCGCCGCGACGCGGCGCGACCGCCGAAAAAAAGCGCCCGACGTGCACGAAAGCCGTATACGAAAAAAGAAACGCGCCCGGCGTATACGAAAAACCCGGGGGAAACGCCCCCGGATCTTTCGTTTCAAACGGTTCAAACTACCTGTCTTCTCTGAAATACGGCAGCCCGAGGCTCGCGGGCGGCTGCGTTTCTCTGCGGCCCGCTATGCTCGTAACGATAAGGACAACGATCGTAACGGCATACGGGATCAATTCGAGAAGCCTCGCCTGAACAAACGATATTCCGGCGATCTTGGTAGACAGAATATACAGCGCCCCGAAAAGGATGGAACCGGGTATCGCCAATCCGGGTTTCCACATCGTGAAAATCACCAACGCAATGGAAAGCCAGCCGATCCCCTGGATCGTCTGATCCACGGTCGCATCGACGATGCCGTTCATATATCCCATAATGTAGCTCAGTCCGCCAAGGCCGGCGACCGCCGCGCCGATCAGGACAAACGCGTATTTGTACGCATTCACTTTTATGCCGACGGCATCCGCGGCGGCAGGATCCTCCCCGACGGCGCGCAGGTTCAGCCCTGTTTTTGTGTAGCGGAGCAGCAGCGCAGCCAAAATCGCAATGACTACCGCCAGGTAAACCAATATGCCGTGATCGAGGAAAACCGTACCGAACCAGCCGAGTTTATCCGCCCCGGGGATCCCCGCGTTAAAATAACGGAGTCCCGCGCGCGAAAGTTTTGCGCTCGCATCGCCTTTCAGGACGACGTTGTTGAGAAAGAAAGAGGTAAACCCGACCCCGAAAATCGTACAGGCAAGACCCGTAACGTTCTGGTTGCAGCGAAGAGAAACGGTGAGAACGCCGTATATCCCGCCCAGCGCGCATGCGAACAGCATGGCGAACAAAATCGCGACGAACACGGTAAGAACTCCGCTCGGGTTTTCCGCAGCAAGGCACAGTTTTGCGCCGAAACAGCCGCCGGCGGCGCCCACGCACATGATGCCCGGTATACCGAGATTAAGATGGCCCGACTTTTCGGTAAGTATTTCGCCCACGCATCCGAACAGAAAAATCACGCCGAATTCGATCGCGCTCGCAAAAAACATATCCATTCAGCTCACCTCCTCTTTGGTTTCCGGAACGGCCCGTTCGCATTCGGGTTCGCATCGCCCGTCCTGCTCCTGGGGAGCGGGCTCCGCTTCGGAAATTTCGGGCGCTTGATTTTCCTCCGGCTCGCTGCCGTCTTTACCGCCTTTTTTGATGTGGAAAATGCGCATCAGTTTCCTGCGGTTGATATGCACTTTATAACGGATAAAAAATTCGCACCCGATAAAAAAGAAATAAATAATGCCTATAACGGTGTCCGAAAGCGCTTCGCTGGTATAGCCGAAATCGGTGCAGACCTGCGCCATTCCCCTCGAAAGGAAAATGATGAACAGCGAGACCGCCGCCATGATCAGAGGATTGAAATTGCCCATCCATGCGACCATGATCCCGGTAAAGCCCATGTTGTCGTCCATCGTCGTGCTGACCATGTGGTTGACGGAACCGACGAGTATGAACCCGACGATGCCGCACAGCGCCCCCGAAAGGATCATCGTACGGATAATGACTTTTTTTACGTTGATGCCTGCATATTTCGCCGTGTTTTTGCTGTCGCTGACAACCGATAGCTCATAGCCGTGCTTATGAAAACGCAGATAACAGTAAATGGCCGCCGTGATGACAACCGCCACAAGGACGATGGGGAGCGTTCTTCCCATCTGGCCGCTCCCGAACGAGGGCAGCGCGCCGTCGCTGAGCGGAGGCATCGCGCCCGTGCCTTCGGGATACCAAAGCGATATGAAAAACGCCACCAGGCACACGGCGATATAATTCATCATGAGGGTGAAAAGCGATTCGTTCGTATTGAAAAAGGCCTTGAAAAGCGCCGGGATGCACGCCCACACCGCCCCGGCCAAAACGCCGGAAACGAACATCAGCAGCCATACGACGGGGTCGGGCAGTTTGCCGCCCAGGTAAAACATGCACACCGCGCTGGCAAGGCATCCCATCAGAACCTGACCGTTCCCGCCCAGATTCCAAAAGCGCATTTTGAACGCAACGACCAGCGCCACCGCGACCATGAGCAGCAGCGCCGTGTTTTGCAGCAGCATCCAAATCCTCCGCTCCGTGCCGAACGTACCCGAAAAGAGCGATCCGAAATAACCGAAAAAGCCTTTCGAGGAAGGCGCTGCCGCGGAAATGAAAGCGGCGCTTACGCATAGCGCTGCGACCACCGCGCCCAATCGGATCAGCATGCTTTTCCACCAAGGCATGTCCTCTCTCCGCGTTATGCGGATCAACGGCTCTTTTATGCGTCCCATGTGCGTTCCTCCCCGATTTGCGAATCTTTGGCAATGCCCATCGGTTTCCCCTTTTCTTCCGAAAGATCCAAAGCGCCCGCCATCATCAGCCCGAGCTCCTCTTTGGTCGTTTTTTCCGCATGCACGACGCCCATCAGCCTGCCGTGGCAAAGAACCATGATCTTATCGCAGAGGGCGAGCATCACGTCGAGATCCTCCCCGATAAACAAAATGCCCGTTCCGCTTTTCTTCTGGCGGTTGAGGATATCGTAAATGAGATAAGACGAATTGATGTCGAGCCCGCGCACGGGATATGCCGTGATCAGCACGTTCGGCTCGGTCAGGATCTCTCTTCCCAGCAACACCTTCTGCACGTTCCCGCCCGAAAGTTTCCGCACGGGCGTTTCCGCGGAAGGGGTAACTATGTCCAGTTCCTTTATGACGCGTTCCGCGTCCGCGCGGGCGACTTTGCGGTTCACGAAAACACAGTGGCGGTTCAGCCATGCGCCCGTTTTGTTGACGGCGCGGCGCATTTTCGCTTTGAACGACCTGTCGCCTTCCTCTACGGCAAGCGGCTTGATGCCGTACGTATGATCCTGATAATTTTTCAGCATCATGTTGTCGGTGATCGAAAGCGAGGGCGCGAGCCCCATCCCCAGCCTGTCCTCGGGGATAAAACTCATCGATATGCCCCGGTGAGAGATCTCTTTCGGAGAAAGGCCGACAATGCTCTCGCCTTCGTGATAGATCCCGCCCGACTCGATCTTCCGAAGCCCCGCGATCGCCTCGCAAAGTTCGCGCTGGCCGCACCCCGCGACGCCCGCGACGCCCAGAATCTCTCCTCCGCGGATAAAAAAGCTCAGATCGTCCGTCGCGCGGTTGCCCTCGTCTCCCTTTACGCACAGATGACGTATCTCCAAAAGCGGTTTGTCGAACTGCGTAACCGGCCTTTCTATATTCAGCTCCACCTTTTTGCCCACCATCATTTCGGTGAGAGAAGCCTCGTCCGTATTCGCCGTATTCACGCAGCCGATGTATTCGCCCTTCCGAAGGACTGCAACGCGGTCGGATATCTCCATGACCTCGCGGAGTTTGTGCGTGATGATGATGATGGACTTCCCGTCCGCCTTCATCGCCCGCATGACGGAAAAGAGCTTTTCCGTTTCCTGCGGGGTGAGCACCGCGGTCGGCTCGTCCAGGATAAGGATATCCGCGCCGCGGTAAAGCACCTTTATGATCTCCACCGTCTGCTTTTCGGAAACGGACATGTCATAGATCTTCTTTTTCGGATCGATCGCAAAACCGTACCTGTCGGCGATATCTTTGACTTCCTCGTTGATGCGTTTGATGTTGTAGCGGCCTTTTATCCCGAGAACGATGTTCTGGGCGGCGGTAAAAAGATCTATGAGTTTGAAGTGCTGGTGCACCATGCCGATCTTATAGCGGAACGCGTCCTGCGGGGAAGCGATGGAAACCTCGCGGCCGTTGACGAAGATCTGCCCCTCGTCGGGATAGTAGATCCCCGAGATCATGTTCATGAGCGTGGTTTTGCCGCTTCCGTTTTCCCCGAGCAAAGCGAGTATCTCCCCTTTGCGCAGGGTAAGATCGACCCCCTTGTTCGCGACGACCGAACCGAAATATTTGCTGATGTTTTTCAATTCCAAAGTGACGGATCCGTCCACAGCCATACCTCGTAAAAATTATCCGAAAACAACAAGCGGCGGAGAGAGACTCTTCGCCGTCTTGCGTTTTCATTGTTCGCTTTTTCAGTCTTTGTCTTTATATGCCGTGATCCCGTCTATTTCAATAGTAAAATAAGGAGCGGAACGGTACAGGGAAATGTCGGATTCGTGGAAGTACCCGTCTTTGACCACTTCGATATCCCCTTCGACTTTGTAGGACTCAACTTTTTTGCCGTTCACCGTGAACGTATCGCAATCGAAAACATGCAGTTCGCCGCTCTTGAGTTTGGCGGTAACTTCCGCAAGTTTTTCCGCGGTGCCTTCGGCGGCGTTCTTGCCGAGTTCCTCCACCACGACGGACTCCGTCTCCAATGTGCCGCACCAGTCATAATCGATCTCCTCCCCTTTGAGGGCGCAGTCGATCATGTATTCAAAATAAGGCACCCAGTTGACCCTCGTTGCGGCGAGATACGTTTCGGGGCAGGTGCTGCTCGTATTTCCGTTGTAAGCGACGTTGGGAACCTCGAGTTCCTCACACGCGGAAGGAGCCCCGAGGGAGTCCGCGTGCTGCGAAATGAGCGCCGCGCCTTCCGAAATAAGCGTTTTCGCCGTTTCCATTTCTTTCGTCTGGTCGTTCCACGAACCGGTAAACCTTACGTCCATTACAAGGTTGCTTACCACAGATTTCGCGCCCAGATAAAAAGCCGTATAGCCGGAAATGACCTCCGCATACGGATGTGCGCCGACGTACCCGATCTTGATGTTGCCTTCCGCGTCGTAATTGGACGCTTTCAGTTCTTTGTTTTTATCCATCTCGGCAAGTTTCATGCCCGCAGCCACACCGACGAGATACCTGCCCTCGTAAATCGACGCGAACGCGTTGTGGAAATTTTTCTGTTCGCCCGTATGCCCGGTAACGCCGGTGGCGTGGCAGAACTGTACGTCGGGATATTCTTTTGCCGCCCTGACGACGAACTCTTCATGCGAAAAAGAGTTCGCAAAGATCACGTCGCAGCCCTCGTCGACGAGGTCGCAGGCGGCCTGATAGCAACGATCTGTTTCGGGGATGTCCGTTTTGATGACCGCCGTCACGTCTTTATTGCCGCACGCCTCTTTGAACGCCTGGATAAAGTTTTTGTCATACGTGGAATTTTCGTCGTGCAGGGCGATCAGTCCCACTTTCATTTTGCCGTCATCTTCGGCGCAGCCGGAAAGCACGCCGATGCCCGCAACGGCAAGTACAGCCGTCAAACACAGTGCCAAGAATTTTTTCATATCGTTCTCCTTTCTGCATAAAAATGCATTATTCTTTCGGAAACAAAAAGCGCGCCGTTTACTGCGCGCGGAAAATGACCCCGCTTTCGTCCATCGAATCCACGATGGCGAGCGAGTCTACACGGATCCCCTGCGCGCGGAGCTCGTCCCCCGCGCCCTGAAATCCTTTCTCTATGGCGATCGCACAGCCCGCGAGGTCGGCGCCGGCTTTCTCGATGATACCGATCAGCCCCCGCACCGCGTTGCCGTTGGCAAGAAAATCGTCGACGATCAGGACTTTGTCGCCCTTGCCTATGTATTCTTTTGCGACCGCGATCTCGTATGTCTCTTTATGGGTATACGAATATACCGGCGCCGTATAGACCTCTTTGGGCATATTGGCGCTCTTATGCTTTTTCGCAAATACCGAGGGAACGTGCAGGGCGATCCCTGCCGCGACCGCTATGGCGATACCCGACGACTCCACCGTCAATATGCGGGTTACGCGTTCCCCCTCGTAAAGACGGGCTATCTCCCTGCCGATATCCATAATAAAGTCGGAATCCATCTGCTGGTTCAAAAAACTTCCTACTTTAAGTACGTTGCCGGGCAGGACGGTCCCTTCCTTTAAAATTTTGTCTTCCAGCGCCTTCATTCGTTTCCCTCGCGTGATATGGTATCACTATACCACAATCGGCTTTTTAAGTCAAACAAAATACCCGAACAGTAATATTTTTGCGTGAAATTAAAATGCTTTTTTGGGAATCCCCTCTTCTCCGGCAACGGGCGGCGGCGCCGAATGACAAAAAAGCCCGCAGGCAGCTTAAACCCGCCGGCGGGCTTCACACGCGCACGGACATGCGTTTATATTTATGCGGAACGGGCCGTTCAATCGAAGGTAAATTCTTCGATCAGCCCGTTCAGCTCCATCATGTTCATCAGGCGCCGCAGAGACAGTCTCCTGCGCATATAAACATGGTATATGAGCGACTCCTTCATGAACGCTTCGCTCTTTCCTATATCTTTACGGGTCAGCTTGCATCCCGCGCGCCGCATCAGGTCTTTCACGGTCTCGTACGAGGGTACGGAGCGGACGATTTCCTGAATCTTCGCAAAATTGTCTTCGATACGCCCTGCGGGGATATCGGACGTGATCGTTTCGGGGAAGTTCAGTTTTTTCATTTCCTGCGCCAGCGGCCCGTACATTCTTTCGATTTTTTCCCAATCGTTTTTCTCCGCATGGCACTTTACCGACGGGAATTTCAACAGCTCGCCGTATATTTTGAGCATGACGAGCGTCGTCACGCCGACGTCCTCCCCGTGGAAATTCGGGATCTTGTTTTCGAGCAGCTCCTTGCATTCCATGTAGTGCGCCATGATATGTTCGCAGCCGCTGCCCGGGCGCGAAGTTTTTGTAAAGCTCATGGCAATGCCCGTCAGCAGCAGCCCTTCGAAAACCTTTGCCGCGGCGGCTTCGTCGTCCGCCGTGATCTGATCCGCCATACGCATGACGGCGTCTGCGGCGTATTCGGTCAGCGCGGCGACGCGCTCGCAATAACTTTCCCCCGAGAGCAGGTTCGACACCCGCCAGTCGATCAGCGCGACGTATTTGGCCGCCATGTCGCCGAACCCCGCCGATTTGAGGGCTTTCGGCGCCGCGGCGAGAATTTTTGTGTCTGCGATGATGACCTCCGGGCATTTTGCGGGATACGTGATCTTGAAATTGTTGTCGACGATCGGCGCGGAGTACGAGGCGAACCCGTCCATGCTCGCCGCCGTGGCGAACAGGCACAGCGGTTTTCCGCGGTTCGCGCATGCCAGGCGGCATATATCGTGAACCGACCCCGTCCCGACGGCAAGCACGCCGCCGATCCCCCGATCCAGATATCCTTCGATCCTCTTCACGTCTGCCATGGTCGCCACGCGCAGCGTATCATAAATCAATAATTCCGTTTCGAACCCCCGAAGGCTTTCCTCGATCCCGTCCGCCGCTTTCAACGTGACCCTGTCGGCAACCAACAGAATCTTTTTCGGAAAGTTGTTCTCTTTCAGGATCTCGCCCGTGTCCGCCGTTATGCCGCTGCCGATCCGTATGTTGCCGATCGCGCATTCATGTTTCTGCCCGCACGGGCAGTTTTCAAATTCTTTTATCAGTTTACGAAAATCCATCTGTCTTTTCCTCAATCCTCTCCGCTGAACTCTATCGAATGGATAAACGGGTTTTCCGACATGATCTCGTTCAGCCTCTGACGCGATATTTCTTTATCGATATTCAGGTTTGCCGTGCAAACGATCTTATCGCCTTTGCGTTCCATCGTCATCCTGCAAAAAGCGTCCGCCTGAAACAATTCCTTTACTTTCTCGTCCTCGTCGCCGTACTTTTGAAAGCGTATCTTGATCTGCGTATATTTTTTTGTCTGAAACAATTTACACTTCGCGTGGAGTAGGCACTGAACGGCGATGATGATGACCGCCGCCCCCGCCGCGACAATATAAAGTTCTGCCCCCGCAGCCATTCCCACGCCGGCCGTCGCCCATACGCCGGCTGCCGTCGTGAGTCCGCGTATTTCGTGCTTGCGGTATACGATGATCCCCGCGCCCAGAAAGCCTATCCCCGAAACGATCTGCGCCGCCACGCGCGACGCGTCGTAATCCGGAGAATCGCCGAACCCGTATTTTGAAACCACCATGATCAGCGCCGAGCCCACGCATACGATCGTATGCGTGCGGATACCCGCCTCCTTGAAACGCAATTTCCGTTCGAACCCGATCGCGAACCCCAAAACCACGGCGATCAATATACTGATCAGATATTTGAGCTCTTCCAACATGTCCCCTTTTCATTGCCGAACCTTCCGCCGAACGATCTCGATCCCGGCGGGAGCGTTTATTTCGGCCTTTACCCCGCTTCTCGTTTCCGTAAGGGAGATCTCTATGTTCCCCTGCGGAACGGGATAAGTCCCGCGCGCCCATTTCAGACCGCACAGGTCGGGCGCAAACAGCATTTTTTTACAACCGGCAGCGGCCTCCCTGATCCCCAAAACGTAATGCATGAGGAAAGGAACGGGGCCGCCCGACCAACCGTGGCACAGGCTGTGGCGGAATCCTTTGTAACAATATGCGCCGAAATCCCCGTGCAGGTCTTTTTGTCCCTTTTTCGGAAATTCGTCTATCCTCCCGCTGCCTTCCAGCCAGGAAAGGTCGAAATCCTCCCAAAACGTCGTAGCGCCGCGTTCGAGCATGCCTCCGTAATAATCGCGCATCATTTGCAGGGCATCTTTCGTCCGCCCCGCCATGGCAACGGACGAAAGGATATAATAACTCATAAACGTGGACATGCCGTGCGCCCCGTGCAGGAGCAGGCGGCCGACGACGTCCTCCGCGGAGTCGAACCCCGCGAATACGCGCATCGCCGTCACCTGTTTGAAATCCCCGCCCCGCAACGAGCGGTCGATCCGTCCCGCAATGCCGTCCAAAACGCTTTCGTCCTCGCCCAGCGCACGATAGATGACCTTCGCCTTTTCCATCGCATAAGCGCACAGCGCGTACGTCCCCGCGCGGCCTTCGGCGTCGGCGGTGGGCCAATCGAGAAAATATCTGGGCAGCCGCATGCTCCCGTCCTTTTCCACGAGAGCGTCGATCAGGCTCACCAGGGACGTGATATAATCTCTTTCCCGTTCAAGAAAAACGATATTGCCGTTGTGAAGGTAATAATCCGCGATGATCGCCAGCCACCAAAAAGAGTACGAAGGTATATTGTTCATGAAGGCGGGCAGCGGGGTTTCGCCGCGGACGAACGAGAGCGCCTGTTCGATACACGGATCCGCCCCGAAAAGCGAAATGACGGCGAGCGTTTCCGGATGCATGTCCCCTATCCAGACCAGGCGGTCGCGTTTGATGCCGTCCCAAAGCATGCCCTGCATGCAAAGTTCGACGGTATATGCCGCCGTGTCGAATATGCGGTTTACGGCGGGATCGCTGCACTCGAAACGCCCCGATCTTTTCAGGTCTCTGTGTTCGAACGCCGCAAAAATGTTCTTGATCTTTATTTTGCTCCCCGCGGGAAAATCCAGCCGCACGAAACGGAAGCCCGTGTTCCCGAAACGCATATCCGAAAGGGACACGAGTTTTATGTAAAAATCCCTGAGACTGTGATCGTTCGTCGCGGTCGCGCCTTCCTGCATCCCTTTCGGTTCGGAACATGTTTCGCTGAGAGATTCCCCGAAACGCAGGCGGACTTGCGCATCGCCTTCCGCCCTGTAAGTCAGGATGCGCACGCCTCCGCTCAATTCGCGGCCGAAATCCAAAATCAGATATCCGCCGCCGTCTGTTTCGGCATACTCCGTTTCGTTCAGCCCGATCTGCGGCGGCTTTTCGCGGAGAAGCGACAGAACGTTGACGATGCCGCCCTCTGCGGCTTTTATCCGCACGGGCATGATATACTCGATGATCCTGTTATCCTTCATACCGCCGTCACGCTCCGACCGAAGATACCTTTTTCAATAAATATCCGTAACTGTTGCGGGTCGCCGCAAGCACTGCGGACGGCTCGTCGAACTGAAGCGATCTTCCTTCCCAATCGGAGATAACGCCCCCGGCTTCCGTCAGGATCAGCGACGCCGCGGCATAATCCCAAGGCTTGAGCAGTTTTTCCAAAAAACCGTCGGATCTCCCCGCGGCGATATAGCAGACGGAAAGCGCCGAGGAACATATGTGCCGGATATCCAGGCAGTCCGTGAAAATTTCCCGCGCGGTCTCAAATGTTTTTTTTGATTCGTTTTTCCTCCTGGCGCCGAATCCGAATTCGATGAGGCTGTCGGCGATCGCGCGGTTGCGGACGAAGATCCTCTCTCCGTTCAGGAACGCGCCTTTTCCCAGTTCCGCCGAAAACGTTTCTTCGGTAAACGGATTGTACACCACTCCGAATACGACTTTCCCGTTCCAAAGCAAGCCCAGTGACACCGAACTCAAATGATAATCGAAAACCAAATTCGTCGTCCCGTCGATCGGATCCAAGATCCAGCGCTTCTCTCCGCATCGGACGCACGTCTCTTCTTCGCTCGTAAACCCGAAATCGGGATACAATTCTTTCAGACCGTTCTTCAAATATTCGCTGACGGCGGTATCCACGGCCGTGACATAATCCGAGTTTCCTATTTTCCGCACATCCGCTCTTAAAGACGAATCGAATATGATTTTCTTTGCGGAATGCACGAGTTCGATCACTTTTTGATATTGATTCATTCGGTTTGCTCCTGTTCGTTGTCGTTACATTCAGTCAAAAATGATTTTCAGTCTAATGTTTTCGGCCGTTGCACGGGGATACTCCGTCAAAGACG
This sequence comes from Candidatus Borkfalkia stercoripullorum, assembly GCA_019119395.1. Taxonomy (GTDB): domain Bacteria; phylum Bacillota; class Clostridia; order Christensenellales; family Borkfalkiaceae; genus Borkfalkia; species Borkfalkia stercoripullorum. The sequence goes on along the minus strand of DWXC01000028.1, from coordinate 26,952 downwards.
GTATCCTGACCAGAGTTTTCCCGAAAGCGGTATAACGCTCTCCCTCTGTCTGCCCGCTCAAATCCTCCGCGAGCAGTTTGTCTCCCATGAAAATGCGGCCGTACCGGTCTTTCGAAATTTCGCCGCCGTCGTCCCGCATGAGCAGCGGACTGTTTTCCGCCGCATAGAGCAATCCTTCCGCATAGCGCATCGTGCAGCAGAACGGCGCTTCGTAAGAATTGATTTTAAGCACGGGGTTTTCCGCCGTCACACAGGAATTCGTTCCCGCCCCGCCGTTGAAGCGCTGGCAAAACTGCAAGCCGTTGAACCATATCCTGCGGGCCAACGTTCCGTAACCGGATTCACCTGTCAGGCGGAACAGTTTCAGCGCGACGATCATGGAATCCACGACGGCGCACGGTTCCGTCCATGTGTCCGGCCGCCCGAACCAATTGAAATTTTCATAGTTCAGCGTCATTCCGAGGCTGACATACAGCGCAAAAATATCTTTCGCGTATTGAAGATATTTTTCCTCGCCCGTGGCGGCGTAAAATTCGAGGATCCCCCGCGCGGCCGAAAGCGTCGCGTGCGTCTGCATTCCGATCTTCGGTTTATCGATCCGCATGAAAGCGCCGATCATCGTTCTCAGAAGTTTGGCGACGCGTTCGTCTTTTGTCGCGGCGTAATAATGTGCCAGCCCGTCGATCGGCATGAAGGCGCAGCCGACGTCCGTGGAAAGTTTCCAGCCGTCCTGAACTTTGTAAGCGTTCCCTCCGACGCCGCCCGTTTGTCCGCCGTCACGTTCGACGGGATAATTCTCATATTTGTCCGCAACGGGCAAATATAAATTTTCCACCGTGCTTCGGGCAATTTCCAGCGCTTCGGCGCTTCCGAAAGCCCCGGCATAGGCGACCAATGCCCGCAAATACCAGCTGTGGCCGGACAATTGCTGCTCGTCCGCGACCTTGCCGTCATACGGCTTGCCGAAATACAGATACCCGTTCGTCTTTTCGGGCAGACGCCCGAACATCAGATCCATGCAGGGGATCTTTTTCCCCGTAAGTTTGAACTGGCAGACGAACGAAAGCAGCGCCCTGCCCTCCCAGTCGCCGTACCACTCGTAACTTTGCCGCTGAAAGATGTTCTGTATCTGATAAAGCGGTTCCGACAGCCTTTCAAAATTTTTTTCGATTTTCTTTTTCAAGTTCAAGTCCATGGCGATCACCGCGCGCGAACGGCCGTTTTGCGGCCGCGCTTCGTCAAACCTCCGCCTCGAAGCCGTCGTACGTGACGGTAAAACCGTACGGGGCGGCTATTTCGGCAAATTCATCGTAAGTCGTCCAACTGTTGTGGCAGATATGATGCAGGTAATTTTTCGTTTCACGCCCTATGCAGCCGAGTTTTTCCAGCCTTTCGCGGACTTCGATAACCGTCTGTATATTCATGTGATTCCTGCGCATACCCGGCCTGTTCCCGAAAGTGCAATCGAAAACCGCCATATCCAACTTCGGGCGCGCCGTTTCGAAATACCGCCACGTGTCTTCGGGGAAATACCCGGTATCGTTGCCGTACAGGATGGTTTTTCCGTCCTTTTCGATCAAAAAGATGACAGGCCCGCTGGCCGCGTCGTGGTCGGCGGCAAGCGGCGTGATCTTGTACCCCGCCGCGGTAAAGGGTTTGAACGGCTCGATGAGTGCAAACCCGACCCTTTCCGTAAATTTTTCGTCGCGCACGCGCCCGCCCAACGCTTCCATGACTTTTTCCGTGCCGTATACGGTAAACCCGTGCGTGACTTCCGCCACGCAGTATGCCGTACGGATATCGAGTTCTTCGGGGACGAAATGGTCGTAATGCGAATGCGTTATCAGGCAATGCTCGATATCCTGCAACGGCAGCCCGCCGAAAACTGCGTGCGTGTACGTATCCGGCGGAAGATCGATCAAAAGCGTATCGTCGATGCACGCCTGGCTGCGGGTGCGGATGTTCCTTCCGCCGTCCGCCCGCGTCTTTTCGCACACCCTGCATTTGCAAAACAATGCGGGGACTCCGTCTACCGCCGCCGTCCCGTAAAATTTTATCTTCATGGCAAATCCCTCAAAATCCCGATCCCGGTCAACCGTCCGACGCCGTTCATTCTTCAAAAAATACCGTCGGAATGTCGATACCCTGGTCGTCAAAAACGTAATCCAAAGTAAATTTCTGTCCTTCCGTGACGAATTCGCGCGGCCCGTACCACTTATTTCCGTCCGTATTGACGTAATGCAGAGGGCCGAACGTATTGCGGCGCGTCAGGCACAGCGCAAAGGTCAGCGCGCCGGTCACCTCACGAGTTTTCGTCTCGTAAGGCGCGAACGCCACGATCTCCTTTTCTTTCCCGAAATCGGCCTCGCAATAAGCGCCGCGTATCTGCGGGAATTTCAGTTTGCACACGCCGCCGGCGATACCCGTAAACAATTTGATCTTGTCGCCGTAGAAAGGGAGGCCCTGTTCGTAAAGCGGGCGCGAATCCAATTCCCCGGGCAGCCCCGTCAACGTGCATTCGTGTCCTTTTACGCTTACGCCGAAATCCCCCAGCAGGTAAACGGCTTCCAGGTTCAGTCCGTCGGAGTAATCGCAGTCCAGGCGCAGCGTGTTCCGCCCCTCGTGCAGCGCGCCGTGCGGCAGACGGATGCAAAAGACGGAGTTGTCGACATAATTTCCGCATGTTCGCCTGTCGACGGCGACGCCGTTGAGTTTCACTTCAAATTTGTCGGGGGTCTCCATGGCGAGCATCACATCGCCTTCGGGCAGATCGCGCACGTTCGCCTCAAATTCCAGAGTCAGCCTGCATACGGTTTTTTCCGTCGCCGCGCCGAAGTATTTTTCCTTGAACCAGGGCTGTATCATTGCGCCGCCGCGGTATTCGAGCCCGAATTTGTCGCGCAGCGCCCTGTCGATCTTCAAGATCTCGTTTTCGCCCGCATACGCGCCGTCGACGTAATATTTTGCGATATCGAGGACGAGAACGTTCGGCTCGCTCAATTCATAGGCCATGGACGAGGGAAGTTTCCGCCCCGCCGTCGGTTTTCCGGCCGTTTGCGGAACGACCGCGCCTTCGGTAAGCCTGAAAAGGCGTTCGCCGTACCGATCGAGCGAGGTTCTGATCGTCACGCCCGCACCGTCTTTTTTATGATCGCATCCCGTCACGCTTCCGTCCCTGAGGCACCATTCTTCGGCGTTGCGGGGAAGATTGAAACGTATTTCGACGGGTTCGGGGCACTCCTCCCCCGACGTATTGACGAGGGCGGCGAAATAGTCTGCCCCGACTTTTCGGACGTGCGCCATGACGCCCTTCGGATGGCTGACCCTGACCGCGGTAAATTTTTCGGCCTCGCGTACCGCGGAAGCGATGTCCTCCACCACGATGAAGTTCGTGCCGTCGATTTCCGCGGGGATGCCCCCGATATGTTTCGGAAGTTTATAAACGATGACCTTGCCGCCCGCCGCCGCAAACCGTTCCAAAAAGTCCAGCGTGGATCTTCTGATCGTGACAAGGCCCGAAACGATCACGGCGGAATAGGACGCCGCGCCTACTTTCAGCAGCTTCCCCGTCACTTTTCCGTGGCGGGCCAAAATCTCTTCGTCCACATAGTCGAAGTCGACGCCGCCGTCGGACAGAGCATGGAAAGTATCGGCAAAATCCTGTTCCAGTTCCCGCATATCGGGGTACGTTGCGGTATAGCCGTCGAAACAATTCGCCCTGACCATGCCCCAGGCGCTCTCTACGGGATTGATCACGGCGACGTCCGTCGTCGGTTTCCCCGCGCTCAACACGCAATTCAGCCGCGAAAAATAATCTTCGACGTACTGAAATTTGCCGCACCACGCCGACTGGTAAAAAATACTGGCGGGATAATCGCGCTTGGCCTCCCCTTCCATCGTATACCACGACAAATGGTGGCAGCGCAGATTCACGCCCAATACGGCCTGCCAGTCGCCGATCCGTTTATAATCCTCGAAGCGCGTCTGCCAGCCGGAACAGCCGTACAGTTCGCTCAACACGAACGGCTTTTTGAGCTGTTTTGCGACCGAATAGCATTGTTTGACGATCCAGAAATTGTCGAGCGCGTTGTTCAGCACGTCCACGCCGGGATAGTCCATAAATTCGTAAAACCGCTGCGCCGACCCCGTCAGCCTGGTCTGCGAAACAAGATTGTTTTCCTGCCAGATGTGCCCCGTCAGCACCAGTTTGTTTTTGCGGCACCAGTCATGATACGGCTTTGCGAAATTTTCTATAAACATCCTGTCAAGGACGTCGATATAGTCGTAAGCGGTCTTATTGAACGATGCCCCCTGTTTTTTATAGATAAGTTCGGGCAAACGGCTTTTCAGGCTGTAACCCGTATATTTTTCAAAAGTTTCGAAAAGCGTATACGTATACGGCATTCTGTCGGAATCCGGGCCGCCGAATACGAATCCGCGGTGCGGCTCGTCCTCAAAAATGCCCAGGATCTCTTTGCCGAACATGTCGCCGACCGCCGCTTTATATTTTTCGTGCGTGATGCGGATAAATTCGTCCGTCGCTTCCCGGTTTAATCGGTCTACGTCCGTCGCCCCATTAAAAAAGCCCTCTTTCGGGCGTTCGTGCGCCGTAAAAACGAGCGCCGAATATCCTTCGGGGATCTCGTCGGCATAACAAACGGGGAAGTAATCCGCCATTTCCCGCCCGCCTTCCGCATCCGCAAATTTTACGGCAAACGACGCCAGATATTCCTGCCCGTAATCGAGCAGGCAGAATTTTTCCTTTTCGATCTTTCGGGCGGTAAAATATTTTTCCCTGTACTTCGGGTTTTGCGTGACCAGTCCGCCCGCCGTGCCCGACGGCCACCTGTCCTCGTCATAAAGATAAGCCTTCATGCCGAGTTTTGCGGCCTCTTCCGCGCAAACCCTTATCAGTTCCATCCACTCTTCGCCCAGATACTCGGTCTGCAGCCCCGCGCGCGAGTGCATGAAAAAGCCGCCCATACCCATATCTTTGAAAATGCGGATCTGCCGCAGAAGTTCTTCCTTTTTCAGTTTCCCGTTCCATGCCCAAAACGGCGCTCCGCGGTATTCCGACGGAGGGTTCGCAAACGATTTTTTGTCGACTTTAAGTCCTTTCAACACGTAAACTCTCCTGTGGTTAAAACAAATTCAAACTGCCGCCTGTGGTATGAAAGCCTCGAAAATCGCTCTCCGAGGCTTTCTCCATTGTTCCTGTACCGTTTTTAAGGTCGCCTTATTCGGCGGCGGAAACGGGCGTATACGAAATATCGCTGATATAGAGTTCCGCATCCGTGCCCGTGAAATGCAGGCCGAGCGCCGTCATCACACCGTTCGACGCCATATTGTTCAACGCGGCGGCATCCTCAACGGTGATCGTCACATAACCTTCGGCGTCATTCGCCTCCGTATACTTGACGTTGTTCGCTTCGGTCGTACGGACGTTGACGCCCGTGATGTTTACGCCGCGCAGCGTGATCTGGACGCTCGCAACTTCTTCACGCAGCACGCCGCTCTGCGAGAAATAGATCTGCACAAAACCGTGATCCTTGACGGTCTGGGTGACTTTCAGCACGGAATCATTCCCGTTCGCGCTGTCGTCATAAATTTCGCTGCTTACGGCAAAGATATTGCTGTTCCAATGGCCCGCGTTCACGACGTTCGCAAGACTGTCTGCATTGAAATCGATCAGATCGTTCGTGCCTTCGAGGGAATCGTCCGTATAGAGGCCGCCCGCAAACGTGATCTCGTCGACGTAAATGGCGGGCGTCCCCGTTTTATTGGGGCCCGCAAAATGTATAAACATTTTCGTCATGTAGCCGTCCGTCGCCATGGCGTTGAGCACGGCAAGATTGTCTATCGTGATCGTGACGTACTCGCCGCTGACAAAAGTGGCTGCGGGATAGACCTGCTGAGGGTTTTCGCCGTACCTGATCCATATCGCGTTCTGCCCCGCCGGATTCAGGTTTTCGCCGCGCAGCCTGACGGAAACGCTCTTGACCTGCGAACGCAGAACGTCCTGCCTCGCAAAATAGAGGATGACGTAGTTATTCACTCCTTCGCTCGCACTGGCCACTTTCAGGGCTTTGCCGTCGTTGGCTTTCGCATCGTCCACCAATTCCGCGGTGACGGGGAAATCGTTCCATGATTTGTCGTTTGCAGCGTTCTGCAGATATTCTTCCGTATCGAACACGCCCAACTCATCGGCTTCGAGAGAGTCGTCCATATAAGGCGTATCCACATAAATCGCAAGCGTGTGCGTGGCGTTGCCGTCCGTCGAACCGTTATCCGCCGTGATCGTGACGGAATACGTTCCCTTCGGCAGCCCCTCGGCGATATCCAGGGAACCGCTCTCGCTGTTCCAGCTCACGTAGTCCGCCGCGCCGTCGTTCGATGCGGCCGTGACTTCGACCTGCCCGAATCCCGTAATATTGAACTTGACCGAATGCGCTTTACCGTCTGCGGTAAAGGCGGCCTTTGCCGGGCCGTTGATCACCGGCTTGGGATTGGACGCAAGCGCTTCGATTTTGATATCGAACGTGATCTTGTTGTCGGGGTATTCAGCTTTAGAGTTGATCGTGTAGGTATAATTTCCCGCCTGATCGTTGTGCAGTTCCGCCAGAATGTCCTGGCCGTTCATCTTGGCTTCGGTGATGCCGTAAACGACCCCGTCTGCCGATGCCTTGGGCGTGATCGTAAGCGTCACTTCGTCGCCGTAAACGAAATCCGGTTTCGAAACCACCGCGGTGCTATCCGTATCGCCGTCGTCTTTGACCAGATTCACGAGCGCAGAATAAGTAAGATCCGCAACGGCGTCCTCCCCGATAACGAGCGTCGGGTTTTTCCAGGAAGTGGTCTGCCCGTCGTCCAAATCGGGCCCGCCGACGCCGATAGAGATCTCCTCCGCGTCGAGCGTCGCCATCGTAGCCTTGCCGCCGAGTTTGGCGCCGCTCCCTGCGGTGTCGACCTCGGCAATATAGAAGTTGCCGTCAACTTCGATCGCCGTAAACCAGCGGAAAGTATCGCCGTCCTTCACACGGTAGTAAATAAGTTTCATGGGACGGGGGCTGGTCACAAACGTACCGCCGCTGGGGTCAAGGCTGTCCGTGTGCGCGTTGTCCGCATCGGTATAGCTCGTAACCGGGTTGAAATACTGGAATCTCGAGTAATTGTCGGCGGTAAAGAGCAGCAACCCGATGCCGTTGAACGAAGCGCCGTAACGCTGGCCGGATTCCCCGTTCGTTTCGGCGATCTCGATGGAGAACATAAATTCTTCGCCGGCGGGTACTTTTAATCCGCTGAACACCGCGTTGAATTGACCGCGTATCGACGTTCTGTAAGTATTGTTCTCAAAATCATAACCGAGGAAGCCCATGCCCGCGGCGTTTTCCACTTTATACATCGCGAGTTCGAAATTGCCGAGATCGGTATTCCCCTCGCTTACGGTAACGGTTTTGGATTCCGCCACATAAAGATCGCTCTCGACGCTCACTTCGACCTCTCCGTAACGGGCGACCGACGTGAACGAACCGTCGGATTCGACGTCGACGGTATAATTTCCGATCGTGACCGTCACGCCCGTATAGTCGTTGCCCGCGTTGAGACCTGCGGCATACGACACCGTTCCCGTAACGGCGACGCCCACTTCGATGTCATCTTCAAACGTCTTGGTGATGTTGCAGTTTTTGTAAGAGATCGTAGCGCTCAGCGTGAAAACGCCAGTGTCCGTAGCGGTGATCGTACCGTTGCTCAGAACCGCGCCCGTTTCGCCTGCGTCCTTTATCGCGTATACGACCGTCGTTTCGATATTGTTATACGCATACCCCGCAATTTCGGGCGTATAGGTTTCGCTGACCAGCATGGCGGCTTCGGATTCAAGGCTGATCGTCAATCCGTCGATGGCCAGCAAGGTCTTGATCTGCTCTTCCAGCGCGGCGAGTTTGTCAAGATTCGTGACCTGTTCTTTATCAGCATTTTTCAACGCGTTGTAATCGCTGCGCGCGTCCTGAACCGCGCGCCTGTCCGTCAGAGAGATCTCTTCGACCGAAGGCAGTTCGTCGATCGCGGCGATCACTTCGCTCGCATCGGCCGATGTTTTGTCGCCGCATGCCGACAAATAAAAGACCGACCCGAACAGCACGGCCGAAAAAACGGCCAACAGCAGGATTTTAGTCCATCGCTTCATTTTTCCCTATCTCCTTTTTCAGATTTATTTTTTGATGCCTGCCTGAGACAGCATGGCATTCCATCTGAGCGTATAATCCGAGACCTCATCTTTCTGATAATCTGCCGCGGAAGCCGGGCTTGTGGTCGCAAACGTTTTTTGAGGGCTGGCACCGTCACGATAAGGGACAAGCCCGCTCAAATACTCCATCGGATACTTTTTGGCGAAGCCAAACACCACTTCGGAATCGCAATATACGTCGAGCCTGGATTTCTGCGTTTCGGTCGCCGTGGCATAACAGTCGAGCTGCGTGGGATCGATGACCAATCCGCAGAGATTCCCCCACGAACCTTTCATCATGATCTCCTGACCTTCCTTGCTGAGCATGAATTTCACGAATTCTTTCGCGCCATCCAGATTTTCGGCACAGGCGGGGATGAACGTGTTCATGTGTACCCCTTTGCTGGAAATCGTGTTGCGCGCCTGCCTCAGGCTCTCGAGAACGTCGTCGTGCCCTTCCAGGAAAGAAGGCTTTTCGCCTTCGCCGTCGATATAATCGAGCGCCGCCTTCAACTGGTCGTCCTTTTCGTCATCCGTTCCGGTGAACACTTCCGGCCATTTATCGACGATGGAACTCACGACGGGCATCTTAAAAGAGCGCACGTCGTACTCGCTGGTTTCAAACTTTTCGGACTGTTCCCTTTCCAGCCAGCCGCCGTTGAAGTGGAACAGCGCCTCGCCTTCGAAAAACTGATCCTGCGACATGAACACGTGCAAGTCGTAATCGCCGCTGGCAGCATATCCGTTGGCAGGATTCACCAACTCGCGCATGACCTCAAGCGCGGCAAGCCTGGAGGGAGTATTGAAGATCTGCGCCGTATATTCGCCGTTCACGTCTTTGCCCTGGCGGAAATTATTCAACTCATCCTCTCCGGCATACTGCGCCCACCATGTCGTGAACGCGCAGTTATCCAGATAGTTGTGCTGGTTGCCGAACGTGAACGGATACGGGTCTTCATCGGCTTTGCGAAGCGTTTTTACCTTGTCCATCACGTCGAACATGTCGTCCGTCGTTTTGGGGAGTTCTATCTTTTCCGCATCGGAAAGCCCCTCGTTGAGTTCGGTCAAAACCTTGTGGTTGTAATAGATGCCCGTGATGTCCGTCGTCCACGGAAGGGCATAAACTTTGCCGTTTTCGTCGAGGGTGAGCTGATCGAGAACGGACGCGTTGATGATGTCGCGGTTGGTCAGGTCAGGGTTCTCCTGCACCTCTTTGTAAGCGGGGTCTGCCGGAGCGTCGAGAATGTCCTCCATATCGGCGAGACCATAGTCATAACCGGGCACGAAAGTATTCTTGCGGGCGAGCCACTCGAATACCGGCGACGATTCCGAGAAAAACACGTCGCCTTCGTTATCTATCCCCATTTCCATCATGTTCTTGATCGCGGCGGTATCGGTCGGATCGAACGTTACCTGCGCTTTGTAGCCCGTTTCGGCCGATTTTGCGCTGAACGCTTCCGCAAGATCGTAAGCAAACTGTTTGCCGTACCCGCGGTCGAGCACGACTATGCGGACAGTCCCCTCTTCCACCTTGACTTCGGGAGCCTTAAGGCCGCAGCCGGCAAGCCCCATGCCCAAAGTTGCGGCGCATAAAACCGACGCAACTTTTACCAAGCCTTTCTTCATAAAAATCCTCCGTTTAAATTTATTTCGATGCTTTCGCATTAAAATATCAACCTTTCACGCCGCCGACCGTCATGCTCTTCATCAGGCGGTTGCCGAACGTGGATACGAGAACGAGCACGGGGATCATCGACAATATGACGCCCGCGAGATACTCCGCGGGATGCCCCGCGTTCGCGTTCCTGTAATAATACAGCCCTACGGCCAGCGTCGGCATTCTGTCCAAAAACAGCATCGGCTTTTCATACTCGTTCCACTTGCTGATAAAACCCAATATGAACAGCGATATGAACAGCCCCGACGCGAGCGGCAGCATGATCCTCAAAAACACCCGCCAATGCCCCGCGCCGTCCATCTGCGCGGCTTCCATATAGGCCTTGTCTATCCCCTTAAAAAACGCATACGATATCAGGAAGTTGGAGCCGAAGCCGCCCAGGCCGGTGATCAGGTACAAAAACGAATCGTTCAGGCCCAGCGTCCTTATGATTTTGTACTCCGAGGGCAGGCTGCCGACGATCGGGATGGAAAGCGTGAGCAATATGAAACTGAAAGCGATCTCTTTGCCGCGGAAATTGTATTTCGCAAAGACGTAGCCCGTAAGCAGCGTCATGAACACGGTCAAAAAGGTAAGCCCGACGCTGTACCAAATGCTGTTCACAAACAAGCCAAAAAAGTAGACGTCCTGGTACTCAACGGTTTTGATCGCCGTCGCGTAATTCGAAAACAGCCAATCTTTCGGCAGGCTGATCAGATCCTGGCTGAATTCGCGGTCTGCTTTGAGCGATTGCAGGATCGCCCAAACCAACATGTACGTGATCAGAATCGCATACACGTAAAAGATGGCAAGCATGACCGAATAAACCGCTTTTGCGCCGTAAGAATCCTTGTCGCGCAAAAAGACGAGCAGGATCAGATATGCCAGCGGCACAAACACCAGGGGCGTCCCTGCGGCGTATTTCCCCGCAAAAAACAGGCATGCCCCGACGACGCCTATGACCGCAACGAGCACGGAAGCAGCAATGCGGACGGGTATATTTTTCATCAAACTGAACTTTTCCATCTTAAAACTCCACGTCGGCATATACTTTCCCGAGCCCCCAGCGCGCCGTCACCACGATCGGGAAAAGAAGCAGGGTAAATACGATACCGACGGCCGCCGGCTGGTACAGCGCGTTGTTTTTTGTTTCGGCAAAAAAGTAATACGCCATTGTATACGTACCGCTTTCGCCCTGCGTCAGCAACAGAACCGGGCCGCCTACGGCGAAAAACCCTGCGACGTTCAGCAAGATGATCATGGAGATCGTCGACCAGCAGAGCGGGAGCACGATTTTGAACAGTTCCGTTTTCAAAGTCGCCCCGTCGAGTTGCGCCGATTCTATAAGTTCTTTGGGGATTCTCCCCATCGCGCCCGAAAACAGCACGAACTGGCCGCCGAAATTGGTCAGGAACACATAGACGATCACCGTCGTATTCGCATACTTCGGGTCGGTCAGCAACATATGCGGCGTTCCCGTGACCTGGGTTATAAATTGCCCGACGGGGGCGCTCGACAATGTGATGTAACTGAATATCGAAGTCATCGCGACCGCCGGAAGCAGCGCGGGGATAAACAGATATGTGCGCCATACGCCGCTCATCGGAATTTTTTTGTAGATGAAAAACGTCAGCAGAAAGCCCCACGGCTGCAAGAAAAACAGCTGGAAAGCCCACGTCAGCGCCGTGTTTTTCAATCCCTCGAGCGCTTTCCCGAATTTATTGAAAACGACGGGAAAATCGGCAAAATTCGCCAAAGTGAAATACTCTTTGCCCGTTGCCGTGTCAAACCTCTGAAACGCCATCAGGATGGAATTAAAGTTGACAAGTATCCAGAAAATAACGAAATGGACAACGGGGATCGCCAACGCGGTTATGACGAATATATTGCTCCGTGCTTTTTTATTCAGAAAATTCTTTTTCGAACTCGTTCCATTCATTTTCGTCCGACCTTTTTACCGAAGCGGGTTTATACCGCGATCACGAAAGCACCTTCTCCCGATTCCAGATCCAAAGTGAGCGTGCCGTCTTTAATTTCAACATCTTCGGGAACGCCCTTGCGGTACACGCGCGCCTTGGAAATGCCTTTTTCGAAATTTACGGTCACGGTGTTGGAGAGCTTGTCCGAAGGCTCGGTATAATTCACGATCATATAGCCGTTATTGTCCTCTTTGTCCCTGAACGAGCCGACGAGAGCGGGTTCTTCCGCCTCGACGGTATCGACGCCGTCCACCTCGTCCAACTTGTGGCGGAGCATCATGAACGCGGGGCAACTCGTGCCGGACGAAGCCTGAACGGGCATTGTGCCGAGGTAGTCGAACGACAGATACACGTGGTCGAATTTCAGCACTTCTTCGTTGGCTTCTTTGGCGTAATAGTATTCGGGATTGATCTTGCTTCCGTTCACCAGGCCTTCGCCCCAGCTGCCGTCCGGGCGCGCAGCCGCATTGTACATAAACGCCGAAATGCCCTTAAACCCGTATGCCATCGACACCGCGTATTGGAATCTTACGTCCGCGGCCGAAGTCAGTGCGCGGTTGCTGTCGAATTTGCGGGTCTGCGAAAAACAATGCGTCTCTATGTCGGTAAATTTCGCCGCGTTGGAAACAACGTCGAGATCGGACAGCCATGTATCCGCAACGTAATTTTCGGATTTTCCCGTCGACGGGTCTGTCTCCGTCATCAAAGGATAATAGTCGAACGAGAGGAATTTGCGGCCGCTCACGCGCCCCAGTACCTTTTCGACATAATTGGTTATATACCCTTCGAAGCCGCCCGCCCCGAGATAAGACCCGTCCGCATAACTCGGGAACAAATTGACGATGAACATGCCGTCAGAGTAATTTTTCTCGAAATCGGGTATAAGTTCGGCGATTTCTTCAAACCGCACCGCACCGGGCTCGTCGTAAAAATTGATCCCGTCGAACGAATCGTACTGATCCAACTCTTCGTCGTATACCTTCTGTATAATATCGGGCTGGTTATAACTTTCGTTTCCCGTCTGTATCCACATTTTGACGCCGGTCTCTTCGGCGTAGACCATGACGTCATGGAGCGCCGACGAGGTGAGCTGCCTGAAATCCTGAAACGCGCAGTTGAACCCCGCCGCCGCAAAAGTTTCGTATCCTTCTTTCGTGGGAGGAGGAGCCCCCCACGCTCCGAGCGTCATGGTTTTATCGTCCGTATACTCCGGAAGCACGCTTTCCGCATCGGCGCATCCGGGAAGCATCAGCGCAAACGACGCAGCCAATACCGTTACGAGCAGTTTACTGACAACCGACTTGATTTTTTTCATTTTTCATCCTCTTTTTTTAATTATTTTCCGCTGTTTTCCTTTTGCACGGCGTCCGCAGCACTTTGCCGCCAACAAGAATTTACATGTTTCGCTTTTTTGTCCGATCCGTAAGCGGCGGTTTGCGCGCGAATCTTATTTCCGCTGCGGAGGGAAAATAAGGCGCTCCAACCTTCATGCCGTTCACTCCATCCCGTCCTTTCTCCTTTATCATTTTTTTGACTTTCCTTACAAAAATCAGGCCCGTAAATTTCGCTTTGCATTTTTAATTCTATCACGATTCGATCACCCTGTCTATGTCGAAAATTAACGAAAAACTATGCTGTGTTAATGTCCTTGTATACAATTTGTAAAAATTGTAAAAAAGATATTGACGGCTCGATTTCTTTCAAAATACACAATTTGTAAAAATTATAAAAAAGATATTGACAACCCGATTTCTTTCAAATATAATAAAATCCCCTTATGCAAAAGGATAAAAACCATGGAAATCAAATCGATCAAACAATACATCCCCTATAACCAGAACATCCATACCGCCATCAAATCTTTGCGGCACGACAAACCGCACTCCCATGAATTCATTGAAATTTTTTATGTGCTGTCCGGAAGCTGCGACCATTCCGTTGCGGGCGAAATCGTGAGATTGCATAGCGGGGACGCCTACATCCTTTTCCCGGGAGAGGTGCACAACCACATAAGGGAAGGCATGAGTTCCGATTTTATGTATCGGGATATTTTGATCATGCCCTCTTATTTCAAAAACCTTTGCCAAAGTTATTATCAGGACTTGTACGGCGAATTCCTTCAAAACAAAATTCAAAAAAACATTTTGTTCACCAACAACGAATTGTTTTTGCTCGAAAACCTCTTTGTCAAATATTCCAATACGACCGGGCCGAAAAACGATACCGTCACCAATCTCATCATTCATAACCTCATCTCTTCGTTTATCAATCAGACTCTGCTGAAAGAATCCAACCGATACCCCAACTGGCTGCTCACTTTGATCAGCGAACTCGACCGCCCCCTGAATTTTACGACTCCGCCGCACGAGTTGATCGGTTCTTTCCACTACTCCAAGCCCTATATCTGCAATACTTTCAAAAAATACGTCGGCACGACGATCACGGAATACTTCAATAAAAACCGGATCACTTACGCGCACTCGCTTGTCAGCACCACCGATCATACGATCGAAGAGATCTGCGAAATGGCGGGGTTCAGCAATATAAGTTATTTTTACATGTTATACAAAAAATACTACGGGAAAACGCCCAGAAATTCTCATAAATCTACCCCCCCCCCCGATGAAACGGAGTAGGTTTCCGATCGGATGCGCAGGAGCTTTGCTTTTTATCGGTTTACGGGACAGAGCCTTTTTCTTTGCGGCTTTCCGCTTTTTAAAAAGATTGCCGCCCGTCCGGAACAGACGGGCGGCAATCTTTTTAAATTCAAACGCGGACATTCGTTTTGCTTTGAATCTTCTTTTGCGAAACCGTTTCGGTTTCAGGGCGAAACGCGCAGAGCCGCGCTTCGGCCCTGCGCCGTAAAAACACACGGGGCAGACAATATTCTGCCCCGTGTGCCGATTTATGTAAACTCATATGTTTTAAAAATTGTCTCTTATCCACGTTCCGTGAACGGGCCAAAAAATTTCCGCGGCGGGACGCCCCGTCCCGCCGTGCCTATACAGCGGCGCGCCTTTCTCCCTAACTTCCGGAGGCTGCGGTTTTCAGCCATTTTACCGCGGCGTTGTTATACGTCCACTCGATCCTAGAACTGTCCGCCTTTTCAAACACAATGCTCGTGATCTTATAAGTTATCCCCAGATCTTCGTACGGTATTTCGTATATCCTTCGATAGACGTTGGCAGAGCCTTCGAATGTGATCGTAATCGTTTCGGAAGACGACGGCGCGATATCCCTTTCGAAAAAAATATTGCCGCTGCCGAATTCGGTATCGCCGTCATAAAACTTCATTTCGCCCTGAATGCGCTGAACGGTATGAATGCTGTTGTTGCGGACGTTGAACGTGATTTTTGAAACATACCAACTCCCGGATACGGATTCCGTTTTGCCCGTCGCCGCGATCGATATGTATTCGCTGGAAAAAGTCTCCTTTTCCGCCGCTTCCGCCGCTTTTTTATCGTCCGAACTGACGATGACAAGGCCGACGATCATCGCTATTACCGCCGCAACCAGCAGCACAATGTTTATGATCTTAAAAACTTTTGTTTTCATAAGCGCTTATTCCAACCCCGTTTTCGATGCTTGTCCGTTGCCGAGCGCGTTCAGTTTTTTCCTCAACGCTTCCTGCAATTCGGCAAGATGATTTTCCTTAAAATGCGCCAACTTTTCGTCTGCCGCTTCTTTTTCTTTACGGATCTCCGCCTCCGCTTTGCGGGTCTCTTTGTTGTCGACCAGTTTATCGAGGATAAAGTTGAACACAAAGAATACGGCCGCCGCGCCGATCGCAATGCCGATCACCGCCATGTTGTGCAGAAAACTTTCCTTGAGAATGCAAGCCAGAACCGAAACCGCGACAGACGCCGCAAGTAAAAGCATGGTGAAAACTTCCACAAAACCCGTCTTTTTCCATACGCGGTCATTGATTTCGCCCCTTCTTTTCCGGGCATTTTTGTCCAGCGTTTCGTACGTTTGGCTTTTCACGGACTCGACGCTTTGCTCGTTCTCTATTCGGTCGCCGCATATTTTCAATTCGTCTCCGAACGGGAAGGCATATTTTGTATATGTTTTTCCGTTAAAGTTGACGGACGTTTCATACATCGGCAACTTGAACAATGCGGAAGTCCTCTCCGTCACCGAATAGGAGGAATCGAGATCTTTATAACGGTCGCCCGGCAGAGAGTTCGCAACGGAACGCTGGATGGCGCTGCCGTGCCTCTTTTCCGCTTTCGCGTCTGCGGCTCTGCTGATGTTGAACGCCGCCGCTTCGCCCCCCGAAATCACTGCAAATTCGCTGCGGTCTGTCTGTTTATAACATTCCCTGAACGTTTCCATGTCAAAGTCGGAATAATTTTTATTCGTGACGCATGCCGTGGTGTTGTTGACGGTGCGGGAATCGCTGAACAGGCTCCAGTCGGTCACGGTTTTATATTTTGTGACCGGCCGCTCTTTGGCGACCCTTTTATATTTTGTAACTTGCCTGGTTCTGCGAGACCTTGTATTGTAGTCATAATAAGTTTCGGTGGTAAGGTACGGCTCTTCTTCGTAATACCTCTCGTAATCGATATAAGCCTCCTGCCTGTCATACCCGATACTCGCATTATACGAAACGTCTGCGGATATCGTGTCGATAAGCACCTCGTACTCCTTTTCTTTGAAGGCGCCGAGATCTTGCCTGAACAACTCGACCGGCGCGTCCTCGTCGGCGAACGCTTCCCAGACTTTCCGCAGGAAATCTTCCTTGGAAAATTTCGGTAATATCCTCCATTTTTTGACTTCTTCCATAAGTACCTCCCGTTTTCATATTGTAACGGTAACGCCGCGGCGACCCCGTTCTCCCTCTTGTATAGAAATATGATATCATTATTTTTATCCGAAATCATGAAAGCCGCCGACAAGCATCTGTCGGCGCCCTCGCGGCTTCAGGCTTTTTTAAGGAAATATATGCCTTCCCTCCCGGCAACGTCTACGATATACGACGGCCTGTGCGCGCGCAAAAAGACGGTTATTTCGCGAAGATAACGGTAAAACGTCCGTTCGACGATAGAATGCTCTGCACAGAATTCTGCGCGCGAAATCTTTTTGCCGCCGATAAATTCGTCGTACAGCAAAAGGATCAATTCGGTTTTCATTATGTCTGCTCTCCTTGCAAGCAGACGGCGCCGTCTGTATTCGTTCGGGCACTCTCTGCCCCGTTGCAACGATTGTATTATAGCATATCTTTTTGCGGTTTTGTTCAGCCTTATTCGCGGAACAGCCCGCGATTTCGGCTGAATTTACCGCGATTTCGGCTGAGTCGGCCCAGAACAGGCAAAAAAGGCAGGGATGATCCCCTGCCTTTTCGCCTTGGCCGTTGTATCGTTAATTTGATAAAAGTATGATCCTGACGGTCATTGCCGTCCCCGACGGAACGGGATCGGTCTCCACATAATAGACGTCGCCCACAAGATAATCGATGGGGCTTCCGTTCTGCCCCGCATGCTCCGCCGCGTTTCCCCGCACGCGATAGACGTTCCAACGAAAATCTCCGTTTACGGAGATAAGAATGCGGCAGGTTTGCGATACGTTCGGCCGGAAATAAAACGCCTGCCCGTCCAAAAGGGTAAATTCGTAAGTTGTATCCGTTTCCAGCACGGCGGCGCTGCCCGGCGTTCTGCCGTCGCTCTCCGACCGCTTTTCATACACGGCGACAAGCGTTGCGTCGCGGTTCGGGATATAGCAATCCCCCACAAATTTTCCGCTCTCGTCCTGCCAGCCCAAAAACGTATAGCCGTCCTTTTGCGGCGACGGAAGGGCGAACGCTTCGCCGTAAAGCGTCTGCCGCGTTTCCCCGTCGCAGAGCGTTACGGTGCTCTTTCGTACGTTATAGACGGCAGTTCCGCCGCCCCAGGCGGAGCCGAAGACCTTTACATCTTCTTCTGAAAAGGAGGTATACACGCAGTGCGCCGACGGATAGCTGATATATTTTACCGAAGACGGAATAAATATCTTATCCAGATACCCGTTCGGCTGATAAAAAGCGGAATCGAAGATGGTTTCCACCGTATCGGGTAAAATCACGCCGCACGTCTTCACCCCGTAGAACGCGCCGTTGTCGATGGTCTTTACCCCGTGCGGAATAACGAGCGTACCGACAAACCGCACACCGTGGAACGCATATCTGCCGATATAGGTCAGATTACTGCTTTCTGAAAAAATTACTTCCCCGTCAAAATATTCAAAGCAGCCGCTTTCAAGCCTTTCGAGCGAGGAAGGCAGTTGCAAAGGCTTCGACACTTTCAGAGTGCGGAAGGCATTTTCTGCTAATACCAAAACTCCTTCGGGAATGGTAAGAGAGCGGATTTTGGCGGAATCCGGCGCGCCGAAAATACTGTACCGAACCATATTGGCTCCGTGCTGCGCTACGGTATCGCTGCCGATCTGCGTTACGGGCAAACTGTCTATGACAGACGGGATGACCACGTCGACGTTTTCGCCCGTGGGGCCCGTATACTCTGTGATCGTCACCTCGCCGCTCGTCTTTTCGTAATCAAAAAATTCCGCGCTGCCGCTGACCTTTACTTCCTGCCAGAGCGCATACAGCGTCAGATCGTCCATCCTCCCGAACGGCGTGCAGAGATACGGCTCGCCCATGCCGCCAGAATTGTCGTACCAGCCGAGGAACACATATCCCTCGCGCACGGGCTCGGGCAGCAAAGCGCTCACGTCGGAGAGCGCCGTATCCGGGTTCGGCGCTGTCATCGTGCCGCCGTCAAGGATATATTCGATCCGATATTCCACGCCCGTTTGCAGCCAACTCGCCGTCAGCGTCATGTTTTTGATGTTGATCGAAGTGATTTCCTCTACTTCGTTGCCGCCTTCATCGAACCAGCCCAAAAACGCATACCCTTCGCGCGTACACAACGGAAGGGAGAACGTTTGCCCGTATTCCAATACATAGGTATAGACCGTTTCAGCCCCGTCGGGAGTGGTAAACGAACCGCCGCCCGCATCGAGCGTGATCTCATATTTCAAAGGATCGAAACGGGCATACAAAACGGAAATTTTCGTGATATTGCTCCCGTCGATGACTTCGACGAGTTTGCCGCCCTCTTCCGAATCGAACCAGCCGATAAACTCATACCCCGTCCGATAGACGGAATACAGCGTAACCGTGTCTCCGTAGACGATATAATTCGGGTTGACCTTTCCGCTCTCGTATACACCCTCGTATTCGTAGCGGATCAGGTATTCTTTTGCCGCATACACCGCATAGAGCGTCTGATCGCCTTCCATGCCCGTAAAGGACTTGTAAAATTCGCCGCTGCCGTCCGGGCTTTCGTTCCAGCCGAGGAAATCATGCCCCGTCAGGCTGCAATCGGGCAGCGCCATCGTCTCCCCGAAACAAATCGTAAACGTTTGCTCCGTTCTGTTCTCGCCGTCCGACAAAAACGTTCCGCCGCCCGCCTGCAATGTAAGCGTAAAGCGGAGAGGCTCGAAGCGCGCATACAGTTCGGTTACGGCTAGAATGTTCGTTTTGTCGATGACGTCGACCTTATTGCCGCCTTCCTCCGCGTCGTACCAGCCGATAAATTCGTGCC
This sequence comes from Candidatus Borkfalkia stercoripullorum, assembly GCA_019119395.1. Classification (GTDB taxonomy): domain Bacteria; phylum Bacillota; class Clostridia; order Christensenellales; family Borkfalkiaceae; genus Borkfalkia; species Borkfalkia stercoripullorum. The sequence continues at coordinate 7,512 of DWXC01000028.1, read as the reverse complement.
CGTACAGTGCAACGGGCAACAGCGTCACGCTCTCTCCGAAAACGATGGTATTCGGGTTGGTTTCTTCGCCCTCGTACCCGCCCTCGAAGATGTAGCGGATCACATATGCCTTGGGCTCGAATACCGCATACAGATACAGCGCGTCGTCCACCCCGTAAAGGTACTCGACGTATTCCCCGCTGCCGTCCTTTTCGGTATTCCAGCCGAGGAAGGTATATCCCGTTTTGGAAGCCCCGTTCAGTTTATGTACTTCCCCCGCCCCGACGGATACAGGGTTTTCCGCCTCAGGTTCTCCGCCGTTCAGATTGTAGTATACCGTAAACAGATCGTCGCATTTCTGCCAGAGCGCATACAGCGTCACATTCTTTGCGCAATCTCCCCCGACGCTTTCATGCTTTTCGCCTCCGTACGACTGATCGTACCACCCCAAAAACACATACCCTTTGCGGACGGGGGCTTTCAGTTCGTATTGACTGCCCGCCGTTACGGTTTCGGGGTTTTCTTCTCCGTGCAAAACGCCGCCGTTCAGTTCATAACGGACGGTGTACACGGCGTCGCTCCACTTCGCAAACAGCTTTATGCTTTCGCCCACGCATCGGAGCTGCGCGACCGGGTCGCCGGAATAATCAGCCGACATGTACCAGCCCTCAAACACCGCGCCGGCCTTTTCGGGCGTAGGAATTTCCAGCAAACCGCTTTCCACCGTAAAAGTGCTTTGGGGCGTCTGCAGAAAATATCCTCCGTTCAGCCAATAATCGATCGCATATTCGTGCGGGGCAAAAACCGCAGTAAAGGAACAATCGCCCGCGATCTTGCACGGGAAAGAAACGGCCTCTCCCCGTCCGTCCTCCCAGCCGATAAAATCGTACCCGTCACGCACGGGCGTTTGCGGCATAAACCAATCGTTTTCGCTGACGGAAATTTCGTTTCCGTCGAGCGTTACGGTATACAGGCCCGGCTCTCGGCCCACCCCCCGACCCGGCCATAGAGCGAGCGTCAATATGCCGATCAGAAGGAGGATCGCCGAGGCCGCGGCGATTAAGACGGCAGAAATCCGCTTGCCCTTTTTGATATACGCAACATTTTCCGCCGCCGGCGATTCGGAATACCCGCAATACAATTTCGATGCGGGGATCTCAAAATGGTCGGCCAATGCGGAAAGCCTTTCAAGATCGGGGCAGGTGATGCCGCGTTCCCAGCGCGAAATCGCATCCGGCGACGCGGACATCGCGGCAGCCAGCTCTTCCTGACTCTCCCCGCGGCCGGCGCGGAGTTCGGAAAGCATTCTCCCGAACGCTTCGGCACGGAAATTTCCGATATACGATTGTTCGGGCTCCTCTTTCCCGAGCAGTTTTTCAAGCGTGATGCCGAGGGCTGCCGCCAAATCGCCCAACTGCGATATGTCCGGTTCCGACAGACCTCTCTCCCATTTGGAAACGGTCTGCGGATGGAGATTCAATTTTTCCGCTAACCCCGATTGCGTGATTTTCGCCGTCTGGCGCAATTCTTTCAAGCGCCTTCCGAACCCTTCCATAAATTCATCCCCTTTGCGGCTTACTACGATTTACAGTTTAACACAAATCTTCTGTTTTGACAAGTTTATAATATTTATCCGTTTCCGCCGCTACCGTTTCATAAATACTCTCAACTTTGCTTTGGATCACCCCGTCGATTTTGATGCGCATATCCCCTCCTTTTTTTCAGCAAGCGCCGAACGCCTGCAAAAAATCGTCCCTTTCGATCACTTCGCGCTTTACCGCAAATGCGTTGAGCGCAAGCTCCTCGATAAGATAAAGCCCGGCCGCACCGCCCGCCTCGGCTTTTCAGCTTCCGCCCGCAAAGAGAGGATCGGCAATTTTTCTCTGTCATACAGAAAAATGCGCACCTGACCCGGTACACACTTTTTTGTATCTTTGAATTTTCTGCCGGCCCGATGATTTCCTTCTCGCCAAAATCGCCGCTGAACGTCATATCGTCGCAATAATGCCCGTTTTTGGAAAACGCGCTCCGCAAATTTCGAATTTATTGTACCATAATTGAACCCTCAAAACAAGTTCATTTCTCATTTACATAAAAAGACTGACAGATATTGACAGATAATATAAAAGCATTTTTTCTTTTCGGACAATTCGTATTTATAAAATTGATCAAGATTTGCCGCCACCTTCAAAACATCACGATAATCGACGTTTTTTTCTTTACATTCAAACAGCTCTTTGATTTTTGCCGCCTGCACTCTATCCGTCATGCTCAATACGGGGTTATTCAAAACATAACCGAATGATTTTGCATACCATTGAAAGATATCAAACGGCGTATTATACAAAGACGACTTATGCCTCACAAGAATTATACAATCCTTCGCAAAATAATAAAACCTTTCGACCGTCCTCCACAAAGAAGGAGCCCCGATCAGATGCGCAGGAGTAATCCCGTAATACGACATGTCGCAGTCTCCTTCCTTGGATAAGTTTTCAGCCGGCAAACCGTCAAGCGCTATAAAATTTGTATAATGCTCCGCTATTTTGCCCTTTTCGATCTTCACCGCCCCTATCTCTATAAGCGGAGAACAGCCGAAATTCAATCTTTTTTTGTTTTACTGTCATATAAATCGGTAAAAACTCCATCCAACAACGCAAATTCAACCACAACGCAGGTATTTTTCCTGAAATCGTACATAACAAAACCTCTGACAAATAATTTTATCGTATACAAAATAACACAAGCAATGCACCGAAAATAGTACATTGCCTGTGTTATTTTAAAAGAAAAACGAGGTTTTACTATGCTTGATTCCAACACTCCGCTCGAAAAAATCGCTGAAATGTGCAACTCAATGGAAAATCTCCGCAAGCTGCTCAAACAATGCAGCCTCGAAGAAACCGAGGCGGACAATATTCCGATCTCCTCGGAGCTGCTGCAAGAGGCGATTTCCAAAACCGAACATCTGAAAACCGTTACGAGAGCCGATCTTCAAAAACAGCTCGGCATCGGATATCCCAAAGCAGCAAAACTATACGAGTTAATTATAAACCTGAAAAATGACGAAAAATAAAGATATCTCATAGTCGAAACATAACGGCTATTTATTCCACGTTGCTCTTGACACGAGCCTCTTTCGGGGCGTGTTAAAAGGCAAATACGGGCGAAACCCTGCAACCCCGTCCCCTGTTTGGGTACGGGGTTTTGGTTTGCCTTTCGGCGGAAACAGCCTAACACGCCCCGACTCGTGTCAAGAGCCTTTTGCGGCATAAACCGCCGCTTTTCGCTGAACGGGGAAACTCGCCCCGACAAATCACGCGCCGCAAAACGCCGATTTTAAGCCTTAAACGCGATTACGGAATAACAAAAAAGACCTAACCCCGATAGTGGTTCGGATTAGGTCTGTAATGGCTGGGGTAGCTGGATTCGCAAGGAACGGAATAGCGATTGTTCGCCGCAGGCGCAGTCGCGTCAGCAACGAATGACGGAGTCAGAGGAAGTATTTGAGAGGGAAAATCGGGCAATTTTTGCGCCTGAAAAATTGTTAAAAAACTGCTGTTTTTGGCAGGCAAACAGGCAAAAACCTATTAAAAACCACTAATTTTTAAGGTTTTTTCTCCTTCCGAAAAATCGTCTTTCAAATAGTGTACTTCCCAAAAACTTCCCAATCCATCCTTCATGCAAAACCACGCAGAGGATCTTTCCCCTGCGCGGTTTTTCGTTTTTTATTTCTTCGTATAAATATATTTCTTCCCCTGCTTTGATACGGAAAGCAATCCGTTTTCCGCCATCGTGCGCAATATAATATAGGCACGAGGCTCTTTTGTCCCAATCAATTCCGCCGCTTCCACCTTTGTAATCATTTCATGATCTTCAAGATACTTTAAAATCTTTTGCTCATGCGAATTTCCAGGCTTTGTTTGATCGGCTGCCGCATGCAATAAATTCGGCAAACAAATTTGAAACGCGCCTTTCACGATCGTAATCGTCGGTTCTTTCCCTGTGTTGCGGTAATATCCGTAAATACGCGGTATCCCTGTACCGTATGCCTCGATATAATTCAGCCGGTAAAAGATGTTTGCCAAATTGCGGTTTCGCGGCTGCGATATTCCTAATCGCACCGCTTCAAGGGAGATTCCGTCGGGAAGTCCGCCAAGCGACATGATTTCCAATCTGTCCTCGTACAGGTTGACGAATGTACTGCCGCTGTATGAATACTCTCTGTGAACGACTGCATTCAGCAATGCCTCGCGGATCGCTGTCGGCGGATATTCGCGCGCATCTTCACGCAATTTATCTCCGATTACCGAGGCTGTTTTATTATAGACATTCAGATACTCCAAAACGCGGTCGACCTGTTCGAACAAAGAACCGCCGAATTCCTTTCTGTCCTTAAAGACTTTTTTTGTCGTGTCCTCAAATATAGCGCACTTGATGCTGTGTTCGCACTGATCGGACAATAATAATGCAAGGTTCGTATAGAAACCTTCGGCATCGAGCAATCCGAGCGTTCGCATTTGCTGTGGCCCGAACTCCACTTTCCGCTCGTCAAAGACATGCTGCGCAGCCTGAAAAGTCAAGTCTTGCCTGTATGCTTTTTTCTCTTCGAATTTTTCGCTGTTTGCTCCCCGTACCAATTCCCGGATCATATCTTCGGAAGCCTGCACCGTCGTATTCCCGACGCGAATATATACGCCGCTCGGACGCATTCCCTTTTCGCTGAGATAATAAGGTGTTTGCGTTCCTTTGACAACATTCAAGCGGAGATAATATTTCCCCTGTTCTCCGCAAACTTCCATATGGAAAAATCTTGTACAGTCTGGAAGTATGGCGTTGCGAAGGGATGAGGAAATCTTCTGCATGGTAACATCGATATCCGCGATTCCGCAAATACTTCCGTCATCATTCATCCCGATATAAATCGTTCCGTCATTCGTATTCAAAAACGCGACGACTTCCTTTTTTAAGTCATCTGTATATTCTCGTTTGAATTCTGTTTCCTGATTCTCTATCATTTCTCTGTCTCCTTGCCAGTATTATATCTTTTCTCTACTTTTTTGTCAAGACTAAAAATAGAGAAAAATAGAATAAAATAGAGAAAGCAAAAGAAAAGATAGCGCACTATTAAAGATTCAAGTAATTTATATTGAATACCTCAAAAAATGCCGTTCATCTGCTCATAATATCCATTAAATGTTGGTATGTATCCGCGACGTCGTAATGTACCATACCGCCGTTGAGTTTTGAAAACAGCTTTTTTGCGCATTGAATCTTCGCGTCTTCAATTTTTTTGAGCTGCATGGATTCCATGCTCCCCTTCGTTTCCGCTATAAAATAGATATATTTGACTTTCCCTTCGTAAAAAGCGATCGCCCAGTCGGGAGAGTAGTCGCCCACGGGAGTGGGAATTTTGAAAGTTCGCGGCAGCTTCGCATAGACGCATACGTCGCCTTCATCTTTATCCAGATCGCGCGCAAATTGTTTTTCCGTGTCGCTGTCGACGACCACCCACGGCGTGATATGCCTTTCCGCTTTTACGGCGTTATCGAAATTGACGACGCCTTTGCCCATTGTAAAAATATCGCTGCCGTACGGTTCTTCTTCGGTAACATTGTAAGTGATTTCATCGACGATAACCGCCGCCTTCTGCTCTTTGATATAGCGTATCGCCTTGGAAATAAATTCTTCGGGATTCGCCTTAAACATGGCAAATTTATCAGCACGGATCCCCTGCAATATCTTTACGACCGTTTTCCTCGTGAGCGTCGTGCCTTGACTGATTTTGCCGACTAAATCGTATTCCACATTCGAGCCGCCCGTATTATGCAGGGTGGTCGTTTTTGTTTTCCCCTCGGTAAAATCGAGCGAGTCGTGCCCCTGCGAACCGACGGTACGGACGTACGTCAATTCGGTAACATACATCTGCTCATCGATCGCCCTGATCGCCTTTTCAATGAGTTCGTTGCTGTCGAACGAAACGGTATAAGCGTACTTGTGATTGATATAGTTCCAGAGCGTTTGAAATTCTTTGCGCGCAAAATTTTCGTTGAGTTCGTTTTCGGTGATCTTCGGCTTGTTGGCGGGCGCAATGATCTCCGAAAGCACCTTTTCGTCGAATATGCCCTGCACAAGTTTGTGTATTCCCTCCGCTATCGGCGCGATCTCCGGCGGCAACTGCGCAAAAGTGCCCGTTTCTTGTGCGGTGCGGTAAGCATCGGTTACGTTGCCGTCATAGTCGATATATCCGTTGAAACCGAGATACCGCTCAATGATCGCCGCTTCCTGCTTGGTGATTTCATGCAGAGAACCGCCGACTTTGACCGTTTTCCCCGCAAAATACTCCTTTGTCGCCTTGGTCGGCCTGTCGTAAAGCGTGTCTTTGATCTCCTTTTGCAGACCGCCGACAAACGTCTTGTAACTGTCGCTCGCGATCACGGTCAGAACATTGACGTCATGCACTTTTATGCCGGATACACTCCCGTCGATGCGGTCGCCGTCTCGGTTGACACAGAGGCGCATACCCCGCCCCACTTCCTGCCGCTTGTTGATCTCGCTGTTGCTCTGTTTGAGGGTACATATCTGAAATACGTTCGGGTTGTCCCACCCTTCACGCAGAGCCGAGTGCGAAAAGATAAAGCGCGTCGGCTCGTCAAAGGAGAGCAGCCTCTCTTTATTTTTCAGAATCAGATCGTAGGCGGAAATATCGTCGCACACGCCACGCTTTTCGACGGAGTTCACAATGCGGTTTGTCTTTTTGTCGATGGAAAAATACCCCTTGTGCGTATCCTTTACGTCGATGCTTTTCAGATATTCGATATACGGACTGACGTTCAGCGTGATATAGTCGTTGAGAACGCTGATATACTCCTGCTCGAACATTTTTCCGAAATCGCCGAGCAGTTCGTTACCGTCCTCGTCGTATTGGCGGTAATGCGCGACTTCGTCGATAAAGAACAGCGAAAGGCACTTGATGCCCATGTTGAACAGCTTTTCTTCCTTTTCAAAATGCGAAAGAATGGTTTCGCGTATCTGAATGCGCCGCATATCCCGTTCGGAAATATCGCCGCGCACCTCTCCGACGGAAAGCGTCTGCCCGTTCAAAAACGTGACCGTATTGTTGATCGGGTTTATTTCTTTTACGACATAGCCGTTTTTATATTGTTCGAGCGGCGGCATATTCGCCCCGGCAGACATCGCATATAAGTTGTCGTTTACGCTTAAAAGCCGCGTTTCGCGGTTAATGCCCTTGGCGTAATTAATCTCGAACGTCATGCGCGCGATCGGCGGCTTTTTCGGATCGAGCAAAATCTGCGAAAGGTACACGAACCCATCCGTGCCACGCAGATTGCGAAGTTCAAAGCCCTTGACCTCGATTTTTTTGACGAGTTTTTTGCGGTAGGCGTCCAGCGCGTCGAGAACGTACACGAGGTTGTGTACGTCTTTATGCGTTGCGGAATAATGGAGCGCAAACAGCGGATTGAATAGTTTTATGCTCGACTGCGTTGCATCGCCGCCGAGTTTTTGCGGCTC
>DWXC01000027.1 GCA_019119395.1 Candidatus Borkfalkia stercoripullorum | reverse complement strand
TTCTGCTCTTGCCATCTGTTTTCGCTCCTCCTTTTTGCATAAAAAAAGCACACAGGTTTTTTACCTATGTGCTTTGATTTTTATCCGATTTATGTTTTATGTAAGTTCAAGTCCCGGCACAATCGGAAAATGCCTCAAAAATATCTACGATATTGCGCATTGTTTGTAAAAAATTACGCCGTCAAAAAAATGCCGTTTTTGCCCCTATAAACGGCAAAAACCCCGGTAAAACCGGGGTTTTTTGAGTGAATATCTTTTTTGTTCACTCATGATGGTGCGAGTGACAGGACTTGAACCTGCATGGGATCGCTCCCACTAGAACCTGAATCTAGCGCGTCTGCCAGTTTCACCACACTCGCAAATAATTATGTCCTGCCGCAAAGTTCAAACCCTTATTCCGATAATTTAAGAACGGGTTCGATCTCATTTTTACGGAGAATTCCATCTTCCGGGCAAAGCCTGAAAGCCCTGCCGCCGCATGTGACGGAACGGATGATCTCTCCGTTTACGATTTCAATCGCGCTGCGATCCTCTAATCCGACAGCATCTATATTATTATAGAGTATTTTTTCATCAAAGTCAAGCATTCGAGCATTATAATGCGGAGAAATTGTTCCTTTTATCCAATTCAATCCGGGAAACAATGTATACTGTTCCGCACTTCCGCCGACTTCCGAATCGGTATACATTTGTTCGAACCAACAGATCGCCCCGGCCGACAATCCGCAGACAACGACGCCGCGATCGTATGCTTCACGTATAAGTTCCGTCAATCCCGTTTTTTTCCAATGATCGAGCATAAAAACGGTATCTCCGCCCCCGACGTAAATAAAATCGGCCTTCGCAAATTTGTCCGCAATTTTTGACATGCTCATTTCGCCGTATACGGTCAATGCGACGTCGGCTTTGATATCGAAAACCGACGTATACGTCTTTCGGAAGCTGTTAAAATACGGCATACTGTCGTGACTGGCCGTCGGGATAAACAGCCCGTAAGCACGGCGCTCTCCCGCGCGTTCTTTCGCCTTTTGCGCTATATAAGCGTCGATCGGCAGCGTTTCTTTGCTTTTCAATTCGCCCCCGCCGATACAGATAAGCACTTTATCCATTGTTAACCCCGCACCCTAGGCTTTTCCTTTTCGTTCCTTATATTCTTTATCTCGAATAAGAATTTCATCCGCTTCGGCAATTGCCTTGTCTACGATTTCCGCCGCATTTAAAATGCTGCTAAGGTCTTCCTTCGGTTTCTGATTGAACTTATAAACCGAAATTTCATTCCTTGCCTGTTCAAGGATCGCGGAAATATTCCCGATTTGAACGTCGCGTTCTTTTTCAGAGATCATGGAAGTGTCGTAAACCAGTTTATCCAGCAAAAAAATAAACTTTGTAACGCGTTTATAAAAGTCATAGCCGCCGGAAGGCTCGGCACTTTCCTCTTTATAAAAGGATCTTATCTGCGACTGCACCGCAAAAAGCCTGTTCCGAAGCTCCGAATGATTCGGCAACTTGTTTTTCCTTTTCATCAGCCCCAAAACAAGCAGCCCCAAAACGATAATTCCGCCGTAAACGGCGTATTCTATAACAAGTCGCGTAGTCATAAACGTCCACCGTCCGTATCCGATTTTTCGTCCGCGCTGCCCTTTTCCGCCCCTTCCGGTTTCGCCCGGACGGAATCTCTTTCGTTCAATAAAGTAACTTCCAGATGATTGAACGGAACTTTGATATCCGCATCGTTGAGCGCCTGAAGCAATCCTTCCCTCAATTCAAAAAGCGTATCCCAATATTGATCGTTCGGAGTCCAGGCGCGGACCGTAAAAACAAGCGCGCTCGAGCCGTATTCTTTCAGAACGACCGACGGTGCGGGCGTATTGACAACATACGGATGCGCCTTTGTTTTATCGAGTAAAACCTGTTTTGCGACTCCCGTTTCGGCATCGTACGAAACGGGTATATCGATCACGACGCGACGGATCGGCATGGCGCTGTAATTGATCATCTTTGAAGAAAGAATTTCACTGTTCGGAATGATGACGGCCACGTTATCGTACGTTAAAATCTTTGTATTGAACAGCCGTATATCCTGTACAAGCCCGTCTATGCCGTTGACTTCCACATAATCACCTTTTTTGAAAGGCTTCGTAAATATGATGATCACGCCGTTTGCCAGACTGGCAAGGCTGTCTTTCAACGCCAACGCAACGGCAAGAGCGACCGCCGAAAAGGCCGCGATAATGCCCGCGGTCGAAAAACCCAAAGAACTGACCAGGACGATTACCAATATAATATAAAGCACTACCGTCACGATAGAAACCACAAAAGACGAAGCAACTTTATCAAGCCGCCTGCTTTTCAGCGTCGCGCCGCGCGTGAGGCTCTGCACGATTTTGATAACGACCAGCCCGAGCACGAGAAAAGCGATCGTCCGCACGATCGCAAGACCCGTGTTCTGCACAAAATCCAGGCCGATATTTTTTAATGTTTCAAGAAATTTTTCCATGGAAACTTTCAACGCCGCCTTTGCGGCCGCAAAACGGCCGCCTTATCAAAAATCACGAAAAATTCGCTTCGGACAAAAGCCTCTTAACGCGCTTTTCGCATTCAGCATATATTTTTTCGAGCGGTTCGCCAATTCGGTATTCTCCGTTTTCGTAAACGATTTTTCCTCCGGCAACCGTCATAAGCACCGCCGAGGAATCGGCGCTGTATACGATATTCTTTCGCAGGTTGGAAAGAGGTCTCATAAAAGGAGCGGAAAGATCGACCAACACCATATCCGCAAATTTCCCTTCTTTAATCTCTCCTCCTCCGAACCCGAGCGCCGCATAACCGTTGACGGTGGCGGCTTTCAGCGCTTCCTCCGCGCTCACGGCCGAAGCGTCTTTCATAGATTCTTTCTGCAAACAAGAATACAGATACATTTCCCTGAACATAGACGTCGCATTGTTGCTGGCAGAGCCGTCCGTTCCCAATGCCGGGGACATCCCCGCCGAAAGCATCGCGCACACCGGCGCGATCCCCGACGCCAATTTCAGATTGCTTGCCCCGTTGACGACGGGCGTAACGCCGGACTGCTTCAATAAAGCGATGTCGTCTTTGTCCGCATACGTGCAATGCGCGGCCAATCCACCATTGTCGAAAAAGCCGAGCTTATGCAGATACTGCGGCGGAGTCAGACCGCCGTGCCTCACAGTACATTCGCCGACCTCTTTTAAAGTTTCGGAAAGATGAATATACGTCGGCGCGCCGATTTCCGCGGCCAGGTCGGCGACCGCCGCGATCAAGCTTTCCTCGCAGGTGTATTCGGCATGCAACCCCGGAAAATAGCGCACTCTGTCAGACACAGTACTGTATTTAGAGTACATATCCGACATAAATTTGACGGTATCGTAAGTTGAATATGAATTCGCGCCGCAACACAGCGCGAGACAGAGATTTGAATTTTTGACCGCTTCGTAAACGGTGTCCGGATAAAAGTACATGTCCGCCATGCAGGTGATCCCGTTCTTTACGAATTCCGCGACCTGCAGCAGCGTACCCCAATACACGTCATCGGGCGTGAGATGATCTTCCATCGGGAAAATCCTGTCAAAAAGCCACTTATCCAAAGGCAAATCGTCTGCAACGCCGCGGAACAAGCTCATCGCAGCATGCGTATGCGCATTGCAAAAACCGCTCATTAAAAGATTGCCGCCGCAATCGATCACCCTGTCGGCGGCAAACCCTGCGGACTCTGAGGCGACGGAAACGATTTTCCCGTCGGAAACGCATACGGCTCCTTCCAAAATCGCCTCGTCCGGCGAAGGCAGTATTTTTGCGTTTATAAACTTCAGTTTCATTTTTAAATCTTCCCGCAAAGCTCTTTCAGATATGCGCGCATCCCATCCCCCAAAGCGGGATCGCGCAACGCGAATTCAATATTTGCTTTCAGATAATCGAGTTTGTTGCCCGCATCATAACGCTTTCCCGCAAACCGATATCCGTGCAGCGCCCCGTTTTCGGCCAAAAGCCCGAGTGCGTCGGTAAAATACACTTCGCCTTTGGGTGAAGGCGGCGTACGGCGGATCACGTCGTAAATAGACGGCTCGACGACATACCTGCCTATCACGGCATCGTTCGAAATTTTTTCCGCAATTGCGGGCTTTTCCACGATCTTTTCGATCGAAAACAGATTTTCCGATATTTCGCGCGCTTTGACGTTTGCGTATTTCGGGATATCGGCATCAGGCACGTTCATAAGCGCGACCGTTGTCTTTCCCGTTTTTTCAAAGGAATCGGCAAGCTGACGTATCCCGGGGAGTTCTTTTTCCGTATAAATAATATCGTCGCCGAGCAAGATCCCGAACGGCTCATCCCCCGTAAAGGGCTGCGCGTATAAGACCGCGTCCGCAAACCCGACGGGATGTTTTTGGCGCACAAAATAGATATCCGCAAGATTTTCCATCTTTTTGGAAAGCTTCAGATACTCTTCCTGCATATTTTCTTCAAGCACGGCGTCCAATTCGGGCGTATAATCGAAAAAATCCTCGATGCTTTTTTTGTTTCGGCCGGTAATGATAAGTATTTCGCGCATGCCGGATGCAACCGCCTCTTCGACGATATACTGCAACGTAGGTTTATCGACGATAGGCAGCATTTCTTTGCAGACAGCTTTCGTAATCGGCAGAAAACGCGTGCCATACCCGGCTGCCGGAATGACGGCTTTTTTTACTTTTTTCATGAAAACTCCTGACGTTTTGCGGCTTGCGCAAACTCGCTTTCATTTATTTATAATATTTTTCTTCGATTGCGGAAATTTTATCCACGCGCCTCTGATGCCGCCCGCCTTCGAACCCCGTATTCAGGAAAACGTCGACAATGTCGAGCATCAACCCTTCGCCGATGATTTTTTGCCCGAACGCAAGCATATTTGCATCGTTGTGCAACCGCGTGTATTTTGCGGAGTACGTATCGTGACAATGCGCACAGCGTATCCCTTTCACTTTATTTGCGGCAATCGAAATACCGATCCCCGTACTGCAAATCAAAATGCCCCGTTCGCATTCGCCGCGGGCAACCGCTTCCGCCGCGGGCAGCGCATAATCGGGGTAATCGCACGAATCCTCCGTGCAAGTGCCAAAATCTTTGACCTCGTATCCTTTCGAATTCAAATATTTAAGCAATGTATTTTTCAATACCAGCCCGCCATGATCGCAGGCTACCGCAATTTTCATAACTCCCTCCAATTTAATGATTAGGCTCTTCTCCCGAATCGGAGAAGTAACGTTCGATGATCTTATCCACCGCAATTTTTATCTTGTCAGCGGTGGCTCTGTAAACGGCAAGGCTCTGCCCGTAAGGATCGGCGATCTGAAACCCCGCAATTTCTTCGACGGAATGGACATTGTCGAAAGAGTCGAGCAATTCGCTCTGCGAATTCGTCATGCAAATGACCAAAAAGCTGTTCTCGATCATTTTGTGTTTAAGCTGCCTCGGGCGGAATTTTGAAAAATCTATCCCCAACTCCGTCAGGCAAGCCGCACTGTTTTCGTTAATGCCGGAGCTGTTTTCCGCAAAGATCCCTGCGGAAGCCGCATCGACGAATTTAATTTTACGCCGTTTGATCTCCGCACGGAAAATCGCTTCCGCCATAGGGCTTCGGCAAGTATTCCCGCTGCAGACAAACAGCACCTTTTTTCTCTTCATCACCGTTCTTCGGCGCAGGCTTTGGACAATCGGTTGATCACCCCCGCCATAACGCCGTCCTTTTTTTTCGGTTCGACAGCCAAAATCACGTCCGCGATTTTTTCGCCTTCATGAAGCAGTTCATAAAGATTGGCGGCCATTTCCGTTTCCGTCTTTCCGAGATCGAGAATTTTATCAGACGGAAACAAATCTTTTACTTCATCCCCGCACAGAACATAAACGCGCGCGCCCTGCCGTTCGAGTTCGCCAAACGCCTTAACTGCGGAATCGAGTTCATCGCCGCCGAACAGTTTCGTTTTGCATTTGGGCGCATAGTGCTTATATTTCATCCCCGGGGAACGGACTCGTTCGCCTTCTTTCGGTTTATAAATTTCGCACCTGCCGACGACATCCGCTATCATTTCCGCGGAAACGAGCCCCGTGCGCAAAACGACGGGATATTCACCCGTTACGTCACACACAGTACTCTCTATACCGCCGCTGCACCTGCCGCCGTCGAGAATCAGCGATATTTTTCCGTTCAGATCTTCGTATACGTGGTCTGCCGAAACGGGACTGATGTGCTTGGAAATATTCGCCGACGGCGCGGCGATCGGCATATCGGCATAGCGGAGAAAACGCTGCGCGCCCTCATGCGACGGAACGCGGACCGCGAGCGTATCCAACCCGCACGAAACGCGTGAGCAGACCGTTTTGCGGCTCTTATAGACGAGCGTCAGCGGGCCGGGCAAAAAAGCGTCGCGAAGTTTTTTTGCGTAGGGCCGATCGTCCTCCACGAGCGAATCGAGATCGTAATCCTTATGCACGTGCACGATGAGCGGATTATCGGACGGTCTGCCTTTGATTTGATAAATACGTGCAACGGCGTCGTCCCTGCGCGCGTCTGCCCCTAAACCGTAAACGGTTTCCGTAGGAAAAGCGACTGCGTCCCCCTCTTCCAAAAGTTTTTTCGCCAGAGCCAAAGACTCGTCATCGATCTGCATGATTCGCGTGGTCATCTCAATACTCATCCTCGTCAAACGGCGGAGCCGAATCGCCTTCTTCATCGATCAGATCAGAACTTTTGCTAATCTGATCGAAATCTTCATCCGAAATCGGCTCGGGTTCATCACCGTAATCACGGCCTTCCATCGGATCGTCGGGAAGAGATCCGGGAGGCGGATTGACATACCGAACCTGATCCCCCTTGAAGCGAAGTTTGACCCTGCCGAGCTCGCCGTTACGATGCTTCGCGATGATGAGATCCGCCGCATCCTTGACGATCTTGCCGCTTTTGATCTCTTCTTCCGTCGCGGCGACGTCAGGCCTGTGAATAAACATGACCATATCCGCGTCCTGCTCGATCGCCCCCGACTCTCTCAAGTCGGAAAGCTGCGGCTCTTCCTTGGAAGAAATACGGCGCAGCTGCGAAAGCGCCAAAACGGGAACGTTCAGCTCTTTCGCCATGATCTTCAGATTTCGTGTGATCGTCGCGATCTCCTGCTGCCTGTTTTCTTCCTGACGGCGCGCGCCGCTGCTCATGAGCTGAATGTAATCGATCATGATAAGATCGAGCCCTTCCTTGCGCGCTTTCAGCCTGCGGCACTTTGAGAGGATCTCCGCCGGCGTTATTTTGGAAGAATCGTCGATATAGATCTTCGCCTTTTTAAGATCGGCACTGGCCTTCCACAACTTTTTCCAATCGCTTTGGGAAAGTTCCCCCGACAGCGCTTTCGACATACTCACGCGCGCGAACGAACACAAAAGCCTTTGCGCAAGCTGGATGCGCGGCATTTCGAGCGAAAACACGGCGCATACCCTGCCGTCTACAAGAGCGGCATGCTCGACAATGTTCATCCCTATCGTCGTTTTTCCGACGCCGGGACGCGCGGCAAGCACGATAAAGTCGGACTTTTGCAGTCCGTTGGTCAGTTTGTCCAGTTTCGTAAAGCCCGTCTGCACACCGCGAAGCGCGTTTTTATCCGTGGATATCGTTTCAAACTTACTTAATACGAGGTCGTAGCTGTCATCCTCGCGCATGTCCACAAGCGTCGAGGTATCCAGCTTTTTCGAAATGTCAAAGACAAGTTTTTCGGCAAACGCGACGCTGTCTGCAGAATCCGCGCTGTCCATCGCGGTTTCTATGATGTCTTTCGACGCCCGGATCAGTTTACGGTTCACGCTGTCTCGCTTGACGATATCCAGATAATACTTATAGTTCGCGGCGGAAGGCGTATTCTGCGCAAGTTCCGTGATATATGTAAGGCCGCCCGCCTTGTCGAGACATTTATCGTTCTCCAGCTGGTCGGCGAGCGTCACGAGATCGACGGGTTTGCGCGCGTTGAATACCGCCTTCATCGCGCCGATGATCAGTTTGTGCGATTCCTGATAGAAATCTTCCTCCGAAAGTTTATCCAGAATATCTGTCTGCGTTTCGACGTCGATCAACAGGCTGCCGAGCAGCGCCTGCTCCGCTTCAAGATTGTTCGGAAGGACATTTGTCTTGTTTGCTGCCATATTCCTCACCTCCGAACGGCGGATAAAGCCGCCGCATCGTCACTGTGCCTTTTCGAAACGTTCGAGCACGTCGTCAAATTCCCTCATCGCCGCATCGAATACCGCCCTGTCCGTCAAATCAACCCCCGCGATCTTCAAAAGCGAAACGGGATCGTCGCTTCCGCCCGACGAAAGAAAGGCAATGTAATCTTTGACGGCGCTCTCCCCTTCGCGGAGGATTCTGTTCGCAATGGAAATGGCACTGATGATACCCGTCGAATATTTGTATACGTAAAAAGAAGTATAAAAATGCGGGATGCGCGACCATTCATACGCGATCTCCTTGTCATGCACGATCGCGTCGCCGTAGTACTTTTTATTGAGAGCCAGATACATCGCGTTGAGGCTTTCGCTCGTAAGAGGTTCGCCCCTCTCCGCCGCTGCGTGCGCAGACGCTTCGAATTCCGCGAACATCGTTTGCCTGTGCAGCGTCGTTCGGATCGTATCCAAATAATAATTCAGGAGATATTTTGCCAGGTTCTTGTCCTTCGTCTCAGAAAGGATGTATTTCAGAAGAAGCACTTCGTTGACCGTACTGGCAACTTCAGCGACAAAAATCCGATAATCCGCCTTGGCATAGGGTTGATGCTCGTTGGAAAAATATGTGTGCAGGGAATGTCCCATTTCGTGCGCGATCGTGAATATATCATGCGTCGTCTGCTGATAATTCAGCAGTACGAAGGGATGTATGCCGTATATACCCGTGCTGTAAGCGCCGCTCCTCTTGCCGGTCGTCTCGGGGACGTCGACCCAACCCTCGTCAAAACCTTTCTTTAAAAGCGCCTGATATTCTTTGCCGAGCGGAGCAAGCCCTTCGATGACGAGTTTACACGCATCTTCGTAAGGCATTTTGAGTTCCGCATCCGAAACGAGCGGAGCATAAATGTCGTACATATGCTGTTCGCCGAGCCCCAGGAGTTTTTTGCGGAGCGCGATATATCGGTGCATGGAAGGAAGATTTTCGTTTACGGAAGAGATGAGATTCTCGTAAACTTTCACGTCCACATCCTCCCCTGCCAATGCGCGGGAAAGGCAGCTGTCATATTTTCTCGCCCGGGTCAGAAAAATGTCTTTTTTGACGTTCCCGTAATAGGTCGCCGCGATCGTATTCGTAAGGCCGATATACGCCTGATAATAACGTTCGAAAGCCTTTTTGCGCAGTTCTCTGTCTTTTCCGTGCAAAATCACGCCGTACATGCCGTGCGTAAGCGGAATGACGTTCCCGTCCTTATCTGCCACCTCGCCGAGCGCGATGTCCGCATTGTCGATCATGGAAAAGATGTTCTGAAACTGCGAATACATCTCTCCGCCTTCGGCCAGCAGCTTTTCTTCGTCTGCCGAAAGGATATGCGGTTTGGCTTTTATGAGTTGGCGGAAGAAATAGTCGTGATCTTTGAAATCGGGATCTGCCGCGTAAGCGCGGAGCGTTTCATCGGGAAGCGCCGTCAGTTCGGGCTCGGCAAAGGAGACCGCAGACGAAAAGCGGACGTACAGAGAAAGCGCCCTGTCCTGCATGGCCGTGTATTTCGCCACGCGCGAGTCCTCGTCGTGGCGCATATGCGCATACAAATGCAGGCGCTCTAATCTCCTTCCCGTGCTTTCTTCTTTCGCGAAAAAGCCGAGAAGGGTCTTTTTATCGCCCAGTTTACCGGAAAAGCCGGAAAAATCAAGCTCTTTTTCCGCTTCGGCATAACTATTTTCCCACTCTTCGTCAGACGAAAAAATATCCTGCACGTGCCAAAGATATTTGCGATCCGCCTCGCTCCTTTCCATGAATGCCTCCGTTCAGTTTTTATTGCTGTGTATCGGCGCGGGGATCCTGCCGCCGCGCGCGATAAATTTTGAACTGTCCGTCCGATTGACGGGCATGATCGGCGCGCGTCCCAAAAGCCCGCCGAATTCCACGCTGTCGCCCACGCCTTTCCCGGGTACGGGTATGACGCGAACGGCCGTCGTTTTGTTGTTGATCATGCCGATCGCCGCTTCGTCCGCGATGATCGCGCTGACCGTGGACGCGGGGGTATCGCCCGGAATGGCGATCATATCCAGCCCGACGCTGCATACCGCCGTCATCGCTTCGAGCTTATCGATGTGCAGCACGCCTTTTTCCGCGGCGTTGATCATGCCGATATCCTCGCTGACCGGAATAAACGCGCCCGAAAGCCCGCCCACATGCGAGCTTGCCATCACGCCTCCTTTCTTTACGGCGTCGTTGAGCATGGCAAGCGCGGCGGTCGAACCGTGCCCGCCCACGCATTCCAACCCGAGTTCTTCCAGGATATGCGCGACCGAATCGCCCATTACGGGCGTCGGCGCGAGGGAAAGGTCGACGATGCCGAACTCCGCGTTCAGCCGCTTTGCCGCCTCTTTGGCGATCAGCTGCCCCGCGCGCGTGATCTTGAACGCTGTGCGCTTGATCGTTTCGGCGGCGTCCGTAAGGTTCGCGTCGGGGATATTTTCGAGCGCGTGTTTGACAACGCCCGGGCCGGAAACGCCGACGTTGATGACCGTACCGCTTTCGCCGACGCCGTGGAACGCCCCCGCCATAAACGGATTGTCCTCCACCGCGTTGCAGAAAACGACCAGCTTCGCACAGCCGAGCCCGTCCGTATCCTTGGTAAGTTCCGCCGTCCTCTTTACGATCTCGCCCATCTGCTTTACGGCGTCCATATTGATGCCCGATTTGGAAGAACCTATATTGACGGAAGAACACAGCCGCTCGGTAGCGGCCAAAACTTCCGGGATGCCCTCTATAAATATTTTTTCGTAATCGGCAGTCCCTTTATGCACGAGAGCGGAATACCCGCCCAAAAAATCTATGCCGAGCTCCTTCGCAGCCTTATCGAGCGCTTTCCCTACCAGAGCCGCGTTTTCGGGAAACGGCGCGCATACGAGGCTGACGGGCGTGACGGACACGCGCTTGTTCACGATGGGTATGCCGTATTCGCCCGAAAGTTGCTCCGCAACTTTGACGATGTTTTCAGCTTTTTTGCAGACGGTGCCGTAAACCTTGTCCGCCGTCTTTTTCGCGTCGCCCGAAATGCAGGGCAGCAATGAGATCCCCATCGTGATCGTACGGATGTCGAGATGTTCCCGCTCGATCATGTCGATGGTTTCCAGAACGTCGTATTTATTAAACATGTGTATATCCTTTCCGCCTCAAATATTGTGCATAGCGTTGAAAATCGCCTCGTGCTGCAAACGGATAGACATGCCGATCGTCTTTCCGAGCTCATCGCACTCTTTGGCGAGAGCCGCGACGTCCGTATTCGTATCGCCTATATCCACCAACATGATCATGGCGAAATATTCCTGCAAAATCGTCTGACTGATATCCTCGATGTTCACGCCGCGTTCCGACAGAAACGCGCTGACTTTCGCTATGATGCCCTTTTTATCCTTACCTGTGACCGTTACAACTGCTCGCATCGTTCATCTCCCGAAATACAAAAGTTTTATTTTCTGGCCGACGGCTTGTTTTGCCCGTCGACGAAAGTATCGTCGTGCCCCGTGACTTCATACCCGATCAACACATTGCCCTGCGTAAGATAGCACAGCTTGTCACCGCACTTGAATTCGGGCAAAGGTTTTTCTTTGTCGCAATAAATTTTTCTGTCCATATATTCGGATTTTTTCTTGCTCCATTCCGAAACGACCAACACGTAATAATCAACGCTGTCTTTGATCTCGGGCGATTCGTAGCGCAAAAAAATACTGTTGTTGACAGATTTCAACCCCACCGAAAGGTAAGAGACGAGTTTGTAATATTTCCTTATCCTCTGATATTTAATGGTCAGATATACAAACGAAAAAATCACGAACAGGCAGGAAGCGACCCAGACCGTCCATTTATAGATGTTCTGTTCGGGCGCTTCAAACGGCGTGCCGATGTAAAGCACCAGACACGTAACGCAGAGCGCGACATACACAACCGCCACCGCCAGATAGATGTACCAGATCTTTTTTTTCTGTTTGTAAGCGGAAACAAGGTCTTTATCGTCATAAACGATCGTCATAAGTTTTCAACTCCGTAAATTTTATTCGCAGATAAATAAGACGCCCAGCGTGTTTTTGCCGCAATGGCTCGTAATGATGCTGCCGGCAACCGTCTCGATGATCTCGTCGAAGGCAAAAAGGCTTTCCACCTGTCCGCGCACCGCGGCGACGAGTTCGGGATCCGATCCGCTGTGCGTAATGAAACAGCGCCGCCTGTCGTATGTTTTATATTCGTCGGCGAGGTCGTTCACGTAATTTTTCAGGCACCGCTGCATCTTGCCTATATATTTCTTTTTCGGATACAGCTGCCCGTCTTTCATGGAAATGAGAGGATGTATGGAAAGAACTTTCGACCCGTAATACGAAAGCGTGGAACACCTGCCGCCCTTGTAGAGATACAGGAGCGTATCGGGGACGAAAGAAGTATTTACTTTCGCGCGGAGCGCGTTCACGGTATCGGCAATCTCTTTCGCGCTCTTTCCTTCGTCGCGCAGATCGCATGCCTTCATGACCAAAAGCCCCTGCCCCGTCGACAGCGCCTGCGAATCGACAACGTAAACTTTATCGCCGAATTTTTTCTGCGCGGCCTGCGCGAATCCGTTCGAACCGGACGCCTTCGAAGATATGTTGAAATGGATGACTGTTTTCCCCTCGTCTACATATCCCGCGAAAAAATTCTCGTAATCGGATACGCTCGGCGCGGCGGTCTTGGGCAATTCTCCCGTCTTTTCAAAATAACGGAAGATATCTTCGGGAACGATATCGATGCCGTCTTTATACGAATCGCTTCCCAGGATGACCGTAAGCGGCTGAATCCCGATCCCGCGTTCCGAAATCAGTTTTTCGCCCAAATCGCAAGTGCTGTCGGATGTGATCACAATGTTTGTTTCGGTTTCGCCTGTCATAAAAAACCCCCAGTTTGAATTTATGTTCAGCATTCGTATCCGCAGCCGTCCCGCACGCCGTCAGGCGGAGGCCGCTCCGAATATATTGAAAACGGATGTGAAAAAGCCTTTCATCTCCATAGACCAGCCGGTAACCACGCCCCACACATGTTCTTCGGGCTGCGGCCCGTACGCGCGGCAATCGTAACTTTCGTTGCGATTGTCTCCCATATAAAAAATCTCTCCGTCCGGAATCTGCAAAGGCGCCGATTCCGAAGCAAACGTGTCGGGCTTTTCATCGCCCGCATACAGCCAGTCCCCTTGCAGATACGGCTCGTCGACGACGGAAAATTCCGTTTCACCCGCGCACTTCCGGTATAAAACGCCGTCCGCCGCATATATTTGGTCTCCGCCCAGCGCGACGACGCGCTTTATGACGAATTCCGCGTTTTCGCGCCCCGTATACACCACGACGATATCGCCGCGCTTCGCATCGGCAAGTTTGTTTACAAAAAGGTAGTCGCCGTCATGCAAAGTGGGTTCCATGGACACGCCGTCCACTCTCACTCCGCCGAGAATGACGGTAAAAAGGATGATCACCGCAAACACGACGAGCAGAACGACCGCAAAAAACCTTGCCGCAGAATACAACTCGTTCTTCGGCCGCTTTCTTTCGTCGATCATCTGCCTGAAATCAACCCGCATCGGTTCCCCTCGGTTTTTTGACGGATTTTTCAAAAGCATCGGGCGTCAGCATAACGATCCTGCCGCATTTGTCGCAACGGATCTTGACGTCTGCGCCGAGACGGACGATCGTCCAGGTGTCTCCGCCGCACGGATGTTTTTTTTTCGTCGTTACTTTGTCTCCCAATGAGTATACCATATTCTGACCAAAAAAGATAAGTAATTTCCGTGAAATTTTAAAGCCAAAGAAAATTATTTATGCAAAACAGGTTTTTCGAACTGAAAGTGACAAATTTTCCGACGTTAAATTGCGGCAAAGGCTTCCCGACTTCATTTTTGAAATCTTTTGCGCTCATGCTGCAAGACGTCCATTCTTCCCCGCCGGAAAGCACGACCGTCCCCGAATAATACTCTTTGCCACCGCCGCCGACAACGCATACGGCCACTTTCAGTTCCGCCGCCGTCTGCGCATATGCGTCGAACCGGATGATCGCGTTATCCGCAGGCCTGTATTTCTCATCGCCGAGCCTGTACAGCCGGAGCCCGTACGAAGAATAGACCCCCTTGATCCCGAACGGCCCGTCGATCAGCCTGACGGGTTTTACGGAATTGTCCAAAAAACAATCCGCGAGAATATTATTGTCGTATTTATCGAGCGTAAAACTGTCCGTTCCGTTTTTGCTGCTGAACAGTATCCTGCTTTTTTTCGTCATGTTTGAATACTGTTTGTCGATGCGCTTGACGGCGATTTTCGAAGAAACGGCAAACCCGCAGCTGTATTTTGCCTTTGCAAAAGCAAAAACGGTTTTTGCGCCCCGATAGGCGTTCAGGTAAAAGACCGCCGTCCCGTCGCCGTCGGTGCGTTTGGGTTCGCACCTCGTCCAGTCGCGCAGCCACGATTCGGGGCAATCCTCCGCCATATACACTTCACAGTAATCCGCTTCGCCGTTTTTATCGAAACGGATGTTTGCGACGAGTTCGCCGTCCTCCTCGTCTATGGAAATTTCGATCGGGTTCGGAACGAAAACTTCGTGGCCTTTGAGATGCTTGTCTATGAAAAGATCCAGGTTTTTCAGCGCCGTGTTGCCGATATGCCCGTTGTAACGCGCCGAAAAATAAAATGTTTTTTCCTTTTCCGGATTCACTCGGGCAAAGGTATCGAACGCGCGGTCGGCGTCGAAACGTTCGTCGTTGGTCGAACAGAGCATGAGCACGGGACAACGGACGTATTGTGCGTAAGCCTGCGCGTCCACGCCGCCCAAAAACCGGTAACGCTCTTCGTCCATTTTCAATTCCGTATTATCGCCGAACTTGCAGATCCCTTTATAAGCAGACCAGCCGCCCGCGCAGATCGGGATCGCGCAGGAAAGCCCGTCCGCAGTCGCCGCGAGCTGCCAGGCAATGTCTCCCCCCGCTTTCAGCCCCACCACGCCGACGGGCTTTCCCGGGCGCAGGCTCTGCAGGCAGCGCAGCGCATAACGGGCAACGGCCACCCATTCGTACCACGACGTTTCTTTCGCCGTTTCGTCGGCAAACAGGATATGCCGCCCCGCTTCTTTAAAATTACCGTACGCGACCGCGCGGGGATACAGCGTCGGATTGACGGCGCCGTCCCAATCGCCCCGATAATCGGGCATCAGCACTGCGTACCCTTTGCTTACAAAACGTTCGGCAAGCGCCTCGTCGTACGTCTTATCGCAATCGGGCAAAACGAGAAGGGACGGGCTATTCGCATTTTCTTTGGGGCGGGCGTAAAGCGCGCCGATATGCACGCGCTCGCTTCCGACCGCGCGGCCCGAAAAAGTGATTTCCGAAAAGACCGCCTTCCCTCGTTCGTATTCTTTTAATGTACCGATATCCGGCGGGAGCGAATCGTCAAAATCGCTCCACAGCGTGACCGGCGTCAAAATTTTGTTTGCCAAATCGTTACCCCGCTTTTTTAACAGCTGATCGTTATTTTAGAACTCCCGCCGTTTTCCTGCGCGGAAGTGACCGTGATCTTGTTTCCGATGCGATGCTTCAACTCTTCAACGTGCGAAATCAAACCGATGGAAAAATGCGTGTTTTTCAGTTTTTCGAGGCTGTCCATCACCGTATCGATCAACTTTTCGTCCAGCGTGCCGAAACCCTCGTCCAGAAAGAAAAACTCGATCGGCCGGAGCGACTTCGCGTAGATCGCCGCGGAAAGGGCAAGCGCGAGCGAAAGCGAAACGAGGAAAGTTTCCCCTCCCGAAAGCGTATTCACGCCGCGCAGTTCCCCCGCATTGAAATTGTCGCCGACCAGAAACCCCTGCTCGTAGCGTATAAAGTATCGTCCGTTCGTGAGGTGCAGGAGCGTTTCCGTCGCCGCGGACGAAATATCCGCGAGATATTCCCCCGCCACAAACTCCATAAAAGCGTTTCCGTAAAAAAGCCTGCGCAATTTTTCGATCAGGTCGTACCGTTTTTTGATCTCGCCGCGCTCTTTTTCCAAAATTTTTTTTGCTTCGAGTTTATCCGCAAAACGATCCAGATTACTTTTATATACGGCGCATTCTTTACCGACGCGCTCGCGCGATGTGCCGAGGGTTTGGAACGATTCCGCGCGGGCGGAAAATTCTTCTTCTCCGATGTCTTCGGGGTCTCCGCCTTCCGAAAGCGCGGCGATCGCGGCTTTTATCGTCCGTACGCCGCTTTCATATGTTTCGATCTCCTCCGAAAGCCGCGCGGGATCGGGATATTCCGCAAGAAGCGCGCGGGCGCCGTCCAATTTCTCGAACCCCGCCTCGGACAGTTTTGCCGCCAGCTCTTTTTCCGCTTCCTCGCGTTCCTTGCCGAGCGCCGCCGCTTTTTCTTCCGCACGGGCTACCGCGACTTCCGCTTCGCCGATCGATTTCCTCAGCCTCTCCCGCGCGGCGCGCGAAGCGTCTCTTGCCCGCGTCAGCGAGTTTTCCCTATCCGTCAGTTTTTTAATATAGGCGGCAACGTCTGAAGCGGCGTCCCCGCCGAGAAGTTTCGCAAGTTTTTCAGCCAGCGCGTCGATCTTGCTTTTGACCTTTGCGCCCTCGTCCGCCGCGCGCGCGACCGAAATTTCCGCTTCGCGCAGGCGCGACAGCGATTTTTCTCTCTGCAATTCCAGTTTGTGCGCACCGTCTTTCAGCGCGGCCTGTTCGGCCTGCGACGCCTTGAACCGTTCGAGAAGTTCGGCCGCATCCGAAAATTTTTCGTTTTCGCACAACCGCGTATAATGCGCCAGGCGTTCGGAAAGTTCCCTCTCCGCAGCAGCGTAAAGTTCTCCTTCGTGCGGAAAATTTTTGTGCAGGGCAACGAGTTTTTCGCCGAAATAATCGCGGCTGGAAATATATTCGCTCTGCAAAAGCGCGCTTTCGAAATTCCCGCGCAAAAACTCTTCCGGGCTGTTTTGCCCTTCGCCGTCCGCTTTTCGGAGCAACTGCGCGAGCTCCTTTTCTATATCGGAAAGTTCCTTTTCCGCGGCAGCCCTTTTCCCCGCCGCCTCTTTGTATTCGCGCGCAAGCCTTTCCCGCTCCGCCCTGTTTTCGGATAATTCTTTCAGGTCTGCTTCCGCCGTCTGCAAAACCGTTTTTTTCGCCCTTACGTCGGCAAGCGCGTTGTCATAGTCGGCTGCGTCAAACTTTTCCGTTTCCTCTTTCAGACTTTTTTCCGCTTCCGCAAGGCAGCCCGCGGCATTTTTCGCGATCTCCCCGCACGCAGCGATTTGTTTCTCCGCCCTTTCCGCTTTCGCCGCGGAATCCACGGCGGCGGCAGCCGCGGGGAGTTTTCGCAACGCCTCCTTCGCGGCTTCGAACAACGGGCGGCGGGCATTTTCCCTTTCGAGCAGCCCTCTCTGCTCTTTGAGCTTCTGTGAACGCACGAATTCCTCTTTCAATTTTTCGAAATCCGCGCGCTTCTCTTCATAGCTTTTGTCCAGTTCTTTTTTTTGCTCCAAAAGAGCCTCGTAATCCGTTTGCAGAATTTTCAGCGCTTCCGGCGTGTACTCGGCATACTCTCCGAGACTGCCGTCCTTTTCCGCCAATTCCAGCTTTGTCTCGTCGTATCTGCGCCGCAAAACGGCATTCAGTTTGTCTCCGTATATTTCGAGGTCGAACAACCTGGAAATCAGCCTGAGCCTGTCGCCGCGATCCGCCTTGACGAATTGAGCGAACTCCCCCTGCGGCAACGCGATGCACTTTTTGAAATCGTCGAAAGAAAGCCCCACGATCTCGAGGATCTTTTCATTGGTTTTTTTGACGCCTTCGCTGACGGCGCGCACGGTATCCCCCTCGATTTCGCACAGCTCGAGATCCTGCTGGGAATTCTTCTTTTTGATCGTTCGTTCGACGCGGAAGAGCCTTCTCTGCCCTTCCCACTCGCATTCGAAATCGAACTTTACGTACGCTTTATCGCAATTATAGTTGATGATCTCGCCTGAATTGCCGCCTTTCGTCCTGTCTATTTTTCCGTACAGAGCGAAGATCATACTGTCAAGGATCGTCGTTTTTCCGCTGCCGGTATCACCGAATATCCCGAAAATACCGCCGGCGAGCAGCCTGTCGAAATCCACGACCGCCTTTTCGGAAAAACTGTTTATACCGCAAAATTCCAGCCTTTTAGGTTTCATGCGCTTCCTCCGTTGCGGACATGAACAGTTCTTTCAATTCGTCCGAAGGAGCCTCCGAATAGCGGCTCTTGTAAAATTCGGAAAAAAGTTCGAGCGAAGAGAGCTGCTTTCTGCTCCCCTGCGGCAACGCGAATTCGCCGCCGCCGATTTCGGGAACGATGCTCAAAAGCCCTTCGTTGGCTTCCTTTAACTGTTTGACCTGCGCGGAAGAGAGCGGTTCGCTCAAATAAATCGTCAGCTCGGCAAAACAATTTTCATAGCGCCGAAGGAGCGCTTCCGCCTCCCCGACGCCGCGCGCCTGCAACCTGACCAACTGCCTGCCCGAACGAAGCGGAACTTCATGCAATCCGCTTACGCCTTCCTTTCCGATGTCGAAAACGACAACGCTCTTCTCCGCCCCCGCCTCGTCGAAGGCGTATTGCAGGATCGAGCCGCTGTAACGGACATTGTTTTTGAAGTGCTGCCTGCGGTGCAGATGGCCGAGCGCGGCGTAATCGCACCGGGGAAGCAACGAAAGCGGCACGGCGCGCGCGCCGCCGAGATCGATCTCACGCTCGCCCTCGCTCACTTTGCCTCCCGCGATGAACAGGTGCGACAAAAAGACGGAAGGATACCCCTCTTTGTTGCTCTCCTGTCCCGCGGCGATCCATCGGCCCATCTTATCGAAAAAACTTTCGTTTTGGTTTTTATCCTCTTTCAGCCGGGTCTCGTTCGGATAAGGCAGCACGTTGCAGTACACTTTTTCTTCGCCTTTCGCAAAGACGATGTGGTTCGTCCCCGCCTCAGCGACTGACACGCGCCTGTCCCCGCCGATCTTCGGCACATAGCCGTAATTGCCGTAGATGTAGATGCCCTGCGGTTCGCACAGCGACGTGGCGGCGGCGAGCCGCACATTGTCGTCGTGATTGCCGCTGATGACGAGCACGGCACGGTTTTCCCCCGCGATCTCCTTGATCTTTTCGTAAAAAAGATCTTCCGCCTCCGCCGACGGCAGATAGGTATCGAACACGTCTCCCGCTACCAGCACGAGATCAACCGCTTCTTTGTCGCAAACGGATGCGATCTCCCCGAGGGCTTCCCTCTGTTCGGGCAGGCGCTCCCTGCCGAGAAGCCGTTTTCCGATATGCCAGTCAGACGTGTGCAAAACCTTCATGCAACCCTCGGCCTTTCCAAAAAAGGCAAAAATCTTTTTCCGATATTTTTCGGCAATTACCTTGCTTTTACGCAAAATAATTTATATAATAGTATAGCGCAAAAGTCAAAATAAATCAAGCGTTCGCCGGAGTTTTCGCCATGGGATTTTGTTCGTATTCGAGGGAGTTCTCCCTTTCGTCTTACACCAATATAGAAAATCAGTTCATCAATAAATATATGGCGCTTGCAGACGGCGACGCGGTCAAAGTCTATATCTTCGGGCTGTACCTCTGCCAGAACGTGCAGGAAGAATATTCTCTGGCGGAAGCCGCCCGCACGCTGAACATGAACGAAGAAAAAATCATCGATTCTTTCCGCTTTTGGGAAGATTTCGATCTGTTGGAGATCGTCTCCCTTTCCCCCTTTTCGGTGCGGTATTTCCCCGCCGATTACTCTAAAGGAAAGCCCAAACGCATCCGCACGGAAAAGTACTCCGACTTCAATAAAGCCGTACAGTCCATGATGCCGAAGAGGATGATCACCCCGAACGAATTCGAAAAATATTTCGCGTTCATGGAGCAGTATTCCGTAAAGCCCGAAGCGCTCATACTCATCGTCAAATACTGCATAGACCTGAAAGGCGAAAGCATTTCGCAGAATTACATCTTACAGGTCGCCAAAAATTTTGCCGCGGAAGGCGTCACGACGGTCGAACAGGTGGAAGAAAAACTCTCCGACTACGTGCTTCGCGGCGGCGACATCGCCAAAATCCTCCGCGCGCTCGGGTCTGCGCGTAAACCCGAGCCGGACGATTATAAACTTCTCAAAAAATGGACGGACGAGATGGGATTCGAACCCGAGATCATCGTGTTCACCGCTTCGCTTTTCAAAAAGAGCGGCCTCAGCAAACTGGACGAGGTGCTCGGCGAACTGTACGCGAACAAAAAATTCGGAAAAGACGAGATCAAAGATTATCTTGCCCGCAAAACGGAGATCCGCTCCCTCACCCTGCAGATCGCGCGCGAACTCGGCGTTTATTGCCGGATCGCAGATCCCTACATCGACAACTTCGTGAGCGGCTGGCTCGCGGCGGGATACGACGACGCATCCCTCATAAGCCTTTCGAAATATTGCTTCAAGCGGGAAAAGCGCTCCTTTGAAAAAATGGACGAACTGATCAAAAAGCTGCTCTCGCAAGGCGTCGTGTCCGCAGACAGCATCGTCGCGTATATGCAGGAAGAGGCGCTCGAACGCGAATTCGCGGCGCGGGTACTCAAAGCGGCGGGGCTCGCCCGCAGGGTCACGAACTGGGACAGAGATTGCCTCAAAAACTGGCGCAACTGGGGCTTTTCCGACGAAATGATCTTAAAAGCCGCCGAAACGGCAGTCGGTAAAAACAGCCCGGTCCCTTACATAACTTCCGTTTTGTCCTCATGGAAGGCCAAGAACATTTTCAGCCCCGACCAGCTGGAAAAACAGCCCGCGGCGGAATATCCGAAAAACCGTTCGGAGGATAAAGACGCCGCGCTCCGCAAAAGGGTGCAGACTTATTACTTTAATCTGCGGGAACAGGCGGAAGACCGCGCCGCGCACTACCTGCGCCTTGCCAGGCACGACGCGGATTTCAAGTCGAACGAAGACGCGATCCGTTCTGCCGAGATACGCCTCGCCAAAGCGGAAGCGCTCGGCGGAGATACGGCAGACCTGGGCAGCTCGCTTGCGGAACTTAAAAAGGAGCGCGCCGCCCTGCTCAAAAAACTCAACCTCACCGAAGAAATGCTCGTTCCGCAATATAAATGCAAAAAATGCGGAGACACAGGCTTCGACAAAAACGGAAACGTATGCGAATGTTACAAAAAATATATCGAGGATGCGGGCGAGCAGGAACGGCTTTCCAACATCATCGACGCGTATTCGAACATCGAGATCTGAACCTTTTCCGACAAGATCGGCACGGCGCCGCGCAAAGGATTGCGCGGCGCCGATTTTTTTATATCTTTTCGTAAACGGGGATCTCGTCGACGGGAGCATTTGCCGAAATGCGCCGCCCGCCCTCATAAATTCTGCCGTCGCGGATATCTTTCCACCTGCCTGCGGGCAGATATACCGTCCTCGCCGTAACGCCTTCAAACAGCACGGGGGCTACGAGATAGCGGCCGCCGAACATATATTGGTCGTCCGCATCCCAGCACTCACTGTCCTCGGGGAATTCGTAAAACATCGCCCGCATGACGGGAGAACCGTTTTCGCTCGCTTCGCGCATGACTTCCATGATGTACGGCTTCATGCGAAGGCGCAGTTCCCGTCTTTTTCGTAAAACATTTTCCGCACCTCAGGAAATCGCGCGCGCGACGCGTTCGGAAAACAAAGACATGTCTTTGTTCCCCAAATCGACGTAAAAACATCTGCCCTGATATTTACCATCCGTTTTACGCACTACGTTTAAGCCGCGGTATTCCGCTTTGACCGCGATCAACAGCGAATCGAAGGGCATGTTCCAACAATCCATTGTTTTTTCATAATCGAATTCGACCCAAAGCCCCTTTTTCATCTCTTCCCTCGTGAGTTTGTCTATGCTGACCCCGAACGCGGGCATCTGCCGCGCTTCGGAAAGCATCTCGCCGATCGCATCCGCGATCTCCGCAAAGACGGCGCTTTCCCTGCCGAAAACTTTTTCCTCGCCGCCGTTCAACACCCTGACGGCGCTCGCCTTGCCGAAATATTCCGCTATGGGGCAAAAATCGTTCATGTTCCTCTCCTCTTTTCCTCTATTATATGCAAAGCCGATCATTTTTTCAAGCGTTTTGCCGAATGAGTCCGCCCGCAAAAATTTGTAAAAAAATTTATATAAAACAGTTGACAAATTTATAAAAGTGGCTATAATATATGGCAAATACGAAAAGGGAGGTTTGGCGCATGAAGAAAAGCATGTACAGCCTGATGCTGTCGGAGGACGTGGTAAACGAGATCGACAAACTCGCCCGCGAACAGAGCACCAACCGCTCGAACTTGATCAATCAGATCCTTGCGGATTACGTTTCGCTCACGACTCCCGAAAAGCATGTTCAAAACATTTTTGATATCATCGAAAGCCTGATCGGCGGCCGGGGCAATTTTATGCTCTATTCCCAGCCGAACGATATGACCATGTCAATCAAGAGTTCGCTCAAATACCACTATCGGCCCACGATACGTTACGAAGTGGAAATGTACCGCACGCCGAAGCAGACGATCGGCCAACTGAAAATCATTTACAGGACGCAGTCGCCCGAACTTTTGGTGGAGCTTACCCGTTTCTTCAAGATATGGATACAGCTTGAAAACATCTACATCAAACACTTCTTCGCAAAAGACGCTATCACCTACGGTATGGAAAACGGGAAATTCCTGCGCACGTTCGCCGTTCCCAATGATTCGGATTATACCGAGGAACAGATCGGCAACGCGATCAGCAATTACATTGCCACATTTGACGAGATGCTTAAAAGTTATCTCGCGGGCGATTACGCGACCACGCAGGACATCGAAAACAGGTACATCCGGTATCTGAACAGCGGCGTCCAGCTCATATAAGGAGGTATACCATTATGAATGCACAGAAATTCACGAAAAAAGCGCTCGAGGCGGTTCAGAACGCGCAGAGCATCGCCATAGAAAACCAAAACATGCAGATCATGCCCGAGCATCTTCTGTACGCGCTCGTCGATCAGGAAGGCGGGCTTATCCCCGGGCTTCTCAAAAAGTCGGGCGCGGATACGGATAACCTGCTCGCATTGATCGATTCCGCCATAAGCAAAATCCCCGCCGTCAGCGGAAGCGGGCGCGAACCCGATAAAATTTATATCTCCCCCGTCACCGACAAGATCTTTGCCGAAGCCGAGCGGCTGGCCGGTTCCATGCGCGACGAATACGTTTCCGTCGAGCACATCATGCTGGCGATCTTCGACCACGCGACGGACGAGATCAAACAGATCTTACGCTCCCTCGGCATCACCAAAGACTCTTTTCTTGCGGAGCTGAAAAAGGTCAAAACGGACAGGGTGACGAGCGACGAACCGGAAAACACCTACGATGCCCTTTCAAAGTACGGCTTCGACCTTGTGCAGCGCGCAAAAGAACAGAAGCTCGACCCCGTCATCGGACGCGACAACGAGATCAGGAACGTCATCCGCATCCTTTCGAGAAAATCCAAGAACAACCCCGTGCTTATCGGCGAGCCGGGCGTCGGCAAAACGGCGATCGCCGAAGGGCTCGCACAGCGCATCGTGCGCGGGGACGTGCCCGAAGGACTGAAAAACAAGACCATTTTCGCCCTCGATATGGGGTCGCTCATCGCGGGCGCGAAATTCCGCGGCGAGTTCGAAGAGAGGCTCAAAGCCGTGCTCAACGAAATCAAAAAGAGCGAAGGCAGAATACTTCTTTTCATCGACGAACTCCACACCATCGTCGGTGCGGGCAAGTCTGACGGCGCGATGGACGCGGGCAACCTGTTAAAGCCGATGCTCGCGCGCGGCGAACTGCACTGCATCGGCGCGACCACACTCGACGAATACAGAAAATACATCGAAAAGGACGCCGCGCTCGAAAGGCGCTTCCAGCCCGTCATGGTCGACGAGCCGACCGTCGAAGACACAATTTCCATACTCCGCGGCCTCAAAGAGAGATACGAAGTTTTCCACGGCGTGCAGATACACGACCAGGCGCTCATCGCGGCGGCGACCCTTTCGCACCGCTATATTTCGGACAGATTCCTGCCCGACAAAGCGATCGACCTCGTGGACGAGGCCTGCGCGACCATCCGCACCGAGATCGATTCCATGCCCGCCGAAATGGACGATATCGCCCGCAAGATCATGCAGCTCGAAATAGAAGAGATGGCGCTCAAAAAGGAGACCGACAGCCTTTCGAAAGAGCGGCTCGCCGCAATACAGAAAGAACTTGCGGAACTGCGCGATAAATTCAACGCGATGAAGGCGCAATGGCAAAACGAAAAGGCGAGCATACACGTCGTTTCGGACACGAAAGCTGAAATCGAAAAGGTCAACGGCGAGATAGAAGCGGCGCAGCGCGTCGGCGATTACGAGACGGCGGCAAAACTCAAATACAGCCGCTTGCCCGAATTGCAGAAAAAACTGGACGAGGCGCAAAAGAACGGCGGCACGGCAAAACACACGCTGCTGCGCGATACCGTGACGGAGGAAGAGATCGCCAAGGTCGTTTCCCGCTGGACGGGCATTCCCCTCGCCAAACTGATGGAAGGCGAACGCGAAAAGATCCTGCACCTCGACGACATCCTGCATAAACGCGTCGTCGGGCAGGACGAAGCCGTAACCAAAGTGACCGAAGCGATCATCCGCTCCCGTGCGGGCATCGCAGACCCCAACCGCCCCATCGGTTCGTTCCTGTTCCTGGGCCCTACGGGCGTCGGCAAAACCGAACTTGCCAAAGCGCTCGCGGAGAGCCTGTTCGACGACGAGCACAACCTCGTCCGCATCGACATGACCGAATACATGGAAAAATTCTCCGTATCGCGGCTGATCGGCGCGCCTCCCGGATATGTAGGCTACGACGAGGGCGGGCAGCTCACCGAAGCGGTCAGAAGAAAGCCCTATTCCGTCGTGCTGTTCGACGAAATCGAAAAGGCGCACCCCGACGTGTTCAATATCCTGTTGCAGGTGCTCGACGACGGGCGCATCACCGATTCGCAGGGGCGCACGGTAGATTTCAAAAATACGATCATCATTCTCACGTCAAACCTCGGGTCGTCCTATTTGCTGGAAGGCATCGACGAACACGGCGAAATTTCCGAGGACGCCAAAGACAAAGTGTCTCAGCTTCTCAAACAGAGTTTCCGCCCCGAATTTTTGAACAGGCTGGACGAGATCGTTTACTATAAACCGCTCACGAAGGAAAACATCACCAAGATCATCGACCTTCTCATCAAAGACCTTACCCAAAGGCTCGCGGACAAACAGCTCAAATTGGACATCACGCCGCTCGCGAAAGATCTCATCATCGAAAACGGCTACGACCCCGTATACGGCGCGCGGCCGCTCAAGAGATATTTGCAGAGCAAAGTGGAAACGCTCATCGCAAAAACGATGATCGCCAACGACCTGCAACCGGGCAATACGATACAGATAGGCGCTTTAAACGGCGACTTTACCGTAAAAATCAAATAAAAAACAAAAGGCGCCGCTTACCGCAATTCCGAAAGGGAATTTTGGTTAAGGCAACCCTTTAAAAAGAGAGCAGGCGTGGCGAAAATGCCACGCCTTTTCTCACGTCTTATGTTATCCCGCAAATGCGGGCTGTTTTTAACAGGTCAAACCGTCGCACTTATCTTCGACGAACAGGCCGGAAAAGTGTATCATTATATAGATTATATGGTAATCGATGCAAACTTAAACATTCTAATGAAGAAGAGTTTAAACGTGCCGCAAATTTAATTAAACATAAGGAATTTCCACACTACCGTCGGAGCAGACGACTTCCGAAACGTACCACAAGCCCTCCGCCCAAGTGTGGTTGCCGTTCACGCTGGTCTTGCCGACGGCGTTCCATTGCGCCATGGTGCCGCGGAACTCGATTTTTTCCAATCCGGTACAATAGTAAAAACCATAGCCGATGTATGTAATGCTGGAAGGAAGCGACACGGATGTTATCCTGTTGTTTTCCATCAAGCCGAGATTTCCGAGACTGGTCACGCCGTCAGGGATAACAAGTTCGCCGTCTTTCTCCCAAGGCAGATAAATCAATTCCCTTACTTCTTTGTCGTACAGCAGTCCGTCGATGGAGGCGTAATATTTATTATCGTCCGCTACGATAATTTCGGAAAGACTGTCGGCGTTGTCGAAGATTCCCGTATTGATTTCTTTGATGCCACTACCGATAACGATCGTTTCCACGCCATAACATCCCGTCAAGCATTTAGCGTCGTCAAGCTCGGTAATAGAGTTGCCGAACGTGACCGAAGTGAGCTTTTCGCAGTTATAAAACGCAGTGCTTTCTATATAGCGACAGTTATCAGGCATAACGTATTTCCCTTCCATACCCATGGGTACACGCACCAACGTAAAACCGGACTTATCATATAAAACACCGTTCTGCGAAGAATAGCCGGCGTTATCCTGCAAAACGTTTATTGCCTTCAGGTCTTCGCATTGGTCGAATGCATCGGAGCGGATTGTGTATTCCGTAACTGTTTCCCCTTCGCCCGAGGTAAACGAAGAAGGGAGCGTGATTTCCTGTTCATCTCCTATATATCCGACCATCGACCATTTAGAAGAAGTTTTTATAAATACAAATCCGTTGTCGGTGGTCGTCATAATCGAACTGCCGCTCGTAGGGGTATAGACGTTTACGGCGTTTGCCGCAATGCCGCCGAAGGAGGATTCTCCGGCAACGATATTCAAGGCACTTTTGTTGAAAACTTCCAAAATGAAGCACTCATCAAACGCGCCGTCCTCAATCGTCGCCACATTTTCGGGAACGGTAAAGGTTACGAACCGAGAACAGTAGGCAAAAGCGTCCGATTCTATGGCAGTCACCGCTTCGGGCAACTCTATAGACGTAAGACTTTCGCACCGGCGGAATGCCGAATCGCTGATGATCGTCATATTATCGGGAAGAGTGACCGCCTGCAGCGCACTGCATCCCTCGAATGCGCTTGAAATATCGGGAGAGCCGATAGTATCGCTCTTCGGAAACGATACTGTTTTCAGAGAACCGCAGTTGGCAAACGCCGATGTTACATACTGTACTTTACTGGGAATGGTGACGGAGGTGAGCGAATTGCAATTCATAAAACTCCACGTGCGCAGCGACAAAAGCGATTGCGGCAGTTCGAAGTTTTGCAATGCCTCGCAATAAGCAAACGCCTCGCGTTTAATCTCCTTCAATGTATCGGGAAAAACGACTTTGACAAGATTTTTGCACTGGTTAAAAGCGCGATCGTATATAATTGTAACACCGTCGGGAATAACGACGGACGTTATGCTTTGATTTTTCGCAAAGGCATTTTTATCTATCGTGGTTACGGGAAGCACCTCGCCGTCCATTTCCGCATAGGCGGGTATTACAAGTTCTGTATCGGCGGCGGTACCGATAGATTTTACAGACAGCTCCGCGTTGTCGCCTTTGCCGCTTTTAGAATATTCCATCCCCTTTGTATACTGCATTTCATATCCGCACACTGTGCAAACGTTCTGCTCGTTCCATTTGTGTTTCCCTTGTTCGGAAACAAGGTCATGCCCGCAGGTAGCATCGTGCCAGTGGCTTGTTTCGTCAAACGACCATTTCGTATCAAAAGTATGCGTGCCTGCGGGTGCCGTTTCCGTCTTCTGATATCCGCAAACGGTGCAGGTGTACTTTACAGTGCCTGTTGTACCGCATCCGGAAGGGATCTCCACAACCCCGCTGTCCCATTCATGCGCGGCTTTGTCGGAAACAGCATTGCAATTTTCTCCCGTGCAAACGTGCCAATGGCTTGTTTCATCGCTTGTCCAATCTTCTGAAAAAGTGTGCGTATGCCCCTGGGAACCGGGCGGCGTAGGTGACGGATCGTCAGGGTTGCAGGCGGTAAAGCCAATTGTGCAAGTGAAAGCTATTATAACGGCTAACACCATAAAGAGTACTTTTCGTTTCATCTTTGCCCTCCCAGAAATTTTATAGTGCAGGGCAAAATTAAAGGGCATGTTCAATCGAAAACACGCCCTGCATCAGCATCTCCGATTGCTGCGACGCTAACTTTCCGTATATGGGAAATGAGAGATGCGAAATGCCTGTTCGTATCCCATATACGGAAAATATTGAGTTAACGTCGCAATTACAGTATAGCATAAACCAAAAAAAATGGCAAGAACGAAAACAAGTATTTCAAAAAGTCCCCGATAAAATGCCCAAAAAAAACCAAAGAGCGAACTATCGTTTCCGATAGTTCGCTCTTTGTCTCGTTTGAAAGTACAATTCCTATTAAAATTTATTTCCTTTGGGAACTGTGCCGATGCAGCACCTCTTCCTTTTTGGCTCGATCCTCTTTATTTACTCTATCTTTATGATATCGTCCGCATCGAGATCCTGCAAAAAGTCGGGCAGGCTTTCGTCGGCTTCGGGCTCTTCTCTCACGGATTTTTTCGGCTGTTTTTCGCCTTTCTGTTCTTCCGCGGCGACCGCCTCCCCGTCCCCGCTTCCCTCCGCGGGAGCAGCATCGTCCTTATCCACGTAAACGTTGCCTGCGTAAAGGTAAGAATCAGGCTCGTCCGCATGCAGTTTTGCGATGGATTCCATGAGGGTGTCGTAATCGGGAAGATCTTCGATGCTGTTCAGTTTGAAACGCTTCAAAAAATTGTCCGTCGTCGCATACAAGATCGGGCGTCCGACGGCGTCTTTCCTGCCGACGGGTTCGATCATTTTCAAATCAAGAAGCGTATGTATGGCGTAATCGCAGTTCAGTCCGCGCAGATTCTCAAGTTCGCCCTTCGTGATCGGCTGTTTATACGCGATGATCGCCGAACATTCCAAAATCGTGCGCGTAAATTCGCGCTCCTTGATCGGATTGAGTACCGACGAAACATAATCTTTGTATTCGGGATTGCTGGAAAGCTGCAATTTTTTGTTGAACGTCAACAGGCGCAGCCCGCTCTTTTCCGAATACCTCGCCTGCAATTTTTTCGCGGCGTCCTGCACTTCTTTTACGCTGACGCCCAGTTTCTCGGAAATGATGTCGATCGGGACGGGATTGCCCGATACGAACAAAATGCTTTCGAGAATATTACTCAAATTGTCCAAAATCTCCAATGGATTCGTCCTCACTTCTGTCGGGATTATATTTTATGTATATTTTATCGAAAGTTCCGCCCTGCTCGACCTTGATGAACTGATACTTCAAAAGCTCCAAAAGCGCCTGAAAAGTCGTTATGATCTCGTTCCTCGACGCGTGACGGGAAAAAAGCTCGTCGAAAGCGACCGTGCCGCGCTCGCTGACCGTCGCGCAGATATAAGATGCGCGGTCGGGTATCGTATAGACGTCCTTCGGGATCTCTCGCTGCGCGTTTTCGTCGCGCGATTTTGCCTCCTGGCGGAGCATCAGGTCGGTAAACGCCTTCAACAGCCCTTCGAGGTTGAAATCTTTATAGACGATCTTCGCTTCGCCCACGTTTTTGTCCGGCTCTTTATAATAATAACCGACCGTTTCCAGTTCCTTGAGCTTTGCCGTTTCCTCTTTGAGAAGTTTATACTCCTCGAGCGCCCGGATAAGCACCGATTCGCCGTCCTCTTCGTTTTCGTCGGGCTCGACGATCGCGGGAACGAGGCTCTTCGCCTTGATCTCCAGAATGGCGGACGCTATGGCGAGATATTCGCTCGCCTTGTCGATATCGATGTACGGAAGCCCCTTCATATAATCGAGGAACTGTTCGGTCACCTTGGATACGAACACGTCCTTGATCTCGATCTGCTCCTGTTTGATGAGAAACAGCAAAAGATCGAGCGGGCCCTCGAAATTGTCAAGAACGGTCGTATAGTCGACGACCGATTCAAAATTAGCAGCGGGATCTTTCGCCATGTCAGAATACCAACCCCCAAAGCGCCGTAATGGGCCATTGGAATGCCCGGACGACGTAATTCATGATATACCCCAATATATCCGCATAAGACAATATGCGGCTCGCCAGACGGAGCATCTCGTAATTGCTCATAAAATTGACGAGGAAATGAATGCCGATCAGAACGATGAGTATGACGTAGCCGTACCTTTCAAAAAAGCGGTAAACTTTTCCGCGCCGCCTGTTGAGCGCCTGTACGACGCGCCAGCCGTCGAGCGGCGGGAGCGGGATCAGGTTGAACACGCAGAACGATACCGAATACAGAAAAAGGTACAGCGTGAACATCTCGAGAAAATACTGCAATCCGACGATCGGAATGTTGACGTAATATAAAACGAGATAAAAGAGCGGGCAGAACAAAAAGGCAGTCACATAATTCATAACAACGCCCGCCACGGCAGTCAGCGCCAATCCCCTTTTATAGTGATTGAAATTATTCGGATTGATCGGAACGGGCTTCGCCCACCCGAACCCGGCCAAAGCGAACAAAATCAGACCGAGGATATCGAAATGCGCGAGCGGATTCAGCGTGAGCCTCCCGTTGAATTTCGGAGTGGGGTCTCCGCATTTATATGCCACGAAGGCGTGGGCGAATTCATGCAGCGTAAGCACGATCGCCACCGCAAAAAAACTCGCCAGAAGTTCGATCAGATAATAGATGCTCATAAAAAAATTATACAGTATTTTTTTGAAAAAAGCAAGGCTTTCGCGCAAATAGAACGCGCGTAAAAAGGCGAATGCCGCCGCGCGGAGATCCGCGCGGCGGCAAAATCGTTAAAACAAATCAACTATCTGAGCCGTTCGGGCACGACGTCGTTCCTGACGATATCTTCGAACGTCTGCGGCTTCACGACATAATCGGCATGCCCTTCGTTTACAAGCACGACGGGCGGTATCGGATTCCTGTTGTAATTGCTCGCCATGGAATAGTTATATGCGCCCGTGGAAAGAACGGCAAGGAT
Source organism: Candidatus Borkfalkia stercoripullorum (assembly GCA_019119395.1). Taxonomy (GTDB): domain Bacteria; phylum Bacillota; class Clostridia; order Christensenellales; family Borkfalkiaceae; genus Borkfalkia; species Borkfalkia stercoripullorum. The sequence goes on along the minus strand of DWXC01000027.1, from coordinate 176,100 downwards.
ATCTCCCGTTTTCGCCTTCGGCAAAGGCACGTTCGCACAGACGATGTCGCCGCTCTCGCAGCACTTCCCCGCGACCGTAACGACGTCGTCCGCCTTATCGTTCATGCGGTTTGCCAGTACGGCGGTATATTTTGCCTGATACAGCGCATACCTCGGATTTTCGAACATGCCTCCGTCCACGGCGACGTATTTTTTGACGCCGGGGATCTCCTTGATCGCGCCGACCGTGTACAGCGTCACGCCCGCTTCGCCTACGATCGAACGGCCGGGTTCGATGAGCAGATAAGGCTCGTCCAGAGAATATTCTTTCGCTTTTGCTTTGATCTCGTCGACGACGGCGTCGAGATAAAGCGCGTACTGCGCCGAGGAAATTTTTGCGTCTTCGTCGGTATACCAGATGCCGTACCCGCCCCCGAGATTGAGTTTGTCCGCAACGAATCCGAATTTTTGTTTCATCCCGGACATAAACGCCATCATTTTGTCCGCGGCAAGACGGAAGGACTGCTTTTCGAAAATCTGAGAACCGATGTGGCAGTGATAGCCGCGCAGGCGCAGGTTCTTTTTCCCGAGCGCATACTCCGTGATTTTTTCCGCCGTGCCGTCGGAAAGGGAAAATCCGAATTTGCTGTCCGTTTTCGCCGTCTGTATAAAATGATGCGTGTGCGCTTCCACCCCGGGATTCACGCGGAGCAGAATATCCTGCTTTTTCCCGCATTTTTCCGCGAGCCCGTCGAGCATGTCCAATTCGGAATAGGCGTCCACAACGATCGTTCCGACGCCGCATTCGAGCGCGTATTCCAGTTCGGAGCGGAGTTTATTGTTGCCGTGCATATAAATTTTATCGGCAGGGAAACCCGCTTTGACCGCCGTATACAGTTCGCCTCCCGAAACGACGTCTACGCCTATGTTTTCCTGCTGCGCGATTTTGTAGACGGCCATACAGGAAAACGCCTTGGAAGCATACAGCACCAGCCCGTTGCCCCCGTATTTCTTTTCGATCGTATCGCGGTATACGCGGCACATGTCGCGGATATATTTTTCGTCCATGACATACAACGGCGTGCCGAACTTTTTCGCCAGTTCGACCGCGTCGCAGCCGCCGATCTCAAGATGTCCGTTTTGATCGATCTTCAGTGTTTCACGCACATTCATGTATTCTTACCTCTCGCACCGTTAATTCTAACAGAAAAACAAAGAAATTGCAACGATTTGAGTCTTAAATTATTCTTATACCCAAATATATCGTCATTCTATCACACGCACAGTACTTTGCAAAAAAACGGCGGACAGCTTTTTCGCAAAGCTGTCCGCCGAGAAACTCTGCAAAATTATTTGCCTGCGTTTTTCAAAAAGTACGCCTGCGCATCCAGCATTTCACCCAAGGTCTCCACTTTGCGGTACTTTCCGTCCGAACAAAGTTTGCGCGCCTTTACATTGTCGGCGAGCATGACCTGCAGGATGCCCACGATCTTGTCGGCGATCTTTTCGTCGAGTACGGGCGCGGCGATCTCCACCCTTTTATCCGTATTGCGCGTCATGAGGTCGGCGCTGGAAATGTACGTCACCCTGTCTTTTCCTTTGCCGAAAGAATAGACGCGCGAATGTTCCAAAAACCTGCCGACGATGCTGATCACGCGGATGTTTTCCGTTTTGCCCGCGATGCCGGGCAGAATGCAGCAGATGCCGCGAATGATCAGTTCGATCTTCACCCCGGCCCTGCTCGCTTCTTCAAATTTGTCGATGATCGTCTTATCGGTCAGGCTGTTCATCTTTGCAAGGATATACCCTTCCCTGCCGTCCTTGGCCTTTTCGATCTCCCGGTCTATGTATTCAAGCAGACCGGATTTCAGCGTTTCGGGCGCGACCAACAGCCGGTTATAGGTAAACTCCGTGTTGCAGATCGCGATATTGCGGAAAAACGCGACGGCATCCTCCCCGATCCTCTGGTCGCTCGTAATGATGTTCAGATCGGTATATTGTTTGCTCGTCGATTCATTGTAATTCCCCGTGCCGAGGTGGGTGATATATTTGATCTCTTCTCCGTCTTTGAGCACGACGGATATGATCTTGGAATGGACTTTATAATTTTCCATTCCGTAAATGATCGTACACCCGGCCTCCTGCAATTTCCCCGCAAAATACATGTTGTTTTCTTCGTCGAAACGGGCGCAGAGTTCAATGACCACCGTAACTTGTTTCCCGTTTTCGCTCGCCTTGCACAAAAGCTCCGCGATGCGCGAATGACTTGCAAGCCTGTATATCGTGATCTTTATGGAGCGCACGCGCTCGTCGGACGCGCATTCTTCCAGGAGGTCGACGATCGGAGACATGCTGTCGTAAGGGTAAGACAGAAACAGGTCTTTATGAAAGACGAGATCGATCAATGAGGGTGCGTTTGCGATCTCATCCGAAACCGCCCCTTTGAAAGGCGGATACTTGAGCGGCGCGCTCACTTCTGCAGGCAAAAACTTGCCGAGCGAATACATAAATTTATAATCAAAGAACCGCTCGTCTTTAAAGCAGAATTTCGGGCTGATTTTCAGCAGTTTGAGTACGAAATCTTTCAGTTTCGAATTTTCGTTGTCAACTTCCAGACGCACGACGTTGAGCCTTGCGCGCGATTCGACTTTTTTCTTCATGATCTCCGAAAAATCATGCTCCATATCGGTATCGTCGATATGCGTATCGAAGTCGGCATTGCGCGTCACGCGCATCATCATCTCGTCTTTTACCGTATAGCCGATGAAGGCGAGATGCCCGAAAGCGCGCACCAATTCCTCCAAAGGTATCAGCCGCACTTTTTTGCCCGAACCGACCTTGTACAGCCTGTCAAGCGCGGAATTGAACGCCATGACGCCGATCATGCGCCGCCCGTCGCGCTCCAGATCGTAGACCATATAATTTTTCATATTCTCGAACTGCATGAGCGGATGCTTTGCGTCCAGCACCATGAGCGAGAGAAGCGGCATGATGTGCGATATGAAAATTTCTTTGCACTCTTCGCTTTGGCGCGGCGTCAGTTCGTCCGCGCGGAGAATGCGTATGCCGCACTTGTTGATGTCTTTGCGGAGCATGTTGTAGCACGCCGCCCTGTCCGCATAAAAACCGTCCACGACCGAACTGATACCGTCCAGCTGTTTCGCCGCCGTCAATTCGGTCTTGTTGTCCGTTGCCTGCGGATCGGAAATATTTTCGTTGTACAGGCTTCCGACGCGAACCATAAAAAACTCGTCCAGATTGGACTGAAAGATCGCCAGAAATTTGCAGCGTTCCAAAACGGGGTTGGTCAGGTCTTTTGCCTGATCGAGAACCCGCTTGTTAAACAGAAGCCAACTGTACTCCCTGTTTACATAAATATCTCTGATAAACTTTTTTTTGGCTTTATCCGTCGATGTTGCAGGATTTTTCACTTCGCTCTCTCCTTTTGCGGCATTGCACGACTCCGCCGCCGGTGCCTATTCGCCCTGTTTCCCCGCTTCGCTTTCGCCGGCAGGTTGCTTTCTGGGCCGCCCGCGCCTCTTTGCGGGAGCAGCCTCTTGTCCGGCCGGAGTTTCCTCCGTTACCGCACGGGCAACTTTATCCTCCGCAGGCTTGCGAGGTTTCCCCGCGGATTTTTTTGCGGGTTTTCCGGTATCCGTTTTCGACGCGGCTTCGTTCGGCTCGCGCGGAGTGCCGCCGACGGTGCCCGTTTCAAAATCATAATACAACCCCGACTCTTTGCCCTCAAGGACAAGCTGCAAATACCCCTCTTTTACGCCCCTGTCGCTCACCAGAATATGTTTGACGCTGAAACGCTTGAATATCGTTTTCAAAACGATCGTCGCCGGGCCGATCAGGTACAGTTTTTCGGGCGCATTGTTGAGGATCAGCGTCGAGCGCTCCGCATCTCCGAGCAGATGCGCAAGCAGTTTTTTGAATTTTTTATATTCGATCTGTTTGACGCCGTCGTCGCCGCGCACGTCGGCAAAATCGGCGTAGATGTCGTAGACGGCGTGATTCGTCGCGCCGACCATGACCGCCGTTTCAAACACGTCTTTCCCCGGCAGTTTCGCGTCGTCGAACTTCGCGTTTGCGAATCTCTTGATGTCTTTCGCTTCCTTTTCGTTCGGCTGGATTTTTTTGATAAACTTGCGGTGAATATCCAGCAACCCGAAATCGAGGCAGATCATGTCCTCTTTATCGCCCTTCGTCAGATCGCATATCTCCAAGCTCTTGCCGCCGAGGTCGATGAGAACCGCCTTTTCATAAGACGCATAATAAAGGTTTGCGATGTAGTCGCAGAACGCCTCCGTCTTGCCGTCCAAAAAATTGACGGCAAGGCCGGTCTTTTCGGCGACAGCCTTGCTCACTTCGTCGCAGTTTTTGATCACGCGGAGCGCCGCCGTCGAAATGAGGTAGCAATACCGCACGCCGAACCCTGCGCATTCGTCTTTCATAATGCGCAACGCCTCGAGAAGTTTTTCGATGCCGCGCTCCGTCAGGATCTTCCCGTCCAGGTAATGCAGCAGGCTGATGCTTGCGCGATCTTTGAAAACGATCTCCGTCTTGCGGCCGTCCGACTCCGCAACGATCAGCGAAATGCTGCTGGAACTGATATCAATAACCGAATATTTCATAGTATGCTCCTGTTTAAATTTTAAGTCAAAAAAACGGATTATATTCCGAAATGAATACCGATGCTCTTCGCCGCCGCCACGATCTCTCCGGCAGGAGGCACGAGTTTATACTTGCCGGCAACGTCAGTCAGCGCGTTGAACGTGATGCGGCTGCCCGATACCGCCGCCGTAACGCCGAATTTGCCGCCGCACGCCAGATTTGCCGCAAAACTGCCGAGGCGGGTCGACAGCACCCTGTCATACGCGCAGGGCGTGCCGCCCCTTTGCAGATATCCGAGGACGGACGAACGCGTCTCATACCCCGTTCTCTGCTGTAAAACTTCGGCCAGATGAGCGGTGACCGTGGTTTCACCGCGTTCCGTACGCACGAAAACCCGCTCGGATTTTTTAAATTTCGCTTCGTCCGCGAGAAGAGCGCCTTCCGCGACGGCGATGACCGTACTGTTTTTCCCCTTGCGCCGCTGCTGCGATACAAACTCGCATACGGCGTCGACGGAAAACGGGATTTCGGGTATCAGGATCATGTCGGCCCCCGCCGCAATGCCCGCATGCAGCGTAAGCCACCCCGCTTTGTTGCCCATGATCTCGATCAGCATCGTGCGGCTGTGGCTTTCGGCGGTCGTCCTGACCCTGTCGATCGCCTCCGTTGCCACCTCTACGGCCGTCTGAAAGCCGAAAGTCACGTCCGTTCCGTAAATATCGTTGTCTATCGTCTTGGGGAGACCGACCACGTTACACCCTTCCATGCTCAAAAGCGCGGCCGTTTTGTGCGTACCCGCGCCGCCGAGCGTAAACAAACAGTCCAGCCCCATTTTTTTATAATTTTCGCACATCCGCCCGAGCCTTGTGGCCCCGTTTTCGGATACGGTCATCTGTTTGAACGGCTGACGGGAAGTCCGCAGGATCGTTCCGCCGATCCCGATGATGTCCTCATAATTTTCCCTGCAGAGCGGAAAACTTTCGCCGCGGATCAATCCGCCGTATCCGTCGGGAATGCCGACGATCTCGGCGTTTTTGACGTTCTGATCGATATAAAGGCAAATGGCGCGGATGACCGCATTGAGCCCCGAGCAATCTCCGCCGCTCGTTAAAATTCCGAATTTCATATGATTATCCTCACAACATTTTAATCTTATCTGCCGGATTTGTCAACGGGGACGGTATAAGAGCCCGCAAAAGTTACAAAAATTTTACAAAAAACGACCGCGCCCGCCGTTTGCGGCGGTTTTTTGCAAAACCCGTATCCGAAGCCATTTTTATTTTACTATATCGCACCCGTTTTGTCAACGGCAATTCAAAAAACGAACGTAAAAAGCGGCCGAAGCCGCTTCATTCACAGATTTTTCAGGTAAAAAACTTCTTCGGCGTTCAGAGAACGCACCTTGCCCCTTTCCAAAGAGCCGAGCGTCATTTCTCCGATGCGGATGCGTTTGAGGAACACAACCTCCTTGCCGATGATCTCGAACATGCGCCTGACCTGGCGGTTGCGCCCTTCGCCGATCGTTACGTGCAATTTTGTGTATTTTTTATCTGTCTCGACGATCCTTATCTTGCTTTTGCTCGTCATTTTGCCGTCCAGTTCGACACCCGCGCGCAGTTTGTTCAGAAGCTGCTCGGACACCTCCCCTTCGATGCGCACGAGGTATGTTTTCGTTATCTCGTTTTTCGGATGCGTCAGCCGGAACGCGAGTTCGCCGTCGTCGGTAAACAGGAGCATCCCCTCGCTGTCGTAATCCAACCGTCCTACGGGATAGACCCTGCCCGCGTTTTGAGGCAGAAGATCCATGACCGTCTTTCTGCCTCGGTCGTCGCTGACCGTGCAGACGTAGCCTTTCGGTTTGTTCATCATGTAATATTTATGTACGGCGGGAAGGGCGACTTTGCGCCCTTCGACCGTAACGACGTCGCTCTTCTCGTCCACGTCCTGCCCGAGCGAACAGGTTCTGCCGTTCACGCACACCTTTCCCTCTTCGATCAGTTTATCGCAGGCACGCCTGCTCGCCACGCCGCATTCGGCGAGATATTTATTGATCCGCATAAATCCTCTTGGCGGGTAAAATTTCTCGAAAGTTCACCGAGAATATCAGCCCAACTCTTTTTTACGCTTTCTATACTATATATTTTCTGCGAAAAAAGCAACTGTTTTTTAAGATAAATGCGCAAAATCCCCAACTCATCGCCGCTTTCCACCGGCAAAACGAGAGGAGCCCGGCACTCGGCTACGATGCGGACGTCTTTATCTTCTCCGTCGGCCAAAGGATAACTGAAATCTTCGGCGCATGCGCCCGCGCAAGTTTTTCCGCCGACTTCCGTATCGGCAGTAATCTTGTATGCGGAAGAATCGAATACCCTTTTATACGAATACGCGCCGAACGCCGCATCCAGCAGCGCGCCGCTCCTTTCGTACATGTCCGGGCAATTCAAAACGACCGAAACCAATTGCATCCCCTCCCGCTCGGCGGCGGCGACCAGGCATCTGCCCGCCGCTTTCGTGTAGCCGGTTTTTATCCCGTTCGCCCCTTCGTACCGATACAGCATCTTGTTTTTATTGACAAGCTCTCTCGCATAGCCGCACCCGCCGTCCGGGACGACGGCGGAACGCGCGGAAACGATCTCTTTGAAAGTCTCGTTTTTCATGGCGGCGCAGGCGATCACGGCAAGATCGCGCGCCGTCGTATAATGTTCGGGATCGGGAAGCCCGTGCGGATTTTTGAAACGGCTCCCCGTCGCGCCCAATGCGGAAGCGCGCTCGTTCATGCATACGGCGAACCTGTCGACCGTACCGCTGTGATACACGGCAAGCGTTTCCGCACAATCGTTTCCGGAACGGAGCATCAGCCCGTAAAGGAGGTCTTTCACCTTGATTTTTTCGCCGGCCGTAAGGTACACGCTCGAACCTTCCACGCCGACGCACTCGGGAGGAACGGTGACGACGGCGTCCGGGTCGCAATCCTCTATGACGATGAGCGCCGTCAGAATTTTTGTCGTGCTCGCCATCGGCAAGCGGTCGTCCGCATTATACTCGTATAAGACGCGCCCGGAATTCACCTCAGCCACAAGTTCCGCTCCCGAACCGCCGATGTTTTCCGAAACTTCCTGCGCGGCAACATCCTGCGGCATGAACAACGGCGCGCCGCAAAACGCGAGCGCCGACAGCAACGCGAGAACCGTCCGTTTAAGCATTTCCGTCCGCAAATTTCCCCATCAGTTCGGACGCCTTGTCGATCAGCTTATCCAAAGGATCGTCTCCCGCATGGATGAAGGTGCAAGTTTTTCCGTCGTCAAAAATAAAGCCCGACGGCTTCAGAGACACGACCGCGCCGTTTCCGCCCGCAAAAGGCGCGGTTTCGCTTTCCTTAATGACCTTTGTTTCGCCGTATTCCCCGCCCCCGGTAAGATACCCGAACGTAACCTTCGTGACGGGAATCAGACGGCAGCCCGACGACGTGACGATCGGCTTCCCGATGACCGTATTCACGTCCACCAACGAAGCGAGATCTTTTATCGAACTCCGCACGAGCTCACTGACTCTTTTGCTTTTTTCTTCTACGCACATTTTCAAACAACCTCTCCAACAATAATTTTATCCCCGCGATCAGAACGATCAGCAAATTGAACAACACGACCGCGCCGACGGAGACGCGGGCCCCGCACCTCGTCATATCGACCAAAATATCCCCCTCCAGCCGAACGTCGAGTTTTCGCCGCAAAAAAAAGAATACGAGATCGGTAAGTTTGCGCAGCACCATGGCGGACGACATCGCGGCCGCTTCGCCCTTTCGCCCTCCGATTTCAACGACTTGCCTGTACGAACTGACGATAAACCCTTTCGTTATCTCAAATTTTTTACGGGCATTCAAAATTTCTTTATACGGCAATAACAGCGCCGTTCCCTTTGAAACGTGAAAAGCGATCCCTCCGGAATAAGGCGCAGCGTAACCGCCGAAAACTTTGGCGACGCCGAACAGATAGACGGCGAACCCGACTTTGCCGCCGTCACTGTCCGCATACAAATAAACGTTTACAAAAATCGGAAACAGCAAAACAAACAGGACGACCGACGTTACAACAAATAAAGACATTTTTCTTTTTTATGTCACGCATAATACTGCGCAAAATCAGATCAACCAGCGGTCTGCTATCGATTTCAGCGAATCGAAATAGGATAATTTACCGACAGATTCGTTTGCGATCAGATTCAGCCTATCCGCTTCAACATTGTTTTTATACACGACGATCTGCCCCACGACCTGCCGTTCCGACACGGGCGCCTTTACGCTTTCAAAACGGATCTCGTAAAATATCTCGTCTTTGTCACCTTTTGCGCAAAACACATACGACGAACGTTCCGGACGTACGCAAATCTCATCTTTTTTGCCGCCCGTCAACGGACACCTCTCGTCCAGCGGCGTATTTTCATCCAAAATGACTTTGTTCGAATAATTTGCAAAAGCATAATCGAATGCCTCTTTCGTCTTTTCGAAGCGCGTCTTACTGCTGTCCGCGCCGATCACGACGGATACGACGCGCATATTGCCGCGCATCGCCGATGCGGCAAGGCAAAACCCCGCCTCGTCGGTAAAGCCCGTTTTACCTGCATCGCAGCCGCTGTAAGATCGAATCATTTTATTCGTATTCGCCATTTCGGTTTCTCTCCCCTTCGGGTGGCTGATCTTATCCGTCCAGATCTTGCTATAGCCGAAATACGCTTCATGCTTCATCAATTCGCACAACATTTTCGCTACGTCCTTTGCGCAGGAATACTGACCCGCGGCGGGCAGGCCCGTGCAGTTCACGAATACGGTGTCGTCCATCCCGAGCTTTTTTGCCCGTTCGTTCATTCTGCCGACGAACTCTTCCTCGCTCCCCGCAATGCGCTCCGCCATCGCAACGCACGAGTCGTTTGCCGACGCGATGCAGATGCTTTTGATGAGATCCCCCGCAGGATACTCCGCGCCCGCTTCCAAAAAGACCTGCGAACCGCCCATGCCGCTCGCATTTTCGCTGACGCTGATCTTTTCGTCCGCCGAAAGCTCTCCTCTGTCCTCTTCCTCAAAGCAAAGCAAAAGCGTCATGATCTTGCACATGCTCGCGATCGGATGATGTCGGGTCTCGTTTTCCGCCTTGATCACCGTTCCGCTGTAAAAATCCGCCGAGTACGCTGATTTATAACTGCCCGATACCTGCGCCGAAACGGAAACCGCGGACGGCGCAAACGCAGAAACTGCCGCGATCAGGCACAGCGCGACGGACAAGGTGAATTTTTTCATAATGAAAAACCTCCGCTTTTCCATTATTGTCTGTAAATCAAAAAAAATTTATGCAACTACAAAAAAAGAACTCCGCACTTTTACAGAGTTCTTTTCAAGGTTTTTTATATTTGAATTTGGCTAGATGCGTTCGATAAAATCTCGGAGCAGAACGGAGAGTTTGTCTCTGTTCTTTTGAAGAACTTCCAACACTTCTTCATGCGCGAGCGAAGCGGAATGGATTCCCGCTGCCATATTGCTGATGCACGAGATCGCGGCGACGCGCATTTTTAAATAGCGCGCATAAATTGCCTCGACCGCCGTGCTCATACCTACGGCGTCCGCACCGATCCGACGAAGCATAACGATTTCCGCCGGCGTTTCGTAAGACGGCCCGAGCAGCTGCGCGTAAACGCCTTCATGCGCGCACAGTCCTGCTTTTTCCGAAAGCATTTTTAATTCCCTTCGAAAATCCTCATCGTAAGCGCCGCTCATGTCGATAAACACGGGAAAATCAGGTTCCGCCCCGACACCCTCCAACGGATTTCTTCCCGTGAGATTGATATGGTCGCGCAAAAGCATGATATCGCCCGGGCGGTACTCCTCGTTGACCGCGCCCGCCGCATTGGTAAGGATCAGATTATCGACCCCGAGCGCACGAACGATCTCGATCGGCAGTACGGCCTCGCCGGCGCTCCGCCCTTCGTACATATGAAAACGCCCCTGTAAAACAACGACGTTTTTATTGCCGATCCTTCCGAATACGAAATTTCCCGCGTGCCCTTTTACGCCGCACTTCGGCATGCCATCCAATTCCGCATACGGGATCACGGTTTTATCTTCCAAAAACGAAACGACGCCGTCCCAGCCGCTGCCCAATACGACCGCCGCGGCAAAAGCGGAAACGCCCCTTTCCTTAAGCTGTGCGGCGATATGCGCCGCAAGTTCCTTCCTGTTCATCAAACATTTCCCTCCATGATCTTATTGTATATCGCCTCGTCTTTACCCCCGAGGAAAGCGGCCGATACAAAGTTTGCAATGCAATCGAACCCGCAGATCGTACCCAGATCGATCGGACGGACTTTTTCGCCGTATATCAAAAGCGGCACATATTCCCGGGAATGGTCCGTCGACGGCGTGGACGGGTCGCACCCGTGATCCGCTGTAACGATCAGCAAGTCATCGCCATGCAGACCGCGCATAATCTCCGGGAGTGCATCGTCGAAATATTTCAGCGCCGCGGCATACCCTTGCACATCGTTCCTGTGGCCGTACAGCATATCCGTGTCCACGAGATTGACGAAAACAAAACCTTCTCCCGCTTCCGCGACCAATTTTTTTACGGCCGAGATCCCTTCGGCGTTGTTGCCCGTGTGTATGCTTTCCGCAATCCCTCTGCCGCAGAAAATATCTTTGATCTTGCCTACGGAAGTCACCTTCACGCCCTTCTCAAACAATCGATCGAGCAATGTTTTTCCGGGAGGTTCGAGCGCGTAATCCTTTCTGTCCTCGGTACGCGTAAATTTTCCGCCGCGGTGTATGAAAGGCCGCGCGATGATGCGCCCGACGGCACGTTCGCCGACCATGAGAGCGCGCGCTTTTTCACAAATTTCATAGAGCTTTTCGAGCGGAACGACGGACGTGTCCGCCGCTATCTGCATGACCGAATCCTGCGAAGTATACAAAATCGGTTTGCCCGTGCGCAAATGTTCTTCCCCGAGCCGCTGAATGATCTCCGTGCCGGAAGCCGCTTCATTGCCTAAAAAGCTGAATCCCGTTTCCTTTTCCAGATCGGCGACGACGTCGGCAGGAAATTTCTTGTAGATCCTGTACGGCTTGTCCATGATAAGCCCTGCGATCTCGTAATGCCCCGCCGTCGTATCTTTCGCCGCGGTTTTTTCGGAAAGGCGGGCAAAAGCGCCCTTCGGCTTCTCAACGCCGCACAAAACGCTGCCGTTTGCAAGGCGCCTTCCGTTTACGCCTTGGATATTATTTAATCCCAGCGCAACGAGATTGGTAAGCCGAACCCCCGTCTGCTCGTAAACGTGCCCGTAAGTATCCGATCCCGCATCCCCGTATTGTTCCGCATCGGGCATCTCCCCGATCCCGAAACTGTCGATCACGATCAAAAAAATCCTCATAATCCTGCCTGCGCGGAAAAAAACGCCGCGCCTCCTCTTTATTATTATACCACATTACGGATGTAAATGAAAGCCGAATATGAATTTTTCCACAAAATTAAAAATTCCCCGTATATCTCCGCCGCGACTTACGCAAAGTAAAAACAGGTTGATTTTTTTGCTGTGCAAAATCGGGGGTGGCAAATGCAAAAGCTGAAAAACAAAATAACGACAATTCTCGCCGTACTGGCGGCGGTATGCGCCTTTCTTCTTCTCCCGCTGAACGCGGCCGCCGAAACCGACGAGGTTTATCTCGGCGGGATGCCCGCCGGCTTTACGCTCGGCATCGGAGGCGCGCAGATCGTCGGGATTTGCGAAGTACTGACGGAAAACGGCGTCCAAAACCCCGCCAAAGATGCGGGGCTGGAAGTCGGAGACGTGATCGTGAGCCTCGGCGGAATCAGAATAGAAACCGCGGCAGACATCGACGCCGCGCTTTCTTCATGCGGCGGAAAAAGCTCCTCTTTGACTATTGAACGCGGTTCGGAAAATCTGAAAAAAGAAATCGCGCCTGTAAAAGACATGGCAAGCGGAAGGTATAAACTGGGCGTGCTGATACGAGACAGCGTCTCCGGCATCGGAACCGTGACCTTTATCAGAAAAGACCTGCGGTTCGGTTCGCTCGGGCATGCGGTCATGTCAGCCGACGGCGGATGCTTGGAAGTTTGCGGCGGAAACATTTACGCATGCAGCATCGTTAACGTCGTGAAAGGCGAGCGCGGCCGCGCGGGCGAATTGAAAGGCCTGTTCATCAACGATAAAAAGATCGCTACCGCGGACAAAAACTGCGCAACGGGAATTTTCGGCGCGATGGAAAAAGATTACGATCTCTCCGCACTAAAGCCGATCGCCTTGGGCAGCGACGCGACGCCAGGACGCGCGACGGTCTATTCGACGGTAGACGGGGCCTCTCCCAAGGAGTATACCATCAGCATCATCAAAGTGGACAAAACAAACAAGCAAAACAAAAATTTCGTCATCAAAGTGACCGACAAAGAGCTGCTGAACGAAACGGGAGGCATCGTGCAGGGAATGAGCGGCAGCCCGATCGTGCAGAACGGTAAACTGATCGGAGCCGTGACGCACGTCTTCATCAACGACCCGACGCGCGGTTACGGCACGGCGATCGGCAATATGATCGGCGAATGACCGCATTTATTTGTTCGCAAACATCCGTCGAATAGCGGAATGCCGTCTCCGCCGCACAACGCCTAAATACGGAAAAAAGCGCCGCTTAACAGCGGCGCTTTCAGTTTAATGCGACGATTTACGCTTCTGTTTATAATTTTGAGCCGCGGCGAACAGTTCTTCCGCAAGTTTGGCGGCCGCTTCGCTCCCCGCCGTACCTCCCAGAAGCCTGATCAGTTCGTCCCTGCGCCTGTCGGAGGTGAGCCGCACGATATCGGTGAGCGTCTTCCCCTCGGGCGTTTCGCGTTTGGAAATCAGGAAATCCGCATCCGCCATCGCAACGATCTGCGCCAGGTGCGATACGGCAATGATCTGCTTTTCTTTTGCAATGTCGGCAAATTTTTCGGCGACGACCTTGGCCGTGTTGCCGCTGATGCCCGCATCGATCTCATCGAATATATAGGTCGAAATTTCGTTCAGCCCCGACATCTGCGTTTTGATCGCCAGCATGAGCCTGCTCATTTCGCCGCCGCTGATGACCTTATCCAGCGGTTTGAGCGGTTCTCCCGCGTTGGCCGAAAACATGAGCGTAACGCTGTCCGCGCCGTTTTCACCCGCTTTTTCCGCCGCTTCGCGCGAATATTCGGTAAACTCCGCGCAAAAGCGCGCGTTTTTGATGTTGAGCGTTTTGAGTTCGTTTTCGACTTTGCCGCAGAATGCTTCCGCCGCGGTTTTACGAAGCGCAGTCAGCCTTTGACACGATTCAAATATCTCTTTCGCATTCTTATCGAGTGCGGACGAAAGTTTTGCGAACTCTTCGTCGCAATGCGCGAGGAGTTCCGCCTCTTCCGCGATCTTGTCGCGGTACGCAAAAATTTCCTCTACGGTGTTCCCGTATTTCTTTTTCAGGGATCGGATATGATCGAGACGGTTTTCCACCTCCTCCGCTTCCCTCTCGTCGTAGGAAAAGTCCTCCGCCATGGAACGGACGGTTTCTGAAATGTCTTCCGCTTCCAGAAGCACGCTTTCCAGCCTTTCGGCAAGCGCCGCGTATTCGTCTCCGTAACGTGAAAGCTCGTTCAGCACCCTGCGGCCTCCGCCGAGCGCGTCCACGGCCGCACCGTCGCCGCCTAAAAACTCGGCCGCCTCGGAAAGCCCCTGTATGATCTTTTCGGCATTGGACAAAATCAACCGTTTAGCCAGGAGTTCTTCCTCTTCGCCTTCTTTAAGGTCGGCCTTTTCGATCTCGTTCAGCTGATAGCTGAGAATATCCAACCGCCTGCCGCGCTCCGCTTCGTCCCCGCCGAGCGCTTTTATCCTGCCCGTCAGATCTCTTCTCCGCTCGGCCATGATCTTCAGCCCCGCTTTCTCTTTTTCGGCGGGCTCTCCCGCAAAGCGGTCTATCGTCTCCAACTGATGCGCGGCGCTCAACAGATAAAAATGCTCGCTCTGCCCGTGTACATCCACCAGCCTTGACGTGATTTTTCTGAGCATGGTCGCATTGACGGGACAGCCGTTGACCTTGATGCCGCCCTTCCCGTCAAGGCAGTATCTGCGCGAAACGACGAGTTCATCGTCCGCCTCTATATCCAACTCTTCCAGAACCCGCAATACGGCGCTCCCTTCCTGCGGGCGGAATACAGCGGTGACGGAGCACTCCGTCTCTCCGTAACGGATCATGCTTTTATCCGCCTTGGCGCCCAAAACAAAATTGATGCTGTCCAATATAACGGATTTACCCGAGCCCGTTTCCCCCGAAAGGACGTTGAGCCCCTCGCCGAACTCGAGTTCGGCGCGCCCGATAAGCGCGACATTTTTTATCGTTAGTCTTTCAAGCATGGCATTATTTCAAAAATTCGTTGAGTTTCTCCACAACGATCCGGGCCTTATCCTCGCTTTCGGCGACGATGAGAAGGGTATCGTCCCCCGCGATCGAGCCGACGATCTCGGGGAAATTCAGCTTGTCCACGATCATGCCCGCATTGCTGCCGTTCCCGCGCAAAGTTTTGACAACGACCTGATTGAGCGCGCTCCTGATCGAGAGTACGCATTCGCGGAAAAGATTGTGCATCTTGGGCGATATGCGATTATTGCCCTCGTCAATATAGGCGTATTTATACTTTTTTTCCACGCCCGCGACTTTAAAAAGCCGAAGTTCTTTGATATCCCTCGATACGGTCGCCTGCGTCACGCTGTAATTGAGTTTGTTGAGTTCGTCGCAGAGTTCTTCCTGCGTTTCGATTTCTTTTTTTGAAATGATCTCCAGAATCGCCGCATGCCTGCCGCTTCGCATCATAACGCGTTCCCCCTTTCGACGCTCCATTTGTTGAGCTTGAACAGAAGTTTGTCAAAAAAGTTATTGTCTTTACTCTTGATGAAGCGCACCGAAAAATCCGCACGCTTTACGCTGACAAGATCCTCCTCGCCGAACGCGCCGCAGAATCTCCCGTCACAAAAAAGAGAAACTTCGTTTTTCGCTTCGGAAAGATCGACCCTCATCACACTCTCGTCCGAATAGACGATCGGCCTGTTGTGCAGGGAATGCGCGCAGATCGGCGTCAGGATAAAGGCGCGGATATCGGGCGTCAAAAT
The DNA here is from genome assembly GCA_019119395.1 of Candidatus Borkfalkia stercoripullorum. Lineage (GTDB taxonomy): Bacteria > Bacillota > Clostridia > Christensenellales > Borkfalkiaceae > Borkfalkia > Borkfalkia stercoripullorum. Next base: position 160,335 of record DWXC01000027.1, on the reverse strand, counting down.
CGGCCCGCCCGCCGAAAGCGAATACGCGGTGGAACCCGTCGGCGTGCTCACGATAATGCCGTCGCCGACAAACGCGTCCACCTTTTTGCCGTCGATAAACGCGGATATCTCCACGACGTTATCGTCCGCGCCTTCACGGTAACGGCGCTGAAAGACCGCTTCATTGAGCGCGAAAAACTCTTTGCCCCCCGCACGCACGCAGAGCACGCTCCGCTCTTCCGCCTCGTATTTGCCGGCGATCAGATCGACCGCCTTTTCGATCTGCTCACCCTCGAATTCGGTCAAAAAGCCCAAATTCCCGGAATTGATGCCCAAAAGGTCGATACCCCGCTTTCCCGCTTCGATCGCGGCTTTCAAAATCGTGCCGTCGCCGCCGAGAACGATCAGAACGTCGGGCGAGGCGATCTCCTCGGGCGCAAAATACGTTTCGAAAGCAATGCCGCGGGCTTTGAAAGTTTTCAGCAATCCGTCCCGGATAGGCTGATATTTTTTTGTCTGGCTGTTACAGAATACTCCGACTTTCATACGTCCATTATACACTATTTTATACATTTATGCAATCGAATCGCGAAAATATGCACGCCCAATTTCGAAAAAAGCCGTCACGAACCGATTGACATAAATTTTTTATTCTGTTACGCTTTACAAAAAGGAGATAAAATGTACCGCGCCACATTGACAGGAACGCCCGGGCAGATCGGGGCGAAACTCGGGCGCGCCCTCAAAAAAAGCGGACGAAATGAAAGACTTCACCCCGCTTGCCGAAGGGCCGCACCGCTCCCGAAACAGGCAGCAAACATGCAAAAACATACTGCCGCAAAGGAGCGGCGATCCTGTCGCCTTCTCGCAGGCTATGCTCGCGGGAAAATTCGGTTTCATGTGCGATTATGCGAGGGATGAAAATTTCGACACCGTTTGGTCGAGCGTATACGCTCTGAACGATTTGTCCGTATACCGTGCCGAGGGCAACCCCGCGCACGCGAATTTTTACGAGGATACCCGCCTGCGCCGCGTTCTTAAATAAAGAATGCGGCGGCGCGTCGCCGCGCCGCCGCATCAAAAATTTATTTGCCGATATAATTTTTAAGCAATTCGCCGTTGTTTGCGGAGAACTCTTTCATCTCTTCGGGAGACAGTTTTTTATACGAAAGGCGCGCCATATAATAGACCTGGTTCGCGACAAATTTCTTCTTATCCTCGTCAAGCCCCGTAAACGCGCTTATAACGGGATTTGCGGTGTTGACGATCAAAGTCATGTCCCTGTCCTCGTCCGCGCCCGCAATGCCGTAAAACGCGTTCATTTCGCCGAATCTCCTCGAAAATTCCGAAACGTTGATGATCGCGGGCACGCTCTCGTCTTTCAGCTTTTCCGCTTTGACGGCGATCTGCGTGTTTTTCAGCGCGGCCTTGAACGCATCGGCAAGCGCTTTGTTCTCTTCGTCGCTGCCCCCTTCCGCGTTCTTGAGCGCCGCGTCCACATCGGCGTCGATACGCATGAAGCGGAATTTCGTCGGTTCTTTGTATTCGAGATAGCTCACGAAATGCGTATCGATGAACGTGTCGCACACAATTGCGTTGAGCCCCGCGTTTTTGAACATGTCGATATACTGCGCCTGGCTTACTTCGTCGGAAACGTAATAAATCGTTGTCGGCTGTTTTTCCCCGTCTTTCTTTTCCTCCGGCTTCGCCTCCGCGTCTTCGGGCTTTTTCTCTTCTTCCTTAACGCCCGAAAATTCGTCGAGATTTTTGTATTCGCCGTTCAGATCTTTATAGATGATGATATCTTTGACTTTGGAATAGAAATCCTCGTCCTTGATGCAGCCGAGTTTGACGAACACGGAAATGTCGTTCCAGCACTGCCGATATTTTTCGCGGTCGGTCTTGAAAAGCCCCGTCAGTTTGTCTGCCACCTTTTTGGTGATGTGTTTGGAAATTTTCTGCACCTGCCTGTCGTTCTGCAAAAAACTGCGCGATACGTTCAGCGGGATGTCCGGGCAGTCGATAACTCCGTTCAGAAGGGTCAGGAATTCGGGAATGACTTCCTTGATGTTGTCGGCAATGTAAACCTGATTGCAGTAGAGTTTGACTTTGCCGCGTTCAAGTTCGACTTTGCTCTTTACCTTCGGGAAATACAGGATGCCTTTCAGACGGAAAGGATATTCCATGTTCAGATGGATCCAGAAGAGAGGATCGTGATAGTCATGGAATGTTTTGCGGTAAAATTCCTTGTATTCCTCTTCGGTGCAGTCTTTGGGGTTTTTCAGATACAGCGGATGCGTGTCGTTGAGCGGCTTGTCGTCCTTTCCCGTGAAATTATAGTAAATATCGTAAGGCATGAACGAGCAATATTTTTCGATAAGGCCGCGGATGCGCCCTTCGTCGAGGAATTCTTTTTCCTCCTTGGCAATGTGCATCACGATCTTTGTGCCGCGGTTTGCTTTGTCGCACTCTTCGATCGTATACGTGCTTTCCCCGTCGGATTCCCAATGCACGCCCTTCGCGTCCGCACGGTACGATTTTGTGAAAATTTCGATGTTTTCCGAAACCATGTACGCGGAATAAAAACCCAGCCCGAAATGCCCGATGATCCCGTCTCCGCCCGCTTTTTCATACTTGGCAAGAAAGTCCGCCGCGCCCGAAAAAGCGATCTGCGTGATGTACTTTTCCACCTCGTCTTCGGTCATGCCGATGCCATTGTCCTCAACGGTCAGCGTCTTTGCGTCTTTGTCGACGGAGATTTTCAGGCAATAGTCTTTGCCGCCCTCATCTTCCGACGCTTCGCCCATCTCGACGAGTTTTTTAAATTTGGTAATGGCGTCTACGCCGTTCGCCACGATCTCCCTCAAAAAGATGTCTTTGTCCGAATAAAGCCACTTTTTTATGATCGGCATCATGTTTTCGCTGGAGATCTGAATATTTCCTTGTTTAGCCATATTAACACCTCTCTTTATAAAAAAGCCCCACCTTACGGCGGGGCTTTGATTTTTAGTTATCGTTTTTGTTCTGCAACATTTCAGCAATGGACGCTCCGCCGATACCGCCTTCCGACCATTCTCTGAATTCACCCTCTTCCCTGTTCTCTCTGGGCTGACGGGATTTTTTGTTCCTCGGTTTGTCTCCCTTTTCTTCATCCCTCCTCGGGCGAACCTTCGTGACTTCGGGTTCGGGCAGAAGCGCCTTGATCGAAAGGGTCATCTTCTTGTTCGCGGGATCGAGCACGAGGATCTTCGCGTCGATCTCCTCACCGATGTTGAGAACGGAAGTCGGATTTTCAAGCCATTCGTGAGAGATCTGCGAAACATGGACGAGCCCGTCCACGCCGTTCTCCACTTCGACGAACGCCCCGAAAGGAACGATGCGCACGACTTTGCCGTGTACCACGTCGCCCTCGGCATACTTTTCCGCAACCAGATCCCAAGGCTGGGGCTGGAGCTGCTTATAGCCGATCGAAACTTTTTTATTCTCCTCGTCGATCTTGAGGACTTTGAACTCGTATTTTTTGCCGATCTCCAAAACGTCGGTCACGTTTTTGACGCCCGACCAGGACAGATCGGAAATGTGCGCGAGGCAGTCAAACCCGTTGACGGAGACGAAAGCGCCGAAATTGGTCACGCGCTCGACTTTGCCTTCCACGACGTCGCCGACATGGATGTTCGCAAAGAATTCGGCTTCGCGCTCCGCTTTCGCGGCTTCACGGGCGGCCCTCTCTTCTTCCAGGATCACGCGCTGGGACGCGATGATCTCTTTTTTGCGGTCGGATTTTTTGATCTCGAGCGCTTTCAGGCGGAGTTTTTTGCCGACGTATTTGTCCAGCTCTTTAACGTAGCCCATCCTGATCTCTTTTGCGGGGACAAACACGGAATAGGTGCCCATAGACGCCGTAAGTCCGCCCTTGTTGAAACCCGTGCAGGTAACGTCGAATTCTTCGCCCGCTTCGATCGCCGCGATCTTGCCTTCTTCTTCTTTGAGCTGTTTGATGACTTTCTGAGAAAGTTTGACGGGATTTGCCGCGCTGACGACCATCACTTCGATCTCGTCGCCGACTTTCGCGGCATAATCTTCCTGTTTGTATTCTTCGCAGTCGATCTCATCTTTTTCGAGCAGGATCTCCTTTTTGAAGAACGGTAACAACACAGCCACGCCTTCGTCCGTTGCCGAAGATATGATCGCAGTAACAAGCTGCCCCCTCTTTAATTTTGACTGTCCGTTATCCATCTGGGCAACGACTTCTTCCATTTCGTTCGTTACCTTTTCTTCCATGCTGTTATCCATCTTAAAAAGAACCTCCTGAGTTTGCGTAAGCGGTGTGGATGCGCCGCTCACAATACCTACATTTTTAAAATTTTTTATTTTGCCCGGCTGAAATTCTTCAGCGCTGGTCAAGCGAAAAACATTCTCGCACCCGGCCTTGCAGATTTCGTACAGCTTCTGCGTGTTACTGCTGTTCGCACCGCCGAGCACGATGACCGCGTCGCATTCCGCGGCGAGCTTTGCCGCTTCTCTCTGACGCTCTTTAGTAGTATAACAAATTGTTTTGAAAATCTCAACTGTTTTTTTGCATACTTTTTCAATATTTTTAATAATTTTATCAAATTTTTCTTCGGAAAAGGTGGTTTGGCTTACAACGGCGACGTTTTTATCCGAAAGCGCGGCGATTTCCGGCGAATCGGGACTGTCAATCACGACGGCCCGCCCCCCGCACCAGCCGTTCAGCCCGACGACCTCGGGGTGTTTCGCGCTGCCCGTTATGACGATCTCCCTGTCCGTCCCCGACAGCTCTTCCACGATTTTCTGAATGCGTTTCACAAACGCGCAGGTACAGTCCACAACTTCGATCCCGCGCCGTTCGCATTCCTCGTAGATCGCCTTCCCGACCCCGTGCGAACGGAGAAGCAGCGTCGCCCCCGAAGGGACTTCGCCGACGGTCTCGACCGTCCTGATCCCGCGCGCGGCGACCTGTTCCGTCACGATCGGATTGTGGATAAGCTCCCCGAGTATATAGGTGTTTTCCGCAGGGATGGACATCGCGGTATCCACCGCATGTTTCACCCCGCGGCAAAACCCGCTGCTCTTTGCGATCTTTACCTGCATCAGCCCCGCTTGCCTCCGCGTTTTTTCGCCGCCCGCTTTTCCTCTTTCGCGCGCTTTTTCGCGGCTTTCTTCTCCTCTTTCTCCTTGATATATCCGTGCATCACGCCGAGCATGTTCTCGCGCACGATCTCCTCCGCCCTTGCATAATCTTCCGCGGTCATTTTTTTATCGTAAAATTCGGAAAGGTCGATCGGATCGCCGACGATGATCGGCGTCCTTCGGAAATATTTTGTCTTGCCGATCGACATAACGGGGTACACGGGCACTTTCGCCTTTATGGCAAAGAGCGCCGCGCCGCCCTTCAGCGGCAGAAGTTCCGCGTCCGTCCGGTTCCGCGTCCCCTCGGGGAACATGGAGATCTTTTCCCCTTTTTTCAGATACCGCAAAGCCGTCATGATCGCTTTTGCGTCCTGGCCGTCGCGCGAAACGGGTATCGCTTCCACCTTCCTGCAAAGATACGCCAGGAATTTGTTTTTGTACAGCTCCTGTTTGGTTATAAAATGCACTCTTTCCTTTGTGGTACACGCCATGTGCACGATGTCCCAAATGCGGTAATGGTTGCCGACGAGCACGGCCGCGCCGTCCTTGACCTTTTCTTTTCCGATGAGTTTATAGGGATGGATGATCTGATTGAAAAAATTGACCAAACCTTTCAGAAACTTATACATCGCGTTCTTATACCTTTTCCTGTATCTTCTTTTTTATATAAGCGACGACCTCGTCGATCGTCATGGCGGAGGTGTCCACAAGTTCCGCATCGTCCGCGCGCCTCAGCGGAGAAATTTTACGGGTCGAATCGTTGCGGTCGCGCTCTTCGATCTCCTCGCGAAGCCGTTCGTAGTCGACCGCATAACCCTTTTCTTCCAGTTCCCTGCCGCGCCTTTTTGCACGCGTCGCAGAATCGGCGGTGATAAAAAACTTGAATTCGGCGTCGGGCAAAACCGCCGTTCCGATGTCCCTGCCGTCCAGAACGCACGATTGTTCGGCGGCGATCTTTCTCTGCATTTCCACCATCTTCTTCCTCACGCACGCGAAAGCGGAAATTTTGGACGCCGCCATGGACACTTCGGGCCGGCGGATCTCTTCCGAAACGTCCCTTCCGTCCAATACGGTGTGCTGCCGCCCGTCCCTATACAAAATCCGCAGATCGAGCGCGCCGATCAGCGGTTCGAGCGCTTTTTCTTCGAAAGCGCAACCCGTCGACAGGGCTTTGAGCGCGCACGCACGGTACATGGCACCCGTATCCAGGTACAAAATGTCGAACTCCTCCGCAAGGCGTTTCGCGACCGTGGATTTACCGCTCCCCGAAGGCCCGTCGAGCGCGATCGCAAATTTTTTCAGGTCTTTGCGCAGATTCGCCGCGCCGCGAAGATACACGTGTTTCGCCGCGCCTTCGCCTTCGGCAAACACCATGACGCGGATGCACAGGGGAAGCGCGCCCGCAATTTCAGGCTCTGCGGAGGAATAGAGCGCGCACGAAGAAAACCCCGCCTCTCTCGCGGCTTTTGCCGGATAAAATGATACTATGTCTGACGTATTTGACAATAAAATGCAAACAATATCAGAATATGATAACGAATTTTTTTCTTTGATTTTGCACAGCAGTTCCCCGACCGCACTTCTGATCTCTTCCGCGCAGTCGCAGGAAACCGTTGTCGCACCTCTGATCGCTCTCATAAAATTCTCCGTAAAACAAATAAAAATCCGTAATGAAAAATAAAAAACCGTAACGCTGTTTTTCAGCGGCGCCTTTTCGCGGCTGCATGCTTTCGTCTTACGCACAAACCCGCTTAACGGATGCTTTCGCCCGCGGCAAAACCGGTGGAAAAGGCTATCTGCAAATTAAAACCGCCCGTATACGCATCCACGTCGAGCGCCTCGCCGCAAAAATACAGGCCGCCTATTTTTCTGCAACGCATCGTCCTGGGATCGATCTCGGAAACGTCTATCCCGCCCGAAGTGACGATACCCTCTTCGATGGGACGAAGAGAAACCGCTCGCAAGGAAAAACATTTAAGCGTTTTAACCAATTTTTCCCTCTGCGCTCTCGTCACGGAATGCACCGGCATGTCCGCATTGCAACCGCTTTCCGCAATTACGGGCAGTATCAGTTTTTTCGGCAGCAATTCGACAAGCGCGTTGCGCAGTTGCTTATTTGAATATTTTTCAAAATCGCGCAAAACCCTTTTATCTAATGTCTGTTCGTCCAAAGCAGGCTTCAGGTCGATCGATACGAGCAGTTCCGCAACGTCGCACCGGTTGATCTCGCTGGACATAGACAAAACGGTCGGGCCGGAAATTCCGAAATGCGTAAACAGCATCTCACCGAAAAACGAAGAGACGCACCGCCCGCCTTTACACGCGCTGACCCGCACGTTTTTCAGAGAAAGCCCCTGCAGTTCTTTCAGCCACGGCGCACGGCAGACAATGCCGCAAAGCGCGGGCTTGAGCGCCGTCGTGTTCAATCCGAGTTCCTTTGCGAAACGTATGCCGTCCCCCGTGCTCCCCGTGGCCGGATAGGAAACGCCGCCGGTGCAAACAAGCGCCGCATCGGGCATATATCGCGATTTATCGGTGATTATGCCTGACAGAGTACTGTCAGAAACATCAATTCTTTCAACTATTTCGTTAAAATGAAAGACAACGCCGACACTTTCGCAATAACGGAGCAAGCAAGCAGTCACATCGCTCGCCTTATCGGAAAGAGGAAAAACCCTTCCTCCTCGTTCCGTTTTCAGCTTCAAACCTCCGTCCTCGAAAAAACGCATCAGTCTCTGCGGCGGAAAACGATAAATACATCCGGTCAAAAATTTGCGGTTCGTAACGACGTTCGGCAAAAAGTCTTCGGGAGCGATGTCGTTCGTGATGTTACACCGCCCCTTCCCCGTTATGTAAATTTTTTTCCCGGCTTTTTCGTTTTTCTCAATGACGGTGACTTTATTCCCGTTTTTCGCGGCGGCATACGCCGCCATCAAACCGGAAGCCCCCGCTCCGATCACAATCACATCTTTCATGATCCGCACCGCGTCGGCGGCACAATTTATGCCGCTGTATGAAAGACGAAAGCGCCTTAAAAAGACGCTTTCGTCTGCTTGCAAATTTTATACAGGATAAACCTTGTTCGGGTTTTTCGCCATGTCGGCATCGACGCCGCTCTTCTGTGCTTTGCGCCATTTGAAGAAATTGAGCGCGACCTGTCCGAACACCGCATAGGAAAGCACGTCCTCTTCCTGTTCCATATAGTCGGTAATTTCGCTCTTGAACTGGTCGTATTCAGGTTTCAGATCGTCAGCCGGCCTGTACGTGATGCGCTTTTCGTCGCCGATACATTTTTTGACGACGGCGGCATCCGGTTCGGCGGGCAACTTGCCATACTCACCGCGAAGAAGTCCTTTGAATTCCTTCGTGACCATTTTATAACGCTCTCCGCTGATCACGTTGAGAACGGCCTGCGTACCCACGATCTGGCTGGAAGGCGTAACAAGCGGCGGATAACCGCAGTCCTTTCTGACGTTCGGAACTTCCGCAAGCACCTCGCCCAATTTATCCGATTTATTCTGCTGTTTCAGCTGTGAGATCAGGTTGGAAAGCATTCCGCCCGGCACCTGGTAAATGAGTGCGTTGATGTCGATGGAAAGCACTTTCGGAGAAAGGAATCCGTCCGCTTTGAGCCGTTCGGCAACCGTTTTGAAATGATTGACGATCGGAAGAAGTTTTTGTATATCGATACCCGTATCGTACTGCGTGCCTTTGAGCGTCGCCACGAGCGGCTCGGTCGCGGGCTGGCTCGTGCCGTTGCCCAGCGGCGAAAGCGCCGTATCGACGATGTCGCACCCCGCTTCGATCGCTTTCAGATTGACCATGTCGCCCGTACCCGCCGTGTTGTGCGTGTGCAAATGCACTTTCGTTTCGGGCTTCAAAGATTTTTTCAGTTTTGAAACGAGATCATAAGCCGTATACGGGAGCAAAAGGTTTGCCATATCTTTGATACAGATATTGTCCGCCCCCATGCTTTCCAATTCTTTCGCAAGTTTTACGAAATAATCGGTGGTATGCACGGGGCTGGTCGTATAACTGATCGCAGCTTCACAAATACCGCCGTATTTTTTGATCGCCTTCATCGATGTCTCGAGATTGCGGGGATCGTTAAGGGCATCGAACACCCTTACGACCCTGACGCCGTTTTCGATGGATTTTGCGACGAATTTTTCGACCACATCGTCAGAATAGTGGCGGTATCCCAAGAGATTTTGCCCGCGAAGGAGCATCTGAATCGGCGTCTTTTTCAAATATTTTTTGAGAGTGCGAAGCCTTTCCCACGGATCTTCGTTGAGGAAACGCAGGCAGGTGTCGAACGTCGCGCCGCCCCACGCTTCCAACGAATAGTAACCGATTTCGTCGAGCTGTTCGAGAACGGGTATCATTTCCGCGGTCGTCATGCGCGTTGCAGCCTGCGACTGGTGCGCATCGCGCAATATCGTATCCGTAATAAGCACTTTTTTAACGGTTTTATCTGCCATTTTTTATTCTCCTGATATATCCTGAAATCGAGGAATCATGCACCGAACGGCGCATTTTTCCGCCGCGTCAGCCGCCGAAACAAGCGAGCAGGAAGCCCGCCGCAACTGCCGAGCCGATAACGCCGGCAACATTCGGGCCCATCGCATGCATCAGCAAGTGATTGCTCGGGTCTGTCTCCCGCCCGACGTCTTCCGATATTCGTGCGGCCATCGGCACGGCCGAAACGCCCGCAGAACCGATGAGCGGATTGATCTTCCCGCCCGACAGCTTATTCATGAGTTTCGCCATCAAAAGGCCGCCGCAAGTTCCGCCGATAAACGCGAACAAGCCGAGCGCTATGATGAACAGCGTCTGCACTTGCAGGAAAGTCGTTCCGATCGCCTTGCACCCCACGGAGATTCCGAGGAAAATCGTGATCGTGTTCATCAATCCGTTCTGCGCCTGCGACGACAGCCTTCCCACTACGCCGCTCTCTTTCATCAGGTTGCCGAGCATGAGCATACCGAGAAGAGGTATCGCATCGGGGAGCAGCAGCCCCACGACCAAAGTGACGAGCAGCGGGAACAAGATCTTTTCGATCTTCGTAACTTCACGGAGCTGCTTCATTTTGATCGCACGCTCCTTTTTTGTGGTCAGCAGCCGCATAAACGGCTTTTGGATGATCGGAATGAGCGCCATATATGAATATGCCGCGATCGCGATCGTCGAAAGCAGATCTTCGTTCGTAAAACGGGAAAGCGCTTGCGTGAGATAGATCGCCGTCGGGCCGTCCGCCCCGCCGATGATGCCTATGGAAGCCGCGGCGGCCGCGTCAAAGCCGAGCAGGATCGCGCCGATAAAGGTGAGGAACACGCCGAGCTGCGCCGCAGCGCCGATGAGCATGCTCTTGGGGTTTGCGATCAACGGGCCGAAGTCGGTCATCGCGCCGATGCCCATAAAGATGAGCGGAGGATAAATGACCTTGTCGACGCCGATATACAGGTACCGCAAGAGCCCCCATTGCTCGTCTTCCGCCCCCTCGTTTTTGATCCACAAGACCTCCTGCGCGCCGGGGATGTTGATAAGAAACATGCCGAACGCGATCGGAAGAAGCAGGAGAGGTTCAAACTTCCTGACGATTGCGAGATACATCAAAATGAACGATACGAGGATCATCACGTAATTCTGCCAATCGCCGTTGGCAAGACCGGATGCTTCCCATAGGTTCACGAACATATCCCCTATATTGATGAGTAAATTCGACTGCATGTGCGCCACCTATCAGCCGATCACGGCGAGCACTGTATTCGTTTCCACATTGTTGCCGACAACCGTCTTGAACGAAATTTTACCGTCGCAGGGAGACGTGATGTCGTTGTCCATTTTCATCGCTTCGAGGATGAGCACCGGCTGATCCTTTTTTACCGAAGCGCCCTCTTCCACGAGGAATTTTTTAATGAGTCCGGGGAAAGGAGAAAGCAATTTTTCGCCGTTTTCGGACTGCGGCGCGGAAGCCGCTTTCGCGGCAGGCTGAACGGCGGGCACAGGCGCTGCAACTTTGGAAACGGATTCCGTTGCACCGACCTCTTCTACGCCGACTTCGTAACTTTTACCTTCGATCGTAACAATGAATTTGCGCATATTGATTTCTCCTTATAATCTCCTGATTCTTCTGACTTTAAATTCGCAATCGGTTTTTTCGTTTTCGTAATACGCGGCGACGGCCGCAACGATCGCCAACCGTATCTCGACAGGGATGCCATCCTCCGCTTCTTCGGCGGCGGGCTGCCGGACGATACCGGCTTTGGCAGCCTTTTTTGCCGCCCGTTTGGCTTCGCGCGCGGCTGCACGCTCGGCTTTTTTCGCCTGATACTTTTTGTTCCATGCGGTCACCCCGGGCGTAACGCCTTTGATGATCCTGCCGTAAGCCCAAACAAAGAAGATCAGCAGCGCGACGCCGAGAAAAGTCACGATAAAACCGATCAAAGCATAGACAAGCCCTTCGCCGATACCGAGCCAGGTGATCGGCTGACCGTCGTCGGAAATCTCCGGCCTTTCAGCCAATAAATTCATCAACATCGGAAACATATTCGGCATCCTCACTTGAGCAGCATTTGCAAAGACGCTATCAGATAACGGCGCACGAACTGCGGTTCAATGATATTGTCCACATAGCCGTTTTTCGCCGCATGGATCGGATCGGAATTTTCATCCGCATACCGGGCCGCAAGTTTTGCCTTGTCGGCTTTTTCGCCCGAGAATTCGATCTCCGCCCCCTGTACGCCGTCAAACAGCGCGATCTTTGCGTCCGCAAACGCATAAACGTAATCAAACCCCTGCGACTTGGCGGCAAAGAGCGTATAGCCGAGCCCCACCGCCTTTTTATATACGACGGAAATTTTCGCGTTTTCGAGGAGTTCAAACTTTTCCATATATTTGAACGCCGCTTTCAGCGCAAGGCTGTTGCTTGTCTGCAGATCCGCTTTCAGCCCGAGCGTGTTGACGAACGTAACGAAAGGCAGATCGTAATATCCCGCGAATTCGACGAACGAAGCAATTTTTACGAGACTGACCTCATCGAGTTCCGCGCCGTTTTCCGCGTCGAACACGACCGCGGCGACGGAGATCCCGCCGATCCTTCCCAAAACGCATCCGGCTTCGGGAGCGCTCGTTCCGAACGTGACCGCCGTTCCCTCGTCGAACACCGCTTCGATCAATGCGTCTGCGGTGCAATTCTCGTTGAGCGCGGGGGAAACTTTATTGAGATCCGCCCCGTTTTCCACCACCTGCGCGTTACAGAACGGCAAAACGTCGAGGATCGCTGAAATCTTTGCGCGGATCTCGGATACGTTCTCCGCCTCTTCGGCAACCAGTTCCGATTTGTCAAGGGCGGCTGCTCCCCCTACCTTGTCTTTCGGCAGGTTTTTGCCGCTCTTTGCGGAAATGACGAGCGGGCTGTTCGCCGCAAGCACGCTTCCTTTCAGGAAATACGTGAAATCCGCCGCGGCCGCCAAAAGCGCGCTCTGCCCGTACACCTCCCCCGCGACGATCGCAAACTGCGGCACGACGCCGTGCAGGCGCGAAGCCTTGGAAAGAACGGACGCCAACCCTTCCAGCACGGCAACGCCCTCACCGACCTGCACGCCCAAGCTGTCGAGAATGTATACGACGGGCGTGGAATTTTTTTCCGCAAGTTCGAGACAGCGGAGTATCTTTTTACAGTTCGCCAGGCTGACGCCGCCGCTGAGAACCGCACCGTTCTGCGCCGCAATGTAGACGGGATAACCGTCTATCGCGGCAAACCCGCAAACGACGCCTTCCCCTTCCGCGGTTTCGTCATAAAACTCGTTCTTGGAAAAGCTGAAACCTGAAAGTTCCACAAAACTTTCCGCATCGGTCAATGCGGCGATCATTTTTCTCACTTCGCCGCCCGCCGACAGTACCTGCGCGCGCCTTGATTGAAGCAAAGCTATTTTATCCATAATACCTCCGAAAGAACGGATCTTTCCGAAATTACCTTTATTATTATAAACCATTTTTGTTAAAATTGCAATTTATATCCGGTATTTTTTTCACAAGCCATGCTTTTTTTTCTCAAATATCGTTCATAAGCCATGCTTTTGATGCGATATCGCGAAAACCGGAAAAGCCATCGGAAACACAAAGGTTTCCGATGGCTTTTTTGCCGCATATTCTTTACAGCGCCCCTACGATTTTGTGCGGCATATACAGCTCGTCGATATAGGCGACGTCCTCTTCCGTCAGGGAAATATCGAAGGCCCCTGCGGCCTCATCGAGATACTTTGCTTTCGTCGCTCCGACGATCGGCGACGCGACGCCCTTTGCGAAATGCCACGCAAAGGCGATGCCCGTCATGCTCGTGCCGTACTTTTGCGCGAGTTCGCGTATGCGGGCGGCGATTTTTTTGTCGGATTCTTCCGTCGAATCGTATTTCGACTGCGCCACCTTGTCCGTTTTGCTGCGCAGAGTATCCGATTCCCAATCGGCGCGGGCGACCCTGCCCGACGCCAGCGGGCTGTACGGGGTCAGCGCTACGTTCATCTGTTTGCAGATCGGTATCAGTTCGCGTTCGTCCTCCCTGTAAAGCGGATTGTAATGGTTCTGCATGGACACGAAGGGAGTCAGCCCGTTGTCGCGCGCGGCGATCTGCATATTGTAAAACTGATAGCCATACATCGCGGAAGCACCGAGGGCGCGCACCTTACCCTCCCTGACCAGTTTGTCGAGCGCGCACATCGTCTCGTCGACGGGCGTTCCGTAATCGAAGCGGTGGATGATATAAAGATCGAGATAATCCGTACCCAGCCTTTTAAGCGTGCCGTCGATCTCCCGCGAGATCGCATCCGCAGACAGATGCCCTTCGTTAAAGTAAACTTTGGACGCCAGCACGACGCGGTCGCGCGCGACGTTCCTGCGTATCGCCCTGCCGAGGTATTCCTCGCTCGTGCCCGCGGAATAGCAATTCGCGGTATCGAAAAAATTGATGCCGAGATCGAGCGCGTGTTTGATGATCGCCTCGCTCTCGTCGGGATCGAGAGTCCACACATGCATCTTGCTTGCGGGATCGCCGAAACTCATGCAGCCGAGGCACAGGCGGGAAACTTCGATCCCGCTGTTTCCGAGTTTTACATATTGCATAAGCGGTTTCTCCTTATTGCTCCGAAAGCGCATCGTACTGTTCGTCCGCAACCGCTTCCAGCCATTCGTTGCGGGTATTCACCCCGGGGACTTCCACGGCGATGTGAGAAAACCAGCTGTCCTTTTTCGCGCCGTGCCAATGCTTCACGCCCGCGGGGATCACGACAACGCTCCCGGGGGTAAGGCCCTGCGCCTTTTTGCCCTCTTCCTGATACCAGCCGCTCCCGGCAACGCACAGAAGGATCTGCCCTCCGCCCTCTTCCGCATGATGAATATGCCAGTTATTGCGGCAACCCGGTTCGAAAGTCACGTTTGCAAAGAATAATTTGCTTTTTGCCGGATCGGTGAGCGGATTGAGATAAGACTTTCCGATAAAAAACCGTGAAAAAGCCGTGTTTTCGTCGCCGAGGCCGAATACGTTACATTTTTCAAATTCTTTGTAATCCATTTAAGCATCCTCCTTTTTTACGGCATTATTATATCATCGACCGTAAACAATGTCTAATGCTTATTTTTTATCGCGTGCAATGCGTTTGCGGCATAGCAAAACGCCGCCCCGAAAGGAGCGGCGCGAATTTGCTTGTTTTGCCCTTATTCCTCATACCCGTTCGGGTTTTTGAGTTGGAAATTGAGCGCGTCGCGGCACATATCGTCGAGCGAACGCGTCGTTCTGAACCCGATGAGCGATTCCGCAAGGGACGGATCGGCATAGCATTCGGGGATATCCCCCGCGCGGCGGGGCGCAAATTCGTAAGGGATCTCCTTGCCGAGCGCCTTGGAAAACGCCTTGATGACGTCGAGCACGCTGTACCCGATTCCCGTGCCGAGGTTCACCGTATAAAGGCCAGAATTTTCAAACAGTTTTCTGAGCGCGAGCACGTGGCCGACTGCGAGGTCGCACACGTGGATATAGTCGCGCACGCCCGTGCCGTCGGGAGTCGGGTAATCGTTTCCGAACACGCGCACCTTCGCAAGTTTACCCACGGCGACTTTCGTGATGTACGGACAGAGATTGTTGGGGATTCCGTTGGGATCTTCTCCGATCAGGCCGGATTCGTGCGCGCCGACGGGATTGAAATAGCGCAGGATCGCGATATTGAAAGATTTGTCCGCTTTATAAAGGTCGCGCAGGATATCTTCGATGAAAAGTTTCGTCCTGCCGTAAGGGTTCGTCGCCGAAAGCGGGAAATCCTCTTTGATCGGTACTGCATGCGGATTGCCGTAAACAGTCGCGGAAGAGGAAAACACGATGTTTTTGCATCCGTGCGCGCGCATAACTTCCAGCAAAACGAGCATGCCCGTGATGTTGTTGTGGTAATATTCCAAAGGCTTTTCGACCGATTCGCCGACCGCTTTCAGCCCCGCAAAATTGATGACCGCGTCGATCCGGTTTTCCGTAAAAATTTTATCGAGCGCAGCGGCGTCGAGTATGTCGTTTTCATAAAACTTGACGGGTTTGCCGATGATCTTTTCCAAGCGGCGGACAGCTTCGTATTTGCTGTTGACAAGATTGTCTACGACGATCACGCCGTACCCGGCTTTCGCAAGTTCCACGCAAGTGTGGCTGCCGATATAACCAGCCCCGCCCGTGACCAAAATGTTTTTCATGATCAGATCTCCTCCAGAGATAATTTTGACATAAATTGAGAGAACCCTTTTCTGCCGTTTCCGTCGTTCTTGAACACGGCGGTATTGTCCAGGATATGCGCGCAGACACGGTTCACATACTCCTCGCAGCGCGCGTTGGCTTCGGCCATGTCTTTCGCCTTGCCTTCCGCCGTCAGTTTCGCGATCATGTTGCGATGCACATAAAGGTCGTTCTGTTTATCGCAAAGCGCATCTTTATCGTATGCGTCTTTGCCGCAGAGAATGCGCGCGATGCTTTCCAACTGTCTTTTCAGCCTGCCGGGCAGGATGAATAGCCCCATCGCCTCGATCAGGCCGATGCCTTCGCTCTTGATATTCTGATATTCGGGATGCACGTGGAAAATGCCGTCGGGATATTTTTCGTCCGTCCTGTTGTTGCGGAGGATCATCGTGAAGGAATAGGTATCCCCGATTTTACGCGCGATCGGAGATACCGCGTTGTGCTGCGTTTCCCCCGTGCGGCAGAGTATATCGCATTCGGGGCAGGAAAAATCGCGCCACGCGGAGATCGCTTTTGCGGCGAACCCTTCGACGGACTTCCTGTCTTTGCCTTCGAAACGGATCGCGCTGTTGTACCAGTCGAGGATGCCGACCGTAAGATCCGGATATTCCGCGCTCCGATACATCTTCGCATACCCCGCCCCGTGCATGGGCATCAGATGCAGGCCGCCCTGAAAATGCTCGTGGTTGAGGATCGACCCTCCGACGATCGGCAAAGACGCGTTGCTCCCGATAAAATAATTGGGGAACACGTCCACGAAATCGAGAAGTTTTACGGGCGTGGATTCGTTCACGTTCATCGGAACGTGCGCCTCGTTGATGGCGATGCAATGCTCGTCGTAATAGGCATACGGCGAATACTGCACGAACCATTTCTCGCCGCCGAGAGTGACCTTGACGGTGCGCAGATTCCTGCGCGCGGGGTGAGAAGCCGTGCCCTCGAAGCCCTCGTTTTCCTTGCATAGCTGGCATTTCGGATATTTTTTACCCTGCGGCGCGGTGAGCAGTTTTGCGATATCTTTATTGCTTTTTTCGGGTTTGGACAGATTGACCGTGATTTCCAGGCGGTTTTTCCCGTCCTGATAGTCCCACTTGAGATTGCGGGAGATCGCCGTCTTTTGTATGTATCCGTTCTTTACGCAGAGCGCATACAGATCGTCGCATGCGGCCTGCGCCCCTTCGCTTTTGCGTATCCTTTCAAAATCCGCGTTGATCACGGAAGGCAGCGGCGTCAGGATGCCGAAAATATCCGCGCAGAAGCGCTCGGCGCTCTCTTCGTCGGCAAGCCCCGCCTCGAAAGCGTATTCTTTGAGTTCGGCAAACAGCGCGTCGGGAACGTCCATTTCCGCAATCCCGGAAACATCCGCCTCCCCGTCGTAAGGCGAATCTGTTTTCAGCCTCGACAAAAGCACGTTGCGCATATAGTCGACGTCGCACTCTTGCATGTGCAGGTGCGCCCGCGCGTATGCCAGCAACCTTTCCGTCAGCAATTTTCCGTCCATAAAAACCTCCCGAAACGTTCATCCATTCTCTATTTTAACACACCGCGCGGAACAAGTCAATGCCTGCCCGCGCGGTTCATAACTTTTTTTATTTATTTCTTTTCCCAAACGAAAAGGATCTCTCCTTTCCCTGCCGCGGGAACACGGTATTCGGGTAAAACGGCAGGCCCGCAGGAGTTCGTGCCCAGTCCGCCCATGAAATAGTCCGCACAGAAATACACCGCGTCGCTTTCGGGCAGTTCGTCGTCGTGCGCCGTTGCCGCGAGCGTATGCGCGTCGTAACCCGTCGCCGAAAAAGAGCGCATCCCCTCGGCGCGGACGGTCACCTGCCCGTCGGACAGTTCCGCATATTCCGCCCCGCAATGGCTTCCGCTTTCCTGCGGCTTCACGAAATGAAAATACTCGTCGGAAACGCGGGAAGCATATTCGCCCTTTTTGCAGTATTCGAGCATATCTTCGTAACTTTCGCCCGGGCCGTATGCGAGGTATTTAAGATCTGCAAACGATTTGTCCAGGCGCATTTTCCAGCCGATACGGGGCAAAGAACGGTAATATCCTTCGATCGTCATGTAATCGATCGCGATCTTTACGCCGCCCGTCACAAACGTATAGCGGATCTCCGCTTCCAGATACGGCTTCATCGAATTGTAGTAGCCCGCTTTTATGTACGCTTTTACGGTATTGCCCGAAATTTTGTAGGAAATCAAATCGCAGACCGCTTTATCGAGGAAGATCTTCGCCCATTCGTTCTTTTCGCACATATCGTTGTCGGTCGGCGCGCGCCAAAGATTCAGGCGTATCCCCCCGAAGTCTTTTCCGAACGCGCGGACGGACACGATCTCGCCGTTCGTTTTATCGATCTTATAAGAGCGTTCCCCTTCCGAAACGGAGATGAACCGCGCGCCGTCTTCGACCGCGCACACGGCGGCGGGAATGCGGAAAGGAATAAACTTCTTTGTATAGAAGCCTTCCTCGGCGACGGCGTCTTCCGATCCGTCGGGAACAAACGATACGCGCACGTCTTCGCTTTTCTCGATCGGGAAAGACGCCTTTCTCCTCGCGGGCACGTCGATTTGGAACGATACCGTTTTACCGAGATCGATGTATTCTGCATGAACCGTCCCTTTCAGGGAAATAAAGTAATATTTGTTGAAAATATGAAGCGACGTACCGCTCTTCGTAAACACCGCAGGCTGATAGATCTTTTTCATCTGCAGCGAACCGGGTTTGACCGCCCTGTCCGGCGCGACGATGCCGTCCACGCAGAAATTGCCGTCATGCACGACCTCGCCGAAATCGCCGCCGTAACGGAAACCCTTCGTCCCGAGACGGATGCCGTGGTCGCACCACTCCCAGACGAAACCGCCCATAAAACGGTCGTTCGATTCCATGAGTTCCCAATACTCTTTCAGTGCGCCCGGGCCGTTGCCCATCGCATGCACATACTCGCACAAAACCAACGGACGCGTCTCTTTCGCGTCGCACAGATATTCGTCGCGCATCCACTTGAGTTCGGGATACATGCGGCTCACCATGTCGACGGGTGCGCGGTAATATTCTTCCGCGCTGTAATGCTTTTTGTCGATCAGCCAAAGTCCCTCGTAATGCACGGGGCGGGAATCCATATTCCTGACCGTTTCCGCGGCGGCATAAAAATTCCGCCCCCAGCCGGCTTCGTTGCCCAAAGACCAGATCACGATGCTCGGGTGGTTTTTGTTCTGCTCGACGTTCGTCCTCTGCCGTTCGCAAACGCTCCCGCAAAAGTCGGCGTTTTCGGCCATCATCGCCATTTTCTGTTCGTACGTCATGCCGAAGTCGCCGAAACGGCAGCCGCCGTGGCTTTCCACGTCGCTCTCGCTCATCACATACAGGCCGTATTCGTCGCAAAGGCGGTAGAACAGCGGAGAAGAAGGGTAATGCGACGTCCTCACGGCGTTCACGTTCAGCTTTTTCATCAGCCGCACGTCTTGCAGCATATCCTCTTCCGTGACGGCAGCGCCCCTGTCGGGGTGGAAATCGTGCCTGTTGACGCCGCGCAGTTTGATCGGCTTTCCGTTCACGCGGAACACGCCGTTTTTCACTTCGCTCGTACGGATGCCGACGCGCTCGAAGATCACCTCGTCTCCGCAGGAGATCTCCATGGGGTACAGATAAGGCGATTCCGCGCTCCACAGGTTCGGCCCGTTCACTTCGAACCGGACGCCTTTCCGCGGTTCGGCGAACGCCTCCTGCCCGTTGAACGCGACGACGGCGGCAACGTCGCTTTTATTGATGAAATCGACAAAGGCCTTCCCGCCTTTCAGCTCCGTATCGATCTTATAATCGGAAATATGCTCCCTGTCGCGGAAAAGAAGGTACGCTTCGCGCACGATGCCCGTAAAGCGCCATTTGTCCTGATCTTCCAGATAACTCCCGAAGCACCATTTCAAAACGAGAACGTCCAGCCGGTTCTCCTTTTCTTTTACGAAATCGGTGATGTCGAATTCGCTCGTCTTGTGCGTGATCTCTGAAAACCCGACAAATTTACCGTTGACGTACAGATAAAAGCAGGAATCCACGCCTTCGAACAGGATATAGACGCGTTTGCCTTCGGCGACGGGTTCCGCATCGAATGTCCTGTGATAATGGAACGCGGGATTTTTGAGCGGCACGCGCGGAGGGTCGTACATAAACGGATACCTGTCGTTGGTGTACTGTATCTGATCGTACCCGAAATACTGTACGCACGAAGGCACGGGAATATCCGCTTCGGGCGTATCTTCCCAAAAATTTTCCGCGTCCAGAATGCTTTCGTACGCGCGGATCTTCCACGTGCCGCAAAGCGAACGGAACAACTTGCTGTCCTCGCGGCGCTCGCTGCGCGCCTGCCCCCTTTCAAACGGGACAAAATACGCGCGCGCTTTTTCCGCTCCGACCGTATCGGGATACTTGTAGTACTCTTTCATAACAGTTCTCCTTGACGGCCCTCAAAACCGGGCCGATTTATTTCACTTTCATGATGCCGGATCTTTTCAGCAGAGGCACGAGGATGCCGCCCTGTACCGTACGGTTGTAGAAATGCTCTATTTTCCCCGTCTCGGTATCGTACCAGTCGCCGAACGCGACGCGGGACGGGCTCTCCGCCATGTACGTCAGGATCGGCGCATACAGTTTTTCCGCCTTTACTGCGTCGGACGTAAGCCCCGCGCACCAAAGGATCCAGTCAGACTTCGTATAACTCTTGCGCGTATCGAGCGGCACGCCGTAGCGGTTGTTTTTGGCGATATAATAATCGACTTCCTTTTCGCACATTTCGTCGCCGAAAAGATCGAACCCGAACAGTTTGTCGAACAAGATATTGTATTTAAGGGAATACGTATCTTTTTGCCCGTAAGCGAGCGGCATGATGCCTTCGCCGGTCATCTCACGAAGTTGCTTCGCATAATCGGCAGCCAAAGCATAATATTTTTCCGCATCGCCGCGATCCATCTTTTCGCAAAGAAGCCCGAAGCTCTCGATGCCGACGATCGCCTTGATCGCGAGATTGACGTTGTTCGCCAGATGCCCCGCGAAATCGTCCGTGCAAAGCTGGTTTTCGGGTTTCAGCCCGAATTTTTCAAGGTATACGACCCATTTTTCCAACAGATCGAAATTATCCTCGGCTATCGCAAAATCCCCGCTCGCGACGCATGCCGCGGCGGTCGCGACGATCATGTTGCCGCATTCCTCCACGGGCATCTGATAATCATAGTTGTACACTTTGCAGGCGGCGGGGCGCTGGTAGAGCATAGGGTGCGTGAACATCGCATTCCCCTTGCCCCCGGTATTGCCGCAGTTGTACTTGTTTTCAGACCAATCCAGCCCGTACACCTGCCCGCAGCAGTAAGGATAAGTGCCGATATCGTGCGGCGCAAAATCGTATTCCCAGATCGGCATTCTCGCAAAATCGAAAATGCCGCGCAGCATCCCCTTCACCAGTTCGGGGTTGTAGAGCAAAAACAGCGGCATGGAAGGATAGGTGATGTCCGCCGTGCCGATGCAGCCGTTGGAATTGCATTCCTTGGACAGGAAAAGAATCTCTCCCTTTTTGTTTTCGACGAGTTTATGCGCGCCGACCGATTGCCTGAACGCCGCGCACGCGAGAAGGTAATAGCCCTTCCCGATCCGGTCGCAATCTTTTTTGAATTGCTTGTCGAAATCGCAAAGTTTTTTCAGGATCGCGTCATGTTTTTCGCGGCTGAAATCGAGCGCGTCGAGGACGGTGCGGCCGTCTTTGAAAAAGTACCCCTTCAGCCATTCTCCGAAATAGAAAATAGAGATCCTGTCGTCGAAAGCGGTCATAAAATACCCTTTCGCCGACCTGTTTACCGCCATGATATAATGGCGCTCGAAATCGGTATGCTTATACTCCGTCACGCCTTCTTCCAAAAATTTGTTCAGGGAAGACGTGGGGATAAACCAAGCCACTTCGCCCGCGATGTAAGTATCGCCCCAATCGGCCGCATAGCCGTCGTTGGAACTGGACATGACGAGATTGCGGTTCCTCGAGAAATACGCCGCTTCGTATCCGTTCATCGGGATGACGCCGCCCGTCACCGTGTCCGCTTCTTCATAGCAATACCCCTCGTCCAGAACGACGGAAATCGAAAAATCTTCCGCGATCTTTCCGTCTTTCGGGATGATTTCGTATTGCGTATAGCACACGGGGCAGGAAAGAATTTCAAGGTCGTCGGGCGTCAGCGGCGAAACAAAAGAAACTTTCAGCCTGAATTCGGGGCAGGAAAACTCATAATCGGTCGTGTAGGCGGTAACGGAAACCGATTCCTGCATCAAAGCGTCCGTCCCGCTCAACTTCCCCATAAAGGAATACACCCTGCCGTGCCAGCGGACGAGGCCGAATGTCTTTCTGGTCTTTCTCGTCCAGAACATGGTGTCGCCGCCGTTCAACTCGTCCGAAGGCGACCAAATCGAAAACATCGGGTCTGCGATCCAAAGCGGATACGCCTGCAACAGTCTTTTCATAAATATGCTCCTTAACAGATTTTTCCGCATTTATTATAGCGCGCGGCGCATAAAAAAACAATGTGGAAAGCAATCAAAATGGTTAAGAAAACACGCATATTTTATTCATCGCCGGCTCGACGGCTAAACGTTTCGCTCCTTCCGGCGAAAAGACGCCGCCGCGCAATGCGCCATGCGGCGTCGGGGTCACAATCGCAATATTTCTTCACCGGAAAGCGCCTCCGCCAAAAGCCCTTCCACGTCGAGCGCGGATTCGGCCTTTTCGACCTTTGCAAGGTCGGGCCTGATCAGCGGATGCTTGGGCAAAAAGACGGTACAGCAATCCTCGTACGGCAGAACGGACGTTTCATACGTGCCGATCTCCCTCGCCTTTTCGATGATCTCCGTCTTATCGAATCCCACGAGCGGGCGCAAAACGGGCACGTTTTTTACGACCGCGTTCGAAGAAGTCATCCCCTCGATCGTCTGGCTCGCCACCTGTCCGAGGCTTTCGCCCGTGACGATGCACTGCGCGCCCGACGCCTCGCACAGCCTTTCGGCGATCCGCATCATGAATCGGCGCAGGAGCGTGATCATCATCTCTTCGGGGCATTTTTTATGGATCTCTTCCTGAATATGCGTCACGCTCACGACATGAAGGTTCAACCCGCCCGTGTACCCCGAAAGGATACGGGCAAGCTCTTCCACTTTTTCTCTCGCCTGCATGTTTGTGTAAGGATAACTGTGAAAATGCAGGCATTCGAGCGTCATGCCCCGCTTGGCGATCATATATCCCGCGACGGGGCTGTCTATACCTCCCGACAGCAGAAGCATCCCCTTGCCCGCCGTACCGACGGGCATGCCGCCCGCCCCTTTTACGATCCCTTTGAAGACGAGCGCCGTGCCGTTCTCGCGGATATCTACGTGCAGAACGGTATCGGGCGCGTGTACGTCCACCTTCAAAGCGGGCTTCGCGTTCAGCAGGCGGCCTCCGATCTGCGCATTGACCTGCATGGAGTCGAGCGGGAAATGTTTGTCCGCACGGTTGGTCTCGATCTTGAACGTTCCCTTTTCGGGCGCGATGCGCAGGATCTCGTCAAAGATCTCGTCCATATCCGCCCTGACTTTCGTCCCGACGCTGACGGTATGCACGCCGAACACTTTGCGCACCCTCTCCTCGATCTCGTCCGTCATGTCCGCGTCGAAATTTTCCACGACGTACCGTCCGCTGGGCCGCCTGATCTCGTGGCGGATGCCCGCAAGCGCCTTTTCGAGGTTGTTCATAAAGATCTGCTCGAAATAGCCGCGGTTCTTGCCTTTCAAATGTATTTCACAGTAGCGGACGATCACTACCTTTTCCCGTTGTCCGTTCATTTTGTCCTCTCCGCAAGGTTTTTTGCACACGCATTGATGATCCTGACGGCCCTTTCGCACTCCGCAATCGTGTTTTCGCGCGAAAAAGAGATACGAAGCACCCCGTCCGCCGTCTTTTCGTCAGCGCCGCATGCCAGAATGACGCGGCTGTAACGGTTTTTGGAAGAACACGCCGACCCCGTGCCGACGAGAACGCCTTCGTCGTCGAGCATGTGCAAGAGCACCTCTCCCCGAAGCCCGCGCGCCGAAACGCTCAGGATATAAGGAGACGCGTCCTCTGCCGAAATAACGGCAAAAAGTTCTCTATCCAAATTTTCCCTGAAATAAAGGTTGTATCCGCGGACGCGTTCGAGATCGGCGGCGAGCGCCGCGAATTTCTTTTTTGCGGCGGCTTCGAACTGCATGATCGCAAACGTATTCTCCGTTCCGCTGCGAAGCCCGTTTTCCTGGCCGCCCCCGAAAATATGCGGGAACAAATTTTTGCTTTTGCCCCTGATCAGGGCGCCCGCGCCGCGCACGCCACCGATCTTATGCGCGCTCACCGAATAAAAATCGATGTTTTTCGTAAGGCGGAACGGAATTTTCCCGAAAGCCTGCACGCCGTCGGCGTGAAAAAGCGCCCGCGGATTCTTTTCTTTGACTTTTGCGGCGAGGCGCGCGACGTCGTTGACCGCGCCCGTTTCGTTGTTCACGTGAATGACGGAAACGAGCGACGTCTTTTCGTCGACGAGGCGCAAAACATCGGCTTCGTCCGCCCTGCCGAAACGGTCGAGCTTTGCAAAGCGCACGTCGATCCCCCTGCGGGAAAGTTCCTGCGCAGACTGATAGATCGCGGCGTGTTCGCCTTCCGTCGTGACGAAATTCCCGCGCCTGGCGCCCGAAAAGAGCGCCTGATTGTCCGCCTCGCTCCCGCACGAGGTAAACACAAGTTCGAACTGCGCGGGATCGGCGACGTGAGAAAGAATATTTTTCCGCGCCGCGTCCAGCCGCTTATGTACGGCAAAACTCTCTTTATAAAGCGCGGACGGGTTGAAAAAATCTTCCCGCAGGAAGCGAAGCGCTTCCCCGACCGCCTCCTCGTCGGGGCGGGTCGTTGCGGCGTTGTCAAGGTAGATCATCTCATATAAAACCGCCGCCGCTTCAAAAGACACGGCGGCTTTCCGTTCATTTATTTACCTCGACCCGCTTTTATTTGCGGATCGTCTGTTTGTTGAATTCCGGTTCGAGTATCCCCGGCCTGTTGATATAGCGAACGACCGTCAGAACGAGCTGCGGGCGGCATTCCAGCACGATGACCTTTTTGCCCACGTTCGTCTGCGCGTGGATATAGAAAAATTCCTTGTCGTCATCCGCCTCCGTGTTGGGCGTACAGATGTCCTCTTTGGTGTCGGGAGAGCGTTTGACCTTTTCATAGGAATCTGACCCGACCCGTCCGACTTTGATCACCCTGTCCGTCGTGAGCCTGTAAAGATTTTTCCTGCGCCTGTTGTTGAAAATCTTGGATATGCGCAGTTCGCCAGAAACGAACGTGTAATCGTAGCTCAGGAAAAACCCGTGTTTTTTCCTCGCCATCAACCCGCCGGAAACAAAAAATCCGGCAGCGACCACGAGCAAAAAAACGATCATGATGATCTGCGGCGTTCCGATGCCCGATTCCGGCACCGTCATCGTAAGCAACAAAACAATGGAAAACGCGCCGCAGATGAACGAAATGATCGAAACGACCCGGAACAGCGTAAATTTCTTCTTTGCGGACGATTGATTGTGCGTATCCACGCTCTCTTCGTAAAAGACCTCTTGCATAAACAGACCTGTATCAGAATTCGATCGTGCCTTCGTAGACGAGTTTGGTATTGCCCGTAAGGGTGACCGTGCCGTCCGAATCGTAACGGACGATGAGGTCGCCGCCGCGCACTTTTACCGTGATATCCTCGTCTTTGCGGCAGTACCCGCTCAAGACCGCCGCCACGACGGACGCCGCGGCGCCCGTGCCGCAGGCGAGCGTTTCGCCGTTGCCGCGTTCCCACACGCGCATTTTCAGCGTTTTATCGTTGACCACGCGGACAAATTCGGCATTGATCCTCTCGGGGAAATACGGCGCGTTTTCAAAGAGCGGCCCGACGTTCGCAACGTCTACGGCGTCCACTTTATCGCAGAACACGACGCAGTGCGGGTTGCCGACGTTGACCAGCGTAACGTTATATTTCTGCCCTCCGACTTCGATCTCTCTCCCTACGACCGTTTCGCCTTCGAGCGTGGACGGGATCTTCTTTCCGTCGAGCACGGCTTTGCCCATATTGACGCTCACGGAACTGACTTTCCCGTTGAAGGTGAAGAGCGTCATCTCCTTCACACCGCTCAGCGTCTCGATACGCACGGTCTTGTCCTTGACGAAGCCGTTGTCGTAGAGATATTTCGCGACGCAGCGGATCGAGTTGCCCGCCATCGCGCCTTCGCTGCCGTCCTTGTTGAAGATTCGCATCTTCGCGTCGGCTACGTCGGATTTTTCGATGAGCGTGATCCCGTCGCCGCCGATGCCGTAATGCCTGTCGACGAAATTGATCGCCAACGATTCGGGACAGGTGATTTTCCCGTCCATATTGTCGATGAAAATGTAATCGTTGCCGCAGCTCTGCATTTTCAGGAAAGACAGCTTCGTCTTTTCCGTGCGCAGGTTGTTGATGTCGACAAGTTCGGTATTGTCCTCGTTGAAGCGGCTGGCGATGATATCCGCAAGCGCGTTCGCCGTGTCGAGCGAGGTCAGCGTCGTGATGCCGAGCAAAATCGCGTGGTGGTACATGCGGATATAGTCGTTGATGGACTCCATATCCGTCTTGCCGGTGTAGACGATATAGTCGATGCGTTCGCCGTCCATGAGTTTGAAGATCTCGTCGCTTTCGGACAGCCTGTCCACCGTCGTGACTTCTATGCCGAGCGTGCGGATGGTATCCGCCGTCCCTTTGGTCGCATAGATCGAAAGCCCGAGGTCGCTGAATTTTTTGGCAAGCCCGAGAATTTCGAATTTGTCCTGATCGTTGACGGTAAAGTAAACGCCCGCATGTTTCTGCTTGGTCGGGTGGCAGAGTTTGAACCCCGCGGAGACCAGTCCTTTGAAAAGCGCTTCTTCGATCGTCTTGCCTATGCCGAGCACTTCGCCCGTAGACTTCATCTCCGGCCCGAGCTGCGAGTTGACGTCGTTGAGTTTTTCAAAGGAGAATACGGGCACCTTCACCGCAACGTAAGGCGAACTCTTGTACAGCCCCGTGCCGTAGCCGAGCTTTTTGAGCTTCGCGCCGACCATGATCTTGGTCGCCAGCTCCACCATCGGCACGCCCGTGACCTTGCTGATATAAGGGATGGTACGCGAAGCGCGGGGGTTGACCTCGATGACGTAAAGTTCGTTGTGATAGACGAGGAACTGAATATTGATGAGCCCCTTTGTTTTCAGCGAAAGCGCAAGCTGGGTGGAACACTCGATGATCTTGTCCAGCATGATGTCGCTCAGATTATACGGCGGGTAAACGGCGATGGAGTCGCCGCTGTGCACGCCCGCGCGCTCGATGTGCTGCATGATGCCGGGGATAAGCACGTCCGTGCCGTCGCTGATGACGTCCACTTCCAGTTCCTGCCCCATGAGATACTTGTCGCAGAGCACGGGGTTTTCGATATGCTGCGCGAGGATGACGTCCATATAGCGGGAAATATCTTCTTCCGTGAACGCGATCGTCATGTTCTGCCCGCCGATGACGTAGGACGGGCGCAGCAGGACGGGATAGCCCAGCTTTTCCGCCGCCGAAAGAGCCTCTTCCTTCGTCATGACGGTCAGGCCCTTCGGGCGGCTGATGCCGAACCTTTCGAGCAGCTCGTCAAAGCGCTCTCTGTCCTCCGCCATGTCCACGCTGTCGGCAGACGTGCCGAGAATGCGCACGCCCTTCTTGTCCAGATAGTTGCAGAGTTTGATCGCCGTCTGCCCGCCGAAGGTGATGACGACGCCGTACGGTTTTTCCTTGTCGATGACGTTCTGCACGTCCTCGGGGGTAAGCGGCTCGAAGTACAGCCTGTCCGCCGTGTCGAAGTCGGTGGAAACCGTTTCGGGGTTGTTGTTGATGATGATGACTTCGTAGCCGAGCTCTTTGAGCGTCCAA
Source organism: Candidatus Borkfalkia stercoripullorum (assembly GCA_019119395.1). Lineage (GTDB taxonomy): Bacteria > Bacillota > Clostridia > Christensenellales > Borkfalkiaceae > Borkfalkia > Borkfalkia stercoripullorum. The sequence continues at coordinate 132,437 of DWXC01000027.1, read as the reverse complement.
ACGCAGTGTACGGAAGAATAGTCGAACTCTATGCCCTGCCCGATGCGGATAGGCCCCGAACCGATGACGATGATGCGCTTTTTCGTACTCTCTTTAATGAAAGGCGCCGCTTCGTCGTGCGCGTAATCGTCGTATGTCGAATAAAAATACGGCGTTTCGGCGGAAAATTCCGCGGCGCATGTATCCACCATCTTATAGACAGCCTTGCGGTGATAAGGGATCTTCTGACCCGACAGTTTTTCCAGTTCTTTATCGGGATAGCCGTATTTTTTACCCTCGTCGTACAGGGCGCGGGTGAGTTTTTCGCTTGCGAGGCGCTTTTCGAATTGAACGAGATTGTCGAGTTTGTTGATGAACCAGCGGTCGATCTTGGTAATTTCGAATATCTCGTCCGCGGAAATACCCGCTTTCAGCGCGGCGAATACCGTGAAGAGGCGCTCGTCGGAGAGCTTTTTCAATTCTTCCCGAAGATCCTTGCCTTCATACTTGTCCAGATTGAGGGATGACAGGGATATCTCCGCGCCGCGCACCGCCTTCATGATCGCCATTTCAAACGATGTGCCGATGGACATGACCTCGCCCGTCGCCTTCATGCGCGTGCCGAGTTCCCGCTTTGCGTACAGAAATTTGTCGAACGGCCATTTCGGAAGTTTTACGACCACATAGTCGAGCGTCGGCTCGAAGCAGGCGAAAGTTTTCCCCGTGACGTCGTTCTTGATCTCGTCGAGTGTGTAGCCGAGCGCGATCTTCGTCGCGACTTTCGCGATGGGATAACCGGTCGCTTTCGAAGCGAGCGCGGAAGAGCGCGAGACCCTCGGGTTGACTTCTATGACCGAATATTCAAAGGAATCGGGGTTGAGCGCGAACTGGCAGTTGCAGCCGCCCTCTATTCCGAGTTCGGTGATGATTTTAAGGGAGGCGCTGCGGAGCATCTGATATTCTTTGTCCGCGAGCGTCAGGGCGGGGGCAACGACGATGGAGTCGCCCGTGTGGATGCCGACCGGATCGAAGTTTTCCATCGAGCAGACGGTGATCACGTTGCCGTGACTGTCGCGCAAGACTTCGAATTCGATCTCTTTCCAGCCGTAAATGTACTTTTCGACGAGTACCTGCGTGATCGGCGAAAGCATCAGCCCGTTGTGGGAAATGGTGCGCAGTTCCTCTTCGTTGTACGCGACGCCGCCGCCCGCGCCGCCGAGCGTGAACGCCGGGCGGATGATGACGGGATAGCCGATCTTGTCCGCCACCGCGACGCACTCTTCCACCGTATAGGCGATGTCGGAAGGCACGACGGGCTGGCCGATCTTCTGCATGGTCTCTTTGAACAGTTCCCTGTCCTCCGCCCTGTCGATCGCGTCGACGTTCGTGCCGATCAGTTTTACCCCCCATTGATCGAGAAATCCTTCCTTCGCGAGCTGGCATCCGATCGTGAGGCCCGTCTGTCCGCCGAGGGAGGCGAGCAGGCTGTCCGGCCGCTCCTTTTTGATGATGCGCTTTATGGATTCGAGCGTGAGCGGTTCGAGATAGATCTCGTCCGCGAGCGCTTTATCCGTCATGATGGTCGCGGGGTTAGAGTTGCAAAGGACGACGTTCACGCCCGCGTCTTTGAGCACGCGGCACGCCTGCGCGCCCGCATAGTCGAATTCCGCCGCCTGTCCGATGACGATCGGCCCCGAACCGATGACGAGTACTTTTTTGATATCGCTTCTCTTAGGCATTCTTCTTTCCTCCGTCCATCATCTTCATGAACCTGTCGAACAGATCGCGCGCATCGAGCGGGCCGGCACACGCTTCGGGGTGGAACTGTACCGTAAAAGCGTTCAGTTCCGGGTATTCGACCCCTTCGCAGGTGTTGTCGTTGGCGTTTATAAAGCTGAGCGTCCCCACGTCTTTGATCGAATCGGCAAGGACTTCGTAACCGTGGTTCTGGCTGGAAATATATACCGTCCCCGTTGCAAGTTCCTTCACCGGCTGATTCGCGCCGCGGTGTCCGTATTTCATTTTCTTGGTTTTTCCGCCCATGGCGAGCGCAAAAAGCTGATGCCCGAGGCAGATGCCGAATATAGGAAGTTTCCCCGCGAGTTTGGCTATATTGGCGATGACCTCCGTGTTTTCCGCGGGGTCGCCCGGGCCGTTGGTCAGCATGAGCCCGTCCGCTTTCAGCGCGAGGATCTGTTCCGCCGTATACCACGAAGGCACGCGGATCACGTCGCAGCCGCGTTTGACGAGTTCGCGCGCGATGTTTTCCTTCGCGCCGAAATCCCACAGCACGACTTTCCTTTTCGCGTTATCCGCCCTGTAATCGATGCGTTTCGGGCAAGTGCAGTTTTTGACCGCGTCGCGTATGATATATTTCCCGATCGCCGCCACGTCCGAAACGGGACGGGACGAAATGACTGCGTTCATAACGCCCGCTTCGCGGACGGTCTTTGTCAGTTCGCGCGTATCCACGCCGTATACGCCGACGACGTTGTTCGCTTTCAGATACTCTTCCACCGTTCCCTCGCAACGGAAATTGGACGGTTTTTCGCAATATTCCCGCACGATATATGCGGAAAGATATGGTTTTTTGCTCTCCCTGTCGGAAAGTATCATGCCGTAATTGCCGATCAGCGGAAACGTCTGAATGACGATCTGCCCGTAATAACTCGGGTCGGTGAGCGTCTCGATATAACCCGTCATGCCCGTGGTGAACACGAGCTCGCCGAGCACGTCGCCCTTCGCGCCGAATCGCTTGCCCTCAAAAACCTGCCCGTTCTGCAAGGTCAGGTATACTTTTTCTTCCTTCATATGCAACCCCGTCCGTAAAAATTTATTTCATCAGTTTTACGAGCACCGCTTTCTGTGCGTGCAGCCTGTTTTCCGCTTCGTCGAATATTTCCTGCGCATGCGCTTCGAACACCCCGTCTTCGATCTCCTCGCCGCGGTGCGCGGGCAGGCAGTGCAAGACGAGCGCGTCGGGCTTGGCGAGCGCCATGACTTCTTTGCTCACACAGAAGTTTTTGAACACTTTTTCCCTTTCGGCCTTTTCCGCTTCCTGGCCCATGGAAGCCCACACGTCGGTATACACCGCGTCGGCATCCTTCGCCGCTGCGGCAATATCGTCCGTTACGAGAAGTTTGCCGTTCTTTTCCGCCCAGGAACAGATCTCTTTGTCGGGGCGGTATCCGTCGGGGCAGGCGACCGCAACTTCCATTCCCGTTTTAATGCCGCCGACGATGAGCGAGTTTGCCATGTTGTTCCCGTCGCCGATAAAGCAAAGTTTCAGCCCTTTGAAACTCCCCTTATATTCGCGGATCGTCATAAGATCCGCGAGCACCTGGCAGGGATGGCAGTAATCGGTCAGCCCGTTGATGATCGGGATCGAGCCGTATTCGGCAAGTTCCTCGACGTCCGACTGTTTGAACGTGCGGATCATAATGCCGTCGAGATAACGCGAAAGCACGCGCACCGTATCTTTGATCGGTTCGCCCCTGCCGAGCTGGATATCGCGCTCGGAAAGGAAAAGAGCGCTGCCGCCGAGTTCGATCATGCCGACTTCAAAACTGACGCGCGTGCGCGTGGAGGATTTCGCAAAGATCATGCCGAGCTTTTTGCCTTTCAGATACGGATGCTCTATGCCGTTCTTCCTCTCATATTTGAGCTGATCGGCAAGATTGAGTACGGAAAGGATCTCTTCGGATGAGAGATCCGCAAGTTTCAGCAAATGTTTCATTCGGACAACACCTCGTTCAAAATTTTAAGGCCTTCATCCATTTCCCCTTTGCTCACGGTGAGGGGAGGCAGAAGGCGCAGCCTGTTTTTCGCCGTCAGCACGATAAGCCCCTTTTCAAGGCACTTTTCGGCGACTTCGCGCGCGTTTTTATCTTTCAGTTCCAGCCCGATCATCAGGCCCAGCCCGCTCACACCGAGGACGTTCGGCATGCGGCCGAGGTGCGTCCTCATGTACGCGCTCTTGCCCTGCACTTCCAAAAGCAGGTCTTTGTCGATACGGGAAAGGATGCTCGCCGCGCCCGCACACGCGACGGGGTTACCGCCGAACGTCGAACCGTGGTCGCCCGCCGCGAGCGTATTCTTCGTCTTTTCAAAGAACATCGTAGCGCCGAGCGGAAGCCCGCCCGCGAGCCCTTTGGCCGTCGTGACGATATCGGGCGTTATGCCGTACTGCATATATGCGTACAGGCTTCCCGTCCTGCCGTTGCCCGTCTGCACCTCGTCGACGACGAGCAGGATGTCCTTCTCTTTACAGAATTTTTCGATCTTTTTGACTTCCTCGGGGTCGAGCGCGTTCACGCCGCTTTCGCCCTGCACGAGCTCGAGCATCACGGCGCACGTGCCGTCGCCGCATTCCTTTTTCACGCCCGCGAAATCGGGAGAAGCGTAAGAAAACCCGTCGAGGAACGGCATGAAGTATTTATGCAGGGAGTCCTGCCCGGTGGCGGACAGCGTCGCCATCGTCCTGCCGTGAAAGGAGTTTTTCAGCGTTACGATATGAAAGCGCCCTTCTCCGTATTTGTCGAAAGAATATTTGCGCGCGGCTTTGATCGCGCATTCGTTCGCTTCCGCGCCCGAATTGGAGAAAAACACCTTCGTCGCGCCCGTCTTTTTGCAAAGCAGTTCCGCAAGTTCCGCCTGCGGACGGGTATAATAGAGGTTGGAAGCGTGCTGAACTTTATTGATCTGCGCGGTCACCGCTTCTTTCCAGGCCTTGTCGTTCACCCCGAACGAGTTGACCGCGATGCCGCTGCCGAAGTCGATGTACGTTTTTCCGTCTTCCGAGCGGAGCGTCGCGCCGTCGCCGTCGTAGATCTCCGCAGAGAAACGGCTGTACGTGCCGGCAATGTACGCATTGTCCTTTTCTTTGAGTTCCTTAAAATCCATATTGCACCTATTTTATCTATTCTATCATAAATCGCGCTCAAAAGCAATTTTTTGCGAAGATTTTTTGGAAGAAGTTTTCCCCAAAAAAAGAGACCGATTTTAAAAATCAGTCCCCTTACGTTTAATCGCCGTTCACGAACATCGTTCCGATGCCGCTGTCGGAAAGAGTTTCCACCAAAATGGAATGCGAAACCCTGCCGTCGATGATGAACACTTTTTTTACGCCGCGGCGGATCGCCTCTTTGCAACAATCTATTTTCGGGATCATTCCGCCCGAAATGATGCCCTGCTTGACGAGCGAAGGAATATCGCTCACGTATATTTTGGATATGAGGCTGCTCTCGTCGTCCTTGTCGCGCAGCACGCCTTTCGTATCCGTCATGAGGATGAGGCTCTGCGCATTCAGCGCGCCCGCGATGACCGCCGCGGCGGTGTCCGCATTCACGTTGTAAACGTTGCCTCCGTCGTCGTAGCCGATCGTGGAAATGACGGGGATATAACCGAGAGCGAGCGCGTCGGCGATGACTTTCGTGTCGATATGCACGATCTTGCCCACATAGCCGAGCTTTTCGTCCTGCATTTCGCACTTCATCATGTGCCCGTCCATGCCGCAGAGCCCGACGCTCCGCCCCCCGAAATGCTCGATGCGGTCGACGAGCGCTTTATTGATCTTGCCCGCGAGCACCATGCGGACGATCTCCGCCGTCTCTTTATCGGTATAGCGAAGCCCGTCGATGAATTTGGATTCCTTGCCCGTCTTTTTGAGCATATCCGAAATCTCCGGCCCGCCCCCGTGCACGAGCACGACTTTCACGCCGATGAGATTGAGCAAAACGATGTCGCGCATGACCGAGTTCTTCAGTTCTTCGTTGATCATCGCGTTGCCGCCGTATTTTACAACGACGATCTTTCCGTTATAATCCTGTATATAAGGAAGCGCCTCCGCAAGGATATGCGCGCGCAGCTGTTTGTCGTTAATGTTTTCCATTTCTCGTCATCCTCGATATTTTATGTGCGGCGGTTTATGCGCCGAAGCCGGCTGCCGCCCGGGTCAGGTGCGGTAATCGCCGTTGATCTTGACGTAATCGTACGTGAGGTCGCACCCCCATGCCGTCGCCCTGCCGCTGCCGTCGCCCAAAGAAATGAGCACTTCGATCTCATCCGCGGAAAGCACTTTTTTCGCTTCTTCTTCCGAAAAGGGAATGCCGCTGCCGTCCTTGCAGACTTCCACGACGCCCGCCTTGCTTTTAAAGGACACGTCAACCCTGCCGATATCCACGTCCGCGCCCGAATAGCCGACCGCGCAGAGCACCCTGCCCCAGTTCGCGTCGGCCCCGAACATCGCCGCTTTAAATAAAGAGGACTGAATGACGGATTTCGCGACGATTTTCGCGGCCTTTTTGCTCTTCGCGCCCGTCACCTTGCATTCGAGCAGTTTGGTAGCACCCTCGCCGTCCTTTGCGATCTTCCTGCAAAGGTTGGTCGTGACTTTGGAAAGCGCCTTGCGGAAAGAGGTAAAGTCTTTGCCGTTCTCTTCGATCCTGTCGTTGCCCGCAAGCCCGTTCGCCAGCACGCAGACCATGTCGTTGGTGGAAGTGTCGCCGTCCACGCTGACCATATTAAAGGAATCTTTCACGTCCGCCGAAAGCGCCTTTTGCAGCATTTCGGGAGAGATCGCCGCGTCCGTCGTAACAAAGATGAGCATGGTCGCCATGTTGGGATTGATCATGCCCACGCCCTTGCCGATCGCGCCGATGCGGCACTCTTTGCCGCCGAGCTCGAAAGTATACGCGACCTGCTTTTCGACGGTGTCCGTCGTCATGATCCCCTGCGCCGCGAAATCGCTGTTTTCGCCGAGCCCCTTCACGAGCGACTCCATGCCGCCCGCGATCGGCTCGAGGGAGAGAGGCTGGCCGATGACGCCGGTCGAAGCGACCACCACGTCGTTTGCGAGGATACCCGTATATTTTTCCACGAGCGAACACATCCCCTCCGCGATCTCGACGCCGTCCGCGTTACAGGTGTTCGCGTTGCCGCTGTTGCAGACGATCGCCTGCGCATAGCCGTCCGCGACGTGCTTTTTCGTGACGAGGATAGGCGCACCCTTGACCAGGTTCTGCGTATATACGCAGGCAGCCGCCGCGCGCACGTCGCTGACGATGAGCGACAGGTCGCGCTTGGTTTTATTCTTTCTGATACCGCAGTGTACGCCGTTCGCCTTGAATCCCTGCGCCGCGCACACGCCGCCCGTAATTTTTTTCATACGATCACCTCATGTATAATGCTGCCCGTCAGACCAGCGACGTCCTTTCGTCCAAGCCGAGCATGACGTTCATGCACTGAACGGCCGCGCCCGACGCGCCCTTGCCCAAATTGTCGAATACCGACGCGAGCACGATGCGCTCTTCGTTTCCGTCGATATAAATTTCCATGTTGTTCGTGCCGACAAGCGTGTTCGCCGGCAGATAACTCTTGCTTTCCTGTGCCACTTTAACGAAATTATGCGACGCATAATACTCCGCATAATACCTTTTCAATCCGTCGACGTCGATTTTTTTCTTCAACAGGCGCGTATAAACGGGAACGGTCACGCACATTCCGCTGTAAAAATCGGACACGATCGGATTGAAGATCGGCTTGTGATCCAGCCCGCAGACATATTGCATTTCGGGCAGGTGCTTATGATTCTGCGAAAGCCCGTACTGGCGCGGGCTGTCAAATTCAAGAGGGCGCCCTTCCGCCTCGTATTCCGCGATCATCTTTTTTCCGCCCCCGCTGTAGCCCGTAACGGAATGACAGACGAACGGATAATCCCTGCCGGCAAAACCGCCCGCGATCAGCGGATATACGAGCGAGATGAATCCGCTCGCATGACAGCCGGGCACGGCAACGCGATCCGCCCCCGCGATCCTCCGCCGATGTTCCCCGGAAAGTTCGGGGAAGCCGTACGCCCAGTCCGGCGAAGTACGGTGCGCGGTGGACGCATCGATGACGCGCACGCCTTTATTTTCGATCAGCGATACCGACTCTTTTGCCGCCGCATCCGGAAGGCACAAAAAGACGATGTCCGCACGGTTGATGCACTCTTTCCGCGCCCCGGCGTCTTTGCGTAATTCCTCGGGGAGCGTTTCGACCCGAACGTCCGTGCGCTTTGCCATGCGTTCGAATATTTTCAGGCCCGTCGTCCCCTCTTTTCCGTCTATAAAAACTTTATACATCCCAATCGTAACAGTCAGCAAGCGCCCCGAGAACGGAGCGCCGCCGCAATTCCTTATTATTGTTTTTACTTGAGTTTTTTCTGATCGAGCAGCGCCTTGACCTTGATCGGAAGCCCGAACAGGTTGATAAAGCCTTCCGCATCGTGCTGGTTATAAACGTCCTCCTCGCCGAACGTCGCGATCTCCTCGCTGTACAGCGAATGTTCGCTCTTTACGCCCGCATTGATGACGTTGCCCTTATAAACTTTGAGTTTGACCTCGCCGCTGACGTTTTCCTGCGTTTTGTCAACGAATGCGGAAAGCGCTTCGCGCAGGGGCGTAAACCACTGGCCGTTATATACGAGATCGGCAAATTTGATCGCAACGTGCTGTTTGAAATGCTGGGTCTCCTTGTCGAGGCAAATGCTCTCCAATATGTCGTGCGCGGCATAGAGGATCGTGCCGCCCGGCGTTTCGTATACCCCGCGGCTCTTCATGCCTACAAGACGGTTTTCCACGAGATCCGCAATGCCGACGCCGTTCGCCCCGCCGATCTTGTTGAGCGTTTCGATCAGCTCCACCGAGCCCATTTTTTTGCCGTCCACGGCGACGGGGATACCCTTTTCGAAAGCCAGCGTCACATAAGTCGGCTTGTCGGGCGCCTTTTCGGGAGACACGCCGAGCTCGAGTATTTTGTCATACATCGGCTCGTTGGCGGGATCTTCCAGATCCATCCCCTCGTGGGAAAGGTGCCACAGGTTTTTATCTTTCGAATAATTGGTCTCGCGCGTGATTTTGAGCGGGATCTTATGCGCTTCCGCGTAATCGATCTCTTCGTCGCGGCTTTTAATGTTCCATATGCGCCAAGGGGCGATGATGGTCATTTCGGGGGCGAACGCCTTGATCGTCAGTTCAAAGCGCACCTGATCGTTCCCCTTGCCCGTGCAGCCGTGGCAGATCGCGTCGGCGCCCTCTTTTTTGGCGATCTCGACGATGCGCTTTGCGATGACGGGACGGGCAAAAGACGTGCCGAGCAGATATTTGTTTTCATACACCGCGCCGGCCTTCATCGTCGGATAGATATAATCCTCGATGAATTCCTTGCGGAGGTCTTCGATGTAAAGTTTGGACGCGCCCGTTTTGAGCGCCTTTTCTTCCAGCCCTTCGAGTTCGCTCTCCTGCCCCACGTCGGCGGAAACGGCGATGACTTCGCAGTTGTCATAATTCTCTTTGAGCCAGGGAATGATGATGGACGTATCCAGCCCGCCCGAATATGCAAGGACGACTTTTTTGATCTTCTTTTCCATTTGCGTTCTTTCCTTTTTATAAAACTGTGAAAATTATACAATGATTCTCGCCGTAAGTCAAGCGTTTGCACGGCGTAAAATTAAAATATTCAAAAAAATCCCTATATTTTTGCATATTGTTTATATTTATGCATAAAAATGCGCATTTTGATGAATATTCGAAAAAACTTGCATAATTATGCGGCGCACCCGCGCGTCCATACCGGAAACGGGCGGAAAAGCCCGACGGTTTTTCGCGTCGGCAAACAGCTTTCCGTTTCCCGAAACCGCGGGGACAACCCTTACCGATAAAGAAGCGTCAGAAAAGAATACTCTTTGAGCGCGCGTTTTCTCTTTGCGAAATCGGGAATGATTTTCGCGACCTCCGCCCAAAACGCGGGAGAATGATCGAGGTGCGCTATATGGCACAGTTCGTGCGCGATGACGTATTCCTGCAGTTCGGGCGGAAGCATCAGAAGACGCCAATTCAGCTTGATCCGCTTTTGCGCGTCGCAGCTGCCCCACCGCGCCTTGAAATCGCGGACAGACACGTCCTCGGGATACAGCCCGGCGCGGCGCGAAAGCGCGGCCGTCTTTTCGACCAGCAAAAACGCGCGCGTCTTTATGAAAAACGCCTGCGCGCCCCGCATGTTTTTCAAATAGACCGTGCCGCCTTTTTCCGAATTTCTCGCAACACCGCAGACCAACGGGCATTCCTTCCCGTCGAGCAGGATCGTTTGCCCCTCCCGAACCGAGGAAAAACGCTCCGCGCGCCGCTCGTAAGCCGTAAACTGCTTCCGTATCCACCCCGCGTGTTCCGAAACGAAGGCGTCGATCTTTTCCGCAGGCATGGCCGAAGGCGCGCGCACTTCCAAAACTCCGTCCCGAACGATGAGAGATACCGTTCTTCGGCGGCTCCGAACGAGCGTATACCGAAATTCATTCAAAACAGATTTTTGCCGTCACGACCGTCTCGCCGCCGTTTTTGACGCCCTCCACCGCAAACACGCCCGTTCCGATTTCCTGCCTGTAAAAATCGAGCACGTCCCCTTCATGACTCTGCTTTACGTAATGGATCTGGAAATTTTTCAGTTTGCGCGCTTCCAACTCCTTGACCGAAAAACAGTTAAAAATATAGTCGGCATATTTAATATTGTTTACATGATAATTCAGATCGTATTCCGAATTGGCGATGCGAAGAGAAAACGCCGGAACGCGTTTTTCGGGCGCCGGAACGAGCCAGTCCTCAAACAAAACGCTCTTATCTTCGCGGAAAGAGCCTATCTTACAGGAAATGCGAGACGCGGGCACGACCCTTCCCTGCGCGTTCAGCACGCACCACCGAGAAAAGGCGGAAACAAGCCGTTTGCCCGCCCCGTCCTCAACCGAAAAACTTCTTTCGAAGATCGCTTTGTTCGGCGCGTGCGGCCATGTATCGACTTTGATTTTTTGCATATAAACGGGTCTTTCGGCAATTTCAACATAAATTTTGGACAAAACCCAGAACATTCCCTGACCGCGCAGCACGGAATCGCCGAACCCGAGAGCTTCCGCATGTTCCGCAGCGATCTCCTGGAACAGCCCGAGTATCGCAGACGGTTTGATCCGCTGAAGAAAATCCGATTCATAATTTTTAATAACGCTTTCCTGCGTCATCGTATCAATATTCATGCCTTTATCCCCTTGCTCGAGTTTTCTGTCTTGCGTCTTTTATTTTACTATAAAAAAAATAAAAAGTCCAACCTTTTGTAAATATTTCCCGCAGAACGCCGCCCGCCTTTCAAATTCGATTATATTACGCATAGTACTTTGCATACGGATAAATGTTTTAATGAATTTGCAATTTCTCTTGACACATATTGTCAAATATTGTATAATATTGTCATAAGGAGGCGAAGAAAATCAAATGGATCCTACCAATGAAAACTCCTCAGCGATCAGCAGCGATCTGATACGCGGCCATATCAACACGATCATATTGCGTACGCTGTACGACGGCGACAAATACGGCTATGAAATCATCAACGAAATCGAAGAAAAGAGCAAAGGACAGTACTCCCTGAAACAGCCTACCCTTTACAGCGCGCTCAAGCGACTGGAAAGCATGGACTACGTCACCTCTTACTGGGGCGGCGTTTCCAACGGCGGGCGCAGGAAGTATTTTCAGATAACCGACAAAGGCAAAAAAATCGTCGAGCAAAACCTCGCGGAATGGGAATATTCCCGCACGGTCATCGACAGCCTGATTTCGGAAAAAGATTACGATTTCAACAATCCCCCGCCTTCCGCGGTCGATTTTTCTCTCCTGAAAAAATCTACGACGCGGATCTCGACGGCGGGCGGAGACCTCGGCCACGACGATATCGACCTTACCGTCTTTGAAAGCCCCGAGGGCGGCCCGGCGGACAAAAAAGAAGACAAAACCGAGGAAAACCTCTCCCCTGCCGCAGACACCCCCTCCGAATCGATCGAAGAGGAGCATGCGCACGAGGATACACCCGAGGAAAGCGCCGCGCCGCAAGAGACGAACGACGCCGAGCCCGCCGCCGCTGAAGCGATCGGCCCGCAGACGGTAGACGAGCAGCCGGCCGAAGATCAGGAGCCCGAAGCGGAAACGGAAGCGCGTCAAAACGCGGAGCAGGCTGCCGCGGCGCGCAGCAGCTATGCTTATACCGAAAGCTATGCGCAGGATACGAGCAGCTCGCAGGAAGCGGCGTCATCCGCCCAAGCCGAACACGATGTCTGGATAGACGAGGAACAGCGCCGTATCCAGCACGAAAATTACAGGAATCTCGTCGGCGACGAAGAAGACGCCACGTCTTATTATTATGCGCAGGTAGCCCGCAGCAACAGAGAACAAGCGGCCCGCCAGGCACAGGTCGAGGAACCGGTCTCCCCCGAACCCGATTCCGTGTTTTATTCGGAGGACACCGTCCGGGAACAGACGGAGGCTTACGAAGAACCGCCCCAAGCGAACTATTACGACGAACCTTACGACGAGAACCGGGCAATTTCTTCGGAAATACTTTATTCGAACAGGTCTCCCGCGGAGAGAAATTATAAAGATCTTCTTTCGCGCCTGTACGACAACGCACAGCCCGAACCCGAAGATTACTATGCCGAGGAAGAACCGCAGGCGCCCGCTCAACCGCAATACGAGGAATTGCCTCAGCCCGAGCCCGTCCCCCCCGCGGATCAATACCAAACCGCGCCGCCCGAACAAGCCCCTCCGAGCAACGCATCTTCGGCAAGCAACGTAGAATTTTACGACATACAGGAGCAAGCGGAAAACGACGGCATACGCATCACGACGTCCAACGGCGCAAGAAACCGCACGGCCGCCGCAAAAAACGCAGGGAACGTTTTCGATAAGGGAAAAGCGCTTTTCATGAGCGCGCTGTACGTGTTTATCGTCGCACTCGCGGAAAGCATCATCAATCTGTGCATCCGCGGCGCGATCGATTCCAACGCAGCTTACGTGATCATTCCCTTCGTCGCGACTTTCGTGATGTTCGGCGTATTTCTCTTTTTATACCTGCGCGGCTACGGAAAAAACAGCCGTAAGACGCAATCGCGGTCTTACCTTTCGGCAAGCCTGATCATTTTCGTCGATTTGATCATCGTCATCGTACTGATCGCCTACTTTATCATCGACAGCATAAACGCACCCGTAAATTTCGTACATATCCTCAAATATGCGATCCTGCCGGTCATTTTTGCGTTCAACATTCCTCTCTTTGCGATCTTTTACAATTACAACAGCAACAGACAATAATCAAAAACCCCCGCCGATCGGCGGGGATTTTCTTTTTTACAATGTCCGTGCAAAACACCGCGGCCGTTCGGTCATTTTTCACAAGTTTCCGCAAACCACTTTTCCGCCTGCGCGGACGAGGAAAAAACGCGGTACGGAACGCCGCTCTCTTTTAGAATATCCAGCATTTCCGGTAAAACTTTCTCACGGTATTGCCCGATCCATTCCACGAAATCGTCCGCAACCCGTTCGATACAGCCGTCGGCCATATCCGGGCGGGATCTGCCCGCATATTTTTCCGCCCGCTCTTTCGCGTTGCACAGACAAGTCTCATCATCCACGTCGAGCACGGCGCAAAAATCCGCATATCGCAGCCGCCGTGAAAAAGTTCTGTGATAGTTGCCGTCCATGATCCAAGCCGGCTTTGCCAGTTCTTTTGACAGCAATGCGTCGAACTCTTCCGCCGTCCTGTTTATCCAGCCGGGAAGCCACCACAACCGATCTAAATGCACCACGGGCAGCGACAACATTTGTCCGACCGCGCGCGAAAGCGTGCTTTTCCCCGCGCCGCCGTTTCCGATCACCAATATCCTGCGCATACACTCTCCCCTTTTTGCGGCTCACGTGAGCGTGCTAGCAAGTTCCCCGATTTTATCCGGCGTCAGAGCGCCTCTTTTGTCTTTTTCGAAAAGTACGACATATTCGACGTTTTTGCGCGCTTTCAGCGGCGCGTTCGTAATTTTTTTTACATACAGCCCGTTCTCTTCCGCCGCGAAACACACCGCAAGGAGCGCCTTACATCTTTCCTTTTCGTCTTTTACGATGCCGTGTTTGTCAAGCGCCGCCCTGCCGCATTCGAATTGCGGCTTCACGAGCAGAAAGGCTTTCCCTTTTTCGGAAAGGATATCCGCAACGGCCGGCAGGATCAACGTAAGCGAGATGAAACTCACGTCCGCGGTAATACCGCCGATCTCTTCGGGGAAGTCTTCCTTTTTGAGATACCGCGCGTTTACGTTGTCCATGACGCGGACGCGCGCGTCGTCGGCCAACGCTCCTTCGAGTTGGCTTTCACCAACGTCCACGGCATAGACGCGCTGCGCGCCGCCCTGCAGAAGGCAGTCCGTAAAACCGCCCGTGCTTGCGCCTATATCCGCGAAAACGCAGCCTTCGACGCTTTCGCCAAACTCGGAGAGCGCTTTATAAAGTTTGAAGCCCCCTTCCGACACAAAGGAGACTTCTTCTTTTTGCACTTCGACAAGATCGCCCTCGCGGATCTCCGCCGATGCGGAAACGCATTTTCCGTTTACCTTCACCCGCCCTTCGGAGATCGCCCGCGCCGCTTTCGTGCGCGAAGAAAAACCGTTGAGCGCGAGATATTTGTCCAACCGCATCATTGCTCCCTGCCGCGCACATAACGCGTAAATTCTTCCAAAAACCCGCATTCATACGGCAATTGCGACAGCAGTTTCAGGCAAAGTTCGCACAGGCGGTCTGCTTTTTGCGAACATTCCTCCAAACCGTACACCCTGACCGCAGAGAGTTTATCTTCTTCCGCGTCTTTGCCGACCGTCTTGCCGAGCTTTTCGAAATCGCCCGAAACGTCGAGCATGTCGTCGGTGATCTGAAAAAGATATCCGAGATTCTTGCCGAATTCGAGCATCAAAGCGGCAATGTTTTCGTCGGCGTCGTATACATACGCGGGCACGGCGACCGCGCTCATGAACATCTTGGACGTCTTGTTGCGCACGATAAATTCGTAATCGGCCTCGCTCGCGTCGTCTCTTCCCTGAAAATAAAGATCCGCCGCCTGCCCCGCGATCATACCGCAAGCGCCCGCATTCTTTGCGATCAGCGCGGCGGCGTTGACGTACGTCCTGCCCTTTTTGCACTCTTCCACACAAACCGAAAAAGCCTGGTTCAGCAAAGCGTCTCCCGCAAGGATCGCCTGCCCTTCGCCGAATTTTTTGTGCGACGAAGGCTGTCCTCTGCGGAAATCGTCGTTGTCCATCGCGGGCAGGTCATCGTGTATGAGCGAATAGGTATGGATCATTTCGAGCGCGACCGCAAGAGAAGCGACGTCGGAAATTTTTCCGCCGAACATCTGCGCACACGCAAACATCAGCACGGGCCGCACGCGCTTTCCTCCGAGTTTGAGGGAATAGCGGAAACTTTCGTCCAATATTTGGGGTTTAAGCGAGACCGAAGCGAGATATTCGTCCAAAGCGTTCTCGAAAGCTACTCTGTACGAATCGAATTTTTCCTTGAAATCAGTCAAAATTTATCTCCTTGACGCCGCGATATAGGTATTGTACAGCAGCATCGTTATAGTCATCGGCCCTACGCCTCCCGGCACGGGCGTAATAAAGGAAGCCTTTTCTTTCACGCTTTCATAATCGACGTCGCCGCAGAGTTTGCCGTTTTCGTCCCTGTCCATGCCGACGTCGATGACGACCGCGCCTTGCTTGACCATATCGGCGGTGACGAATTTCGCCCTGCCGATCGCAACGACGAGGATATCCGCCGCGGCGCAAACGTCTTTCAGGTCTTTCGTCTTGCTGTGGCACACCGTGACGGTCGCGTCGGCATTGACCAGAAGCATCGCCATCGGCTTGCCCACGATGTTGGAGCGCCCCAGCACGACCGCAGACTTACCTTTGGGGTCGATGCCGTACTCCTCCAGCATCTTCATGACGCCGAACGGCGTACAGGCAACGATCGTTTCGCGGTTCATCGCGAGATTGCCGACATTTTCCGCACAGAAGCCGTCCACGTCTTTCGAAGCGGGAATGCGCTTCAAGATCCTCTTTTCGTCCAGATGTTTGGGAAGGGGCAACTGCACGAGAATGCCGTGCACCTTTTCGGAGACGACAAGCTCGTCCACGAGCGCCTCCACTTCTTCCTGAGAGCTTTCCGCGGGCAAATGATAGGAAAAGGAGCGTATCCCGACCTCTTCGCACGCCTTGATCTTATTGCGGACGTATACCTGAGACGCGGGGTCTTCCCCCACGAGAACGACCGCAAGGCCGATATCTCCCTTTTCGCTCTTAAACGCCGCTACTTTTTCTTTGAGTTCGCCGCGCAGCTTTGCCGCGAGCGCCTTTCCGTCAATGATTGTGCTCATTACCGTCTCCCGAGATGACCGAAGCGAGAATGCCGTTTACGAATCCGGCGCTCTTTTCGGTCGAATATTTTTTGGCAAGCCCCACAGCCTCGTCGATACTGACGACGGCAGGGACATCCTCTACATAATAAATCTCCGCAAGCGCCGTTAACAGGACGCTCCTGTCCGCAGGGAACATCCGCTTTTCCGAAAAGCCGATCGAATACTTGTCCAGGATTTCGGAAAACTCCTTGCGATGTTCCCCGACGATCCCGACCAGCCTGTCAGCATATTCCTTTTCCTCTTCGTCAAGTTCTTCCGCCCTGTAAACCGCGCGGCGGCTCTCGCCGCCCCCGAATTCGGAAGCGAAAATCACTTTAAAGGCGCACTCTCTCGCTTTGCTTCTCATATAAGTCCTCTGTAAACCCAAATATTCCCCTCGAAAAACCGAGGGGAACGGTCTTTATCGTTCAGTTTTGTTCCGCGGCGTGCTCTTCGGAAAATTCCACGCCGACGACGTACACGTCTACCTTGGCCACCTTATACTTGGTCATCGCCTCGACGTTGTGTTTGACCGTCTGCTGTATTTTGAACGCGACCTCGGGGACGGTATAGCCGTAGTCCACTTTCACGGAAATATCCGCATAGATCCCGTCCTTTTCAAAATACAGTTTCAGACCTTTTTTCTTCCCCGGGAGAAGTTCCACCCCCTCCACCTCGGACACGGCGAGGCTGACGATGCCGCTGACGATGCCCGCGTTGTACGAGACTTTGCCTTTATGCCCGTCGGAAGGTACTTTTTTGAAAAGCGCCATACAAACACATCTCCAAAACTTCTATGGCATCATTATACCATATTTTTTCGAAGTTGGGTAGTGTTTTTACGAATTTTCCGAATTTATCGGCATAATATTTACGTTCGCGGGGTCACAGCCCGCTTCTTCCGTCAGAATGTTGTAGATCGCGAGGAAGTCGTTGTACGCAAGTTCCGTCGCGTTCACGAAAACGTTCACGTTGTCCGAATCCAAACCGATGCTGACGACCGCATCCGCATAGCCGATCGACTTGATGTACGTTTCCAAAAGCAGTTCGCGCTCCATCATGCCGACTATCTGCAATTTGAGCGCCATCGCCTCTTCATACGCCTCGGAACCCGCTTCGGTGTTTTCCAGTATGGAATCGAGCTGTAAAAGTTCTTCGTTGCGCGTGGTATTGCGCTCGTTGCGGTAAGCAGTGAAATAGTTCGCCGTCGTTACGTCCTCGCCGGGATCGGAAGCCGCCCCCGCAAGCACAAAGTTAAATACCGCCGTTACCGCAAGCAGCAGCACCAACCCCGACATGATGATGATTTTTTTGGTTTTGGACATATCCGTCTCTCCTTTCATTTATCGAATTTATCCTCTTGCGTATACCTTGATCAGGCTTTGGTTGATATCTAAAACGGACGCCGCCGCGGAGAGCAAATCAAAGCGAACCGACAAATCGTCCGCACCCTCCGCAACGATCAGAACGCCCGAAATTTCCGGCTTTTTTACTTCCAGCACGACGACCTCTCCGTCCACCAATACGGGCGCGGTCACGACCGTCCCGTCCTCGAGCACCTTTGTTTCCGTTGCGATCACCGTTTCGCCCTCGTCCGAAAAACTGATCATGACGGACACTTCGCCCGCGCCTTCGATATCCGAAAGCACCGCCCCCAATTGCGCTTCGAGAGCCGTCTCGTAATCGGCGGAAACGTTTTCACCGCCGTCGTCTCGTTTCGTCAGAAAGTTGTACAGAACGATCGCAACGATGACCACGATGATGACGACGACCATGATCTCGAGCAGCCTGCCCGATTTTAGTTTTTTGAAACCTCTTTCCTGCTTATTGTCGTTCATAGACCTCCACCGCCTCCGAAGAAACATTCATCCATTCGGCCGCACGCGCTTCGATCTCACTTATAACTAATATATGCTCGTCGTCGCCGTACATTCCGAAATTTTCAATTTCAATCGTCACTTTCGACACTTCATACGCATATTCGACGATGTTCCACTCGATCCGCACATCGAGAGCGACCTCGAATTCCTCTTCCAGCTTTTCATCGAGTACAGCCGCCTCTTCCTCCGCCATCTGGCCGTAAAAGTAATCAATAAATCCTTCGTCAAGTACTATGTCTGACGCAGTATCGCCCGAATCGGGCACGCGGTAGTCGCGCAGGAACGCAAACAACGGTATCAGCATGACGAGCAGGCAGAAAAGTTTGAGTATCCCGTTTATGAATTTACCCGTTTTCCCCTCGGGCAGAAGAATGGCTGCCAGCGCCGATATGATGACCGCGCCGCACACGCCGAGAATATACGCATTCATATCAGAAGAGAGAATTGGACGAACAAATCAGAAGGAGCAGCGTCATAAAATACATGAACCCCACACACAATAATCCTGCCGTAAAATAATTGACCGTGGAAGAGAGCGATGACAAAAAACCGGTGATCTTGTTGTCGCCGACGGGCTCCGTCACCGCCGCGGTAAGTTTCAAAAAGAGATTGGAGACGGCAAGCTGTATCAGCGGCACCGCCATGACCGAAAAAAAGAGCAGGATGCAGCACGAACCCAGCGAATTTTTGATGAGCACGCTTCCCGCAATGAGCAGATCCAGCCCGCCGCTCAGAAATCCGCCGACGATCGGCACGGTGTTGCCGATCGCATATTTTGCCGCTCGGAAGGAAAATCCGTCGTACGTTGCGGAAGTGATCCCCTGCACCGTCAGAAACACAGTAAATACAGTCAAAGAAATGCCGAGAACCCACTTGATGATACTCTTTGCAAGCGCGCTGAAATTTTTGAGTTTGATCTCGTCACTCATGTTGCCTACCATATCCAGTACGCAGATGAGCACAGCCAGCGGAAAAACGACCCCCGAAACGATCTTTACGATGATCTCGCTCAAAAACAGCACCGCGGGTTGATAGACGGCGACGGATACGCTGCCGCCGCTCGTTGCGATCAGCGTCAAAAGCACGGGAAACGCCGCCTGCATCTGTTTCTGCAACGAACCGACCGTCGAAAACGAGGAAGCGACGATATCCGTGAGCGAGGACAAAATCAGCACGAGCACCGCAGAATACCCCACAAAAAAGATGAGCCGTGCCGTACTCTTTTCCGAAAACGAACTCCGGAACTGCGTCAATATGCCGCACAGTATCGTGACCGCAGCGATCGCGCAGAATGCGGGGATCATTCCGTTCAGCCCGTCGAAAACGGAAGCCAGGATCGCAGAAAACACGTTGGAATAATCCGCCCCGAAATCTCCGCTGATCAGGGACAAGATCCTGTCTTTCACGTTTCCCTGACCGAAAATCTCTTTTTGCTCTTCGGAAAGCGCGTCGAGATAATCCTGCAATCCTTCCACGTCCAGCTTTTCCAACAGATCGCGGATATTGTTCCACATCTCCTCTTCCGACGAAACGCCGCTCTCCGCTTCTTCGGCATGCGCCGTCGGGGATAAAAAGAACACCGCGGACAGCGCCGCGAACAAAACGATCAAAGCGAGCGCGGCGCCGCGTAAAAAACAGGTGCGGCGCGCCCGCGGTAAACACGGCGTCATAACAGTTCCAAAAATCCCCCTATCAGTTCGAGCATACTGCGGATGATCGGCACCGACACGGCAAAAATGATCACTTTACCCGCAAGAATGAGCTTGTCCGCGATGCTCTTACTCCCGAAGTCCTCGATGACACCCGCGCTGAATTCGACGAGGTAACCGATCGCCACGATCTTGACGACGATTTTAACGAGAGAATCGTCTATCCCCGTCTTTTCGGCAATTTCGCCGAAAATCTGAAAAGACGAAGCGAGCATGTCGACGATAAACAGCAGAATTATGACCGCACCCGCGATCGTCACGGCAAAGGAAAGCTCGGGCTTCGTTCCGCGCAGAAAGAGCGCCGCAAACGCAGTCACCAGCGCTACGCCGATGATCTTGACAAGTTCCATACGCTAAAACAAGTCGAAAATATTCCGCACGGAATCGAACAGATCGGCGATCATGTCCAGCACGACGGTCAGTACGATGATGAGCCCCGCAAGGCTGACGATCGTCGCGATGTCGTCCCTGTCCGATTTTTTGAGTATCTGGCAGACGATGGTGACGATGATCCCCACCGCCGCGATCTTAAAAATGATGTCGATCTGCATAAGCCCCTTCCTTTCAGGCGAGTATGATCGCGACGATCAGCCCGAATAAAAAACCCAACTTTACGTAGAGGTCGAAATGTTTTTTATAATCTGCCCCGCTTTCCGCGCGCATCCGCTCCGTTTCGCCCTGTACCGAACGCAGATACTCTTTCTGCGATGCGGAATCGCTTCTGCCGACCATGAGGAAATAATCGCGCACGAAATTTTTTTCGTCTTCCGTGAGATAGGCGATCCCGCAGCCGTCCGAAACGAACCCGCTTTTCTTTTTTTCCTCGAGGAGTTTGCCGAAATCCCCGCCGAACGAATATTTATCGATAAACGCGGACAGCGGCATTTTCGTATAACTGACTTCGTTGATGAGCCGCGAATTGAACAGGTCTAATTCGTAAAAAAAGGTTTTGCGCTGTTTATATTTCCGCGTCAGAAGCCAGCCGAACGCGCTGCACAGGGCTACGAGCAGAACGCTCAAAAACAATTTGATCATTGCCCGAACACGCACCTGCCCGCGCCGTCGTATATATATGAGACCCGCCCGACGGACGCGGAATCCAATACGATATAACTCGCAAACGCGCCCTCTTTCAGCGCGGCTGAAAAGGCGGGCGAATGCTTCATGCTCTCGAAATCCTTAAAGTGCGCGCTCGCGACGACGTTGACGCCGCTGCGTATGCACGCCGTGCAAAGTCCGACCTCTTCCGCACCCGCAAGTTCGTCCATGACGATAAGATCGGGCCGCATCGTACGGACGGCGGCGGCGAGCGCGTCGCGCTTGTATGCGTAACGTATTACATCGCAAAACGGGCCGATGTCCAGCGAAAAGTCCTTATACGCCGCGGCGATCTCGTTCCGCTCGTCGTTGACGAGGATGTTGATGAGGTATTTCGACGCAATGAGCCGCGTCAGATCGCGCAGGATGGTCGTTTTGCCCCGCCCCGGCGGAGATAAGATCAAACAACTTTCCACACCCTGCAAAAAACGCTGTTCGAAAATGAAAGACGCCGAGCCCTTCACTTCGTGCGGAATTCTTATGTTGAGCGACGTAACCTCCTTTACCGCGGCGGGAGCGCCGTTTTCGTATACGAACGAGCCCGCCAGGCCGATCCGCTCGCCGCACGCGCCCGTCAGAAATCCTTGCTTCATCTGTTCGGTAACGGAATAGACGGAATATTCGCTGACTTTATAGACGATCGATTCAATGTCGGAATACGAACAGCGGATCGCGTCCGAAATTTTGTCCGCGATCCCGCGCCGCCCCAAAAGGGCGTAATTTCCCTTGTAATTGACGAGCGCCGGTTTCCCCGCACGCACGCGGAGTTCGTAGACGAGATTGATATTCACGTGCATGAGCGCGGCGCGCAGTTCCTCGGTCAAAAATTCCAGCATACTTGTCCCCTCCGTTTTCCGTATATTCTATGAAAGGACTTGTCCCGAATATGCGAAAGGCAAAAAAATTCCCGCCGCAATTTTGCGGCGGGAATACCCGTTCATTTTATTTATTTCCCGAAGTTGGGGATCTCGTCCAAATAATTTTCGTTGATATAGATAGATTTGGAATAATAAACCGTACTGAAACTTTCTTTCACCAAAATATCTCTGTCAGCGGCGCTAAAAACCGCTTCCCAGTCACTTGACACGTCAGGCCCGTTATGGTCGTCTTCATATTCGACGGAATCGAAAAAACAAACCAATGAATCCCCGACGATTTTATAAACAAATTTGATTGTATAATGCCATGTTGAATCAGTAGTTTTTGAATAATAAAAGTAACGCCCGCGGGAGGACGATGTAAACATATAATACGGCCGTTCACCCTCTTCAGCGTTCACGTAACCGTCGGGTATATACTTCACATTCAGTTGCACGGACGTACCCGTCCTGCCGCCTTCGGAACAGGCGGAAAATCCGAACAAAAATGCCGACGCCAACATTATACATGCAAGGGCAAGTAAAAGTTTCTTTTTCATATTATCCTCCTGACATATATTAAAATGTAAGCGGGGCGGCAGCTTGCCGCCCCGCCGCATTTTCGGGGAATTATTTCGCGTATTCCACGCTTCTGAACTCGCGGATGACGTTGACTTTGATCTGCCCGGGATATTCGAGTTCGGACTCGATCTTTTTGGCAATGTCCTTCGCGAGGAACAGCGTCTGCGCGTCGTCGATCTGCTCGGGCTTGACGATAACGCGGACTTCCCTGCCCGCCTGGATGGCGTAACTCTTTTCGACGCCTTTGAAAGAAGCGGCGATCTGTTCGAGCTGTTCAAGGCGTTTTACGTAGTTGGTGCTCGTTTCGCGCCTTGCGCCGGGGCGTGCGCCCGAAATCGCGTCTGCAGCCTGTACGAGCACGGCTTCGACCGTTTTCGGCTCTACGTCGCCGTGGTGCGCCATAATGGCGTTGACGACGTTCGCGTTTTCCTTGTACTTTTTCGCGATGTCCGCGCCGATCTGGATGTGCGTGCCTTCCTGCTCGTGGTCGACAGCCTTGCCGATGTCGTGCAAAAGCCCCGCCCTCTTGGCAAGGTTGACGTCCAGCCCCAGTTCAGCCGCCATCATGCCGGCAAGCTGCGCGACTTCGATGGAATGCTTGTAAACGTTCTGCCCGTAACTCGTTCTGTATTTGAGCCTGCCGAGCAGTTTGATGATCTCGGGATGAAGCCCGAAGATGCCCACTTCGAACATCGCGGCTTCGCCGTTTTCCTTGATCTGCTGGTCGAGCTCCTTCCTGACTTTTTCGACCGTCTCTTCGATGCGGGCGGGATGGATCCTGCCGTCGCCGATGAGCTTTTCGAGGGAGAGCCGCGCGACTTCCCTGCGCACGGGATCGAATCCCGAAAGGATGACGACTTCGGGCGTATCGTCGATGATCAATTCGATGCCCGTCGCGTTTTCGAGAGCGCGGATATTTCTTCCTTCGCGGCCGATGATGCGCGCCTTCATATCGTCGTTGGGAAGCGGTACGACGGAAACGGTGATCTCCGACGCGTGGTCGGACGCACAGCGCTGAATGGCGAGGCCGATGATCTTTTTCGCCTCTGCGTCAGCTTCGTCCTTTGCTTCCTGCTCGATATTCCTGACCTGCACCGCCGCGTCGTGGCGGGCTTCGTCGAGTATGTTTTCGGTCAAGAGCTTTTTCGCCTCTTCCCTCGTGAGCTGGGCAACCTTTTCAAGCTCCTGAATCATCAGATCGTGCTGATGATTGACCTTTTCCTGCATCTTTTTGATCTCGCCTTCCTGGCGGGCGAGATTTTTCTGCTGCTGTTCGAGAGCGTCGGACTTTTTCATGAGGGAATCCTCTTTTTTGTCGAGAACGTCCTCTTTTTGCATCAGCCTCTGCTCCGCTTTGGCAAGCTCCGCTTTTTTCTCTCTGCTTTCGCGTTCAAATTCGTTTCTTAACTTTAAGTCCTGTTCCTTAGCCTCTAAAATAGCCTCTTTTTTTAATGCGCGGCACTCGTTTTCCGCTTCCTCGCGCATTATTTTGATCGTTTGCTCGGCTTCGCCGATCTTCTTTTTGAACATTTTCACATAAAGAAAACGCCCGAACAAGAATGCAAGCGCACCGAAAACTACAATAGCGACGGCAAGAACGATCGCGATCCACGCAGGTATCATACTTGCCAGAAACAGGGAGCTTCCGGTTTGTTCAAACACTTTGTTAGCCTCCTGTAAGTTAAATGAAATTGTGTATAAACGGATAAAAAGCTCATGACTGCGGCAAATTTTTATCAAAAATGCCGAACAGGCCCTTTATAATTCATACCTTTTTTATTATAACTTATATTTATACAAAAGTCAATATTATTTCCGAATTATCCTTCCCGCGTGCTAAAAAAATTCCCCGAGCACAGGCGCGGGGAATACAATTTTATTCGAGTTCTTTCAGCCAGCTTTCGGCGGAAGCGTCCGAAGGCATGCGCCAGTCTCCCCTCGGGGAAAGGCTGACCGAACCGACTTTGACGCCGTCGGGCAGGCACGAACGCTTGAACTGCTGGGAGAAAAAGCGTCTGTAAAAGCGGACGAGCCATTTTTTGATCGTTTCGCCGTCGTAAACGCCGCCGAACGCCTTTTCCGCGAGGAACAGTACTTTCTTCGGGGAAAAGCCCCAGCGGATCGCATAATACAGGTAAAAATCGTGCAGCTCGTAAGGGCCGACGAGTTCTTCCGTCTTTTGCGCGATCTTTCCGTCCTCGGGGGGAAGAAGTTCGGGGCTGATCTCGGTATTCAGAATATCGTAAAGCGTTTCTTTCAGCTTTCC
This sequence comes from Candidatus Borkfalkia stercoripullorum, assembly GCA_019119395.1. Lineage (GTDB taxonomy): Bacteria > Bacillota > Clostridia > Christensenellales > Borkfalkiaceae > Borkfalkia > Borkfalkia stercoripullorum. Next base: position 107,785 of record DWXC01000027.1, on the reverse strand, counting down.
GCCGAGCCTGTCGGCCTCGTACGCGATGAGGTATTTGACGAGCGTTTTCGGAACGGACGCGTTCACGCCGTACATGGACATATGATCGCCGTTGTACGTCGCCCAGCCGAGCGCAAGTTCGCTTAAATCCCCCGTCCCGACGACGATACCGCCCGTATCGTTGGCGATATCCATGAGCACCATGGTGCGCATCCTCGCCTGGGCGTTTTCGTACGCGGCGTTCTTTACGCTCTCGTCGTGCCCGATATCCTTAAAATGCGCGCGCACCGAATCGGCGATGTTCACCGTCCTGCTCGTCACGCCGAGCTCGCGCATGAGTGCGAGCGAATTATTGAAGGTCTTGTCCGTCGTGCCGAAACATGGCATCGTGACCGCCACGACGTCTTTGAGATCTTTACCCAGTTTCCTAAAGGCGCGCACGGTGACGAGGAGCGCAAGGGCGCTGTCCAACCCGCCGGATATGCCGAGTACGGCGGTCTTTGCACCCGTGTGCGCGAGCCTTTTTTTCAGCCCGGCTGACTGTATGGAAAGAATGAGTTCCGCGCGCTCGTCCAGCGCGCCGCCCTGCGGCACGAAGGGAAGCCGCGCCACGGGGCGCGTGAGCTTTTCGCCGCCCCTTCCCGCACGGAAAGACAAAACACAGTACCCCGCGAGATCTCTCCCGTCGTAAAAGGTGTTGATGCGGCGGCGCTCGAAAGAAAGTTTTTCCGCGTCGATCTCGGATACGATCATGCCGTTTTCGAAAAGCTCGCTCTCTTTGAGTATCTCGCCGTTTTCGGCTATGATGTTATGCCCGGAAAAAGCCATGTCCGTCGTCGATTCGCCGTCGCCCGCATCCGCGTAGACATAACCGCTGACCGTCTTTGCGGACTGCGCCCGAACGAGCAGGCGGCGGTATTCCGCCTTGCCCGCAGTTTCGTCCGAAGCGGACAGGTTTACGATTATATTCGCCCCCGCATGCGCGTGCGCGGCCGAAGGCGGGTTCGGAACCCAAAGGTCTTCGCAAAGTTCCGCCGCGACGGTAAAATCTTTTTCGTTTTCGTCGGCGAATATGATCTTATTCCCGAACGGGATTTTTTCGCCGAAAAACTCCACCTGCGCATTCTCTCCCGTATACGGCTGAAAATTGCGCTTTTCGTAAAATTCCGCATAATTGGGCAGATGCGTTTTGGGGACGAAAGCAAGAACCTTTCCGTCACAAACCGCGGCGGCACAGTTATACAGAACGCCGCCGAGGCGGACGGGCACGCCCACGAATACGAGCAGTTTTCTGCCCTTCGTCTCCCCCGCGACCTCGCGGAGCGCCTGCATACAGCCGTCCAGCAACACTTTTTGGCCGAACAGGTCGCCGCAGGTATAGCCGCACAGCGAAAGTTCGGGAAAGACGAGGAGCTGCACGCCCTCTTTGTCCGCTTTCGCGATCGTTTCGGCGATCTTTTTCCAATTAAAAAGCACGTCGGCGACGCGCAATTCGGGCGTCGCCGCGGCAACTTTGACAAAACCGTGTTTCATCGCAGAATATTATTCTCCGTCCGCTTCTTCGCCCGCTTCCGCCTGCTCTTCTCCCGCAGGTTTGCCTTTGTACGCAGCGCGGATCTTCTCTTCGATCTCCTTTGCCTTTTCGGGATTGGATTTCAGCCATTCGCGCATTTTCTCGCGGCCCTGGGCGACCTTTTCCCCTTCATAGGAGAACCACGAACCGCTCTTGCCGATCACGCCGACGTTCGAGCCGAGGTCGATGATGCACCCTTCCTGCGAGATGCCTTCCCCGTAAAGGATATCGAACTCCGCAGTCTTGAAAGGAGGCGCGAGTTTGTTTTTGACGATCTTTGCGCGCGTCTTGTTGCCCATGATGCCGTCGCTGTCTTTGAGCGCGTCCGCTTTGCGCACGTCGATGCGCACGCTGGCATAAAATTTCAGGGCCTTGCCTCCGGGGGTCGTTTCGGGGTTGCCGAACATGACGCCGACTTTTTCGCGCAGCTGGTTGATGAAAACGACGCAGGATTTGGATTTATTGATGTTGCCCGTCAGCTTGCGGAGCGCCTGCGACATGAGGCGTGCCTGAAGGCCGACGTGCGATTCGCCCATTTCCCCTTCGATTTCCGCTTTCGGGGTCAGCGCCGCAACCGAGTCGATCACAACGAGGTCGACCGCCCCGCTCCTTACGAGCGCGTCGCAGATATCCAGCGCCTGCTCGCCCGTATCGGGCTGGGAAACGTACAGGTTGTCGAGGTCTACGCCCAATTTTTTTGCGTAAACGGGGTCGAGCGCGTGCTCCGCGTCGACGAACGCCGCGATGCCGCCCATCTTTTGTATCTGCGCGATCGCATGCAGGGCGACCGTCGTTTTGCCCGACGATTCGGGCCCGTAGATCTCCACGATCCTGCCGCGGGGAAGCCCGCCGATGCCGAGCGCGATGTCGAGCGAAAGACAGCCCGTGGGGATGACTTCGATGTCGACGTTCCCCGCCGAAGAGCCGAGCTTCATGATCGCTCCCTTTCCGTAATGCTTCTCGATCTGTGCCAGCACCTGATCGAGCGCCTTCTGCTTGTCGTTATCCATTTTGACCTCTCTTACGATTTTTTACTTGTTTTTCAGCGCTTTATGCCACGCATATTACTTGATTTGTTTGTATAAAAGGAAGAGCGCCTGATTGATCGCGCGCTGCGTGATATCTTCGCGCCCGCCCTTAAAAATGTATTTGTAAACGTAAACGGACTCTTTCAAGCCGACCGCGATAAAGCAAAGCCCCACGGGTTTGCCCGTATTGTCGGACTTCGGCCCGGCGATGCCCGTCGTGGAGAGAGAGACGCTGCAATTCCCCGACGCGATCAACCCCGCGGCCATTTCGTACGCAGTCTCGTCGGACACAGCGCCCTGGCGCATGAGCGTGTATTTTGAAACGCCCAGACGGCTCATTTTCGAACCGTTGTCGTACGCGACGATGCTCTCGAACAGCACGGAGCTGATTCCGGGCACTTCGATCAGCCGCTTTGCGACACCGCCGCCCGTAAACGATTCCGCGACCGAAAGTTTCAGCCCGCGCAGCTTCAATATTTCAAAAATACGGTCTGCAAGCGGCGTATCCTCCGTCGCGTAAATATAGTCGTTGAAACCGCCCACGACGGTACGCATGACCGTATCGATGAGCATTTTCGGCGAATCGCTGTCGTAAAGGATCTCCAGACGAAGATCCCCCCACTTTTCCGAAACGTTGTAAGCGAGCCTGTCGCCGCTTACCGCCTTCGCCTCGTTCAAAACGTTTTTCAGCCGCTCCGCGGGAACGCCCACCGCCCGTATGACCATTTTATCGTGGCGGACGGCGTATTTCGCGTCGAGATACGGAACGACTTCTTCCCTTACAAAGGGGGCGAGGGAAGCTCCCGATTTGAGGAAAAAGAACGTCTTTTTATCCTGTTCTATGCGCGCTCCGTCCACAGGCTGCAATTTCAGCACGCCGCAGGCCGCCGCACGCAGGGAAGCGAGTTTTTCCTCCGTTGCAACAACGAAAACATTCTCGAAAAAATTTTTGCATTCCGCAAAGGTCTGCGAAAATTCCCTTTCGTCCTCTTCGGAAAGGAGGAACATTTTATCGATAAAATATCCCCCGTCCGCGAGCGCGTCGGCAATGCCGGAAAAATCCTCTCCGCACAGATAACTTTTGATATTCCTGATTACGATGCAACCGTTTTTCATACGGACTCGCCGCCGCTTTCCTCTTTATTCTCCTCTTGCGTTTTCTCGGACTTTTTTTCTACGGGCGCACTCAATACTTTCCTGTTCTTTACGATATAACCGGCCCCCGACCAGATCGTAAGGACGGTCGCAATGACGAGGCAAACGAGACCGATAACGTTGAACACTTTGCCGACGGTTGCGAGCCCGAAAAAGTTTGCCCCTGCCAGAAGCATGGCGATGGCAATATCCTGGAAAGTCGTTTTGACTTTCCCCACCTTGTCCGCAGCAAGGACGAGCCCCGTGCTGGCGGCGACCATGCGGAAGCCGCTCACGATCAGTTCGCGCGCGAGAATGACCGCGACGCAAAGCCCGCTCACGATCATGACCCAATCGCCCTGCCACATCACGGAAAGCACTCCGGGCTTTACGAGCATGCAGATGAGCGCGGACGAAACGAGCACCTTGTCCGCGATCGGATCGAGGAATTTGCCCAGATTCGTGACCAAATTATACTTCCTCGCGATGTGCCCGTCTATAAAGTCGGTACATGCCGCGACGATAAAAATGATACACGAGATGAAATAGTTATACGGTATGACCGTAAGAAAAAACACCGCCACAAACACGGGGATGAGAAAAATCCTCGACAATGTGATCTTGTTCGGCAGATTCATGCTTGATAATCCTCCGTTTCGCCGTATAAATCGTAACTGTCCGAACGGGTGACCCGAACGGTATACCTTTCGCCCTGGCACGCGTTCGCCGCGTTGAAGTAAACCTTTCCGTCGATCTCGGGAGCGCTGAAATACGCCCTGCCCTCGAAACGGCCGTTTTCGTAGTCGATCCCGTCGCAGAGCACCTCTATGTTTTTTCCGACAAACCCCGCGAGAAACTCTGCGGAGATCTTCTCCTGCACGCCGTACAAGCGTCCGACGCGCCTTTTTTTGACCGCTTCGGTTATCTGCCCTTTAAGTTTATACGCGGGCGTATCCGGCTCTCTCGAATAGGCGAAAAAGCCGCAGTTCGTCAGCTTCGCTTCCCGCAAAAAATCCGCGAGCGCTTCCGATTCCTCTTCCGTTTCGGTGGGAAACCCCGCAATAAAGGTGGAGCGGATCGCGATCCCGGGAATGTTTTCGCGCAGTTTTGCGATGAGCGCGAGGTACTCCGCGCGCGTCCCCTTACGGTTCATGAGTTTCAACACCCTGTCCTCGCTGTGTTGGAGCGGGATGTCTATGTATTTGACCACTTTGGGATTGTCGCGCATTTCCGCGATCAGAGCGTCGTCTATGACATCGGGGTAGCAGTACAAAAGCCGCACGCAGCCGATATTTTCGAGCGACGTAAGCGCGCGGATGAGTTTTACAAGGCTCTTTTCTCCGTACAGGTCGATCCCGTACCTGGTCACGTCCTGCGCGACGAGAATGAGCTCGGAAAGATCTCCGAGCGACTCCGCTTCCTTTACGAGTTCTTCGATCGGGTAGGAACGGTATTTTCCCCTGATTTTCGGGATCAGGCAATAGGTACAAAAATTGTTGCACCCGTCCGCGATCTTCAGATACGCGTAATGCGCGGGCGTGGTCAAGACGCGCCCCTGCGTGTGTTCGCATCCCTGCCCCACGCCGTTGACGCGACCTTCGCGGTATGAGCGCTCGAGCGCGGAAAACAGTTCTTCCGCGTCGTTGCAGCCGAGAAAGACGTCGCCTTCCGTCAAAGACGGGAACAGTTCCCCGATATATTTTTCGGGGAGACAGCCGCTCACGACGAGTTTTTCGAGATTTCCCGATCGGTATGCGTCGCATTCGAGCACCGTTTCGATCGCTTCTTTTCTCGACTCTTCGAGAAAGGCGCACGTATTTACGATGAGAATGTCGGCTTCAGAAATATCGTCGGTGATCTCGCCGCCGCGGGAACGGATGACGTCGAGAAGCCGTTCGGCGTCCACCCTGTTTTTATCGCAGCCGAGCGAGATCATTCCGAATTTTTTATTTTCCAGCATATCAGTTTCCGTAGTCGCCGTATTTACTGTCGAATTCTTCCTGCGCCATGAGTACCTTGCGCGCTTTTGCGCCGTCGAATGCGGAAATATAGCCCATGTTTTCCATCCATTCGATGATCTTGCCCGCCTTCGGATATCCGACGCCGCACTTGCGCTGTATCATGGAAATGGACGTCTGCCCCGCAGCCACGGCATGCCTGAGCGCATCGATGTAAACGGGTTCGACGTTGTCTCCGCCATCGCTTCCGCTCTCCGTTCCGCCGGAATTGTTGTTGTTGATGAAGTTGGAAACGCTCTCGTCGAAGTATGCCTCGTTGTGTTCTTTGATGTATTCCACGACGTCCTGCACTTCCTGCGAACTCAAAAACGCCCCCTGCAAACGGTACGGGAAAGTCATCGTGTCCATTTTATAGAGCATATCGCCGTAACCGAGCAGCTTTTCCGCTCCGGAGGAGTCGAGAATGGTGCGCGAGTCCACTTCCTGCACGACCTTGAACGCGATACGCGTGGGCAGGTTGGATTTGATGATGCCCGTGATGACGTCCGTCGACGGCCTCTGCGTCGCAAGCACGAGGTGGATGCCCGCCGCGCGCGACTTTGCCGTAAGTCGCTGAATCCTGTCCTCGATGTCCTTCTTTGCCACCGACATGAGGTCGGCAAGCTCGTCGATGATCATGACGATCTTCGGGAGTTTTTCCTCGTCCTCGTTCAGATGTTCATTATATTCGTCGATCTCCCTTACATGAGTACCCGCTTTCGATTTGGCATGAAATAACCCATACCTCCTCTCCATCTCCGTAATTGCCCAATTTAGTATATTGATAACTTTTGCGGGTTCAAACACAATCTCGTTAATCATCAAATGAGGTAACTTTTCATAGATACTAAACTCAACCTGTTTCGGGTCGACGAGGATGAGCCGCAACTCTTCGGGGCTGTACTTATAAAGAAGGCTGATGATGAGCGCGTTCAGGCAGACGCTCTTGCCCGAACCGGTGGAACCGGCAACGAGCAGGTGCTTCATCTTTTTGATATCGCCGCACGTAGCCCTGCCTTCGATATCCTTGCCGAGGCCGAACACGAGCGAGCCTGGTTTCACGTTCTGAAACTCGTCCGTCAGGAGCATTTCTTTCAGCCCGACCGTCGCCTTTTGCTTGTTCGGGACTTCGATGCTGTACGAACCGTTTTCGTAGTTCGGCTGGATATTGACGCCGTCCTTGGCGTGTAGGCGCATCGCCAGTTCCTTGTCGTAACTCAAAACGCGGCTTGCGGGGATGTTGCCGGGGACGTCGATGTCGTACCGCGTGACCGTCGGCCCCTGGGTAACGGAAAGCACTTCGGAAGGGATCTTGAGCTGGTACAGCGTATCCATGATCGTCTCTTTGTTGTGCTCGATCTCCGCTCCGTCAGTCGCATACATGCTCTGATAATCGCTCAAAAGAGTGATCGGCGGCGCGTTATAGCGCGCGTATACGTGCTTCTTCCTGGGCTGTTCTTCGGCCGCAGGCTCGGAAACGGCCGCGCGCGCCGTCTCCCTGCGGGGAGGCAAAGGCTCGGCTTCTTCGCGGCGAAGCCGCTCCGCAGCTTCGGGAACGACGGATTCGTCGGGCTCATCCTCGTCTTCGTCGAAAATATTGACGGCCGAATCGAATTCGTCGGTGATCGGCTGCAAGGACGAGCGCTCTTCCTCCTCTTTTTCGTAATCGCTCGGAGGCATAAACCGCACGCTCTCCTCCGTGCGTCCGCGCACGGGAGGTTCTTCGCGCACGGGAGGTTCTTCGGCAGGCCGCTCTTCACGGACCGAACGGATCACGCGATCCGAAAAACTGTCCGTACGCGATTCCGTCTGTTCGGGCTCCGGCGCCGTTTCCGCCTCTCTGCCGCTCAAAGGCGCGCGCTCCTCGGGCTCGGTGCGGGCAGGCTCCGCCGAAACCGCCGGTTCGGGACGGACGGGCGTACTGCGCACGGGCGGTACAGGCGTACTGCGCACGGGCGGTACGGACGGAGAAACGTCTGCCGCCGATTCCGTAAACGACGATACGGGACGGCGCGAATTCAGCCCCTCACCCGCCGAGAACGACGTGTTCACGTCTTTCCTGTAATAATCGCCGTCCGCACGGTAGGTGGAAACGGGCGAATCGGGCTGCGCCGCATCGCTCGCACGGGTGGTGTCCGTAACGATTTTTTTCGGCTTGTTCGTATATGTGATGTTGCTTTCCGCCGCATCCGCGTACATGGAAGAATAGTTGGCGGAAGCCTGCGGCGCATCCTGCGGTTTTGTTTCGGGACGTGCGGGTTCGGAACGGTTGGCGCGCTCGTGCCCTTCGAAAAGGGACGAAGCCCCCCTGAAATTGTCCGAATACTGCTGCTCGGAAATAATGCCTCTGTTCGGGTTGTTGAAATAAGAATTGGAATCGAAAATAAGATTGTTCGTATATCCCGAAGCGTTTTCGGGATACAGGATGCTGCGGCTCTTCGCATAGGGCGAAAGCGGCTGGGCGGGCGGCGGGGTCTGCTGCTGCGCCTCCGCTTTCCTCGCGGCTTCCGCGCGGCGATCCTGGCGGAGTTCCCTCTTCGTTTTCAGATCAAATTCGTCCCCCACCGCAAAAAGGCGTTTGGAAGGGTCGGCCGCGGGCTGAGGCTGATAATAAGGCTGCGGATACGGCTGTCCGCTTTGCGGCTGCTGCACGGACTGCTGCGCCGAAGGCGCGCCGTAGTCATACGGCGGCTGTTGCGGGGACTGCTGCACCTGTGCGCCGTCCGCATAATTGAGGTCGTACAGGCCCGACGTATCCGCCGAGGCCGCGTCCACCATCTTTTCTTCTTCCTGCTTCCTGCGCCTTTTTTCCGCCGCGACGGCAACGCGCGAAGAATAGATAAAATAGATCGTGGCCGCAAGCAAAAGGGAGAAAATGATATACCCGCCCACATAAGTCGTGAGCCTTATGACCGGATATACGATGAGCCCGACGATAACGCCGCCGCCCGTCGTGCGGAAAAAGCTGTTCTCCCCCGCATCGTAACATGCGGACAGATACCCGCCGTAACTCCCCCTGCTGCTGATGCCGCCCGCCTGACAGGTGATCGTATGGATCAGGCAGACGAAAAACACAAACGCAAGCACACAGAGGGCGACCGTCTTTTTCCGGGCGGAAACCTTTTTACCCGAAATCAGCACGATCCCCCAATAAATGAGCGCGGCGAGAACCGCGTAAGCGCAATAACCGAACACGCCCAGCAGAAAACTGCTGAACGCCCATCCCACGCTCCCGAAAATCGCTCTGCGCGATATGAGAATGACCAACGCGATCACCGCAAACAAAACCAGCACGAACCCCATCGTTTCGCGCGTCAGAATGCGGTCTTTGTCCTTCTTTTTATCTTCACTGCCTCTTCCCAGATTATTCAAAACACTCTCTCCTGCCGCAAGTCTGCGCCCGCGGTTTTTCTGTTCGAATATAACGGTAATATTATACCATTTATCTGACTTTTTATCAACTCAAAAGGCGGTAAATATAAAAAAACCCGCGGGAAAATCCCGCGGGCCGCAACTTTGCCGAAGCAGAAATTTACATATCTTCCTTTTCGTTGCTCCAGGAATACATTTTGCGAAGTTCTTTGCCGACGGCTTCGAGCTGATGAGACGCTTCCATCGCCCTCTTCGCGTTGAAATGCGCCCTGCCGTTGTTGTTCTCCGCGATCCATTTGCTGGCGAACGTGCCGTCCTGGATCTCTTCGAGGATCTTTTTCATTTCTTTCTTGGTTTCGTCCGTCACGATCCTCTTGCCCGTCTCGTAATCGCCGAATTCAGCGGTATCGGAAATGGAGTAGCGCATGAGGGAGAAGCCGCCCTTATAAATGAGGTCGACGATGAGCTTCATTTCGTGGATGCACTCGAAATATGCGTTTTTCGGATCGTAACCCGCCTCGACGAGCGTTTCGAAGCCCGCCTTCATCAGCGCCGTCACGCCGCCGCAGAGGACTGCCTGTTCGCCGAACAGGTCGGTCTCGGTCTCGCACTTGAAAGTCGTTTCGAGAACGCCCGCGCGAGAACCGCCGATACCGGCCGCATAAGCGAGCGCGATGTCGAGCGCCTTGCCGGTGGCATCCTGGTGAATGGCGACGAGGCAGGGCGTTCCCTTGCCCGCGACATATTCGCTGCGCACCGTATGGCCGGGAGCTTTCGGCGCGATCATGAACACGTCCACAAACGACGGGGGCGTGATCTGCTTGAAATGAATGTTGAAGCCGTGCGCAAACGCGAGCGCTTTGCCCTCGGTCAGGTTGGGGAGAATGCTCTCTTTATAAATTTTCGCCTGTTTCTCGTCGGGCGTCAGGATCATGACGATATCGGCTTTTTTGGTCGCTTCCGCGGCGGTCATCACTTTGAACCCCGCTTTTTCCGCGACCGCCCAGGATTTGCTTCCTTCATAGAGGCCGATCACGACGTTCACGCCGCTGTCTTTAAGGTTGAGCGCGTGCGCGTGGCCCTGGCTGCCGTAACCGATGATGGCGACCGTTTTGCCTTTGAGCAACTTGATGTCACAATCGGACTGATAGTATATTTTTGACATTTTTCCTTCCTCCAAAATGTTTTTACCCGTCTTTTTACGATCTTTTTCGATCTTCGTTGTAAATTATAGTACGCCGCCGCCTTTAAGTCAAGCGGAAAAACGCAATTTTATTTATCAATTTTCGCTATCGGTTCGATTCGCAAACCGAATCGCGCGTTTCATGCCGCAAAGCCCCGCAAACGATTGCTTTTGCATGAAAAAAAAAGTATAATGAAAACAATTCCACGACAGTTTCCCGACGGAGAATATTTATGAAAACACAATCTGTAAAGGAACTTATTTTGCTTCGCGGCGTATGCCTCGAAGAAGCGGCGGCGGCATTCGTCGGCGCGGTCGAAGAGGACGATCCCGAAAAATACGCCCGCGCTTACGCCGCGCTGCTCACGTCCGGCGAGCAAAACGCTTTCGCCGCGCATCTCGCAAACGCGATCCTCTACGACGACAATCTTTTTGCCCGCCGCGCCTTTTCGGGCGGGCTGAACGAGGATATCCTGGCCGCTTACCGCCACGATCTGCAGATCCTGCGCGCCGTGGCGGACTGCACCGAAAACCTGCCGCCCCTCCTCGCCGAGCGCGTCGCGGACGGCCTGCCCCGCATACGCACGGGCAAAGACAATCCGCTGTTCGGCAAAGACTGGACTTCGGACGAAACGATCGGCCGTATCACCGAGTTCTACCGCAAAAACGGTTACGGCATCTTTATCGGGCATAAGGCCTTCACTTTCGAAAAAGGGTCGCTCGTGCCCGTCAGGAACACGTCCGACGTCTCGCTTTCAGACCTCAAAGATTATGAAGCGGAAAAGCGCGCCGTCGAGGACAACATCGTCAATTTCATAGAAGGGCTGCCCTATTCCAACATGCTCCTCTACGGGGATAAAGGAACGGGCAAATCCTCGACCGTACACGCCATGCTCAACAAATATGCGGAACGCGGGCTGCGCGCCGTGGAAATCCCCAAAGACCAGATCAAAGAGATCAACGCTTTGAAAGAGACCCTCGCCCCGCTCCCCTTCCGCTTTATGATTTTTATAGACGACCTTTCTTTGGAAGAGCACGACGAAAAAGTCACCTCTCTCAAAGCCGGCCTCGAAGGAAGCATGAACGAAAAGAGCGCCAACGTCATGATCGCGGCGACGTCGAACAGGCGGCACATCCTCAAAGAAAACTTTTCCGACCGCGACAACAGCGTGCACGCGTCCGACACGCTCGCAGAACAGCTCTCGCTGTCCGACCGTTTCGGGCTCACCGTCCTGTTCTCCTCGACGGGAAAGGCGGAATACCTGTCCATCATCCGCCAGCTCGCAAACGACAGGAAGCTGGACCTCGCCGAACAGGAACTTTTTACTTTGGCGGAGCGCTGGGCGCTCACCAAGGGCGGGCGCTCGCCGAGGCGCGCAAAGCAATTCGTCGATTACATTTACGCATGCAAAATGAAAAATTCCGAAATAGACATATGAAAAAGAGAGCGCGCGGTTTTTGCAAACCGCGCGCTCTCCGTTTATATTGAAAGACTTCATCGCATTTTCTGATCGTTTCCGTTCAGCCGGGCCAACGCCTCTTTCGCGGCATAATAAATATCCCCTGCGCCCAAAACCAGAACGGTGCCGCCCGCCGAAACCGTTCCGCGCAGGTACAGAACGAGTTCTTTGACCGTCTCGATGTATATGGCGCTGTCAAGATGTTCGGCAAGCGTAAGCGCGCATCCGGCTTCGTCGAAATATTCCCGCGCGGGATACGTTTTGTAGATCACAAGGTTTTCCACCCCCGAAAGCACGTTGACAAATGCGTCGAAAAACGCTTTCGTCCGCGAATACGTATGCGGCTGAAAGACGACGATCAGTTTACCGCGCGCGATTTCGTGCGCGGTCTGAAGCGCCGCCGCGATCTCGCTCGGGTGATGCGCATAATCGGCTATGAAGCGCGCTCCCGCATACCTGCCGATCTGCTCGAACCTGCGCCGTATCCCTTTGAATTTTTCCAGCCCTTCCGCGATCAGATAAGGGGGAAAACGGTAATGCAGACAGACGGCCGCGGCAGCCAAAGCATTGTAAACGTTGTGTTTTCCGTAAACATTCAGTCTTACTTTGTCGAGCATTTCGCCGTATGCGCGCAGCGTAAACGCATATTTCCCGTTCAGACCGACGACATCTTCCGCGCAGACGTCGCTCTTGGGAGAGAGCCCGAACGTGAGTTCGGGGCGTATCAGCTCCGCGATCTTATCCTCCCTGCATACGATCGACGCGCCGGACTTTTCGCAGAATTCGCAGTAAGCAAGCGCCAGGTTCTGCGCATTTCCGTAAAAGTCAAGATGATCCGCATCCGTATTCAGCACGACCGCGGCACTCGGTCTGAGTTTGAGAAAATTCGCCATGTATTCGCAGGCTTCCGTCACGAAAAACCGTTCCCCGCCGACGTGCATATTGCCGTACTCGGTATCCTCTCCGCCTATATGCGCCGTCACTCCGCCCGCGCAGTTTTCGATCGCATGCGCGCACATTGCCGTCGCGGTCGTTTTGCCGTGGCACCCCGCAACGGCGACGACATTTTTATAATCTGACGCTATGGCGGATAAAAGATCCGCCCTTCCGATCACGGGGAGCCCTTTCGCGAGCGCGGCAAGACGTTCGGGATTGTTCTGTTTTATCGCGGAACTGCATACAACGATCTGCGCTTCCCCGATGTTTTCGCTTCGATGCCCGATAAATATTCGTGCCCCCGACGCCCGCAAACGCGCAATGCGGCCGTTTTCCGCGATATCGCTTCCCGATACGGAAAAGCCTTTCCCGATCAGGTACGCCGCCAGCCCGCTCATGCTGACCCCGCCGATCCCGATGAAAAAAATATGCTCCACATCCTGCCAAAACGTTTTTTCCATGTGATAATATATGAGCGGAATCGCCAGGAAAAGCCAAAAAAACAAAAATTTTTCAAATTTCAGCAAAAAATTTTGATTTCACACTTGAAAAACTGAAAATTATATAGTAAAATGTATTCAGAAACAGCAATATATGCAAAGGAGGAACAATCTTGAATATTTCTGAAGTACGGATTCGCTTCGTTAAAAAGGACGACAGCAAGCTGAAAGCCGTGGCATCCATCACCATCGACGACTGTTTCGTCATTCACGACATCAAAGTCATCGACGGTACGGACGGGCTTTTCATCGCCATGCCCAGCCGCAAAACGAGCGACGGAGAATTCAAAGATATCGCACACCCCTTAAATACCGAGACACGTGAGGCCCTGAAAAACGCGATACTTTCCGCTTACGAAGAAGCGCTTGAAAAAGAACAGGGTTAGCCCCGCGGACTTTTTCCGCAGAGCCGGGCGTTGCACAAAAAACGGCTTTTTCGGCCGTTCGGCGTCCGCGATACGGTACAGTTCATTTTAAGCGAACAAGATCGGAACACAACCGGCGGAACGGAGAAGGACTTTCTTCTCCGTTCCGTGCCTTTTATAGCGGAACCCATGAAAGATCCATTCTAAAACACGAAAAAAGAACGCCCCCGCGGGGCGTTCTTTTTTCATTCGTTTACCGATTTATCTCTTTTTGAACAATCTCTGAACAAAAGTAGGCAGGGGCTTGTCCTGATCCTGAGGCTGCTGCGCATGCGCCTGCTGCTGATACGGTTGCTGGCGCTGTGCCTGCTGATCATACTGCGGCTGCGCGGGACGGTATTGCGCCTGCTGCTGATAAGGCTGACCCTGGTTCGCCTGCTGATATTGCGGCTGCGCGGGCTGCTGATGATACTGGCCGTTCTGCCCCGCCTGCGCCTGCTGATACTGCGCCCCCGCCTGTTGATATTGCGGCTGCACGGGCGCCTGCTGAACGGGCTGCTGGTACTGCGGCTGAGGCTGCCCCGACGGCTGCTGGTACTGCGGCTGCTGCGCGCGCGCGGCATACTGCTGTTCCTGACGGCGCTCGTATTGCTGCTGCTGGTACGGCTGCCTGTAAACGGGAGGCTGCTGCCCCTGCATCGTATTGTTTACCGGCGTGCGGATATAAGAAGGCACGGCGTTCTGCGGCTGCACGTTCTGAACGGCCGCCTGGCCTTCGCCTTCGGGAAGCCCCCTGTTCACAAAGAAATTGCGGCTCGCCACATTGCGCTCGTCTTTGGGGTTGAGCATGTTTTCCATATTGGGGAAGCCCGTCGCGATGACGGTGACTTCCACTTCGTCGTTGATGTTGGTGTCGATGCACGCGCCGAAAATGATGTTCGCGGAATAGTCCACGACGCTCTGCACGAGGGTCGCGGCCGTCTGCACTTCGTCCATCGTGAGATCGTTGCCGCCCACGATGTTCAGGATGACGCCCTTCGCCCCTTCGATGGTTGTCGTAAGGAGCGGGCAGTTGACCGCAAGGCGCACCGCCTCAACGATCCTGTTTTCGCCCTTCGCCACACCGACGCCCATATGCGCGAGCCCCTGATCTTTCAGGATGGTACGAACGTCCGCAAAGTCGAGGTTGATGAGCGCGGGATTGACGATGAGGTCTGCGATGCCGCGGATACCCTGTTTGAGGATCTCGTCCGCAACGCGGAGCGCTTCCACCATCGGCGTGTTTTTCGGCACGACGCAGGTGATCTTGTCGTTCGGGATAATGATGAGCGTATCGACGTATTTGCGGAGATTTTCCAACCCCTTCGCCGTATTGTCCATACGCTTTTTGCCTTCGAAATTGAAAGGTTCGGTCACGACCGCGATCGTCAAAATTTTCAAATCGCGCGCGATCTTCGCGATGACGGGAGCAGCGCCCGTGCCCGTGCCGCCGCCCATGCCCGCCGTAATGAACAGAAGGTCGGTGTCCTTGACCGCTTCGGTCAGCACTTCTTTGCTTTCTTCCGCGGAAGCCCTGCCGATCTCGGGCTCGGCACCCGCGCCCAGCCCCTTCGTAAGGGCAGAACCGATCTGAATTTTGGTTTCAGCCTGCGAAAGAAGCAGAACCTGCTTGTCCGTATTGACCGCCACATAACTTGCGCTCTTGATACCCGCCTCTATCATGCGGTTGACAGCGTTGCACCCCGCCCCGCCGACGCCGATGACCTTGATCCTCGCGACGCCCGACAAGCTGGTATCTAAATTGTTGTTAAACATAAAAAGTTATCCTCCGAATCCGTAAAATAATTTATGAATAAAACTCTGTTCGCCTTCTGTTCTCAACGCCATGTCCAAAATGCTTAAAAGCGAACTTTGAGCAGGTTTGTTGTAGTAAGGCAATCTCGGCGCAAGGATCTCCACGACTTTGTTGAGCCTTCCGCTGATATGCTCGCGCGCGCCCCTTATCGAAGTGACGCCCTCCCCCGTAAGCAGAACGGGCTTGTACTCGGTATACCTGCCGCCGGACTGTTCCAGACAGGAATTGACAGCCTCGCAGATGATGTCGAGCCCCTCTTTGACCTTTTCTTTTACTTTTGCCGCCGGAACGGAATAAGTTTCCTCCTTATCGCTGTATTCTATCACCGACCCTTCCACGTCCGTGCTGGAAAGGTTGACTTTTTTCAATATGGCTTCCGCCGCTTCGAACGGGATGTCGATATCCTCGATCATATGCGCCGCGACGTGGCCGCCCCCGACGGAAGCGGAGCGCTGAAAAACGACGCCGTTCCCGCATACGATGCCGAACGTCATGGACATATAGCCGATATCGAGCAGGATCGCATACTCGTCGCGCACTTCCGAAGGGATGAGATACAGCGCTTCCGCCAGCGAAACGGGCAAAAATTCCACTTTATGGATACCGTATTCCGCCATGATGTTGCGGAAAAGCTCTGTAAAGCGGGGGTCCGCATAAAAATAACTCAGATACCCTTCCAAAGAATCGCTGACCATTCCCACGGGGTCTATGATGCGGCGCTTGTCAGACGTCACGAAATAAATCGAACCGCGGCGGATAAATTCGCCGTGGCGGTTCTCTTCGAACCCGTTCCGGTAAAGAACGTCGATATCGGAGGGAACGATCCTTCTCTTTCTCTGAAAACTGATGAGATGCCGCTTGGTGACGACGGTAACGAACTCCCCGGGAACGCCGACGTATATCTTTTTCGTCTTTGCCCCGCAGCTGATCTCCATATGTTCCAACGCGGAAAAAACGGCCGACTTGAGCCCCGACGGATCGAAAAACTGCGCGTCCGCATAGCCGTCATATTTTTCGGTATGAATGCCCTTGAAAACAAAGGTATTGTTCACGCCGCGCGCACCCGTAAGGGCGGTGATCTCCGAAGATCCGACGCACAGCACCGCTACGCTTTTACGGCTCATTTTTCTCTCCTTGCAAGTGCCCTCCGCCGACACCGTTTATACAATCACTATTATATAATAAAATTTTTGCCGTGTCAATAAAAAAACGTTCCCCGAGAGAAATTCCCGGGGAAAATTATCGGTAAATATTTCCAATAAAATCAACCGTTCGCGACGGGGTCGTACACGTCCGTTTTGTAATCGGCGTGCACGCCGCTTTCGCTGACGATCGCCAACAGATAACCGTACGTTTTTTTCGCGTCCGAAAGCCCCGCATACGCGTCGAGGGCGGCGGAAAAACACTCGTCCTCGCGGCTGTCTTCCGCCATGATGTCCGTCAGCCAGATTTTGACGCCCTCCGTAAAAGTGAAACAGAAAAACTCGCCGTCATACTTGTTTACCAGATATTCGATCTTCGAAAACCTGCCGAACGCACCGCCAAGTTTTTCGTCGGCAACCGACAAAAGATCCATGAGCAAAGAAAACTGCACCGACTCATCCGCCCCGAGCGTTTCGCCCTCCGCGGCGGAAGAATAGGTAAAGCCCGTGATCTCGACGTTTGCGGCATTTTCCGAAATGTTGTTATCGGCGCTTTCTTTGACCGCAAGCACCTTCCCGTCCGCGTCCGTCACGTAATATTTGTTGTCAGCCTCGGAATAAAACGCGTACTGTTCGTATTCCTCTTCGATGACCGCCGTCACTTTGTTCGGGAATTTTTTCTGCACGGAAACGACTTTGAGATAAGTTCCGTCCTCTTCGCATATTTCGGCGACGATATCCCCTACATTCGCCGTTTTGAAAAAGAGATAACTCTTATTGAGATATCCGTTCAGGCGTTCCTGCACTTTTTCGGCGCTCTGTGCCGCAGACGCGCTGCCCGTTTCGAACCGAACGTCGAACTGCGTGATGGAACACACGGAATTGAACGCTATGATGAAAACGAGCACGAAAACGGCGATCGCATAGCCGATGACATATTTTTTGCTTTTCATCCGGACTCCTCTTTTGTATCGGAAATATCAGACGCGGATACGGCGGATCTTTGCCCCCAAAGCCGAAAGTTTGTATTCGAACTCGGAGTACCCCCTGTCGATGTGCGAAAGGTCGGTGACCGTGCTCATCCCCTCGGCGGAAAGCGCCGCAAGAGTGAGCGCCGCCCCGCCGCGCAGATCACCCGCAACGACGTCCGCCCCGTGCAGAACGGGTACGCCGCGCACGAAAGCCGCCCGCCCGCGGACGGTGATGTCCGCCCCCATGCGTATGAGTTCGGGAACGTGTTTGAACCGCGTCTCGAACAGATTTTCCACGATGACCGTAGACCCTTCCGAAATACACGCGAGCGCCGTGACGGGCGCCTGCAGGTCGGTGGGAAAACCGGGGTACGGCATCGTTTCGATCATGCGGAGCGATTTTCTCGCACTGCCGCTCTTTATGTATATTTTATCATTTTTTACAGTAATTTTGCAACTGATTTCGCGCAGTTTATGTATCAATGCGGCAATATTGTCCGCCGAAGCCCGTTTGAGCGCGACCTCACCCCCGCACATGGCGGCGGCGATGAGAAAAGTACCCGCTTCGATGCGGTCGGGGATCGGCGTATATTCCACGCCGTGCAGTTTTTTTACCCCCTCGACGCGCACGGTGGAAGTGCCGCACCCCGAGACCTTCGCGCCCATTCTGTTGAGAAAATTTTGCAAATCGCATATTTCCGGCTCTTTGGCGGCGTTGCGGATCACCGTCACCCCTTCGCCCTTGACGGACGCGAGGATGATGTTTTCCGTCGCGCCCACGCTCGGGCAGTCGAGCAGGATATCCGTCCCGATCAGCCTGTCGCACGCGCAGTTTATGTATCCCCCTTCCTCCGCGATCGAAACGTTCAGGCTTTTGAGCCCTTTCAGATGAAGGTCGACCGGCCGAAGCCCTATATCGCAGCCCCCGGGATAGGCGATGCGCGCCTTTCCGAATCGCGCAATGACGGAACCGAGCATAAAAACGGAGGAACGCAGTTCCTTCGCGAGCGCGGACGGGATCTCGTGATTGGCGGCGTCGGCGCTGTCGATCACGAGCGTTTCGCCCTCAAAAGAAGTTTTGCATCCAAGTTCGCACAAGATCTCGATCATGTTCAGTACGTCCCTGATGCGGGGGCATCTGTGTATTATCACTCGTTCATCGGTTAAAATAGATGCGGCAAGCAGCGGCAGAACCGCGTTTTTCGCGGATTGGATCTCCACCTCTCCGCAGAGCCGCCTGCCCCCTTCTATTATAAATTTATCCATAATTCACTCCTTGCAGAAACAACGCAAATGGCAAAGGGCATACCCCGAAGGATACGCCTCCCCTATTCCATAATATGGCGCGTTCCCCGCAAAAGTGAAAGAGACGCCCCCGGCGGAGCGCCCCTTTTCTTATTCTTTCGTCCTGCGCCGCAAAGACGGCGCCCTCTTTTGCTGTTTGGAAATGTTGTACAGCACGCCCATCGCCGCCATCGTAAAAATGAGAGACGTGTTCCCCGAACTGATAAGCGGAAGAGGCAGCCCCGTAGGCGGGATGGAACCGCTCACGACGAGCGCGTTGACGACGACCTGTATCGCATAGACGAGCGTAATGCCCGAGGCGAGCAGAAAACCGAACAGATCGCGGCTGCGCGCGGCGGTGCGGATGCCGAACCATATGAGCGCGCCCGCCGCCGCGAACAGGATGAGTATTCCGACAAAACCGAACTCTTCCCCGATGACGGACAAAATGAAATCGGATTCGGCAAAAGGAAGAAAACGGTATTTTTGCCGTGAATTGAAGAGCCCCACCCCGAACCAACCGCCGTTTCCGAGCGCGTACAGCGACTGTATGAGCTGATACCCTTCCCCCTGCGGCGACTGCCACGGGTCGAGAAAGGCATACAGGCGGTTGAGCCTGTACGGCTCGATCGCGATCAGCACGGGCACAGCCGCAGCGACGGGGATGAGGATGACGAGAAAATGCCTGATCTTCACCCCGCTCAAAAAGAGCATGGCGACCATCAACAGCCCGATACACATGGTGATGGACATGTTCGGCTCTAATATGACCAGCACGCAGATGCCGCCGCCCGCCGCGAGGACGGGGAGCATGCCGGCAAACTTTTTCATCCGCTCGGGATTTTCGCTCGCATACGCCGCCGCAAATATGACGAACCCGTACTTTGCGATCTCGGACGGCTGAACGGTGACCGGGCCGACGGCGATCCAGCGGGTCGCGCCGTAACTTTCGCGGCCGAGCCCTGGGATAAAAACCGCCGCCAGCAGGACGAGAGAGACAATGAGCGCGGGCCATTTCAGTTTTTTCAGATTCCGATAAGGGAAAAAACCCGCCGCCGCCATCGCGCCCAAGCCGAGGATAAAGCCGACGAGTTGTTTTTTCATGAAAAAGAAAGAGTCGCCGTAGGCCGTTTCCGCCGCATAAAAACTTGCCGAATAAACCATGAGCACGCCGAACGCGGACAGCGCCGTTACAAGAACGGGAATGGCGACCTGCCCGCCGAACAACCTGCGGACGGAGCGCGTGCGCTCACTCGACGCGCTCTTGAGCGTACTCTGCATTCTCTCCGCTCCCCAACCCCGCGACGATCTCGCAGAATTTTTCGCCCCTCTCCTCATATCCCGAAAACATATCGAAACTGCTGCTTGCGGGACTCAACAAAACGCATTGCCCGCTCCGCGCCGTCATCGAAGCGATCCTGACCGCCAAAGCAAAATCCGCGCACAGAGTCACCTGCGTATAACCGCTTTTGACGGCGCTCCCCAAAAGTTTGAAGCGGTTTTCCCCGTACAGCACCGCGTGAACGGCGCGGCTCCCCTTGAGTTTTTCAAAGAGCGCGTCGTAATCGTAACCTTTATCTTTCCCCCCGAGGAGCAGAACGGTATCCGACTGCATGCAGCCGACCGCCGTCAGCGTCGCGTCTACGTTCGTACCCTTGGAATCGTCTATGTAAGTCACACCGCCGATCTCGGCGACCGTCTGGATGCGGTGCTTCACACCCTTCATTTTCGCGAGCGCTTCGCCGACGGTTTTGCTCTCCGCACCGAGCAGCTTGCACGCGCAGATAGCCGCGAGCGCGTTTTTCACGTTGTGTTCCCCCTTGAGGGAAAGGTCTGCGGCGTCCATGATCTTTTCGTTTTCGAAATACAGGCCTCCCTCGTAGAGGTATGCGCCCTTCACCCGCTCGCGGACGGAGAACCAACGCACGGGGCAGCGCGCGTTTTTCGCGAATTCGCGCACGCGCCCGTCGTCGTAATTGAGCACGGCAAACTCGCTTTCGCGCATGTTCCGCAAAAGTTTGGATTTGAGAAAGACGTAATTTTCCATATTATAGTGGCGGTTGAGGTGATCCTCCGCTATGTTGGTAACGACGGCGACGTGCGGGCGTATGCTCGAAAGCGTTTCCAACTGAAAGCTGGAAATTTCCGCGACGGCTATGTCCTTATAATCCAGTTCGTCCGCTTTCGCGGTGATCGGCAAACCTATATTCCCGCACGCGCAGCTCGAAAAGCCCGCCGCGCGCAGAACCTCGTCGATCATGGTCACCGTCGTCGTTTTCCCGTTCGTCCCCGTGACCGCGACGAGCGCGGCGCGCAGGTACAGGCATCCGAGTTCGGCCTCCCCGATGATGCGTTTCCCCTTTTTGCGGAAAGCGACGGGAAGTTCGTGGTCGATCGGGATGCCGGGGCTGAGCACGAGCACGTCGCACTCGTCCACGGCCGCGGCGACCCCGCCGCGCGGCAGCACGTTCGCCCCGCGCGCCGCCAGTTCGCGCACGGTGTTCCTGACGGCGGCGTCCTCGATGTCGTCGTACATATATACGACCGCTCCCCGTTTCAATAAAAAATCTGTGCTCGCCGCGCCGCTCTTCGACATCCCCGCGACGAGAAATTTCTGATTTCCGAAAAACATAATGCCTCCCTTTCAGACAAAAAATATGCACAGCAGCCCCGCCAGCGCCGTGACAAGCGAATAGACATAGGCGATCTTCGCCTCGGAATATCCCTTTTTCTGAAAATGATGATGCAGCGGCGCCATCAGGAATACCCTCTTTTTCGTCTTTTTATAATATATTACCTGAATGATGACGGATATGCTCGAAAACACGAACATGATCCCGATGACGACGATATAGAGCGCGTTCCCGCTGAACACGCCGACCGCCGCCGCAAAGCCGCCGAGGCTCAAAGAGCCCGTATCGCCCATAAAAACGGAGGCTTTGTTCGTATTGAAAACGAGATAACCCGCCAAAACGCCGCACAATATGACCGAAAGGTCGGAAAGGCTTGTCCGACCGCCGGCAAGAAGAAAGACGAGCAGCGCGAACGACGCGAAATACCAAAAGCCCGTCGACCCCGCCAATCCGTCCAGCCCGTCGGTCAGATTCACGCTGTTGACCGTGGCGATAAAAACGACGGCGGAAAGCGGCACGATCCAGACCCCGATATCCACGGAAAGGTCGCTGAACGGGATATTCAGGTAGGTCAGTCCGTTGAGATAGCAGAACACGCCTGCAATGACGGACAAAGCGAGCTGGAACAAAATTTTTTGGTAGGCCTTCAGCCCGAGATTCCTGCGAAAACGGAATTTGAGGAAATCGTCAAGAAACCCGACCCCGAGAAAGGCGATCCCGAACGTGACGGCAACTGCCGAAAGCCTGTCCGCAAACAATCCCGCGAGCGCGGCGACGGCGACCGCCGCCGCAACGAAGGCGAGCCCGCCCATCGTGGGCGTGCCGCTCTTCGCCTTATGCTCCTGCACATATCCGAGGATATACTGCCCCGCGTGCATTTTTTTGAGCAGGGGTATGAGGATCGCACAGAATACCGCCGACAGCACGCACGCCCCCGCAAACAGCAGAATGACTTCACGCATTTTCACCCGCCCCTTTCCGCGGCCTTGAAACGCAGTATGCCGCGGATCGCGGAAAAATCGCTGTATATATGCTTGACGCCCATGACCTCCTGATAATTTTCGCCCCCTTTGCCCGCAACGAGAAGGACGTCCCCTTCGCGCAGTTTATCCACCGCGTATTCGATGGCGCTCTCCCTGTCCACCACGATGATGTATTCGTTCGTGTGCTTTTTGACCCCCTTTTCGATCTGCAAAACGATGTCGAAAGGGTCTTCGTAGCGCGGATTGTCGGAGGTAAGCACGGTGAAATCGGCAAATTTTGCGGAAATTTCGCCCATGAGCGGGCGTTTGAGCGCGTCGCGGTTGCCGCCGCACCCGAACAGGCAGACGAGCCTCCCCCTGCAATGCGGCCGAAGCGCCCGCAGCGATTTTTCCAATCCGTCGGGAGTATGCGCAAAATCCACGAAGATATCCGCACCGCGATATTTGCCCGCGCGTTCCAGCCTGCCGCTCACCTTTTCCAGCGAAGCGAGCCCCTCCGCGATGACGGGCACGGGAATGCCTATGAGCTTCGCGCACTCGGCCGCCGCCATGGAATTGTAAACGTTGTGCCGCCCCGTCATGTTCAGCCGTATCTCGTACAGCTCGTCGAACAGGTTGATGATATAGCGGCAGCCGCCGAAATCTTCCGCGATGTCCACGGCAAACACGTCGGAAGGATTTTCGAGCGCATAACTCACGCTCTTTTGCGCGACGGCGGCGAGGGCGCGGCCCTCTTCGTCGTCGAAATTCAGCACGGCGCATTTGCAACGTTCCCCTTCGAAGAGCTTGCGCTTCGCCGCCCCGTACTTTTCCATCGTCCCGAAAAAATCGAGATGGTCTTCGGTCAGGTTGGTGAAAATGCAGTATTCGAAACGGATGCCGTCCACCTTGCCGTAGTAAAGCGCGTGCGCGGAGACTTCCATGACCACCCACGAAACGCCCGATGATACCATATCCGCAAAAACTTTGTATAAAAATACGGGATCGGGCGTGGTCAGTTCGGGAGCGATCTCTTTGTTCGCGTAAAAAATGCCGAGCGTTCCGATATTTCCGCAGGAGAGCCCCGCGGCTTTGAACACGGAAGCGAGCATGTGCGCCGTCGTCGTCTTTCCGTTCGTGCCCGTGACGCCTACGATCTTCAATTTCCTTTCGGGATGCCCGTAAAATGCCGCCGCGAGTTTTCCCATCGCGCCGCGGCCGTCGGGAACGATCATCTGCGGCACGTCGATATCGAGTTTTCTCTCTGCGACAAGCGCGACCGCGCCGCCCGCCACCGCTTCCGCGGCAAACTCGTGCCCGTCGTTCTCCTCGCCGCAAAAACACACGAACAGGTCTCCCTGCATGACGTGCTTGCTGTCCGCGCTGATCCCCCCGATCTCGGTATCAGCGCCGCCCGTCAGTTCTTTTGCTCCGATCTCTTCCGATAATTGTCCGAGTAACAAAATGATAAGCTCCTTTTTTATTCGTACGACGAAATGCCGCGCACTTCTATGATCCCTTCAAAAACGCGCTTCGCGTACGGCGCGGCTACGACGCTCCCGTAATACGCGCCCTGCGGTTCGTCCACGATCACCAAAGCGAGATATTTCGGATCGTCCGCAGGGAAAAAACCGAGAAACGACGACACGTATTTGCCCGAAGCGATGACGCCGTTTTCGTATTTTTGCGCCGTGCCCGTCTTTCCGCCGACCTTATACCCTTCGATATACGCCTTGTTCCCGCTCCCGCTTTCGACAACGCCTTCCAAAAGCGCCGCGAGGGCGCGGGACGCTTCTTCGCTCACCGTCCTGTTTTTCAGGGTCGCCCCGAATTCTTCCTTCACCTCGCCGTCCTTGCTCTGCACGCTTTTGACCAGGCCCGGCTGATAATAATACCCGCCGTTCACCGCCGCAGCACCCGCGCAGGCGAGCTGCAGCGCAGACACGGCAAGGCTCTGCCCGAACCCGATGCGCGCAAGGTCGCAGTCGCGCACCGCGCTTTCGGGGATGAGCATGCCCTGCGATTCCCCCGAAAAATCGATGCCCGTATTCTTTCCGAACCCGAAGGCTTCGAGGTAATCGTAAAACGTCTGCTTCCCGAGCGAGAGCGCGATGTCCACAAAACAGGGGTTGCAGCTGTTGTTGAGCGCTTCGGCAAGCGTCTGGTTGGAATGTTTTCCGTTCGCATGGTTGCTCCAACAGCGAATGGTCGTCCCGTCCACCGTACGCGTGCGGCTGCTGTTGAATATCCTGCCCGGCGAAAATGCGGAAGCGTTCCCCTGAAGATATTCCTCGATGTTCGCGGCGGCGGTGACGATTTTGAACGTAGACCCCGGCTCGTAAATATCCGAAACGAGGCGGTTTCGCGTAAGAGAATTGAGAATGTCGGCGTCCTCCCTCGGCACGTCGTTCAGGTCGTACCCGGGATAATTGACCATCGCCAGAACTTCGAAATCCGAAGGGTCGAGCACGACGCACTGCGCCGAAACGGGCGAATAGGTCGCGTACGCGTCCGCCATCGCTTCCTCAGCGATGACCTGTATATCTTTATCGACGGTAAGAACGAGATCCAACCCGTCCGTCGCGGGGAGATACGCGGCGCCGCCCTCTTCGATCTCGACCCCGACGAGGTCGGTGTCGTACAAAATTTCCCCGTCTATCCCGGCAAGATATTTATCGTAATATTTTTCAAGCCCCGTCAACCCTTCGCTGTCGATCGAAGTGAACCCGAGCACCTGGCACAGAAGGTCTCCGTACGGATACGTGCGCGTATTGTCCCTCGAATAATAGACGCCGGGCAGGTCGCATTCCGAAAGTTTTTCCATAAGAGAAGAGTCCGCGCGGCGCACGACGGTAAGTTCGGAGACTTTGGAGGACGCAAGATCCCGATACAGTTCATCTTCGTCCAATGAAAATATCTCCGCAAGGACGCGCGCCGTCTCCCGTTTGTCTTTGACCGCGTTCGGCCGGGCGAACACGGTATAGGAAGTCACGTTCCCCGCAAGGAGCGCGCCGTTCCTGTCAAGTATCCGCCCCCTTTCGGCAACGACGGGGATCTCCCTCGTCCATTGGTCGATCGCTTTATAACGGAGTTCTTCCCCTCTGATGACCTGGATCCAGAAAAAACGCGCGAAGATGACCAAAAAAAGAAAGGCCGCGGCGATCAGAACCGCCGTCAACCTCTTTCGTAAAACCGCGGCGGAATAACCGCCGTCTGCTCTTTTTGTCTTATCCTTTTTGATTTTGCCGCACCTCCGCACGGATTCGAAGCATAAAAAATCGGTCTCACCCGCAGGCCGCCAAACCAGCCTTACAAGCGAGACCGAAAAACTTTCGTAAGATCTTTCAGTTGTTTTTTACCTGTGAACGTAGCCGTTGTTTTCCGCCCACTCGATCACATATCCGTCGCTGCTCAGATAGTCCGCTTCGTTGCGAAGCTGCTGGCTCTGCGAAATCACCGCATTGAGCGCTTCCTGCTGATCCGCGATGTCGGCATCCAGAGTTTTGAGTACGCTCGTGTTGATGATGATGAGCGCGAGGATAACGACGACCACGACCGCGTACACCGCCATGAGCAACTTGCCTTTCGCCGTGAGCGCATAGCCTTTTTTCTCTTCGACCTCCACGGGTTTTTCTTCTTCGAAAAGACCGCTCTTATATTGAATGGTCGTCGAGGTAGGCATCAGATCCGCTTCCTCTTCCGCATAAGCGGGCGCCTGCTCGTAATCGTACGAGGCAAAGTCGGGCGTCTGCACGAACTCCTGCACGGGCGCTTCCTGCGGGGCGGCGTATTCCGCCGTGCGCGCTTCCGCACCGAACACGGGGCTGTTCACGGTCAGGCGTTCGCCGTAGCCGTACGCCGTCTGTTCGGGCTGACGCACGGATTCGAACGCGGGCGCTTCGAACGCGGGCGCGGCGTCGAACACCGGGCGCGCGGGCGCAAACGTTTCTTCTTCGGCCGCGCGAAGTTCCGGCGCGATCTCCTCCGCTTTATGATACTCGGGGTTGATGAGCCTCTGATAGTTGTCCGCAATGCGTGAATTGAAACGGATCGCCTTCTGCTCCTCCGTCATGACCGCAGAATCCTCGCGTCCGGTGAGTTTGCCGTACGCCTTGAGGTCTCTCTCTTCCCTTCTTTCTCTTTCCAATACGGGAGTTGCCGTCGCCATTTTCCTACTTCTCCTTATTTATATTCTTCCACTCTCTCCGCTATGCGCAATTTTGCGCTTTTGGAACGCGGATTTCTCCGCAGTTCTTCGTCAGACGCCGTCAGCGGCTTTTTGGTGATGATCTCCAATTCCTTTTTCTTTCCGCATACGCAGACAGGCAGGCTCTTGTCGCATATGCAGTCCGTCTCCAGATCCCTGAAAACGTTTTTCACGATCCTGTCTTCCAAAGAATGGAAAGTCAGGACGCAGATCCTTCCGCCCTTTTTCAGTCTCCTGCAAAGCCCTTTGACGGCCTCTTCCAGCCCGCCGAGTTCATCGTTCACTTCGATGCGTATCGCCTGAAATGTCTTTCTCGAAAAGGGCGCTCCGTGGCGGAATTTTGCGGGGATGCTCTTTTCTATGATCGAAACGAGCTGCGCGCTTTCGGTGATCCTCCCCTTTTTGCGTTCCGCGACGATGTTTTTTGCGATGTTCTTCGCGAACGGCTCTTCGCCGTAATCGCGGATGATCTTGCAGAGCGCCTCTTCCGGATATCCGTTGACGACCGCTTCGGCGGTGAGATCCGCTTCGGGGTTCATGCGCATATCCAGCGGCGCATTCTTCATATAGCTGAATCCGCGGCTGGTTTCGTCCAGCTGAAAACTTGAAACCCCGAAATCGAGCATCACCCCGTCCAGCTTGTCCGCCCCCGCTTTTTCAAGCACTTCCGCAAAATCTTTGTAATTGCTTTTGTAGATGCCGAACCTTCCCGCAAAGGGTTCAAGCCTTTTCGCCGCCGCCGCGATCGCGTTGTCGTCGAGGTCGGTCGCGATGAGCCTGCCGTTCGGGGAAGTCCTTTTGAGTATTTCGT
This sequence comes from Candidatus Borkfalkia stercoripullorum, assembly GCA_019119395.1. Lineage (GTDB taxonomy): Bacteria > Bacillota > Clostridia > Christensenellales > Borkfalkiaceae > Borkfalkia > Borkfalkia stercoripullorum. The sequence goes on along the minus strand of DWXC01000027.1, from coordinate 80,393 downwards.
AGGAGTGCCCGCCCCCTCCGACCGTGCCGTCAAAGTAAACGCCGCCGTCCTTGAGCGCAAGCCCTTCCATACACTCTTCCGGCATGACGGGCAGATGAGAAAAAGCAATCATTCCCCTTTGCCCGCCCCGAGGTTCTTCAGCTTGGCAAATACGCTGTTGATGTTCTTGCCCGCATTCCTCTTGGCGAAGTTTTCCGCCGATTCGATCCTCAGGTAAGTCGCCGCGCCGACGATGACGATATCTTTATCGATTTCGGCGTGCTCTTTCAACTCCTGCGGGATCACGACCCTGCCCTGATTGTCTTCCGCGACGTCGAACACCATGCTCGTGAATTCGGCGATGGCGTCCTGCGTGTCGGTATCGAAGATGGATACGTTGCCGAAGCTGTCGAGTATCTTTTTATACTCGGCGTACGGCAGGACGTAAATGGACTTGTCCGGCCCGAAAGCGAGTTTGTAACCCGCCTCCAAGTCTGCCTTGTATTTGGCGGGAATACGTATTCTGTTTTTGTCGTCCAACCGGTTGTTGAACCTGCCGTTAAAAGAATACATAGACCCCTTTCCGCCCTTTGTGATGTATTCATTATATCACCACTTTTGACCACTGTCAACCACATTGGCAAAATTTTTTCATTTTTTTTGAGGTTTTTTTGGGATTTTTGACATTATACGAACATTTGTTTGTGTTAAAAAAGCGAAAAATACACCCTTTTATTCTTGTTTTTCGCCTTTCCGAGGAAAACAACCGATTTTTTCGGGCTTTTTTTGCATTTTTTTGAACATATGTTCGTTTTTATTGTTCGGTGGTCAGCCGTCCCTGCATTTTGCAAAAAAACGCCCGTTTCACGCTCCGAAACGAGGAGCGACGCAAGGCGGCGCGCAGCTCCCGCGTTGCCGTCGAAAACCCGGCAGCCGTAAAAATCGCCGATCTCCCTTTTCAGAAAAATGTAGTGCGTGCACCCCAGCACCACGGCATCGCACGGGACTTCGGGAAGATGGCGGGAAAGATCCACCTTTTCCTTTCGGAAAATGTTTTTTTCAATATCCCCCGCAAGCCCGTCGGGCGCATACGCCGCCACCCTGCCCTCCCCGCCGCACGAAGCGCACAGCGCGGCGAACCTCGGAGAAGAAAGCGTGGCTTTCGTCGCCAGAACGAGAACGCGGCGCGCCCCCGATAAAAGCGCCGGCCGCACCGCGGGTTCTACCCCGACGATCGGGAACGGGTAGACCGCGCGAAGCCGGTCGGCGGCGTCCGCAGTGACCGTATTGCAGGCGATGACGGCGGCTTTAAGCGGATAAGCCGAAAGCGCCCCGAAAGCCTCGGCGGCAAACGCGCGTATCTCGCCCTCGGGTCTGCCGCCGTACGGCGCGCGGGCATTGTCGCCGAGATAGACGAACTTTTCGCCGGGAAGCAGCGCCGCGCATTCTGAAAGAAGGGTGAGCCCTCCGATGCCGCTGTCAAAAAAACCGATATATCCTTGCATCGCCGCACCCTCCTTTTCGCCCATAAATCTGCAAAAACATGCGAATATTTTATTTGTTTCGATGAAAAACAGTTTACAATCCTTTTTTTTTGTGATAAAATAGCTTAAGTATTAACGAGAACTATTTCGAAAGGAGAATCAAAGTGCCTAACATCAAATCTGCCAAAAAACGCGTGGCTGTTATCGAAAAGAAAACTTCTCAGAACAAAATGATCAAGTCTTCCGTCAAAACCGCCATTAAAAAATATAATGCGGCCCTCGCCGCAGGCGACGTGGCGGAGGCAGAAAAACTGTTGCCCGCAACCGTTTCCGTCATCGATTCCGCAGCGTCCAAAGGGATCATTCATAAAAACAACGCGGCAAACAAGAAGTCTGCCCTCGCAAAGAATCTGAACGCCGCAAAAGCGGCCGCGGCGGAACAGGCGGCAGCCGCTCCCGCCCAAGAGAGCGCACCCGCAGCCGAAGAGACGCCCGCTGTTGAAGCGCCCGCAGAAAAACCCAAAAAGACGAGGGCGAAAAAGGCAAAGGACGCCGAATAACCCCCTCCTTATCCATGTATATGTAAAAATCGCGGAAGCGGTCTCAAAAGAGGCCGCTTCTTTTCGTGCGAAACAAACGTTTTTTGGCTCTTATATGCACGCGCACGGCAAAATATTCCCGCCGATCTTGCCGAGACGGCGCATTTTTTGTTGGCTTTTTTTTCGAATCACTATATAATAGGTGTATAAAAATTTTATTGAACAGGGATATGGAAATGTCTGAACGCAAAAAAACGGCGGCAGCGTCGGAAAAAACGCCGCCCGCAAAAACACGCAAAACTTCGCCCGACCAAGAAGCAGCCCCCGCCAAGGCGGAAAAGATCATCGAGATCGTCGGCGCGTCCAAAGTCTTTGACGAAACGGTCGCCGTGGACAACATCGACCTCTATGTCCGCAAAGGCGAATTCATCACCTTCCTCGGGCCGAGCGGATGCGGCAAAACGACGACGCTCCGCATGATCGCGGGGTTCGACATCCCCACGTCGGGCAAAATACTGCTCGGCGGCAGAGACATCACGAACCTCCCCCCGAACAAGCGCCCGATCAACACGGTGTTCCAGCGCTACGCGCTCTTTCCGCATTACAACATCTACGACAACGTCGCGTTCGGGCTGAAACTCAAAAAAATCCCGGTCACTTACGTAAACGCCAAGGGCGAGACCTACACGAAAATGCAGAAGCTCACCCGCCGCGAAATAGACGAAAAGGTGAAAAACGCGCTTGCAGTCGTCGACCTGGAAGGGTTTGAAAAGCGGAGCGTTTCCACCCTCTCGGGCGGGCAGCAGCAGCGCGTCGCGATCGCGCGCGCCATCGTCAACGAGCCGGAGATCCTTCTTCTCGACGAACCGCTCGGCGCGCTCGATCTGAAAATGCGCAAAGAGATGCAGATCGAACTGAAAGCGATGCACAAAAAACTGGGCATCACCTTTATCTACGTCACGCACGACCAGGAAGAGGCGCTGACGATGAGCGATACGATCGTCGTCATGAAAGACGGGCAGATCCAGCAGATCGGCACCCCTACCGCCATATACAACGAGCCTGCCAATGCGTTCGTCGCCAACTTTATAGGCGATTCCAACCTGTTCAACGGAACGATGGTCGGCAAAATGACGGTGCGCTTCTGCAACCGCAATTTCAAATGCCTTGACGACTTCGAACTGCACGAAAAGGTGGACGTCGTCGTCCGCCCCGAGGACATCCGCATGACGGACGCGGACAAAGGGATGCTGAAAGGCGAAGTCGTCAGCGTCGTATTCAAGGGCGTGCACTACGAGATCACGGTCATGGCGGGCAAGACGGAAGTCGTCGTGCAGAGCACGGAAAGCCGAAACACGGGCGACGTCATCGGGCTGGATATCCTGCCCGACGGCATTCACATCATGAAAAAAGAATTCACGGTCAACCGCTACGACGGCTATATCACGAAGAAAAACACCGTCGTGTTCGGCGACGGCGAATTCGAGTGCGACGTGACGCAGCTCTACCCCGGTTCTCACCTCGACGAAGAGGGCTACCTCGTCACCGCGGAGGGAGAAAAGCTGGATCTGACCGACACCGACGTGACCGCCGAAGTCGGCTTTACCGACATCGAGATCAGCGACAACGCGGAAGAAGGCGGCGCGCAGGGCCACATCGTTTCCATCATCTATAAGGGCGACCACTATCAGGTCATCGTCAGGACGGAAGAAAACGAAGAGGATTACGTTCTCGACACGGAAGACCTTTGGAACGAGAACGATTTCGTCGGCGTAAAGATCCCGCCCGAAAAGATACGGCTCGCGTTAAAGCAGGAGGCGAAACAGAAATGATGAAGCTGCGCTTTTCGAGAAAGCAGCTCTGCATCCCCTATGCGCTCTTTCTCATTCTGTTCGTCGTAATACCGATGCTGATGATCCTCTTTTACGCCTTTACGGGAGAGGGCGCGGACGGAACACTCACGTTCACCTTCGCAAATTTCGCGGACTTTTTCACAAGCCGCGCGAAACTTTCCACCCTGCTGATGAGCTTTACCATCGCCATTATTTCCACGGCGATCTGCCTGGTCATCGCATACCCGCTCGCTTACGTTTTGGCAAGGAGCAACATCAAGAGGAAAAACGTGCTCCTCATGATCTTCATCATGCCGATGTGGATCAACTTCGTCCTGCGCATCACGGCGCTGCGCGAACTTCTGGATCTCATCGGGCTTTTGGGGACGCAGAACTACCTCAACACGATCATCGGCATGGTCTACGATTTTCTGCCGTTCATGATCCTGCCCCTGTATACCACGCTCGAAAAACTGGACAAAAGTTATCTCGAAGCGGCGGCGGATCTCGGCGGGAACAAATTCACCGTCTTTACGCGGGTCACCTTCCCCCTGTCCATGCCCGGCGTTATTTCGGGCATCACCATGGTGTTTATGCCCTCCATGACCAACTACGTCGTCAGCGACACGCTGTCCAACTTTAACATCACCATTCTCGGCAAACTCATCGACGAATACTTCACGACGTACGACAACTGGCACATGGGCTCGATGATCTCCATTATTCTGCTCGTCATCATCTTTTTGACCCTGCTCGCGACGGGCGGGTTCAAAGAGGATAAAAGCAACGCGAGGGGAGCAAACTTATGGTAAAGAAAATTTTATCCGTCGCCCTGTGCGTGGCGGTTCTCATCTTCATATATTCGCCGATACTCTTATTGGTCGTATACAGTTTTACCGACGCGAACGTCATCGGCAGGTGGGAAGGTTTTTCCTTCAAACTCTACGCCGAACTTTTCCAAAGCCGCGAGATCATGCGCATCCTGCTCAACACCGTGGTACTCGCGCTCGTCGCGGCGGCGCTCTCCACCGTTCTCGGCACGGCGGGCGCGATCGGGATCTTTTACAGCAAAAAGAAAGTCGCCGCGCCCCTCAAAGGCGTTTCGCAGATCCCCATCATCAATGCGGAGATCGTGACCGCGATCTCGCTGGCGCTGCTCTTCTCGTTCATCGCGCTGTACAGAACGTATTTTTCCCTGATCGTCGGGCACATGGTATTATGCACGCCGTTCGTCGTCCTCTCCGTCATGCCCAAACTCAAACAAATGGATCCCAACATCTATGAAGCGGCGCTGGATCTCGGCGCAAGCCCCACGAAAGCGCTCTTTAAGGTGGTCATACCGCAGGTGTTTTCGGGCATCGTTTCGGGCTTTATGCTCTCCATCACTCTTTCCCTCGACGATTATATCGTGACGGCCTTCACAAAGCCCCGCACCTTCGACACAATCAGTACCTACGTCTACAACGCGGTCAAGAACGGCACGAACAGTTCCACGCCCGCGCTCCGCGCGCTTTCGGCGCTTATCTTCGTCGTCATGATCGCGGCGGTGCTCATCGTGAATCTGCGCGCGGGAAAGAAAAAGGAGGGCTCCAGATGAAGCGATTTTTCCGTTTCTTTTCCGTTGCGGCGGCCGCGGCAATACTCTCCGTTTTTGCGCTCTCCGCGGCGGGATGCGCCTCTTCGGGCGGCGGCACGGTTCTGCACGTATATAACTGGGAAGATTACATCAGCCGGCCCGACGGAGATTCCGACGAATACGTCGATCTCATCGCCAAATTCGAAGAGGAAAATCCGGGCGTCACGGTGGAATACTCCACTTTCGGCACGAACGAAAACATGTACAACGAGCTGAAAATCAACGCCGCGGGATACGACCTCGTATGCCCTTCCGATTACATGATCATGAAGATGATCGCCGAGGACATGGTCGAGCCGTTCACGGACGATTTTCTTGCAAACAGCAATTACGCGAAATACGCCTCCCCCTACATCAAAGACCTGTTCGAAGCAAACGGCTGGACGCGCTATGCCGCCGCTTACATGTGGGGCACGATGGGCTACGTATACAACCCCGGGCTTGTGGACGAAAACGACCTCGCGAGCTGGGCGGGCATCTGGAACGGCAAATACGACCATATGTCCACCATAAAAGACAGCGTGCGCGATTCCTACTTTTTGGGCGTGGCGTACGTTTACAGGAATGAGCTTGCCGCCCTGGCCGAAGAGTACGGCGCGAAAGACATGACCCTTTCCGACGAAAAATACGCCGAATACAACGCAAAAGTTACCGACATCATGAACCGCACGGACGAGGACACATTGGAAAAGGTGAAAGACGCCCTGCTCGACCTGAAACAGTACCTTTACGGCTTTGAAGTGGACAGCGGCAAACAGGACATGATCACGGGCAAGATCTCCATAAACTTTGCATGGAGCGGAGACGCCGTCTTTTCCATGGACGACGCCGAGCCGTATACCGACGAAAACGGCCGGGAAGTGCCCGGCATTTACCTCAACTATATCGTTCCCGAAGAGTGTTCCAACATCTGGTTTGACGGCTGGGTCATGCCCAAGGGCGCGAACGTCGAACTTGCGCAAAAATTCATCGACTTTCTCTCCCGCCCCGAGAACGCAGTCGCAAACATGAACTTTATCGGCTATACCTCGGCGGTCGCGGGCGACGAAGTTTATGAGGAGATGATCGACTGGTACGACGAATCCGCCGAAGGCACGCCGGGTTACGACGAGGACGGCAACGCGCTCGTCCCCTATGATCTCAATTACTTTTTCGGCGGCACGGGCGATTACGGCGATTACGTGATCTACGTTTCGGAAGAGAGCCTGAACAGGCAGATCTCGGCGCAGTACCCGACCGAAGAAGTTATCGTGCGCAGCGCCGTCATGCAGCACTTCGACAACGAAACGAACGCCGCCGTCAACGAGATGTGGGAAGAAGTCAAGGGTCTCCCTATCCCCGTCTGGGCTTACGTGGTCATCGCGGTCATCGCCGCGCTGATCCTGGTCGCCGCGCTGTCCTACGTCTATAAAGGCAAGCGCAGCGAGCCGAAACCCAAAAAGGGGTATAAGATCCTGAAAAAAGGCGCTTGAACGCAGCTGCCGGATGCGGCGGCAAATTGCCGCCGCAAGGAGGAAACATGAAAAAACTGGTCATCATCGGGCAAGGCCCTGCCGGCATCTCGGCGGCATTGTACGCCGTGCGCGGCGGTGCGGACGTGACCGTCATCGCCAAAGACGGCGGCGCGCTCGAAAAAGCGGAACTGATACAAAATTATTACGGATTCGAAAACGGGATCTCCGCAAAGGAACTCACCGAGCGCGGCGTGAAACAGGCGCAGAGCCTCGGCGTCAAAATTGTAAAGGACGAGATCGCGGGGATCGAATTCGGCGCGGACGGATACTCGGTAAAAACTGTATCGGCGGAATACGAAGCGGGCGCAATCGTTATCGCCTGCGGCGTATCCCGCAACGTGCCGCCCATACAAAACATCGAAAAGTTTGAAGGAAAGGGCGTGAGTTACTGCGCCGTCTGCGACGGCTTCTTTTTCAGAGGAAAAAGGGTCGCCGTCATCGGCAGCGGCAAATACGCTTTGAGCGAGTACGGCGTCCTCAAAAACATCGTAGACGACGTGACCGTTTACACGAACGGGGACTCCCCCGCTTTCGATACGGCAAACATCGCCCGGGACGGGCGGAAGATCCTCTCCTTTGAGGGCGAGGACAAAATCTCGGAGATCGTGTTTGAGGACGGCACGCGCAAAGCCGTCGACGGCGTATTCATAGCCTGCGGGTCGGCGGGCGCATTCGAACTTTCCAAAAAACTCGGGCTGGAAATGTCGGGCAATAAGATCGCCGTCAATGAAAAGCGCGAGACGAACATCCCGGGTATCTATGCCGCGGGCGACTGCACCCCCGGGTTGCAGCAGATCGCCAAGGCCGTGTGCGACGGCATGATCGCAGGGACGGAGGCGCTCAAATATCTGAAATCAAACGCATAATTGCGGTCTTTATGTACGCTAAAGCGGGCGCGTCTCAAAAAAAGAGATGCGCCCGCTTTTTACACTATTTTAACCGTTTATGTCACGCATAGTACTGAAATTATTTTAAGAATTTGCGGTTTTGCATGATATTTTCAGCATTTTCAACGTCTTCGCTCTCCGCTTCGCGCATATCCTCATAAGGGAAAGCGAGCCCGAGTTCTTTATATTTCTCCTCGCAGAGTTTGCGGAAAGGAAGAAATTTCACCCTTTCCCCCCTGCCTCTTACGAGTTTCGCGAGGCCTGCCAGTTTTTCCCCCGTATCGTTTTTGCCGGGTACGAGCACGTTTGTGACCTCATACGGGCAGCCGATGCGGTCGCAAAGCGTAAAGAAAGATTCGTAGACGGACGGTTCGTCCGCTTCCTGATTTTTGACGTCGACGATGACCCCGTCCAGCGCGCGGAGAATTTCTTCATCGGGAATATGCCCGTTGGTCTCGGCAACGACGTGAATATTCTCTCTCCTCAAAAGAGAGACGAGCGCCAGTAAAAAATCTTTCTGCAGGAACGGTTCGCCGCCCGAAAGAGTGACGCCGCCCTTTTTGAAATAGGGCTTATAGCGTTTCAGTTTTTGAAAAAGTTCTTCCGCCGACGTTTCCCGCCCGCGCTTGAAAAGCGTTTCGGGGTTGTGGCAAAACGGACAGCGCAAATTGCACCCCGAAAAAAATACGACGCAGCGAAGCCCCCTGCCGTCCACGCCCGAGCCGCAATAGACGGAATCGATAAAGCCCGTAAGCGCATTCTGTTTACGATCGCTCATATTATTTGCTCCTGTTTTCCCTCTTTCGGGAAACCGCCGCACGCGCTCAACGCGCGTGCGGCGGTTTTTTATATACATTTTCCCGATTTGTTTTCAGATCCTGCCGTGATAGGTGCGCTTCAGCACTTCCAACTGATGCGCTTTGGAAAGTTTGTGGAAATTGACGGCATACCCCGAAACGCGGATCGTGACGTTGGGGTACAGTTCGGGATGCTCCATCGCAGCCACGAGTTTTTCCCTGTCGAACACGTTCACGTTCAGATGATGCGCCCCCTGCGAAAAGTATCCGTCCAGCATATCGGTCAGATTTTCCGCGCGCTCCTCCCTGTCGCCGCCGAGCGCGGAAGGCACGATCGAAAAAGTATTCGAGATCCCGTCGCGGCAGCAGTCGTAAGGTAGTTTCGCGACCGAGTTGAGGGACGCGAGCGCGCCGTTTACGTCGCGGTTGTGCATCGGGTTCGCCCCCGGCGCGAACGGTTCGCCGGCAGCCCTTCCGTCGGGCGTCGCCCCCGTCTTTTTGCCGTACACCACGTTGGAGGTGATCGTGAGCACCGAAAGGGTGTGCTTTGCCCCGCGGTATGCGGGCGTCTTTTTCAGTTCTTCGTGAAATTCGCGCAGAAGTTCCACGGCGATATTGTCGACCCTGTCGTCGTCGTTGCCGTATTTGGGGAATTCGCCTTCGATCTTGAAATCGTAAATAATGCCCTCGTCGTTGTAAACGGGCGTGACGTCCGCATATTTGATCGCGGAGAGCGAATCGACCGCCACGGAAAGCCCCGCCACGCCGCAGGCGAGGAAGCGCTCGACTTCGGTGTCATGCAGCGCCATCTGGATCTTTTCATAGGCGTATTTATCGTGCATGTAATGAATGACGTTGAGCGTATTCACATAGAGGTTGCAAAGCCACGCGATATATTTCGAATACGCGGCGCGGACTTTTTTATAGTCGAGTTTGCCTTTGAACCTGTCGCCTTCGGGGCCGAGCTGTTTGCCGCTCTTTTCGTCCCTCCCCCCGTTCAGGGTGAGCAGAAGAAGTTTCGCAAGGTTGCAGCGCGCGCCGAAGAATTGCATCTGCTTGCCGATCTTCATCGCCGACACGCAGCACGCGATGCCGTAATCGTCGCCGTAGATCGGGCGCATGAGGTCGTCGTTCTCGTACTGGATGGAATCGGTATCGATGGAGACTTTCGCGCAGAAATTTTTAAAAGGTTCGGGAAGGCTCTCAGACCAGAGCACCGTCATGTTGGGTTCGGGCGCCGCCCCGAGGTTGTACAAAGTATTCAGCATACGGTACGAAGTTTTCGTGACGAGCGTTCTGCCGTCCTCTCCCATGCCGCCGATACTCTCCGTCGTCCAGGTGGGGTCGCCGCCGAAAAGGTCGTTGTATTCGGGCGTCCTGAGTTGACGGGTGATGCGCAGTTTGATGACGAAATCGTCGATCAGCTCCTGCGCGCGCTCTTCGGTCAGCGTTCCGTCCGCAAGGTCGCGCTCGATATAGATATCGAAGAAGGTTGAAACCCTGCCGAGGCTCATCGCCGCGCCGTTCTGCTCTTTGATCGCCGCAAGATAGGCGAAATACGTCCACTGGATCGCCTCTTCCGCATTCTGCGCGGGTTCGGATATGTCTTTTCCGTAAAGGCGCGCCATTTCCTTTAACTTTTTCAGGAAATCGATCTGTTTATACAATTCTTCGAGCGTGCGGATGTTCGCCTCGTCCATGAGCTTTTTGCCGTAGGCACGGCGGTCTTTTTCCTTCTCCTCGATGAGCTTATCCGCGCCGTACAGCGCGACGCGCCTGTAATCGCCGATGATCCTGCCCCTGCCGTACGCGTCGGGCAGCCCCGTCAGAAGCCCCGCATGGCGCACGGCCTTCATGTCGTCGGTGTAAACGTGGAAAACGCCGTCGTTGTGCGTCGTTTTGAAACTGAATTCTTCTTCGACTTTATCGGACAGTTTATACCCGTACGCCTCGCACGACTGGCGCGCCATGCGGATGCCGCCGAAAGGATTCACGCCGCGCTTTAAAGGCGCGTCCGTCTGAAGCCCCACGATGATCTCGTTGTCCCTGTCGATATATCCGGCGGGATATGTCAAAAGGGATGAAACGCGCTCGGTATCCACGTCGAGCACGCCGCCCTTTTCGCTCTCGGCTTTCAGGAGCGCGTCGATCTTTTCCATCATTTTTGACGTGCGCGCCGTCGGCCCCGCCAAAAATTCCGCCCCGCCCTCGTACGGGGTGTAGTTGCGCTGAATAAAATCGCGCACGTTGATCTCGCCTTCGTAGACGCCGCTTTTAAATTCCGTCTTTGCCATGTCGACTTCCTCCGATCGTTTTTTCGGTATAAAAAAACCTGCGCAGTCATGCAAAACTGCCCAGGTGGTCGGCGATATCCCTTTCTGCTCCCCCGCGGTCGCCCGCTTATACCACCAGTTGCAGAAAGTTGGGTTGCAAACACAACATCTTGTGTCGGCGCATAAGTTTTTTATCTGCATATAGTATATAAAAAAGCTTTCTTTTTGTCAACGAAATCGCACAATTTTTTCAGGAAAATTTTTGGCGGTAATTGCGTGCAAACGGCCGGCAAACCAAACCGGCTCTTGACAGAACCGTAAACCCGTGATACAATATTCATATATTCTTTCATCGGAGGAACTCCACGGATGATAGCAGATATTTCCCCGGGCGAAATACGGGAAGCCGCAGCGTTCGGATGCGCCAATTTTAAGGACGATCCGTACTACGCCGACGTATTGGCGCAGGGCGGCGAAGCAGAACTTACTCGAATTTTTGAAAAAAGCATAGATATCTGCATCCGTTTCGGCATCGCGAAAAAAATCGAACACAACGGAAAGATCGTCGCTTTTTTACTGGCTTTCAACTACTATAAAATGAAGATCTGCCACCGACAAGAGTTCGGGCACTTTTTTACGCTCGACGGAAATGCGGCAAAGAGCAGATCTCTCGAAAAGGAAAGAAAGTTTCTCGAAAGCTGCATGGACGGGAGCAAAGATTACATTTACCTGCTCGCCGTCGCCGTTTCCCCCGCAATGCGGCGCAAGCACATCGCCTCTTCGCTCATTCACGAACTTGTGCTTACTTACAATCACTTCGGCATCATCGCGGACGTTTCCAATCCGCTCTCTTTGGGCATTTACAGGCGCGAAGGATTTGAATTTTCGGGAAAAGCCGACGGATGCACGATCGTAAAAAAGAAAGGCGATAAACCTTACGATTACGGCAGATCGCCGCGGCTCGTTATCCCCGCAGATTACGATGCCCCTTGCCTGCAGGAAACGCCCTATCGCCTTGTGCGCTGCAGCAGGCTGCGCCCCGTCCGTGAACTGCCGTTTTTTGTTCCTCAAACCGAAACGGAGACGGAAGCACGGCTATACGAGCTCGATTTCGATAAACTCTTACAGTTTCAAAGAGAAGCAGGGCTTACAAACTGCATCGAAAAGACGGTTTACATAGAAAATGCTCCCGCGGTTTGCTACCTCGTTTCCGATTATAATTTGTACGACGCCGAGGAAATAAAAAAGAATATACATACTTTCGACGGAGAAATTTACCGCGCAAAATGCACCGAATGGTCGGTCATCCCCGACGTTATCACATGCATACCCATACAATATTCCGACATCTCCGTACTGCAAAAAGCGCACTTCGAAAAGTATAACCGCTCCGCCCTGCATATACTGCAGGCCCTGGAATTCAGAACCGAATACGAATCGGGCGTACCCTTCGCAAAGTCGCGCGAGGGGTTCAAAAACAGGATACGCAGGTTTTACCTCGGTTCGTTCGACATTCAATTGCTCTGCGAACAGAGTTTGTGTTTCCAAGGCATCGAAAAGGATGTGCCCTGCGGCGAAGCGTACAAGGCAAACATTTTCGTTTCGGTAGACACCCGGTCTTCCATCGGCGTGTTCCATATCGTATGCATGTCCTGCGGGCTGTTGCTTACGCAATATCTCGACTGCGTTTCGCGCAATCAGATCAACATATTCGATGCCGGCAAGACGGTCAACCTTTTCGAATATATCCTGAACAATTACGGCTTGGAAAAGAACGGGAGCGCGAAGAACATCATAACGATATTCCGCGACAGAAAAGACGTGAGCGACGACCTGCTCGCTTCCGTCATGTTCAGCGAAACCCTTTACGATGAGGGCGAATCGCTCGGGCGCGTGGCCGATCCCGAGATCCGCGAAAAGCTGAAAAGCCCGAACGGTTTTTCTCAATACGGCTATGCGGCGGCATATTCGTACAACAACCTGATCGTGCAGCTTTCCAAAACCCTCTGTTCATCCGTAGAAAACCGCATCGTCACCGAATCCGTTACGATGTACCTCGCCGAACTTGCAGTATTCGAGGAATCCGCCATCTGTTTCGCAAATAAATACATCGTCAAGTATCTATCCGAGATCGACGGCAAATCTTCTTCGCAGACTTTGAAAAGTTACGGGAATATTCTGAGCGAATACGCCAAAACGATCGATTTTTGGGATATTCAAATGAACTACACTTCTTCCCAAAAATCCACCGAGGAAATCAGAAAAGCCTTCCGCATAGACAAACAGCTCGAAATATACGCGCGGAACCAGTCGGCCCTCAAAGAAGTTTACCAAACGAAGAGCGATTACGTCGACAAAGTGGAATCGTCCATATTGACCGCGGTCGGCGCCATACTGACCGTAATATCCATTTTCGGTTTTGCGGAAGACCCCGGGAACCATATCTTTTTGGGCATCGCCGGAGTAGCGGTAGCCTGTCTGCTCTTTTTAAAAAGCAGACTGTTTAAACACAAAAACAAGCGGAATAAGAAAAAATGAAATACAGCCGCCCTTTCGGGCGGCTGTTTCCGTCGGTTATTCAAATCAAAGCAATTCCTTTCTCTGCTCATCTTCGGTAAGCGGGCAAAGATATTTCGGTGCGACGTCGAACACCGTAACCGCGCCCGTTTGCCCCTCCTTGTGCATGCGGTACACCGCGCGCGCATAGGCGACGAGCACGCTCGAAGTGAATTCGGGGTTGCTGTCCAGCTTCAAAGAAAATTCCATGAGGAACTTGTTGTCCGCGGCAGATTTACCCGAGCGGAGCACCAACCCGCCGTGCGGAATGCCGCCGTGATTTTTGAGCAGTTCCTCTTCGGAAATGAAATGCACCGTCGTGTCGTAATCGGCAAAATAGTTGGGCATCGTCTTGATCTCTTTTTCGATGCGCGCTTTGTCAGCCCCCTCTTCCGCCACGACATAGCATTCGCGGGTATGTTTTTCGCGGGTGGAAAGCACGGGGTTTTCGCCGCTCCTGACCCTTTCCAGCGCGCTTTCGACGGGCACGGTATACTGGCGCGCGTCCCTGACGCCTTCGATGCGGCGGATCGCGTCGCTGTGCCCCTGGCTCACGCCCCTGCCCCAGAACGTATAGGTACCGCCTTCGGGAAGGGCCGAGCCGAAAATGATGCGCGCGAGCGAAAACAACCCCGGATCCCAGCCGACACTCATCGCGCCGAGCGTTCCCGCCTTTTCCGCCGCTTCTTCGAGGGAAGCGAAATGCTCGGGAACTTTTGCGTGCGTATCAAAACTATCAACAATATTGAACATGGAAGCGACTTCCGCCGACTGTTTGGGAAGGTCTGTCGCGCTGCCGCCGCAAAGGATCATCACGTCGATCTTGCCGACGTAATTTTTCATATCTTCGTACTTTTCCACTTTGACGGGAAGAACGGTTTTCACGCTTGCGGGATCGCGCCGCGTAAACACCGCGACGACTTCCGTATCGGGGTTCTGTTTTGCGGCATACTGTACGCCCCTGCCGAGGTTGCCGTACCCGACGATGCCCAATCTGATCTTTTGCATAATTTTTCACTCCGTATAAAAATTTTATCCTATTCAGTTTACCGCGCTGAACGAAAAAAGTCAAGCGCTCAAAAGCGCCCGACTTTTCCGCATTCAGATTTTTTCGCGCGAGATCTCTTCGCCGCTCACGACGTCTTTGAGAATGAGTTCTCCGTTCTCCAAAACGATATAGCTGTGCGCGGTATCGTTTTTCGGAAGGGACACCGAACCGCAGTTTGCGACGAGGACGTTGCCCTTTCTCTGTATAAAACCCGTATGGTAATGCCCATAAACGAACGCATCGCCGCAGTTTTTGGGCAAATGATCGATACTGTACCTGTCGCCGTGCTGCAAGAATATCTGCTTCCCGCCGTCAACGACCACCGCTTCGGAAACAAATTCGAAATCGGAGATCATGGTATCGACGTCGCTGTCGCAGTTGCCCTTGACGACGAGCAGTTTGTCCGTCATGGCGTTGAGAACCTTTGCGACGCCCAGCGGGTCATAACATTCGGGGAGCGGATTGCGCGGCCCGTGGTTATAAATGTCGCCGAGCAGGATGAGTTTGTCCGCCTTTTCCTCTTCAAATTTCTGCGCCACCCGCTGCGCATAAAGGCGGGACCCGTGTATATCGGATGCGATCAAAAATTTCATAACTTTATTTTACGATAAATTTATAGGCCGTCGTGAAGTGGTAGATCTGATTTTTCTCGTAGATCGCACTGCCGAGCGCGTCGTACGCGGGGCAGTTCACGCCGTTGGGAATAAACTGCGTTTCGAGGCAGAACCCGTAATTTTTATTATAATAGCCCGACTTCCCGTTCTGGCTCAACCCGTTGCCCGTGTACAACTGCACGGCGGGCTTATCGGTATACACTTCCATGACGATGCCGCTGCGCTCGCTCTCCGCTTCGGCGATCTTCCCGTATGTGCCGCACGGCTTATTGAGAACGAAGTTGATGTCGTACCCGCCGCCGTAATTGAGGTCGGGGTCGTCGTCGTTGATGCGCTCGCCGATGCGGCGGGGCTTCCTGAAATCGAATGGCGTACCCGTCACGTCCTTGAATTCGCCGTGCGGGATCAGCGTTTCGTCCGTAGGCGTCACCCTGTCCGCATTGATCGTCAGGAAGGTATCGAGCACGTTGCCCGAACCTTCGCCGTCGAGATTGAAATAGGCGTGGTTTGTCATATTGATCGCCGTCTTTTTGTCGGAAACGGCGGCGTAATCGATTTTCAGTTCGCCGTTGACAAAAGTATATTTGACCTGAACGCGCATCGCGCCGGGATAATTTTCCTCTCCGTCCGCGGCGGTCGTGCTCAAAGAGAGCGTGTTTCCGTCAGAACCTTCGAACACGTAATCCCAAATTTTTTTGTCGAACCCTTTCTGCCCGCCGTGCAGATGGTTGCCGCGGTCGTTGCAGAAAAGCTGGTACGTTTCCCCGTCGATGACGAGCCTGCCCTTTTCGATGCGGTTGCCGAAACGGCCGATCAGCGCGCCGAGATAACCGCCGTTGTTTTCGTACCCGGCGACATCGTTGTAACCGAGGACGACGTCGACGAGGTTTCCGTTTTTATCGGCGATCTTGAGCGACTGGATGATGCCGCCGAGATTGAGGATGACCGCTTCGTTTTTGCCGTCTTTCAACGTGAGGGCGTATACGTCCTTCCCTTCCGACGTTTTCCCGAAAAATCTTGCATGGATCATACTGTTTTCCTCCTGTATTGCATTCGCCTTTTTATTTCAAAAGTTCGTCCGGGTCGATACGGACTGCACCGGGCTTTCTGACATTTGCGGTGAAAACATTTTCTTTCCCGAAAATGCCGCTCATCTGCCCGACATAATTTTCCACTTCCGCGTCAGCGAGATAAGCGAGGATCGTCCCCGCGAACCCGCCGCCGTGCACGCGCACCGCCCCGTCCTTAATGATACGGTCGGAGATATGTATCGCGAGCGTCACGGGCTGTTCGCAGCTCCCGGGAACAAAACAGTTTTGCAGACAGTTCAGGCTGCTTTTCCCCGATTCTTCCACCGCGGAAAGGAACTCCGCCGTGTTACCGCTTTTCAAAGCGGCCGCCGCGCGTTCGACGCGTTCGTTTTCTTCATAGAAGTGGCATGCGCGCAGGATCGCCCTTTCGCTCACCTTTTTGCGAAGCGCGGGGATCGCCGCATAAAATTCATCGGGCGCGACTTCGCGCAGATACTGCTTTTTGAAACAGTTCGCGACGTCGTGCATCTCCGTTTTGATCGCCGCGTAATGCTCGGTGAGCGCCGCGTGCGAACCGCCCGTGTTGGTTATGACCAGCGTATACCCTTCGGGCGCGGCCAAAGACCTGATCTCGGGGGATTCGGGGTCTTTGAAGTCGATCTCGTTGATACCGCCCAAAGAAATGCCCGACTGATCCAAAAGCCCGCAGGGTTTGCCGAAATATTCGTTTTCGGCGTACTGCGAAACGATCGCCTTTTCCACTTTCCCGACCCTGCCGCCGCAATAAAGGTCGTTGAGGATCTCGGACATGAGAAGTTCGAACGCCGCCGAAGAAGAAACCCCCGCCCCGCGGAAAATCGTGCTCTCCGTGACCGCCGTAAATCCGCCGACGGCATAGCCGCGGTCTTTGAACCCCTTTACCACGCCGCGCGCGAGCGCCACGCTCTTGCCGTATTCCTCTTTGTTCACGGCAAGGTCTGCAATGTTGAGCGAGAAAGGAGGAAATCCGAGAGAATGGACGGTGATCGTTCCGTCGTCCGTCTTTCCGACGGCGGCAAGGACGTCGCAGGAGATCGCCGCGACCAAAACCTTGCCGTGGTTGTGGTCGGTATGGTTCCCGCAAATTTCCGCCCTGCCGGAAGAGGAATAAAAACATTCGGGTTTTTTACCCGTAAGTTTTTCGTACTGTGCAGAAAGTTGTTCGATGCGGCGGGAAAAAGCCGCTTTGCCGGCAGATGCGCCGTACAGATCTTTGAGTTTCATGATCGTTTTTGCCTTTCCTAAAATAATAAATTAAACGGGAGAACGATAACTGTTCTCCCGTTTATTATAACATGATTTCCTCCGATTGTAAACGGATTTTTTTATTTATTCTGCGGAATATCGGGAATACTCGCAAAACCTTTTTCCAGGTCTTCGTCCGTCGGGATATAGTCGGTCATCGTGCCGTCGTTGTACTGTTTGTACGCCGCCATGTCGAAGTAGCCCGTCCCCGTGAGCCCGAAAAGAATACGCTTCTTTTCGCCCGATTCCTTGCATTTGAGAGCCTCGTCGATCGCGACGCGGATCGCGTGGCTGGATTCGGGCGCAGGGAGGATACCTTCCGTGCGCGCGAAATATTCCGCCGCTTCGAACACTTTGGACTGTTCGACCGCCACCGCGCGCATAAGCCCCTGATGATAAAGTTCGGAAACGATCGGGCTCATGCCGTGGTAACGAAGCCCGCCCGCATGGTTGGGCGCGGGCATAAAACCGCAGCCGAGCGTATACATCTTGGCAAGCGGCGTGATCTTCGCGCTGTCGCAGAAGTCGTAAACGAATTTTCCGCGCGTGAGCGAAGGGCAGCTCGCAGGTTCGACGCCGATAAATTCAATGTTGTTTTTCCCCGCGATCTTGTCACCCATGAAAGGCGCGATGAGTCCGCCGAAGTTGGATCCGCCGCCCGCGCAGCCGATGATCGTGTCGGGCTGAACGTCATACTTTTCGAGCGCGGCTTTGCTTTCCAGGCCGATGACGGACTGATGCAGCAGGACGTGATCGAGCACGCTGCCCAAAACATAGCGGCAGGAATCGGAAGTGACGGCGCGCTCCACCGCCTCGCTGATCGCGCAGCCGAGAGAGCCGCCCGTACCGGGGAATTCTTTCAATATCTTCCTGCCCGCTTCCGTCGTGTCGGAAGGCGAAGGGATGACCTGTGCGCCGTAAGTGCGCATCACTTCTTTGCGGTAAGGCTTCTGCTCGCTGGAAACTTTGACCATATACACGATGAGGTCGAGCCCGTAATATGCCGACGCCATCGAAAGCGCCGTGCCCCACTGCCCCGCGCCCGTTTCGGTCGTGACGGATTTGAGCCCCTGCTTTTTCGCATAGTACGCCTGCGCGGCGGCGGAATTGAGTTTATGCGAGCCGGACGTGTTGTTTCCTTCGAACTTATAATAAATTTCCGCGGGCGTGCCGAGCGCCTTTTCCAGACAATACGCGCGCACCAACGGCGACGGGCGGTACATCTTGTAAAAATCGCGGATCTCTTCGGGGATATCGATGTAGAGATCGGTCACGTTGAGTTCCTGCGAAACGCAGTCGTCGCAGAATACCGGTTTCAGATCTTCCGCCCCGCAAGGCTTGAGGGTCGCAGGATTGAGAAAAGGAGCGTGTTTGACCTTCATTGCCGCGTTCAGGTTATACCACTTTTTCGGGATCTCCTCTTCGGACAGGTAGATCTTGTAAGGGATCGGTTGTTTTGCCATGGTTCTTGTTCTCCTTTTTAGATTTTTTATGACATAAAAAAGACACGGTTCTACTCGCTTGGGACGAATAAAACCGTGTTGCCACCCAATTTTACGGCATAAACATGCCGCCTCGTTGCAGGTACCATCATACCCTCTTCCTGTAACGTGAAAGCCACGTCGGGAACTACTCGCTGCCTTTCGCACCCGCCCTCGGTAACCCATTCACTCCGCGTCAGACCGCCTCATTCACACCATCGGAGACTCTCTGTTGATCTGCTGTAGCCGAGCTACTCTTTTACCTCTTCGGTTTTTTTCAGAATATCACACTTTTTTTGTCTTGTCAACGGTTTTGACGAAAATTTTTTGAAAAGTTTTTTCGGTAAAAATTTTTCGCCGCGCCCTCGACTGAAAAACACAAAAAAGCGCAAACTTTTTTTATGAAGAAATTTATCGCCGCCGCGCTCATCGCTCTGGCCGCTTTTGCGGCTCTTCATTCCGTTCCCGCGCGCGCATGTTCTCCGCCCGCGCAGCCGCTCGAGATCTATCTGACCTTCGACGACGGGCCGACCGATTCCACCACCCCGAAAGTTTTGGACGTCCTCAAAAAAGAAAACGTCCGGGCGACTTTTTTCGTCGTCGGAAGGCAAATCAAAGGGAGAGAGAAAATCCTGAAACGCACGGCCGAAGAAGGGCATTCGATCGGCATACACACATATTCGCACCGCTATGACGAAATTTACGCGGACAAGGCCGCCCTGCTGAAAGATATCGAAAAATGCCGCGGCGCGATAAAGAAAGTCCTCCCCGATTACAATAAAAATCTGTACCGATTCCCCGGAGGGTCTTTCCTCTGCCCCTCCCTGCGGGAGGCCGTGACGCGGGCGGGTTACAGGTATTACGACTGGAACGCCTCCGCGGGAGACGCCGAGGGCCGCTATACCGCAAAACAGCTGTTCGAAAACGCGATCAGAACGAGCGAAGGAAAAACGACCGTCATTCTGCTCATGCACGACGGCGTCGGATACAAAAACACGGTGCGCGCCCTGCCGGAAATCATACGCCGCTTCAAAAATGAGGGCTATGTATTCAAAACGCTTTGACGCAAGTGCGCCAAAGCGTTTTTTTCTCCGCAAAATTCAGCCGTTCAGTTTGAGCGTGCCGCGCAGTTCGTTGACGTCGGCAACGCCGTGCGAATCCAGCCAGGCGTTCAGCCCTTCGATAATTTTCGGCATGGCAAGCGTATCGGTAAAATTCGCCGTACCCACCTGCACGGCCGCCGCGCCCGCGATGATAAATTCGAGCGCGTCCTCCGCAGACGTTATGCCGCCCATGCCCATGACGGGAATATCCACCGCATTGCACGCTTCCCAGACCATCCTGACGGCGATCGGCTTGATGCCCGCGCCCGAAACGCCGCCCGTATTGTTGGCGATGAGCGGTCTTCTTCTTTCGATGTCGACGACCATGCCCGTCAGCGTATTGATAAGGGAGACCGCATCCGCCCCGCCCTTTTGCGCGGCGGCGGCATTCGCGGCGATGCTTTCGACGTTGGGCGAAAGTTTGACCATGAGCGGCGTCTTTTTCAGCGCGCTTTTGGAAACTTTCGTGACTTCGTTCACGCTTTCGGGCCTGATGCCGAACGCCATGCCCCCGCACTTCACGTTGGGGCAGGAGATGTTCAGCTCTATCATGTCCACTTTGCCGTCCAATTTTTCACAGATGCCCGCGTAATCGTCGAGCGTTTTGCCCGCGACGTTCGCGATGACGACGATATGCTTGCTTTTCAGAAAATCGAGGTCGTCTTTTAGAAAGGCGTCGACCCCGGGGTTTTGCAGCCCCACCGCGTTCAGGATAACGCCGCGCCCTTCCGCGATGCGCGGCGTGGGGTTGCCGAGGCGGGGTTCGAGCGTCAGCCCTTTCGTGCTGATGCCGCCCAAAACGCCGATGTCGTAAATTTCATCGAATTCCTTGCCGAACCCGAACGTGCCGCTCGCCGCAACGACGGGGTTTTTCAATTCCACCCCGCAAAGATTTACTTTCAGATTCGCCATTACAGTTCCACCTCGCCTATCTCGAAAACGGGGCCGTCTTTGCAGACGCGCGCGTTTTCCGCTTTGCCGCTCTTTTTGCACACGCAGACGAGGCACGCGCCGATGCCGCATCCCATGCGCTCTTCGAGGGACACATAACAGGGAATGTTTATCCCCCTTTCGGCAAGCCCCGCTTTCAGCGCGCGCAGCATGGGCGTCGGCCCGCAGGACAATACGACGTCGGGCTTTGCGTTTTCAAAGTCACCCAAAAAAGCCTCGACCGCGTTCGATTTTTTCCCGAAGCTGCCGTCGTCGGTGACGATTTCCGCCTTTTCGGAAAGCGCGGCAAAACCTTCCGCATAACAGACGGCGGCTTTGCTTCGAAAACCGATATAAGAGAAGAATTTTTTGCCCGTCCCCTCATATTCTTTGAGCACCGAATACATCGGGAAAACGCCGACGCCGCCGCCGACAAGCGCAATGCGCTTGTCTTCGCCGCGCAACGAAAACCCGTTGCCGAGGGGCAGAACACACGAAAGCGTATCGCCCGCCTTTTTCCCGCTCATCAGCCTCGTGCCTTCGCCCTTTAACTGATAACAGATCGTAACGGTATCTTCCGTATGCTCGCAGACGGCGATCGGGCGGCGCAAAAGATGCGCGCCGTCCCCGACCGAAATATTCACAAATTTTCCGCAGGAGATCCCAACGACTTTTTCGGGCAACGCGAACGTCATTTTATAAATGCCCGCCGCGACCGGCTTGTTTTCCAAAATTCTGACGGTTACTTCATTCATTGTTTTATCCTTGATTTTTAATGAATTATGCCTGACGTAGTACTGAAATTAACCGGAAATTGCGCGGTTCAAGTCCGCCTTCATGTCTTCGCAGGCTTTCCGCGCAGCCTCGTCAAACGGAAGCCCTTTATACTTTTCCTGTCTGTACGCGCACAAAATGCCGCGGGAAGAATTGACGATGCCGCCCCTGCCGTTCTTGTCGAAACAAACTTTCAGATCGTCCGCCGTGCCGCCCTGCGCACCGTACCCGGGGATCAGGAAAAAGGTATGCGGCATTTCTCTGCGCAATATTTCCGCCTGCACGGGATGCGTCGCGCCGACGACCGCGCCGACGTCAGAATAGCCGTATTTCCCGATACTGTCTTTGCCCCACTCTTCCACGAGCGCTCCCATATATTCGTAGACGGTCTTTCCGTTTTCGAGTTTCAGATCCTGCAATTCGCCGCTCGATTTATTGGAGGTCTTGACGAGCACGAAAATACCCTTGTCGCGCTTTTGCATCCAGCCGAGGAAGGGCTTGATCCCGTCCGAACCCAGATATCCGTTTACGGTCAGGAAGTGCGAATCGAAAGCGGTATACGCTTTATCCCCGACCGCCGTTTCGCCGAGGTAAGCCTTCGCATAACATTCGGCTGTCGCGCCGATGTCGTTGCGCTTCGCATCCGCCATCACGATGAGCCCCTTGCTTTCGGCATAGCGGCAGGTATCGTAAAAAGCGCGCATCCCCTCCACGCCATACATTTCATAATAGGCGATCTGCACCTTGACCGCAGGCACGATCTCCGCGACCGCGTCGACGAGTTTTTTATTGAAAGCGGCGATCGCATCCGCCGCGCCCGCAAAATCGTTTACACCCTCGCGCATTTCGTCGGGCAGATAGTCGAAACTCGTATCCAGCCCCACGACGGTCGGGTTTTGCTTTTGTTCGATTTTTTCTATGAGTTTATCGATCATTTTTCACCTCAATATTTTGCGCCGTACTCTTTCAGATAATCGAGTATCGCGGGAACGTGTTCCTTCCCCTCAATGACGCCCTCTTCGAGCGCCGCAACGATGTCCTTGATCGTGACGATGGAATACACTTTCACGCCCTCCTGCTCGTAAGCCTGCTGTACGGCGGACTTTTCACTGTCGAGCGCCTTTTCCATCCTGTCTACGGTAATGACCATGCCGGAAATATCGACCTTCGCCGCGCCGCGCAGTTTGGGGAGCACTTCTTTGAGCGCCTTTCCGCTCGTCATTACGTCCTCGATGATGACGACCTTTTCCCCGTCTTCGGGCTGTTTGCCGACGAACATACCGCCCTCGCCGTGGTCTTTGACTTCCTTTCTGTCGAAACAAAAATTCACGTCGATACCGTACTTTTCATACAGAGCGACCGCCGCGGAAAGCGCGAGCGGCACTCCCTTGTATGCGGGCCCGAACAGCGTGTCGGCGGGTATCTTGTTCTCCGCTATGCAGTCGGCATAGAACTCGCCGAGGCGCTTGATCTGCGATCCCTTCTTATATTCGCCCGCATTCAAAAAATACGGGGCTATCCTGCCGCTCTTCAATTTGAACGTGCCGAACTTCAAAACGCCGCACTCCGCAAGAAAGCGGATAAATTCCTGCTTATAAGTCATATTTTACTCCTTTATGCGTGGCATAGTACTTTAATTTTGCAATTATTCCGAATATTACAGCCTTTTAAGCCCGATATTTTACGTCGCCGTCGACGATCGTACAGACGACCTTACCCGAAACTTTCATGCCGCCAAACGGCGTGTTTTTGCCCTTGGAAACGAACTTTTTGCCGTCGATGACGTACTCCGCATTCAGATCGGCAAGCATCAGATCGGCAACTTCCCCTTCCGCGATCTTCCCGCCTTCCAGATGCAATATCCGTGCGGGCGCGGCGCTCATGCGGTCGGCAAGTTCGGGAAGGGACAAAACGCCGCCCTTTACGAGATAGGTATACGAAAGCGAGAACGATGTTTCGATGCCGCTGATACCGAATGCGGCGAGATTGTACTCCACGTTCTTTTCGTCTACATGGTGCGGCGCGTGGTCGGTAACGATGCAGTCGAGCGTGCCGTCGCGCAGCCCTTCTTTGATCGCCGCAACATCCTCCGCTTCCCTGATCGGCGGGTTAACTTTCGTGTTTGCATCGAAAGAGGTGACGACGTCGTCGGTCAGAGTAAAGTAATGCGGGCAGGTCTCCGCCGTTATCTGAACGCCGCGCGCCTTGGCTTCGCGCAAAAGCTGCACGCCGCCCTTTGTGGAGACGTGGCAGATATGCGCGCGCTTATGCAGCGTTTCGGCCAGAATGATCTCGCGCGCGATAATGATCTCTTCCGCCGCGCGCGGGATCCCCTTCAAACCCGCCAAAGTACTGTTGTAACCCTCGTTGACGACGCCGCCGTCCACGAGGTCTTTGTCCTCACAATGGGAAAGGCATATCAGCCCGAAATCGGACGCGTATTCCATAGCGAGCCGCATCATGCGCGCGTTTGCGACGGGTTTTCCGTCGTCGCTGACCGCGACGGCGCCCGCATCCTTCATCTTACCCATTTCGGAGAGCGTTTCGCCCTTTTCGCCGCGCGTGATCGCCCCGATCGGCCGCACCTTGCACAGCCCGACTTCTTTTGCCCGCGCCGCGATATAGCCTACGACCGCCGCATTGTCGCACACGGGATCGGTGTTCGGCATACAGCATACCTGCGTGAATCCGCCCGCGACCGCCGCCGCGCTGCCGCTCGCGATGTCCTCTTTGTATTCGAACCCCGGCTCTCTCAAATGCACATGCATGTCGATCAACCCCGGGAACACGGTCAGCCCCGCCGCGTCGACGACTTCCGCGCCGTCCGCCTTCAGATTTTTGCCGATCTTTGCGATCTTTCCGTTTTCGAGAAGAATATCCGCGGCTTTCACCTCGTCCGCGAATACAACTTGTCCGCCCTTGATGAGAAGTTTACGCATTTTCGCTTCCTCCCTGTCTGTTTTTGCAGAGCAGGAACAGCAGCGCCATGCGCACGGCGACGCCGTTCAAAACCTGCTCGTTGATCTCGCTGTTTTCCCCGTCGATGACCCCCGTCGTGAATTCCACGCCGCGGTTGACCGGGCCCGGGTGCATGACGATGCAGTCTTTATCCGCATATTTCAGATGTTCTTCGGATACGCCGTAATACTTGGCGTATTCTGAAAGGGACGGGAACAAGCCGCCGTGCATGCGCTCGAGCTGAATGCGCAGCCCCATGACGACGTTCGCGCCGGCAAGCGCCTCTTCGCGCGATCTTGCGATTTTCGCCCCGAGCCTGTCTATCCCCTGCGGCATGAGCGTCGCGGGAGAGTACATACAGACCTCCGCGCCGAGTTTCGTAAGCCCGAAAAGATTGCTCTTCGCCACGCGGGAGTGCTTGATGTCGCCGAGGATCGCGACTTTCAGCCCCTTGAAAGAGCCGAATTTTTCGCGCATGGTGTAAAAATCGAGCAGCGCCTGCGTGGGGTGTTCGTTCATGCCGTCGCCTCCGTTGACGACGGACGCCTTTACATTCTTTGCAAGAAGGTGCGGCGCGCCGCCCATCGGGTGGCGGATGACGATGACGTCGTTCTTCATCGCGTCCAGCGTTTTGCCCGTGTCGATGAGCGTTTCCCCTTTCTGCACCGAACTCGACGACGCGGAAATGTTCACCGTGCCCGCGCCCAGATATTTTGCGGCGAGTTCGAAAGAACAGCGCGTCCTCGTACTGTTTTCATAAAAGAGAGTCGTCACCGTCCGCCCCTGCAGATGCGGAAGTTTTTTCAGGTTCTGCGTGAGCAATTTTTTCATGCCGACCGCCGTATCGAGGATGAGCGTGATATCTTCGGCGGACGCGTCGTACAGACCGAGCAGATCTTTCCCTAACATTGATATACCTCTCGTAAAAGATTTTTCACTCCGAAGCGCGGGATATGCCGAGGGAATCTTCCCCTTCGATCTCCGCAAGGCGCACGTCGATGAACTCGCTCGACGCCGTGGGGATGTTCTTTCCCACGAGATCCGCCGAAACGGGCATCTGCCGCCCGCCCCTGTCCACGAGCACCAGGAGGCGCACCGAAGCGGGCCGCCCCAGATCGAATATCGCCTCTATCGCCGCGCGCACCGTCCTGCCCGTATGCAGAACGTCGTCGCAAAGCACGACTTTTTTGCCGTCCACCGCAAAACCGAGCCGGTTCACGCGCGCGTCCGGCACGAAATAACCGCTGACAAGGTCGTCCCTGTACATGCCGATGTCGATGCCCGCGCACGGGATCTCCGCGCCGTACCCCTTTTTGATGAGTCCGGCGATCCTGCGCGCAACGATCTCGCCGCGGCGCTTTACACCGATCAGGCACAGCCCGTCCGTCCCCTTGTTTTTTTCCACGACTTCGTGCGACAGCCGCACGAGCGTCCTGCCGATCGCCGCAGCGTCCATTAAGATGCGTTCTTCCGCCATTTTTCTTTACCCCGCAAGGATATAAAAATACCCGCGCACGGAAATATGCGCGGGATACCGTTCAAACAAGCAACGAAAACAGTTACTCTTCTCTTTCGCCTTTTTGCCCGAACAGCTTTGCGGCATCTCCGTACCGTTCGTTAAAGCCTTCGTTCCTCTTTATTGTAGCATAAAGGGGCGGCAAAGTAAAGCGAATATAAAATTTTTCTCAATAAATTTGCGCAAGGCGAAACCCGAGCAGATCACAGGAAGTCAGCACGTACTCGACCCCGTTCCGCTCCGTCCGCATGGCATACGCTCCCGCATTTGCGTGCAGATGCCCGTAAACGACCTTGTCCGCCCCGTATTTTTCAAACATTCCCGTAAAGAGCGTGTCCTCTTTTTTTGCGTTGAAAGGCGGATAGTGTATCATGCACACGAGCTTGTCCCCCTCCTGCCGCAGTTTTTGCACGCAGCCGAAAGCGAGGCGGAAGCGTTCCCCCTCACGCTCGTAAATTTTTCTGTCCGATTCCGAAAAATCGACGCTGCCCGGGCAAGCCCACCCGCGCGAACCGCATACGACGAGCCCGTCGAAGCGCACGCAGTCGTTCTGCAAAAAATAAAAACTGTCGTCCGGGGCGTTCCTGCGCAGCGCGGTTATACCCGACCACCAATAGTCGTGGTTGCCGCGGATGAATATTTTTCTGCCGGGGAGATCGGCGAGGGCGTTCAGATCGGGCAGCGCGCTTTCCAGCGTCATCGCCCAACTGATATCCCCCGCGATGAGCACGATATCTTCCTTTGAAACCTTCCCGCGCCAATCCGCCTTGATTTTTTCGAGATGCCCCGCCCAATCCCCTCCGAACACGTCCATCGGCTTATCCTGTCCGCCCGGAAGGTGCAGATCGCTCACGGCAAAAACATTCATGCTGTGTCCCCGCAAAATTTTTTCTCTATTTTACCATAAAACCGCTTTATTTGAAAGCGTTTGCGGCCGCCGCGCGGTTTTTTTCGCCGCGGATCTTGCGGGAAACCAAATTTTCTATATCGCACAGGGCAAGGCTTTCGCGGCAGCGGTCGCAGACGGCGCGGCCGCCCGCGTTTTGCCCGCAGATCAGGCAGCTCTTTTCATCGGGCGCATTCTCCCTCTTATCTTTCATAACTCCTCCGAAACAACAAATAAAAAAGCCGATATCGGGGATACCGGCTTTTTCAGAATCCGTCTTACTTACCGCAACCCGAACCGCATCCGGACGAGCCGCCGCAATTCCCCTGCGGGTACAAAGGCAGTTCAAAAAATCCGGCGCAGACTTCCTGCGTATATTCCTGCGCGGGCGGGATCACGCAATAGCCGTAAGAAGGCACGAGCAGGTCGACGTTGATGACGATCTTCAAGATCACCGTGATACACGCGTCGATCGTGAACGTGTTGGTTTCCGAATTGAAAGACCCTTCGGGCGCGACCGCACTGACTACCGCCTGCACTTCATACGGCATGATGGACGGCTGGGGCACGAACAGAATGACGTCCTCGCTGACCGTGAGCGTGGCGCTCGCCTTACCTTCCGTGCCGTTCGCATCGGTATAGACCACCTCGATCGGGATATCGACAGACGCCTGTACCCTCGCGCAGTTCGCCCTGTCGGGCAGACGGTCGACCTGAAACGCCGTGACCGTACCCGCAGACGAAACGCTCCTCGCGCTGATAAAGGTAAGCGGATATGTAGGGTTTGCGGGAACGGGGTCGACGATGTTGACTACGATCCCGTCCGTCTGCCCCTGGCGGATACACGCGTCGAAAACGCGCTGCGCCTGAATACAGACTTTTTCGTTCAGACCGTTGATCGGGTTTCCGTTGATGGGCCCGGGGCATTTGTCAGTCTGAAAATTGGAATAAAATGACATTTTAACCTCCGAATGTTAAAAATTCAGCTAAAAGACCTCCGCTGTATGCGGTCTTTATATTCCAATATATGAAATGCCCGCGCAAGGTGTGACATAAGACGCGGCGCTCTTTTATTCTTTTTTCCGAAGCAAAATTTCCTGCCCCGGAAACAATTCAGTGCCGTTGAAAAGGGCAAACTCTTCCGCACGCATGCCGTACGCCGCGCACAGCGAAGCGGGCGTATCCCCCGCCTTTGCGGCGGAGACGATAAACCGCCCTTCCGGGAACAGAAGCAGCTCCCCTTCTTCGGGCGGGCGCGCCAGTTTGTTCAGGCGGATGACGGCAAGTTCGGGAACGCCCGCCGCGCGGCACAAATCGCAAAGCGCGTCGCCTTGCCTGACCGCGACGATACCGAACGGATTTTTTTCTTCCTGCAATTCCATAGCATTTTATCATATGCAAAAGCACGCAAAATATGCGCCGCCCGCAAAAGGCGAATTTTCCGCTCATAAAAGACTATCATATTAAAGGTATTCGACAGATATAATAAATTGTGACGGTTTTCGCGCATTTCCGCCAAGATCCGCCGCAAATCTATTTTCACGCGGGGCTTTCGCTTTGAGCAAAGAAAACATTTACAGGACGGCCGCCTATGTAACGGTCTTTTCGGTTGCGGAAAAATTTTTGGGGTTTTTATACCGCATCATCCTATCGCGCACGCTCGGTTCGGAAGGCATGGGGCTTTATCAGCTCGCGCTCTCCGTCTTTGCCGTGCTGGTCACGGCGACCTCGTCGGGCATACCGCTGACCGTTTCGCGCCTCATCACCAAGCACCGCACGAAGGGCAGCAAAAAAGCCGAACGCTCCACCGTGACGGCGGCGGTCGTCGCCGTGCTCGTCTTTTCCGTCCCCGTGTTCTGCATCCTGTTTTTCGGGCACGACCTTTTCGATTTCATCTTTTCCGACCCGAGGTGCATGTCGCTTCTGATGATCCTGCTGCCCGCGCTGACGTTCAACTCGGTATATTCGGTCATACGCGGGGCTCTCTGGGGGAACAAAAAGTTTATTCCTTACTGCGTCATCGACCTCATCGAAGAGATCTGCATGATCGGGATGGGCGTCATTCTCGTCACGGGAATGACGAGCGTGCTTGACGGCGCGCGGCGCGTCGCTTTCGCGATCGTCTTTTCTTACCTCGTATCCTTTTCTATTTCGATCATCTACTTTTTCGTGAAGGGCGGACGGTTTTCCGACCCGCGCCCGCAGCTCAAACCGCTCCTTTCCTCCGCGCTCCCCATCACGGGGATGCGGACTTCCTCATCGCTCATCAATACGGCGATCTCCCTCATTCTCCCCGCAAGGCTCATCGCCGCGGGCATGAGCTCTTCGGAAGCTATAAGCGGCATCGGCGTGGTCATGGGCATGAGCATGCCCGTCCTGTCCATCCCCGCCACGCTCATCGGCTCGCTCGCGCTCGTCATGGTTCCCGAACTCGCGGAAAACTTTTACCGCGGAAGACATAAAGAACTGCGCGACAATATAGAAAAGGCGCTGAAAATAACCGCACTCATCGCGTGCGCGATCATTCCCGTGCTGTTTGCCCTCGGCGAGGACTTGGGCGAGATCCTCTTCCACAACGAAGAATGCGGAAAAATCATCAAAAACTGTTGTTTCATGCTGCTGCCGACGAGCATCGCCATGATCACGACGAGCATACTCAATTCCGTCGGTTATGAAAAGCAGACCTGCGTTTATTTTTTTATCGGCGCGGCGGCGACCCTGCTGTGCACGTGGTTTTTGCCCGCCTGCATCGGGATCTATGCGCAGATCGCTGGTACGGCCGCAAGCGCGGTCATTTCCTGCGTGCTCAACCTTCGCCTCATCGTAAAAAAGAGCAAAGAAAAAGTGCGCTTTTTGAAGCACACTTTGATCTCTGCGGTCAGCATCATACCCGTTTGCCTGTTGGGAATTTTACTGCGCAATTTATTCGTATCGGTCATGCCCCTGTTCCCCGCGGTCATACTGACGGGCACAATACTTCTCGCGGCGGATCTTCTTTTCCTCTTTGCGCTCGGGCTTGCCGAACCGAGGTGGGCAAAGCTGCTCGTCAGGAGGTCTTGACCTCCGGGCGGTGCCCTACGGCTTCGCCCGTACGGGCGTACAGCTCATCGCGGAACAGGCCGAAAAGATTGGTCGTGACGAAAACCGAAAGCACCACGGCGACCGCGGCGACGTTTACCGCGTAAACGATGGTCTGCGTGACCAATCTGCCCGAAAGATAGATCCAAAACGTTTTCCCCTCGACAACGTGCGGCAGAAAAATATACACATAACTGTAGTTGGCAAGCGAATTGACGAAACAGGTGATAAACAGATAGTTGATCACCAGCGCGATGACGGCTTTGCCGAAAACGCCCGCCCTGCCCCGCAGAGGGATCTTGCGCACAAAGCCGGCGATCATGCCGAACAACCCGAGCGTCAGCCCGAAAAACCAGTACACATCCTGCGGAACGAGCAAAAAGCCGATCGCGTCGCCCAAAAAACCGACGAGAAAACCGGGCAGCGGCCCCAACAAAAAGCCCGCCAAAAAGCAGACAAAATACGTAAACGTTATTTTGGTACTCGGCGCCGAGATCTCGATAAACGAATTGACGACGACCCCGAGCGCAATGAAAACGGCAAGGTACGCGACCTTTTTCGCGGCGGACAGCGAGGCAAAATACCTCGTAAACACAACATTCGACAATTTGGAAAGCATAGAAAAAAACCTCCAGAAAATTTCTGAGAGGCCCGTGGAATAACAGTCGCGCTCCTTTGCCGGAAAGAGCGTCTTTTTATACAACGGACGCGCCGAACGGCACCGCAGGGGAAATCCCCTTTCGTTTGCGAACAACGTCCCGTTTCGCAACACTTAACGCGCCTCGGCTACTCTGCGGTTAGTAGTATAACTCTTTCCCGACAAAAAAGCAAGCAAACCGACCGTGTTTTCACAGAATATTTTCAACCCGGAACATTTTCATACATTCAATTTATCGGGCGGAGCTCATACGGAATAATTTGCGCACGCTTCCGCATACTGCGTGTATGGGACTTATTTTCTTGCGGACGGCGCTCATATTCATTGCACTGCTGGCCGTAATGCGCATGATGGGCAAAAGGCAGATCGGTGAGATGCAGCCTTTCGAATTGGTCATAACCCTGCTCATCGCCGAGCTTGCCTGCATACCGATGGCAGACACGTCCATCCCGCTCCTATACGGCGCGGTGTCCATCCTGACGATTTTTCTGCTGCACCAGATCATGCTCGTTTTCGACCTGAAACTCAAACCGCTCAAAGCGGTACTCGGCGGAAAACCGTCTGTCGTCATCAACAAGAGCGGCATCGACATCACGCAGCTGAAAAAGAACAGCCTGGACATTTCGGATCTTATAGAATCGATGCGGGGCGCGGGGTATTTTTCGTTTGACGACGTAGACTATGCCCTGTATGAAGCGAACGGAAATTTTTCCGCCATGCCGAAAGAAAAAAAGGAGAGCGGCGGCGCGCCGTCCATCCCGCTCGTCATGCTGGAAGAGGGAAAATACAGCAAAACGAATCTGGAAAAAGCGCACCTCGACGAAAAATTTTTCGATGAGACCCTGCACAGTCAGAATGTTAAGAAAAGGCGCAGCGTTTTCATCCTCACGCTGGACGGGAACGGCAAAATATATATGCAGTGCTACGGACAAAAATACCGCACATTTCACGTGCGCCTGCCGGAGGGCACGGCATGGTAAAGACGATACTGTCCATCCTGATATCCGCCGCATTGCTTGCGGGCGCGGCCGTGTTTGAAAATAATTTCGTAAGCAGACAATTCGGCGAACTGGAAACCGCCCTCTCCGCACTCGAATTTAAGATCCGCGATGAGGAAGCAAACCGCGCGGACGCGGAAGTCGTAAAGACGCTTTGGGAAAACAAGAAGAAAAAACTGCACGCCGTGATCCCGCACAACGACATCTCCTACATCGACTATTGGCTTGGCGAAGCCGTCAGTTATGTGGAAACGAAAAACTATGACGACGCGCTTTCGAAAATCGAAGTACTCATCACTATCTGCGAACAGATACCCAAAACGTACAGCATCTCGTTTGAAAACGTTTTTTAGCCGTTTATGCGTGACATAGTACTGCAAAAATGCGCAAAATACAGCAAAAACCTCGGCGGTTTATAAAACCGCCGAGGTTTTTCGTAATATTCATCAAGACAACATCGGTTTCAGAAAACGCCCCGTATAGCTCTCTTCGCACGCCGCGATCTGTTCGGGCGTACCCGTTGCAACGATCTCGCCGCCCATGTCGCCGCCCTCTTTCCCGAGATCGACGATCCAGTCCGCAACCTTTATCACATCCAGATTGTGTTCGATGACGATAATGGTATTGCCCGCCGCTTTCAGCTTTTGCAGTACTTGAATAAGCTTGTCTACATCGTAGCTGTGCAGCCCCGTAGTCGGCTCGTCGAGGATGTAGCACGTTTTGCCCGTAGAACGCTTGGAAAGCTCTGTCGCAAGTTTTACGCGCTGCGCTTCGCCGCCCGAAAGGGTGGTCGCGCTCTGCCCGAGTTTGATGTATCCGAGCCCGACATCGTTGATCGTTTTCAGCTTGTTATAGACGGATGTTACGGGTTTAAAAAACTCGCACGCCTCTTCGATCGTCATGTCCAGAACTTCGGCTATATTTTTACCCTTATAACGAACTTCCAGCGTTTCGCGGTTGTAACGTTTGCCGCCGCACACCTCGCAGGGGACAAAAATATCCGGCAGAAAGTGCATCTCGATTTTGATGATTCCGTCGCCGAAACAGTGCTCGCATCTGCCGCCCGAGACGTTGAAGGAAAACCTGCCCGCCTTGTATCCCCTTTCGCGCGCGTCGGGCGTCGCCGCAAACAATTCGCGTATCAGCCCGAAAACGCCCGTATATGTGGCGGGATTGCTGCGCGGCGTCCTGCCAATGGGAGACTGATCGATCGCGATCACCTTATCGAAGTAATCGAGCCCCTCGCAGCCGTCGCACTTGCCCGTAGGTATGTGCGCGCCGTTCAGCCCGTTCGCCATGAAAGGATAAACGATCTCGTTCACGAGCGAGCTTTTGCCCGAACCCGAAACA
This sequence comes from Candidatus Borkfalkia stercoripullorum, assembly GCA_019119395.1. GTDB lineage: Bacteria > Bacillota > Clostridia > Christensenellales > Borkfalkiaceae > Borkfalkia > Borkfalkia stercoripullorum. The sequence goes on along the minus strand of DWXC01000027.1, from coordinate 47,187 downwards.
CCCGTGACCGCCGTGAACAGCCCCACGGGTATCTGCACGTCGATCCCCTTCAAATTGTTCTGACGGCAGTTTTTCACCTTGAACCAGCGCCCGTCCGGCGCCTGCCTTACCGCGGGCGCCTCTATTTTGCGCCTGCCCGAAAGATAGTCGCCCGTGATGGAATCAGGGCAGTTCATGATGTCTTCCGCCGTTCCCGCGGCGACGACTTGTCCGCCGTGAACGCCCGCTTTGGGGCCGATGTCGACGATATAATCCGCCGCGCGCATGGTATCCTCGTCGTGCTCGACGACGATGAGGGTGTTGCCGAGGTCGCGCAGATTTTTCAATGTCGCAAGGAGCTTTTCGTTGTCCCGCTGGTGCAGCCCGATGCTCGGCTCGTCGAGGATATACAAAACGCCCGTCAGCCCGCTTCCGATCTGCGTGGCGAGGCGGATGCGCTGCGCTTCGCCGCCCGAAAGCGTGCCCGCGCTGCGCGCGAGGTCGAGATAGGAAAGCCCCACGTTCCGCAAAAAGTTCAGGCGCGCTTTGATCTCCTTCAAAATAAGATCGGCGATCATGTGTTCGGTGTGCGTGAGTTCGAGTTTTTCGAAAAACTCATACAGATCGTCGACGGACATTTCGCAAAGTTCCGCGATGTTCTTTCCGCCCACATACACGCTCAAAGCCTCTTTTTTCAGCCTCTTTCCGCCGCAGGACGGGCAGGGAAGATCGGTGATATAGCGCTCGATTTCACCCTTTACCCCCTCGCTCTCCGTATTCTGATAGCGGCGGGTGAGCGAATTGACAAAGCCCTCCCACGCGATCTTATAAGTGCCGTGGAAGTTGTAGGCGTCGTACTGCATATCGATCTTTTCCCCGCCCGAGCCGTACATCAGAATGTCGTACTGCGCCTTGGGAATATCTTTTACGGGGATATCCATGTTTATGCCGTAATGCTTTGCGACCGCCTCGACGTACATATTGTTCGTCTTTTGGCTGTCCAAAAACCAGCCGCCGACCTTTATCGCGCCTTCGCGCAGAGATTTGTTTTTGTCGGGGCAGATGAGCGCCTCGTCCACGACCTGCTTGAACCCGAGGCCCGAACATTCGGGGCAGGCGCCGTAAGGCGTATTGAATGAAAAGAGGCGCGGCTCGATCTCCTCTATGCTGATGCCGCAGTCGGGGCAGGCGTATTTGGTGGAATGAAGGTCTTCATTTCCGTCACAGTCGATCACGACGAGCCCGTCGGCGAGTTTCAGCGCGGTTTCAAGGCTGTCCGTCAGGCGCTTCTGTATGCCGTCCTTCACGACCAGGCGGTCTACGACCACGCTGATGTTGTGCTTTATATTCTTTTCGAGTTTGATGTCTTCCTGCAAGTCGTATACGATGCCGTCCACTTTGACCCTGCCGTAGCCGCTCTTGCGGAAGGATTCGAATTCTTTGGCATACTCCCCTTTCCTGCCCCGCACGACTGGGGCGTTTATGAGTATTTTGCTCCCCTCGGGCATCGCCATGACCTTATCGGCGATCTCGTCCACCGTCTGGCGGCGGATCTCCCTGCCGCATTTTGGGCAGTGCGGTATGCCGACGCGCGCGAACAGCAGGCGCATATAGTCGTATATCTCCGTTACCGTGCCCACCGTGGAACGCGGGTTGTGCGAAGTCGTCTTCTGGTCTATGGAAATGGCGGGAGAAAGCCCGTCTATGGACTCCACGTCGGGCTTTTCCATCTGCCCCAAAAATTGGCGCGCGTAGGAAGAGAGGCTCTCCACATACCGCCGCTGTCCCTCTGCAAAAATGGTGTCGAACGCGAGGGTAGACTTGCCGCTGCCCGAAAGCCCCGTAAAAACGACCAGCTTGTCGCGCGGGATATGCACGTCGATATTTTTTAAATTGTTTTCCTTTGCGCCCTTTACAAATATTTCGTCTTTCATTCTGTTTTACCTTTTCAGCAGCCTTCTTTTCAGCAAATTGATCGTGTCGCGTATCTCGATCGCCTTTTCAAAATCCAACTGATTGGACGCGATCTTCATGAGCGCCTTCAATTTTTCGATCTCCGCGGGAATTTCCTCTGCCGATATCTTGTCGGCCGGCAGCTTTTTCTGTTTCTGCGTGATGGCGATGGAACTCTTCACTTCCTTGACGATGGTTTTCGGAACGATGCCGTGCGCCTCGTTGTATTCCTTCTGCGCCTTGCGCCTGCGCTCGGTTTCGTCTATCGCGCGCCGCATGCTCCCCGTGACCGTGTCCGCGTACATGATGACGCGCCCCTCGGCGTTCCGCGCGGCGCGGCCGATCGTCTGGATGAGCGAAGTGTCGCTGCGCAAAAAACCTTCCTTGTCGGCGTCGAGAATGGCTACGAGCTTGACCTCGGGCATGTCCAACCCTTCGCGCAGAAGGTTGATGCCGCAAAGCACGTCAAATTCGCCGCTCCGCAGACCGTTCACGATGTCGATGCGCTCGAGCGTGTCGATGTCGCTGTGCATATAGCGTACTTTTATGCCGTTTTCTTTGAGAAAATCGGTCAGATTTTCCGCCATGCGCTTGGTAAGCGTAGTGATGAGCGTGCGCCCGCCGCTCTCGGTCACTTTTTTGATCTCGCCGAGCAGGTCGTCTATCTGCCCCTTTACGGGCCTGACTTCGATTTCGGGATCGAGCAGCCCCGTCGGGCGGATGATCTGTTCCACGATCTGCCCCGCCTCTTTCAGTTCGTATTCGGCAGGCGTGGCGGATACGCAGATGAGCTGCGGCACGCGCTCGTCGAACTCTTCGAAGGTGAGCGGACGGTTATCGTAAGCGGAACGCATGCGGAAACCGTAGTTGACGAGGTTGGTCTTGCGCGAAAGGTCGCCGTGATACATCGCGCGGATCTGCGGGATGGTCATGTGGCTTTCGTCTATAAACACCAAAAAGTTTTTCGGGAAATAATCGAGCAGCGTAAAGGACGGTTCGCCGGGCTTTCTTCCGTCGAAATAGCGGCTGTAATTTTCCACGCCGCTGCAATAGCCCACTTCGCGCATCATTTCGATATCGTACTCGGTGCGCTGTTGCAGGCGCTGCGCTTCGAGCAGTTTGCCTTCGTCCTGAAACGCCTTGACTTCGGTTTTGAGGTCGCGCTCGATCTCCTCTATCGCGGACATCAGCTTTTGGCTGCCCACCGCGTAATGGCTGGCGGGGAAAATCGCCGCGTGTTTGAGTTCCGCCGTGATCTTGCCCGTAACGACTTCCTCTTCGCACAACCTGTCTATCTCGTCGCCGAAAAATTCGACGCGGATGGCGATCTCGGACGCGCCCGCGGGGAATATTTCCACCACGTCTCCGCGCACGCGGAAAGACGAGCGGGAAAAATCGATGTCCTTGCGCGTATACTGCAATTCGATGAGCCGCCTGATCAGCTCGTCGCGGGAGATCTGATCGCCCGGGCGCAAAGACAGGGAAAGCCTGAAATACTCTTCGGGCGCACCGAGGCCGTAGATGCACGAAACGCTCGCAACGACCAGCGTATCGGCTCGTTCGCCGAGCGAGGCCGTGGCGGAGTTGCGGAGCTTATCTATCTCGTCGTTTACGGACATATCCTTTTCGATATAAGTATCCGTGCTCGGAATATAGCTTTCGGGCTGATAGTAATCGTAATAGGACACGAAATATTCCACGCGGTTATGCGGAAAAAACTCGCGGAACTCATTGCAAAGCTGCGCCGCGAGCGTCTTGTTGTGCGCGATGACGAGCGTCGGGCGGTTGACGTTTTTGATGATGTTCGCCATCGTAAACGTTTTGCCGCTGCCCGTAACCCCCACCAGCACCTGCGTGCGGATGCCGTCAAGCACCCCCTCCGTCAGTTTTTCTATCGCCTGCGGCTGATCCCCCGTCGGCTGATACGTTGATACAAGTTCGAATTTATCCATGTTCCGAAAAAATTCCGCGCACCGCGCGGTTTCTTAAATTACAAACAAATGTTTATATTCCTGTTTATTGTATTATAACGCAAATCGGGCGCGTTGTCAACGAAAGCGACGGGGCAAAAATAAAATGCAATGTGGCATTGCATTTCAGGAAAAAATACTTTTCAAAATCAGCCCGACGACAAACGTTACGACCGCACCCGCGACGGAAAGTCCGATCTTGAACGCGACGCTGCGGCGCATCTGCAACCGCTCGCGCGCATACGCTTCCCCGTTCGGGTGCAGGGTGATGACGTACATCTTTTCCCCCTTTCTGTCCGACTCGATGAGGTCGAAATAGTCGTCCAGTTCCAAAGAATGCAAGATCTTTTCCACGCGGTCGGGTGAATATTTCTTTTTTTCGGGAAGAATGCTCATGATCTCCATGGGGCTGACGAGGCAGCTGCCCTTGCCGTCGCACATGGAATACACGGCTTTCATCACTTCGTTTTCCTGTCTGTTCAGCATTGCGCCTTCACTCCTGTCCCCTGTGCGTCAAAACACGAAAGCCGCAAGCAGCCCCGCGGCGAGCGCGCCCAGAAAGCCGCCCGCGAACGCGCCGAAAAAAAATGCCAAAAACTTTCCTTTCGTCTTTTTTTCCGCCCGCTCCGCGGCAGCGGTCTCCGCATACGTTCTGCCTTTGGGAAGGGAACACAGACAATACGTACCCTTGTCCGCATATCGGATGTCGATATAACCGCGTTCGCCGAGGTAACGGAGCGCGCTTTCCAGCCCCGCACCGTCTTTCCCTGATTCTTTGAGCGCGGGGAGAAAATCGTCCGCGTCCATAACTTTGTAAGCACCGCCCGATCCTTCGTTCACGATCTCGAGGACGGCGGCGGTCAGTTTATCGAGCATATCGTTCCTCCGGAACGGTTTCCGGTCGATCCTTTCCGTTCCGCAGTCCTATTATAACATTATCTTACCGATTTTGCAAATAAACATACAAATTTAAAAAGAATTTGCGAAAAGCACTTTATTATTTGCAGAAAATATGTTAGAATATACAGGATAGCATGTTGAAAACAGGCGCACGGAGGCCTCCTACCTATGAATCTTCTGGATCGGTTCACAAATTCCACGCAATTCAAAGATTACAACGATTTCTATAACAATTTCAGGCTCAACGTCCCCGAAAACTTCAATTACGCATACGACGTTGTGGATGAATACGCGAGGCTTACGCCCGAAAAACGCGCGCTCGTCTGGTGCGACGACCTCGGAGACGAACGCATCTTTTCGTTTGCCGACGTCAAGCGCCTTTCCGACAAGGCGGCAAACTTTTTCCGTTCCCGCGGGATCGGAAAAGGAGATACCGTGCTCGTCATATTGCAGCGGCGCTGGGAATACTGGACGACTTTGATGGCGCTTGCAAAACTCGGCGCGATCGCCATCCCCGCGACGCACATGCTGATGGAAAAAGACATCGTATACCGCATGGAAAAAGCCCGCGTTAAAATGATCGTCGCCGTAAGCGAAGACGAACTGTGCGACAATATCCTCAAAGCGGTAAAAAAAGTTTCTTCCCCCGTGCAGGCGGTGTGCGTCGGAAAACGCGAAGGTTTTATCGACTACACGGAAGAGACGGAAAAGCAGAGCGAAACGCTCGATATCCCCTACAAAAACGAGCGCAGTGCCGGCGATACCATTCTCGTCTATTTTACTTCGGGTACTACGGGAATGCCTAAAATGGTCGCCCTGCCCCAGCGCTATACGCTCGGGCATATCGTGACCGCAAAATATTGGCTCAACTGCATGGACGACGGGCTGCACTTCACGCTTGCCGAAACGGGTTGGGCAAAAGCGAGCTGGGGAAAACTGTTCGGACAGTGGCTTTGCGGTTCGGCGATCTTCGTATATGATTTTCACGGAAAATTCGACCCCGACGCGCTCCTGAACCACGTATCCAAATACGGCATCACGACTTTCTGCGCGCCCCCTACCGTCTACCGTTTCATGATGAAATCAGACCTTTCCAAATACGACCTTTCGAGCATCAAATTCATGATGACGGCAGGCGAAGCGCTCAACCCCGAAATTTACCGCCAGATCATGATGAAAACGGGGCACGCCATTTACGAAGGGTTCGGCCAGACGGAAACGACGGTCGTGTGCGGCACGTTTTCTCAATACATGGAGATACGCCCCGGTTCGATGGGCAGGCCTTCCCCCCTCTATTACGTACAGCTTTTGAACAACGAGGACAGGCCCGTCGAGCAGGGAGAGACCGGCGAGATCTGCATCCGCCTGCGCGACCCGCAGGAAGGGTTGTTTTCGGGCTATTACCTCGACGACGCGCTGACCGAATCGGTAAAATACGACGGGTACTACCACATGGGCGACCTTGCGTTCTGTGACAGCGACGGTTATTATTGGTTCGTCGGAAGGAAAGACGACATCATCAAAAGTTCGGGCTACCGCATCGGGCCGTTCGAAGTGGAGAGCGCCCTCATGGAACACCCCGCAGTACTCGAGTGCGCCATTACCGCCGTACCGGACGAACTGCGCGGACAGATCGTAAAGGCGACCGTCGTGCTCGCCAAAGGCTATGAAGCGAGCGAAGAGCTCGTCAAAGAACTGCAAAATCACGTTAAAAAGACGACCGCGCCTTACAAATACCCGCGCATCGTCGAATTCGTGGAAGAGCTTCCCAAAACGATCAGCGGCAAAATACGCCGCGTTGAGATCAGGGAAAACGACTTTCACCGCGAATAAACGGCTGACATGAAAACGTGCGCCTCCTTTTTAGAAAAGGAGGCGCACGTCTTTATTTCCGTAAATTTATATCTGATCGGGCGGCACGCCTTCATCGGCAACGCAGCCCTCGCCGCCCGCTTCCGATCCGCCGTCAGCCTTTTGCGAAAGTTCCTTGCTCAACGCACCCCCCGCAACACAGCAAACCGCAACCGCCGCCAAAAGCAAAAACACGGTAAACGCCGCACCGGGAGTCTCCACCAATGCGACCGCGCCCGCTTCCGTGCACGCAAACAAAACGATCATTTGCGCCAAAGCAAAGCCCGCCGGAGCGGCAAACCACAACAAAGATTCATCCGCCCCGTTCTCCCAAACAGACCGCATCTGCCTGAAAAACAATATCGCCGTAAACGCACAGACCGCAAGGTACGGGATCGTCACGGCAAAGAAATTCCTCAACGTAATGGCCACGCCTTCGGAAAACCCGTACGCGTCACCGAATACATACATCCCGAAAACCGCGCCGATCTTATCGACGGCTACTCCGAAATCGTATATATTTCCCATTAAAACGCAAAGCACGGCAAAACAAAAAATTGCCGAAACTCCTTTCACCGAGAGCGCGACAATGCTCTTCGCATCAAACTTATATGTACAGAATACACGCATCGCGTAATAAACGAGCGCGGCCGCCGCGGCAAAAACGAAGCAGAATATGCCGACCGCGTTCAAAGAGGTTGCGGTCAGCTGCCCTGCCGCCAGCATCGCGAAGCACCCCAAAAGGTACATAAGGAAAAATTTCCCGCCCCGCGTATTCTCCTTGTGCCTGACAAACCCGATAACAGCGCCGTACAAATACAACAGCGAGATCGCCAGTAAATAAATATAACCGAAGACGTATACGGTCATAATGGCGGTACGGAAATATGTATCCGCGACCCATTTATCCACCCGGGCAGAAGAATCTCCGCCGGCCATAGAGCCGTCCGCCTGGCTCAGCGCAAGTTCCGCCGCAATTACGTCGCTCTGTATAAGATTTATGCCCGCCAATTCCGATGCGTAATCGTCGGCTATTTCTTCGTAAAGCGCAAACAGCTCCGCGACCACCCCGGAATCCCCGGCTTCGGCCGCCAACGAAAGTTCCGCAATGCGCATACCGTAATCCTGCATGACGTTTTGCAGTTTCGCGGAAAGTTTTTGCTGTATTTCCTGCTGTTTCTCCGCAATCTTTTCGGCATCTTTCCCCGTAAACAACGCGCCGAAAACATTGAACACGTTTTGCTCGACGGGCGTCTGTTCCAGAACGGCCGAAATATCCGTATCGCCAGAAATCAAATTAAACTGTGCCTGTACCTGTTCGGCGGGATAATAATCGATGTTGATAAAAAAACCGCTCACAAAAAGCACGAGGCCGACAAACGCAGCAAGGGCCGGCATGACTATACCCGAAAAGACGCGCCTGATCGACGCAATTCTCTTCTCTCTTTTTTCCTTTTTCCTTTCGGCGTCCGCCGTTCTTCCGCCGTCAGACCGCTCCGCGGGCTCTTGCCCCAAACTTGCACCGCAATGACCGCAGAAATTTAAAGAATCTTCCGCTTCCTGCCCGCATTGCAAACACTTTTTCATACATTCCCTCCCTTTTGAATTATAAACGCCGCATCAGTAATCTATGCGGATCGTCTCCAAAATATCCTCGTTCCCGATCGCCGCGCCTCCGCCGAGGATGACCGCCATCTGCGGCTCGTCCGCGACGTAAACGTCCATTTGCAGCGCGTTCGAAATATAATCGTCCAACCCGATCAATTTCGCCATCCCGCCGGACAGATAAATGCCTCCGTGCCAGACCGACGCGGAAACTTCCGCGGGCAGCTTGGCAAGCACCATGCCCGCATATTCGACGATCTTATCGGCAAAAACCTTCATGCATTCATACACGTCGGGAGACGAAACGGCGACGGAACGCGGGCGGCCGCTCGTGATGTCGCGCCCGTTGACGACCATACTGTCGTTATCGTTTTTATACAGGCTTCCGATCGTGTTTTTGATCTTTTCGCTGGTCAGAAGCCCGATCTTCAGGTTGAACGATTCCGCGACCTTGTCAATAACGTGGCTGTCGATATTCCCGCCGCCGATATTGAGGGAGACCCCCGCAATGATTCCGTCCAAAGAAAACGCCGCGATGTTCGTACACCCGCCGCCGATATCGATGACGAATACGGGGTTGGTTTCGCTCAACATAAGGTTTTGCCCGAACGCGGACAAAAACGGCACTTCGGCAAAGCGCACGCTGCCGATCTTGCAGGCGTCCGCCAGGCGGTAATATTTATCGAGCAGCTCTTCAGACGCGCCGCACGGAACGGCGAACACGGCTTCGGTTTTTCTCGCACGGGACGGGCCGATCTCGATTTTTTTCAAAAAATAAGAGAGCATGACCGCCGCCATATTTTCGTTGACGATGTCCGCCTCAAACACGGGAGACACGATCGTCGTATATTCCGCCGTTTTACCGATCAGCTGCTTTGCCTCTTCCCCGATCGCCTTGACGACGTCCGTGCCCGAAGCGACCGCCACGCACGACGGTTCGGCCAGCACGATGCCGCTGCCGATCATAAAAATTTTCGTGACGGATGAACCGAGATCGATCGCTAACTTAATCATTTGTATAACCCGAATTTTTCCAACTGAATTTTTATTTGCTCTTCGGGAAGCCCCACGATATTCGTAAAACTTCCTTCATACCTCTTTACGATGCGTTTATCGTCCTGAATGCCGTAACTGCCCGCCTTGTCCAACGGTTTCCCGCTCTCGACGTATGCGCGGATGAACGCCTCGCTCAGCGCATTGAATTCCACTTCCGAACGTTCCGCGCCGCTCGCCCTGCCGCACGGCGCGATCAGGCACCAGCCCGTAAACACTTCGTGTTTTTTGCCGCTCAGCCGCGCAAGAGTCTTTGCCGCGTCCGCCTCGTCTTTCGGCTTGCCCAAAATGCAGTTTTCGAACGCGACGACGGTATCCGCGCCCAGAACGGCACAGCCGGGATACCGCGCAAACACGCTTTCCGCCTTGCGGACCGCGAGCGTTTCAGCCGTATCCCTCGGGGAAAGCCCCTCTGTTTTTTCTTCCGCGTCCGACGGGATCACTTCGAAATCCCCGATCAAACGCGACAGTATTTCTTTTCTGCGCGGAGACGCGCTCGCAAGTATAAGTTTCATGACGAATGCAAGATAGCACGATTGCCGCAAAGTTCTTTGCGGCAACGAAAAATTTTAAAGGATCTCAAGATTTTTACGGAAAGACTTTCTGAACTCCGCATTCGCCGTAAGCGCGTCGCGGATCTCCAAAGAAGCGTCCCCGTCCACTTCAGTCTTCATGATGACGGAATCTCCGAGCACGTCGCAGTTGATGCCCTTGACCGTCCCCGAACTGCTCCTGTCCAGACTTTCCGCGATGCGGAGCATGACGCCGAGTTTTTTCACCGCGTCAAAGTCGTCCTCCTGCACAATGTCCTTATACTTCGCCCAATCCGCAGCGTTGATGTCCTCTTTCTTGTGGCATCCCGCAACGAACGCCGCCAAAACGATCTCCCTGTGGGTAATGCCGTACAGCGTCGCATTGAGGATCATATAGCAACTGTGCTTCTGATGATTATAGAATTTGACGCGCGTGCCGCAGTCGTGCAAGGTCGCCGCCACTTTCAGGATCTTCAGATACTGCCGCGGGAACTTATGCAGAACGCGGAGCTGTTTGAAAAGCTGAACCGAAAGATTGACGACGTGTTCGACGTGCTTTTCGTCGCACTCGTAGTATTTGACCAGACTGTTGAGGCTGTACCCGAGAATATCGGAAATCGGCTTTTCCAAAGTGATGGGAAGCGCCTGATTGAACATGATACCTTCGCGCAGCCCCGAACCGCCGATGACGAAATTGTCGTAATGCATATAATGCACGAACGATTTTACGACCGCCAGCGCCGCGGGAAGGATATCCGCCCTGCCCGAAGAAAGCCCCTTGATCTTTTTCTTTTTGTCAAGATCGAGAACCTTGATCATGTCGTAGATAGACTCGAAATCTTCAACGGGCAGATTGTAATTGTGCACGGTGTCCAAAGGATATTTGCGTACGAGTTTGCTGATCTTGAAGATGTTGCGGAAAGAACCGCCCACACCGATCATCTGCACGTCGGGTTCGACTTCGGAAAGCCATTCGATATGCGAAAGCTGTTCGGTGAAAAACTCCTCGACCTTTTCCGCCTGCTGCTCGGGCGTGAGCCCGTCGCCTTTAAAAAGATCGGTCAGCGTGACCGCCCCGAACGGGAGCGTCGCGTAATTGAGCATATTCCTGCGGTTGTAATAAACGATCTTGGTGCTGCCGCCGCCGATCTCGAGGATGATCCCCTTCGGGATGTCCATGGAGTTGATGACGCCGCGGTATACGAGCGTAGCTTCTTCTTCCTCGCTCAATACTTTGACCTTTATACCGCAGGTCGCCTGCAATTCGTCAAGAAAACTGCGCTGGTTTTTCGCCCTGCGCACGGCCGCCGTCGCGACGGCTATAATGCGATCCACCCTGCTCGCGTCGCAGAGCTTTTTAAACATTTTCAGCGTTTTGATGGTTTCAGCCACGCGCTGGGGCTTCAAAAAGCCGTCCCTTTCCATATCCTGGCCGAGACGGACGCTCTCCTTAAGCTCGTCCACGACCATAAAATGCCCCTCGCCGAACAGTTCGACGATGACGAGCCTTGCCGAATTCGATCCCAAATCGATGATGCCGATCTTTTCCACGTTGTTACCTCATTGCAAATAATAGAACTCACTCATTTTCCTCGGAAACCCCTGTTTCCCTATTATAAAAATCTAACCGAAATCATTATAACATTCTTTTGCCTGTTTGTACAGACCCTTTTCACATTTTTGTGCATTTTTTTTAAAAAATATTGTTATTTTGATTATTTAATGATAATTAACGCTAATTTTGTTAATTTATTGCAACAGTTTGAAAAACAATGTCAGAAAACGCCAAAAAAAGAGGGGGGGCGGAATGTACAAAATGCACAAAACCCGTTCCCCCGATGATAGCGCGCGGAAATCAGCCGAGCAGCAATTTCTCCAGCTGCGCAAAATTTTTCACGACGAAAATCGCCCCCGCGGCCTCAAGCTCTCCGACCTCCGAAAATCCGCTGTCCAGGCCGATACACGGCAGGCCGACTTCTTTTGCGCCGAGCACGTCATATTTTCTGTCGCCCACCATGACCGCGCGGGAAACATCGCGCGTTTGCAGTTGTTCCAGCGCCGCGGCGATGACTTCGCTCTTTTTTGAACGCGTTTCGTCCAAAAAGCCGCCCGCGATCGCTTTGAAATAGCCCGTAAACCCATATCTTTCGAGGATCGCGCGGGCAAACGGCTCGGGCTTGGAAGTCGCCACGGCGAGCGTCCTGCCCGCCGCACAAAGTTTTTTCAGGCATTCTTCCGCACCGCCGATCGGTTTACACTGCATTATGCCGTACTTCGCATAATATTCGCGGTACACCCCTTTCGCACGCCGCGCCTCATCCTCGGTCATGCCGCAAAATTCCTTGAACGCCTGCACGACGGGCGGGCCGATGAATTTATACAATTCACTGTCCGCGCCGACGGAAAACCCCGCCTTTTCCAACGTAAGGCGGATGCCGTTCAGGATCCCTTCGCTCGTATCGAAAAGCGTGCCGTCAAAATCGAACAGGATCGGATCATATTTCATCTTTCAATGTTCCTTGATGCAATGCCTCGGGCATTTCGCCACGCAGGTAAGGCAGCCCGTGCATTTTTTATAATCGATTTCCGGAAGCCCGTCTTTCATTGCGATCGCGCCCTCGGGGCAGTTTTTCGCACAGATCCCGCAGCCGATGCAGCCGTGCTTGCAAAGTTCCATCACCTCTTTGCCCTTGCCGTGGTTGGAACAGGCAATGTAGACCTTTGCGCTCTTCGGGATGCGCCCGATGATGTGTTTCGGGCAGTTGTCGATACACACGCCGCAGGAAACGCACTTTTCCTTATCGACGGCGGCATACCCGCCGTCGCCGACGTCTATCGCATAGTGCGGGCACAGATCCGCGCACGTTTTTTTTCCGATACAACCGACGGGGCAGGCCTTGACGCCGCCCGCGATGAGTTCGCAGGAAGCGCAGTTGCCGTATCCCTGATAATCGTATTTGTCGTAACAGTTGTTCCCGCCGTTGCAATGCACGACGGCGACCGTATCCTCCCCGACTTCCCCGCCGCCGAGAATTTCGGCGATTTTTTCTTTGTTCGCCGCGGGCGTCGCCTTGCAGTCGGAAAGTTTTGCCTCGCCTTTGACGAGCGCTTCGGCAAACTGCGCGCACCCCGCCCTGCCGCATCCGCCGCAGTTGGATTTCGCAAGCAGATTTTCCACCCGTTCGATGCGTTCGTCTTTCTTGACCGCAAATACGTTCGCGCATATGACGAGAACGACGCCGAACACGAGCGCGATCGCCAGCATGATGCCGCCCGCCTTAAGAATTTCGATAAAAGTTTCCATTCGATCTCCTTACCCGAGAATGCCCGCAAAGCCCGCGAACGCGAGCGCCATGATCGCCGCCGTCACGAGGGTGATCGGGAAGCCCTTGAAGCACTTCGGAATGTCTGCCCTGTCCGTTTTCAGGCGCACGCATGCCAAAAGCACGATCGCCAGCAAAAACCCGACGCCCGTCGCCACGGACACCGCAAAAGTTTCCACGAACGTATAGGAACTGAACACCACGGTACTGTTCGCCGTGCCGAGGATCGCGCAGTTCGTGGTAATGAGGGGCAAATAAACGCCGAGCGCGCTGTACAATGTGGGAGAATACCGCTTGACGACCATTTCCGTGATCTGCACGAGGCTCGCAATGACCAAAATAAATGCCATCGTATACAGGTAATCGAGTCCGAGCGGAACGAGAACATAGTTGTAAACGAGCCATGTAAAGACGGAGGAAACAGCCATGACGAATATGACCGCAAACCCCATGCCCGCCGCGCTGGAGATCTTTTTGGACACGCCCAGGAAAGGGCAGATGCCCTGATACTGCGACAGCACGATGTTCTGCGACAACACCGCCGCGAACATGACCGATATGATCGAAACCGTCATGATTTTGCCTCCTTTCCGTTCCCGGGCAATGCCTCAGGCGCAGCATTCTCTTTCCCCTCTTCAGGCGCGGCTTCGGCGGAATCCGCTTTCCGCTCCTTCTCCGCCCGTTTGCCCGCCGAACGCTTTTTCACTTTTTCCACAAGGAAGTTGAAAAGCGCCATCAGGCAGCCGAATACGATAAAGCCGAACGCGCTCGCTCCCGCGCCCGACATCGCGGGAAAGCCGGGGATCGCAAAGCCCGCAAACGAACCGCTCGAGAGGAACTCGCGCACGATGCCGATCAGGCAGAGCGCGGCGGTAAAGCCGATGCCGACCGAAAGACCGTCGACCATGCTGTAAAACGGCTTATTGCAGGACGCATAACTTTCCGCTCGCGCCAATATGATGCAGTTGACGACGATGAGCGCGATGAACGCGCGCATGGTACTGTAAAGGTCGGGCATAAATTTCTGCATCACCATCTGCACAATGATGACAAACGTGGAAATGATGACGATGTAACAAGGGATACGCACTTTGTCGGGGATCGCCTTGCGGAGCAGGCTGATAAACAGATTGGAGAAGATGAGCACGAACGTCGTCGCCATGCCCATCGCAAACGCCTGAAAGAGCGTCGTCGTCATCGCGATGGTCGGGCAGGTGCCCAGCACGAGCACGAACGTCGGGTTGTTTTTGATCAGTCCGCCGATCAAAGTGTCGCCGAATTTCTTTTTATCGAACTTCATCGCTCCCCTCCCGCCAAATTTTCGTTATAATATTTCGCCACGGCGTCGATCGCGTTTTTCGCGGCCGTCGAACTGTACGTCGCGTTCGAAACGTTGTCTGCCGTAAGCGGGTCGAGCGCCGAAAGATCCGTTCCGTAAAACTGTTCGAAAAAGCTGCCCTTCGTAAGATCGGAGGAAAAATCGTCCGTGCAGCTGCCCAAAACGATCTTATAGATCTGCCCGTCTCGGATATAAACATACAGCTGCACTTCCCCGTACTGGCTGGTGGCACTCGCAAGAAACGCATGGACGCCGTCCGTCGAAAGCGCGTAATATTTGATGATCCCCGAAGAGCCGTCCACCGGCGTATCTTCGGATATGAGCATCTCGAATTCACCCGCCGCGCCGCTGTCCTCTTTGAACCCGTCGAGCGTGGACTGGAAGGGGTCGACGTACGTGAAATGGTTGACCGCGCCGAGCAACAGCCCGCAGACGAGCGCGATGCAGGCGAGCACCGCAACGCCCTGTATCATAGACTTGACTTTCGCGCTCATTCCGCATCACCTCCCGCAACGCCGAAACATTCGAGTATCATCTCTTTCAGCGCGGTATTCGTGCGCGTCGCGCTCGTTTCCGAATCTGCCGAAAGGTCAGAAATCTCTTCTATCTCGCTTTCCGTCTTTCCTTCGAACAGGGAAATCTCCGCCGTATACCCCATCGTACTCTGACGGAGCGGTATGATCTGCGCCACTTTTCCGTCCGCAATATTGATATAGAACAGGAGCGGCTGACGGTAATTATATTCCGAAAGATCGGCATATCCTTCCGCGAGGAAAGACTCGCCGCCGAACAGCGCCGAACCGCCCGCCGCGCGCACATAGGTCAGTCCCGCGGGAAGCGTCTCGGGCGACGCGAACACGTCCTCCGCAAGCAGGCATTCGAGAACCATGTCTTTGAGCGCCGTGTTCGTCAGCGTGGCGCCCGTTTCCGCATCGCTTTCCAAGTCGCTCCCTTCGAGCGCGGCGATCTCCGCATACCCTTTCCCTTCGAACAGGGACAAGTCGGCGGTATAGCCCATCGTGCTCTGCACGAGCGGCACGATCGCACCGACCTTTCCGTCCTGTATCGCTACATAGTACAGCAGCTGCTGTGTATACGCTTCGGTGATCTTCGCGCCGCCCGCGACCAGGTACGCCCTGCCGCCGAACAGCGACGAATCCGCCGCCGCGCGGATATACGAGAAGTTTTCGGGCAGAGCGACCGCTCCCGAAACGCAGTCATAGTCGATCAGGCATTCGAGAACCATGTCTCTGAGCGCCGTGTTCGTCAGCGTGGCGCCCGTTTCCGCGTCGCTTTCCAAGTCACTCCCTTCGAGCGCGGCGATCTCCGCATACCCTTTCCCTTCGAACAGGAACAAGTCGGCGGTATAGCCCATCGTGCTCTGCACGAGCGGCACGATCGAACCG
This sequence comes from Candidatus Borkfalkia stercoripullorum, assembly GCA_019119395.1. Taxonomy (GTDB): domain Bacteria; phylum Bacillota; class Clostridia; order Christensenellales; family Borkfalkiaceae; genus Borkfalkia; species Borkfalkia stercoripullorum. The sequence continues at coordinate 31,275 of DWXC01000027.1, read as the reverse complement.
ACCTTTCCGTCCTGTATCGCTACATAGTACAGCAGCTGCTGCGTATACGCTTCGGTGATCTTCGCGCCGCCGGCTACCAGGTACGCCCTGCCGCCGAACAGCGCCGAATCTGCCGCCGCACGGATATAGCGGTAAGATACGGCCGTATCCCGCGCGTTTTCCAGAACGTCCGCCGCGATAAAGCACTCTTCGACCATGCCTTTGAGCGCGGTATTCGTCAGCGTCGCGCTCGTTTCCGAATCCGCTGAAAGATCGGTCAGGGAGGCGACTTCCCCGTAGGTTTTCCCTTCAAACAGAGAAAGTTCCGCCGTATAGCCCATCGTGCTCTGCGTGACGGGCGTTATATCCGCCACGATCCCCGCTTCGGGGTCGATCACGATCCTGTAGGCGAGCTGCTGGGTATAGCTTTCCGTGATCGCAGCGCCGCCTTCCGTCTCAAAATAATATTTGCCGCGCCTGTCCAGCGAAACGGACTGAATATAGCGGAAAGACACGTCGGGCAGCTCCGCCTCGCGGGGGCGGTTGTACTCCGCGACCGCAATGACGGGCGTGCCGACCGCCAGCGCCGCCGCAAGGGCGATGCAGAGCCCGCGCATGCACCACTTCATGGCCTGCGGTTTGGGCGTCCCCTTTTTCGTCGTTTGTCCGAAGCGAACGGGACGGATAAACCTGTCCATCGCGGGCACGAGCAGGTTCATGAAAAGGATCGCGAGCGACGTGCCTTCCGGGTAGCTGCCGAAACGGCGTATCACCATCGTGAGCACGCCCAGCCCGAACGCATATAAAACGCGGTTATATTTCCATTTCGGGGAAGTCGCGTAATCGGTCGCCATAAAAAACGCGCCGAACATCAGCCCGCCCGAAAAAAGTTGCAGTAAAATTTCCTGCGCGCTGTTCCAGAAAAAGAGCGCGAACATCGCCGATGTAAGCAGGTACACCGCGGGGATGCGCCAATCGATGACCCTGCGCGCGATCAGATATACGCCGCCCGCAAGCACGGCGAGTTTGCACGTTTCGCCGATGCTCCCGCCGACGCTCCCGAAAAACAGCTGCAGGACGTTCCCCCAATATCCGCCGACGCCGAGAAAACTCTCCCCCAAAGCGGCAGTCCCGCCGCCCAGATAGGTCGCGCCGGTCGTGCCGTCCGCGCCGAGGATGTTGCCGGATATATCAGCCCCGATAAACGAGGACATCGTCGCCGAATACGCGAGGAGCAGAAAGACGCGCGCCGCCGCCGCGGGGTTGGCGAAGTTTTTCCCCAGCCCGCCGAACAGCATCTTCACGATAACGATCGCGAACACGCCGCCGATCACGGGGATGTACCAGGGCGCGCGGGGCGGAAGATTGAGCCCCAAAATCAAACCCGTCACGAGGGCGGAAAGATCGGTCGTAAACGGTTTTTTGCGGATCAGATTATAAATTTGTTCGCTCGCGAAACACACCGCCATGCAGATGACGACGAGCATGAGCGCATACAGCCCGAAATATACGACGCCCGCGACGAGGCACGGCAGCAGAGCGATCAACACGTCGAGCATGATGCGGCGCGTGTTCGCCCCGTCCAGCGTGTGCGGAGAAGCGGCTACTTTATAGTTGGCGATCTCAGACATCCTTCTTTTCCGCTCCTTCTGCGTTATTTCCTGCCGCGGCGGAGGCCGCGCGCTCTTTTTCCCTCTCTCTCCGCTCGCGCAAAACTTTCTTGCCGAGCTTCACGCTCTGTACCAAAAAGCGCTTTGCGGGGCAGACGTACGAACAGCATCCGCAGCCGATACACCAATCCGCGCCGAACGCTTCCGCTTCGTCGTAACGTTTATCGAACACGGCGCGCTCGATAAAGACGGGCGAAAGCCCCATCGGGCAAGCCTGTACGCACCTGCCGCAGCCGATGCAAGGTTCCGCCTGTTTGCTCACACACTCGCTGTCGTCAAGAAACAGCAGGGAGGAAGTCCCCTTCCCCGTGCAGATCTTCAGGGAAAAGACGGGTTCTCCCATCATCGGCCCGCCGGAAACGATGCGCGCACAGTCCTCGTGCGCGCCGCAAAACTGCGCAACGTCGCGGTACAGCGTTCCGTTTTTCACCCAGATATTGGCGGGCTTGTCCGCGCGTTTGCCGCTGACCGTCATGACGCGCTCGTAACAAGGGGTGTTTTCGTCTACGGCTTTATAGACCGCGAGCGCCGTATGCACGTTGACCACGAGCACGCCTGCGTCCGCCGGAAGCCTGCCCTCGGGGATCGTCCGCCCCGTACAGCCGTATACGAGCTGTTTTTCCGCTCCCTGCGGGTATTTCGTCTTTAATATTTTTACCGAAACGCCGTTCCCCGCCGCGCGCGACAACTTCGCCGCGGCGTCTTTTTTATTGCTTTCTATACCGATGACCGCGTGCGGAGCGCCGCATGCCGCCATACAATGACGGATGCCCTTGAGAAGCTCTTCCGTATATTCGAGCATGATGCGGTAATCGCAGGTAATGTAAGGCTCGCACTCCGCTCCGTTGACAACGAGCACGTCTATTTTTTTATCCGTCCCCAGTTTTGCCGCGGTCGGGAACGCAGCGCCGCCCATTCCGACGATACCCGCCTCCGCTATGCGCGAAAGCACGCTCTCTCTCGAGATCTCCGCAAGCGGGGGCAAAAAAACTTTCTCGTCGGCATGGTCGTTTTCGATGAGGATATGATCCGCTTTTTTCCCCGAAAGCGTGATATGCCCCACCACGCCCTTGACCGTGCCCGAAACGGGAGAGTATACGTTGGCGGAAAGCCCTTCCGCCGCCTTCGCGATCAGTTCGCCGCAAAGCACCCTCTGCCCCGCCTGCACGACGGGAACGGCGGGCCTGCCGATATGCTGTGAAAGAGGGACGTACACGGTTTCGGGATCGGGGCCGCGCCCGATCTCCGCTCCCGCCGAGATCCCTTTGCGCCCTTTCGGGTGCACCCCGTTGGAAAAAGTAAACAAATAAACAGCCTCCCTGCAAGTTTTGCCCGTCGACGGACACAATATATAAATTATGATATTTATAGCCCTGCATGTCGCTACCGACGAAAAAATTTTACCATTTTTTGCCGCGCTTGTAAAGAAAAAGCCGTTAAAAAACGGAAATATAAAAATTTCTTACCGCCTTATAACCAGGTGTTATCGCTGCGCAGGCCGCGCCTTATCTCCTCTTTTCTCCCTGATCTGCACGATCCCCTGATATGCCTGCCACACGGAGAGAATACACAGGAAAACGCCGAACGCGGCGCGGAGAAAAGGCCCGGTAAGGTCTTTCACGAAATAACTGCCGACCGCAGAGAGCAGGACGGCGGGCACGATCATCAGGGCTATGCCCTTCGTATCGACCAACCCGTTGGAAAAATGCACGCCCAGCGACAGCAGCGCCATGGGCAGAAACGAAAGCAGATTGACCGACTGCGCGAGGTGCTGTTCCACACCGCAGAAAATGGTCAGGATCGGTATGAGCACGGTGCCGCCGCCCATCCCCATGCCGCCGAGCACGCCGCCGGCAAGCCCCGCAATAAGATAAACGATAAAACGCATCGCCGCCCCCTTTCAGATAATCATCCTTATGCCCGCCGCGAACATAACGGCGGCGAACAGAACGGTCGCCTCCCCCGCGGACATCGCGTTGAGCGCGCGCGCACCCAGAAAACCGCCGAAGGCAACGCCGAGCCCGACCGCGAGAAACAATTCCGTATCGAAATAACCGTTGACCAGATAAAACACGGCGCTCACGAGGCTGACGGGAAGGATCACGAGGATCGCCGTGGCGTGCGCGACGAGAGGCGGTTTTTTCGCCACCCCCGTCAGAAACGGGACGACGATCATGCCGCCCCCGCCGCCGAACAGCCCGTTGACCGCCCCCGTAACGATGCCGCCGCACGCGAGTGCGGCGCTGCCTTTCCCTTTTTTCAAAACGATTCCTCCTCCTTTCGCGCCGAAAGCGGACTCTTTTTCCGCTCGGCGTCTCTTTTCGGATAGTTTGCGCCGATAATGTAAAATTTAATTCAAATTTCACTTTTTTTTGACCGTTATCGCTTGATTTTCATTGCCATTTATATTAGAATAAGATAGTACGATTTTGAATTTGCCGGATATAGGACGGTTCAAATTTTTAAATTTCTGTAAAGGTGTTTTTATATGGCAAAGAACAGACAACTTGGCAAACTGAGGATCACGACGTGGATACTGGCATTCGTCATGATGCTGGCTTCCTGCGCGCTCATCTTCTCGGCTTGTTCGAACGACACGAGCGAAGAAGACGATACGACGGAGACCCCGACGGATACCCAGACCTTCGCGAACGGAGATTTCGAATTTTTCACCGACAGCGACGGTTCCTATCTTATCGGGTCGCCCGACAATTGGACTCTCTCCACGCAGGGGAGCTCTTCCCTTTCCAAATCGGGCATCGTCGACACTTCCCTCAATTGGGGCGATAAATTCGTCTATGCCAGGGAACAGTACGAGATCCAGCAGGACGAGGACAACACGACCGAGGAGCCCGACGAATATTATACCGACATCGACAGCGATTACGACGTCCCCGGATGGGATATCGCCGATGCGAACAACAGCGACGAGGATACCGATATCACTTATGAAAACATCGACAAAGCCTCGATCAATGCGGTAAATCCCGGCACGCACAACGCAGCGGCGGGCGTTGCGGATGAAGAAAACGGCACGCACGTGCTCATGCTCCACAATTACCGTTCCAACGGATACGGCACGGCGGCAAGGTACGCTTCCTCCTCTGTCACTTTGCAGGCGGGCACGGCCGCAAAGTTCTCCGTTTGGGTCAAAACTTACGGAATGACTTATAACGAGAATACGCCCGTCAACGGAAACAGGGGCGCATACATCGAAGTTTACAACACCGTGGGCGGAACCGCGCAGGATTCCCTCGTCGTCCGCAATATCGATACGGAAAAGCTGAACGCGTCAAACGACAACAACGGTTGGGTGCAGTATACTTTTTATGTGAAGGCTTCTTCTTACGCCGCAACCACTTTCACCGTCTACCTCGGGCTTGGCAGGACGAACGACGTGGACAGCAACAATTATGAATATGTGCAGGGTTACGCTTTCTTCGACGACCTCGAATACGAAGTCATGACGGCGGACGAGTATGAAGACGAAACGGCTTCCCTCTCTTCTTCGCAGAAATATACCCTCGACATTTATTCCACAAACGCGAAGCGCGTCGACGCGATTTCGAGTTCTTACCGCACGTTTGCCCTCGACCTTGAAAATTTCACAAACGGGCTCAACGGGATCACGATCGATCAGGCGACCGTAAGTCCCACGACTGCGGACAGGAACGGCAAGACGCACACCCTTGCCGATTATATAGGCAGCGCAAATGTCGAAAAACTTACCGACGATCAGGACGATGACCGCTCGGGCGTCATAAACGTTTCAAATATCACCGATACGGCATACCCCGCCTCCGTTGCGGAAGATTTCGCCAAATTCGAAGAGCTTTTCGGCAATTCGCAAATTCTGATGCTGTACAGCGGCAAAGGCATGCCCTACACCGCCACCCTTTCGCAGAGCGACGTTACCGCCGCCGACAGCATCTTTACCGTGGCAAAAGACCAGACGCTCATGTTCAGTTTCTGGGTCAAAACTTCCGAACTCAACGGCGGCACGGGCGCTACGGTAACCGTGGTAGACTATGAGACGGAAACGACGCTCGGCGCCGTTGACACCACGACGCTGGATCCCGTCGACCTCACGGACGACAACGGCACGACCGAGGATATCTTCGACGGCTGGCAGCAATGCTATCTGTACATTTCCAACGACACGGACAACCCGCTTACCTTTACCCTGAAATTCAATTTCGGCCCGACAGATATCGCCGATACGACTTTCGATTCCTACTTGGACGGTTATGCGGCGTTTACAGGTTTCAGCTATTCCTATCTTACCGATGAGGAAGCAGCCCTTATCTCTACCGGGACGTATGCCGTGGAAGTCGCTCTGACCGGCAGCCCGCTCGACAGCAACTCTTCCGTCGTGTTTGACGACCCCGCATATACGGGCAACACGGAAGGTTCCGAAGCGATCAGGGACGGGTTTGCGGATCTCGCAAACTACGACGGCGTGAAAGGCAATTCCGTCTATGTCGGCGGCGAGGAACTCAGCGGCAAAAACCAGCATGCAAATACGGACGCCGAAGCGACCGAAAGCGATTTGAGTACCTATGCGGGCCTTGTCAATAAAGATTACGCGGAAAATTACTGGAACAGCGCCTGGCTCAACGCCGTGCTGGCCAACTATACCGACGCTTTGACTGCATCCACCTGGTGGAACGAAGTACTCGGCTCGAACACGACGCAGCCCCTCTTCATCATCAATACCCTGCAGACTGCGGCGGAATACTCTTACGGCTTTGTCGGCACGTCTTCCACCATCAGCGCCGATTCCTATACGCAGGTCAATCTCCGCGTTAAGCTGAGCGAAGGCGCGAAGGCGTATATCTATCTGATCGACACGACGGAAAACGAAGACAAAGAGACCAAATACACCGACAATCTCAAATATACCGCGGGCGTTTCCTATCGCTATGATACCGACGGAAACGTCGTGACGAAAGACCCCGACGATAAGGATTTCAACAAAGATTCCGATACCCTCTTCTACAAACAGGACAACGGGCTTTGGTCGACGGCATCCCGCCACAGCGGCGACTACTATTACGCGAACCTCGCCAATTACGATACGGACGAGGACGAAAACCTGATCGATACGGACGGCAACATCGTCTATTATCTGCACGACGGAGAGTTCTACAGGTATCACGACGAGGATAACGACACCTACAGCGTAGCCGTGAGGGATTTCACGAAAGCGGACGTAGATGCGGCCGACCTTACCGCGGCGACTTTGCAGAACCTCACGGAAAGCGGCAAAGACCTCGTGCAGGTCATTGAAGGCACCGCCGAAAACGCGAACAAGTGGATCTATGTAAACTTCTTCATCGCAAACGGAAGCGAGGAGAAAAATTACCGCCTCGAAGTCTGGAACGGTTCCCGCGACAATTCCGAAACGATGGCCGCAAACAGCTACGTGGTGTTCGATCAGGTAAGCTACTCTACTTTGGACGAATCCGGATTCAGCGGCATGCTTTCCGAAAGTCTCCTGGCTCTCGGCGAAAACAGCAAGCTGAACGGCACGCTTTACTCCACCGAAGAAGAGATCCTCGACGCTTATCTCGAAAATCCCGAGAATTTCATCGAAGAGACCGCGGACGGCACTTCGCTGATCTATTATCACTTCTCCCTCTATGACAGCGCCGACTATGCGCCTTACGACGCGGAAAATTCGCTCGAAACGAGGGAAAGCGACCCCTACTCCGACTACGATCCTTCTTCCTATTCCGACACGGTCGCGTATCTCAAATTTAACGGATCGGAAAACGGATATACCGAATACAACACTTTCGTCAATTACGGCGCAAGCGAGATCGCGGTCGCATCCAGCAGCGATTCGACGGACGACAGCACAACGGACGATACTTCCGGCAGCGGTTCGACGACCAACCTGTGGCTTTTGATCCCCTCCATCGCACTGGCCGTCGCGCTGTTTGTGACGCTCATTTCCCTGCTCGTGAAACGCCTGCTTGCAAATATCCGCAAGAACAAGGTCAAGTATGCGGCGCAGTATGACGCAAGGCGCACCCGTTATATCAGAAAGCTGAAACTTGCCGAGGCAGCCGACGACGCCAAAGACGAAAACGCGCCCGACGTGCTCCCCGATGAGGACGAGATCGACGAAGAAGACATCTACCGCGTAGACGAAGGCAGAGACGATTTCGACCCCTACCGCGACGAGAGCGAAGAGGCGGACGGCAATTCCGAAACGGACGCAGCGACCGACGAAAACGGCAATGCGGACGGCAACGGAGACGAGGATAACAAATAATCCTCATAACGCATAAAAAGACGCCCCGAAAGCGAACGCTTTCGGGGCGATTCTTTTACCGTCATAACGAATCACGCCAGGCGTGATCGCCGCGGGATTTGCTTGTGCTGAGCCGATTGCAAGCTGTTGGCCGTGCGGGAATTGCTTGCGCCGATCCGGCCGCACGGCTCGATTACTCCGGATACCGCGCTCGGAATTGCGTTCGTCGGCAAACCTGCGCCTTTCCGCTCAGATCTCACGCGCATTCCAAGGATATCGGCGCAATTATTCGGCCCCGCGACGTTACACGGGGCTTTTTCCTTTCTTTTTCCGATATTTTTTCAGATCGCGCAGAACAATTTTAATTCCGCGCAGCCTGTGCCCGTTGGCGATTTCCGCAATGCCTTGAGCGCCTTCCCTGGAAATCGGAATGCCGACCGTAAGCCCGACGACGGGCATTTCAGCAAAGACTGCCCTCTGCATCTTTGCCGTAACGGGATCTTTACCCTTTCCGGCGAAGTAACGCATCAGCCTGTAAAGCAATTTACCCCCTTTGCTGTTTGCCATGTCCTTTAGCGGCGAATGGAGCGTGATCGGCAAAACACTGCGCGGCTCGGGATGTTTCAGCCCCGACATCGCATAAAATTGCTCGCGCGGGATCGCTGCCTCATCCGACAAGCCGTAATATGCGGAAGCGCACTCCCTGAAATCGCGTCCTTCATCCCCGTCGACGCGCACGCAAGCCTTTGCCCTGATATCGCGCGAAGATGCCGCCGCCATGACAAAATAATTTCCGCGCTCGACGACCGTACCCTTTTCGGGATCGTAATGCGAAAAGGCGTCTCTGTTTAGCGTAAATTCGATCTCCTGCTCCTCTCCTGCCGCAAGACGGATTTTTTTAAAGGCACGCAGCTCCTTTTCGGGCTTGAACGTGACGGGCGATTTTTGCCCGACATAAATCTGAACGACTTCCGCGCCCGCACGCGTCCCCGTATTTTTTATGCGGATGCGCGCCGTAATACTTCCGTTTCCGCCCAAATTTTCCGAGGACAGCACAAGCGGGCCGTATTCGAACTTCGTATACGAAAGCCCGAACCCGAACGGGAACAGGACTTTTTTTTCGGCGGCGTCGTACCAACGGTATCCCGTGAAAATGCTTTCGAGATATTCGGCATAATCTTCGTTCCTGCCGAAATCGGAATAAGCGGGCACGTCTTCGATCCTTAACGGGAAGGTTTCAGCCAGTTTCCCCGACGGATTTTTTGCGCCGAACAGGAGCGACGCGCATGCCTTGCCGCTCTGACAGCCCGCAAGATACATCAGCAGAACGCCTTTCACCTTTCCCAGCCACGGCATGGCGACCGGGCAGCCGCACGAAAGCACGACGACCGTGTTCGGGTTCGCCTCCGCGACCGCTTCGATGAGTTTGTTTTGCGATGCGGGGAGTGAAATACCTTGTTTATCGTACCCCTCGCTTTCAGCGCCTTCCGCAAATCCAGCAAACACGACGGCGCATCTCCTGACGCCCGCAAGCGCGGCGGCTTCGGCGATGAGCCGCCCGCTCGATTCTCCGTTCGCCCTGTCGTAGCCGCGCGCGTAATCGTATGCCGCGCCGCAATCTTTGAGCGCCCGCAAAAAGCTGTCCTGATCGGAGGGCACGGCCTTTCCGCTGCCGCCGCCCTGATACCGCGGCTTTTCCGCGAACGCGCCGATGATTGCGATCTTTTCCCCGCCGTCCGCGGTCAACGGCAGGATATCTTCATCGTTTTTGAGAAGAACCGCGGACTCTTCGGCGATCTCCTGCGCGAGGAAAAGGCTCTCTTTCCTGTCGAAAGTCGATTTCTTTCCTTGCTGCCGCGATTTTAAGATGAGTCCGACCACTTTCTCCGCGCGTGCGTCGAGCGTGCTTTCGCTCATTTTATTTTCCGCCACGGCGCTCACGGTCTCTTCCGCGCCGCCGCATACCCCGGGCATTTCCAGATCCAGCCCCGCCGCGTACGCATCCGCCCTCTCGTACAATGCGCCCCAATCGGTGAGGAAAACCCCGTCAAACCCCCACTCTCCGCGCGCGATCTCCATGAGGCGCGCGTTCTGCGAACAAGGAACTCCGTTGAGTTTATTGTAAGCGGTCATGAGCGCCCAAGGTTTTGCCTCTTTTACGATGATCTCGAACTGTTTGAGATAAATTTCGCGCAGCGCCCGCTCGTCGACGACGCTGTCCGAAAACATGCGGTGATCTTCCTGCGAGTTGCAGGCAAAGTGTTTTACGCAAGCGCCGACGCCCGCGGACTGGACGCCGCGCACATACGCCGCGCCGAGTTTTCCCGAAAGAAGCGGATCTTCGGAAAAATATTCGAAATTTCTGCCCCCGCGCGGATCCCTCTTATGATTTACGGCCGGCCCTAACAGGACGGAAACGTCCTCTTTACGGCATTCCCTGCCCAACATTTCGCCCATGCGAAACAGAAGCGATTCGTCCCACGAGCATGCGGAAAGGCACGCGCACGGGTATACCGTAGCGGGTACGCTTTCGTTGATGCCCGACATATCCGCCTTGCCCTGCTGTTTACGCAGCCCCGACGGCCCGTCCGTCAGCATGATCTTACCCGTTTTTTCGTTGCCTGCATACCAAAAGCCGCTTCCGCACAGCAGAGCGGCTTTTTCCTGTATCGTCATCGATGAAAGGATTTGCCGAACGCGCTCTTCCATGTTTCCCTCCGAAATAAAAGATGCGGCGCGCCCGCTTTTGCAGGCGCGCCGCTCGTCAGATCATTTTCTTTTGAACAGGATGCGGCGGCAACTGTCGCATTCGATGAAATTGCCGTCCGCAAGTTTGGAAATTTCCGCAATGGAAAGTTCCATGCCGCATTGCGGGCATCTGTTGCCCGACACCTCCACCACCACGGGGAAAACTTTTTCCTTGCGCTTGGCTTTGTATTTTGCGAGCGTATCCGCGGGCACGTCTTTGCTAAGTTTCGCCAGCTCCGCCTCCACCGCGGCGACTTCCTGCGCATGCGATTCCTTGACGGCGGAATACTTTTCCTTATACTCTTTATATTGCTTCTGCATGGCGATCGTCTGTTTCTTCGCCGCGGCATATTCGGCGGAAGTCTTTTCGATCTGCTGAACGAGTTTATTGATCTCCGCTTTCAGGCTTTTCAGGCTGTCCGATATGGCGGCCGCGTTCTTCTTGTAAAAGGCGATCTCGCCGCCCTGCTCGTCCACCATTTCGTCGAGGTTTTCGTAATCTTTGATCGTGTCCGCGATCTCGGAATATTTCTGCTCGAGCCTTTCGAACATTCTCTTGAATTCCGCCGCGCGCGCGTCCAGCGCTTCGAGTTTTTCGGGCGCTTTTTCGAGGAATTTGCGCGCCGTCATATATTTTTTGCGCTCGTCCGTCGAAGCGATCTCCTGTTCGATCGCGCGGAGTTTTCCGTCCGCCTCCTGATATTTCAACAATTCGTCTATCATTTTATACCTCCCTGAAATCAGAGCATAAACCCGTCCTCGTGATAATAAGCGGGGACGCCGAGTTTATCGCCGATTTTCTGATAAATTTTTTTGAATCCGTAATTCTCGCTCGCGTAATGCGTCAGAACGACCAAACGCATGCCCGATTCGAGAATGTCGCAAATATAATTGTGCTTGACGTCGGACGAGACAATGACGTCCGCGCCGTGCTCTTTCGCAAAGCGTATCGCTCCGCCGTCCACGCCCGCGCCGCAAAAGGACGCCGCGCGCGAAATCTCACCCTCCGCGCCGTAAGAAAGAAGACGCCCGGTATGAAATTCTTTCGAAACATGCGCACAAAGATCTGCAAAAGATTGCCTGCGCACATCGTAAACGCGGCCGTACGCACCGCCGTCGATGTTTTCGTATGTATCGGAAACATCCTGCCCGCCGATGCCTTTTGCCAGATGATAATCGATGCCTTCGGGGGCGAAATCGAGGTTCAGGTGCATGGAGATCACGCAGATCCCCGCGCGCAGACAGGAAACGAGCCGCGCCCCCGAAGCGTCCTGCACATTCAGCGCAGAAACAGGAAAGAATATGGCTGGATGGTGCGTCACGATGAGATTCGCGCCCCGCGCCTTCGCCGCGGCGATCGCCCCGCCGGACAGATCGAGGGAAAAGACCATGCCCGTGATATCGTCGCCCGTATCGATCAGCACGCCGCTGTTGTCGTGCGCACCGAAGTTTTTAACGTAAACATCGCTCAATTTTTTGGGATAAGCTCCGTCAATGACTGCGTAAACGTCTGCAAGTTTCATCGTACAGTCCCTCCAATTTTTTCAGCCGGGCGTCGATCTCCGCGCGCCCTTCCGCTGCGCTTTCGCGCCACTCCCTGCACCGAGAGATATCCCTTTCGAGCATCTTCGCAAAATCCTCCGTGGGGGAAATGATATTCTCCCGCCCGAACGAGAGCATGTCTTTATTGTACTCTTCCTGTTTTCCGCCCTTTACGGCCTTTATGAGGTCGTAGAATTTTTTATCGGCGTAAAAGGTATGATCGCGCAGGAGCGCGTAGCCGCGCCCCAGGAGGAACGCGCGCACTTTTTCCGCATTTTTCATCGGCTGCAATACGAGTTTGGGCGGAAGAAAACCGTCCGAAAGGATTTTTACGATCTCTTCGCCGCCCATGCCCGCGATGAGCACCTGTTCCGTCCCGCGATCGACCCCCGCAAGCCCGTCGCATACGACGGGGCACACTCTGCCTTCCGCTATGTATGCCGAAAGGAGCGCCTGCGCTTTTTTCAAACTCTTTGCGCTGATATCGGATATCTGCGCCGTGCGGCACAGCCCGTTTTCGAGCATGTACAGCGTGCAATAACCGTGGTCGCATCCGACGTCGGCAAACGTATCGCACTTTTCAAGTTCGCCGCAGACGGCGGCGAGCCTCTTCGTCAATTTCATCAATCGAGAAAGTCTTTCAGCTTTTTGCTGCGGCTGGGATGGCGGAGTTTACGCAGCGCCTTTGCCTCGATCTGACGGATACGTTCACGGGTGACGTTGAATTCCTTGCCGACCTCTTCGAGAGTGCGCGGTTTGCCGTCGTCGATGCCGTAGCGCAAGCGCAAAACTTTTTCTTCGCGCGGGGTGAGCGTATCGAGCACGCCCAAAAGCTGTTCTTTGAGCATGGTGAACGCGACCGAATCGCTCGGCGTGGTCGCGCGGTCGTCCTCGATGAAATCCCCGAGGTGCGAATCCTCTTCCTCGCCGATCGGCGTTTCCAAGGAAACGGGATCCTGTGCGATCTTCTGGATCTCGCGGACGCGGTCTTCGGGCATGTTCAGCTCTTTGGCGATCTCCGCCGGCGTAGGCTCTCTGCCCAACTGCTGTAAAAGTATGCGCGACGCGCGGGAAAGGCGGTTGATCGTCTCCACCATATGCACGGGGATCCTGATCGTGCGCGCCTGGTCGGCGATCGCCCTCGTGATCGCCTGGCGTATCCACCAGGTCGCATAGGTCGAAAATTTGAAACCTTTCTGATAATCGAACTTCTCCACGGCCTTCATCAGGCCGAGATTGCCTTCCTGAATGAGGTCGAGAAAGAGCATCCCGCGCCCCACGTACCGTTTCGCGATGGAAACGACGAGACGGAGGTTCGCCTCGGAAAGGCGCTTTTTCGCGGCTTCGTCCCCCTCCTGCATGCGCCGCGCGAGGTCGATCTCTTCATCCGCAGACAAAAGAGGAACTTTGCCGATGTCTTTCAGATACATCTTGACCGGGTCGTCCAGCCCGATGTCGCGGAGCGCCTGTTCGAAGAGTTCCCTGTCGCGCTCGTCCTCGTCGACGATCTGAATGCCGGCCTCGCCGATCGATTTATAGATATAATCGATCTGATCGGGGTTGGTATCTACCTTTTCGAGGATATCGCAGAGGGCGTTCGTGGAAATGCTGCCCTTCTGACGGTATTCGGCGACGATCTGTTTGAGTATTTCGTTGAGTTTTTGTTCGGATACGCTCATTTAAAATGTTTATCCTCCGCTTATGTTAAAAATTTTTGAGCTGAATGAAAAGTTCGAGTATTCGGCGCGTGTATTGTTTCCGCTTTTCGAGGTCGGTCTCCGCGTCGCACATCGCACGAAGCGCGGCGATCTCCCTGTCTATTTTCTGTCTTTCGAGCGTTTTGACGCAGTCGGCAAAGTATCTTTCCGATTCGGCGCTGCCGAAATTGTCGCCGAGGCTCAAATCGAGGATCGCCGAAAGTTCGGGCGTATTTTCGTCAAAAATTTCGAAAAGGTCGCTCGCTCTGGCAATTTCACCCCGTTTTTTGCGCCCGATAATGTACTCTGCGATGATATTATGCACATTATTGTCAAATTTGACACCCGAAAGGTCGAAATTCCTCGCATATTTTGCGTTAAACAGGACGGAAGCCAAAATAAAGCGGCTCGCTTTGACGTTCCTGTCCGCGCCGTCCTCTCCGCGCACGATCTCCTGCGGCTCCGCCGAAGGGCGCTCGGGCTCGCTGTCGAGATCGCGTCTGAGCGATTCGTAGGTGACGCCCGTCTTGTCGCGCAGCGTTTTCAAAAGGTCTTCCCGAACGCTCGCGCTTTCCGCTTCGCGGATGACCTTGATCGCGTCGCGTATATATTCGCGCTTGTCCTCCGTCCTGGAAAGATCTCTCCCGCGCTCCAGAACTTTGAGTTTGAAGTCGATGAGCGGCATCGCCTCGTCGAGGCATTTCCGATACCCTTCGCTCCCGTATTTTTTTACAACGTCGTCGGGATCGAGCCCTTCGGGCAGAGCGACGACGCGCACGTTGATCCCCTCGTCGCGCAAAATTTCCAGCCCGCGGATCGCCCCTTTCTGCCCGGCAAAATCACCGTCGTAACTGATGAGAACGTCGTCCACATACCGCTTCGCCAGGCGAGCCTGCTCCTTCGTGAGCGCCGTGCCCATGCTGGCGACCACGTTGTGAAACCCAGCCTGCCAAAGGGAAATGGTGTCCATATACCCTTCCGTCATGACGATATTTTTCAGTCCTTCCGCCTTTTTTTGCTTTTTGACGAGATTGATGTTGTATAAGTTTTTGCTTTTATTGAAAACGATGGTCTCTTTCGTGTTTTTATATTTCGCAAAATCCGTCTTTTCGAGCACCCTGCCGCCGAACGCGACCACGTCGCCCATGGCGTTGATGATCGGGAAGATCAGCCGCCCGCCCTGCGCGTCGGTCAGTTTCCCCTTGTCCGAAAGGGTCACGGCGCCGCTTTCCAGAATATCGTCGCGGCGGAAACCCTTGTCCGATAAAAACTGCGGGAGCGTTTTGAAATCGAGGGACGCTCCCAGCCCGAATTTGCGCACCGTAGGCGCGGACAGCTTTCTGTCCAAAATATATTGGATATGCGCGTCCGCTTTGCCGGAATTGAGATTGTCGAGGTAAAAATGCGCCGCCGCGTTGAGTATCTTCAACACCTCGTCGCGCCTGCGCTTTTGTTCGAGCGTCTTTTCCGAATCGAAATTCATGTCGGGCAGCGGCATTTTTACCCGTTCCGCCAGGATCTTGACCGCGTCTACAAAGTCGACGGACTCGATCTCGCGGATGAAAGTGATCACGTCCCCGCTCGCGCCGCAGCCGAAGCAATGGTAGTACTGATCGAGCGAGTTGACGGAAAAGGAAGGCGTCTTTTCGTGATGAAAGGGACAGCACGCCCAGTAATTCGTGCCCTTCCTTTCCAGATTGACGTAAGAACCGATCACTTCCACGATGTCGTTCTTGCTTTTCAGTTGTGCGAGAAATTCTCCGTCCAACCCTTTCGGCATTGCACCTTTTTCCTCCGCGCCGCAAATGCTCCTGCGGCTTAAAGTTCTATATCTTCCTCCCGAAGCGCCCAGCTTTTGGGAATAAATATGCTGTTGAATACCGCGACCGCATACTTGTCCGTCATGGACGAAAGATAGTCGCATATGACCTGTTCGAGCGGATACTTTTCGCAAAGCCCGAGATAAAAGGCGGGCAGCTTGTCCTTGTCTTTGCGGAAATAGTCGAACATTGCGGACAGCATGCGCTTCGCCCTTTCTTCCTCTTTCATCGAAAGATCGGTTATGTACACCCGTTCGAACATAAAAGAGCGCAGATCTTCCAGCGCTTCCGCCTCGGCATCGCCGAGTTTTACCTCGTTTTTGCCGACGCTGTTTTCGTAAATGGACGTGATCATCCTGTTGATCCTGTCGCGAGATGACGCCCCGAGAACGGCGACGTCTTTTTGGGGAAGTTCGTCCTCTTTCAAAAGCCCCGCGCGGATCGCATCCTCGATGTCGTGATTGACGTAAGCGATCCGGTCGGCAAGGGATACAGCTTTCCCTTCGAGCGTTGCGGGATGCCCGCTCTTTTTGTGGTTGACGATGCCGTCGCGCACTTCGAAAGTGAGGTTCAGCCCTTTCCCGTCTTTTTCCAGCACGTCGACGACGCGCAGCGACTGCTCGTTATGCGCAAAACCGAACGGAGAAAGACTGTTGAGCACCCTCTCCCCGGCGTGCCCGAACGGCGTATGCCCCAGATCGTGCCCCAAAGAGATCGCCTCGGCGAGGTCTTCGTTGAGCGCGAGGCTTCTGGCGATCGAACGCGCGATCTGCGAAACGTCGATCGTGTGCGTCATGCGGGTACGGAAATGATCGCCCTCCGGCGAGAAAAAGACCTGCGTCTTGTTTTTCAGCCGCAAAAATGCCTTGCTGTAAATGACGCGGTCTCTGTCGCGCTGAAAATCCGTGCGCATGTTGCACGGATCTTCAAGGCGGGCGCGGCCCTTCGTCTTTTCGGAGAGCTGCGCGTAAGGCGAAAGGAACGCCCTCTCTTTCGCGTAAGTGCGCTGTTTTACGGAATCGGAAATATTCATGATCTCGTAGCGGTATTGAAAATAGCTGTATGCGGCGAGACGATTTCGCCGCGATCGGACGAGAACCCGCTATTTAATATATTACCCGAAAATCCGCAAAAACCTTTTTTGCGCTCCATTCTTTTTCAAATTTTTTACAAAAAGCGGCACCAAATATACAAAAAGCGCGCTTCAGACGAGCGCGCCGCCGTTCACGCGCAGCACTTCGCCTGTCAGATACCGGCTTTCGGCCAAAAACAAGACGGCTGCGGCGACCTCTTCGGGCGTACCTTCCCGCATGGCGGGAATTTCGGAAACAAAACCGCGGCGCTCCTTTGCCGAAAAACGCGCGTTCATGTCCGTCGCGATCATGCCCGCGGAAACGCAGTTGACGCGGATCCCCGCGGGGGCAAGCTCTTTTGCCGCGGCTTTGGTAAAACCGATCAGGGCTGCCTTGCTCGCCGAATATGCCGCCTCGCAGGAGGCGCCCGTTTCCCCCCAAACGGAAGATATATTTACGATGCTCCCGCCGCCGCTTTTGAGAAATTTTAAAGCGGCCGCGCGCGTGCAAAGGAAAGCCCCGCCCGCATTGACGGAAAACAGCCTGTTCCACTCGGCATAAGAGGTATCCTGGATCTGCCCGTAATGCGCGATCCCCGCGTTGTTCACGAGCACTTTCAGCCCGAACACGGAAGAAAACATTTTGCCGACCGCGTCTTCGTCCGACACGTCGCACATAAAAGGCTGTGCGCCCGCGCCCGCCGCCTCGACGAGCCGGCACGTCTCCTTTGCCCCCTCTTCGTCTTTCGAATAGCAGAACGCGACGTCGTAGCCCGCCTTCGCGAACGCGAGGCAGACCGCCCGCCCGATCCCGCGCGAGCCGCCCGTGACGAGAACGGTGCTCATCCTTTGATCGCCGCGCCGCAGACCGAACAGATCTCGCGGGCGACAGCCTCCACGTCTTTGCCGTTGGTGTCGATGGTATGATCGGCACAGCTTTCATAAATCGGCGTGCGGTAGTCGAGCAGTTCTTTCATCTTTTCGAAAGTCGTATTTTTCAGGAGCGGGCGCTCATCGCTCGTGTGGCCCGTCCTTTCGAAAAGCGTGTGGATATCCACTTTGAGAAAGACGATTTTTCCGTGTTTTTTGAGCATGGCGCTGTTTTCGGGGCGGAGCACGCAGCCGCCGCCCGTGGAAATGACGACGCCGTCCTCCTCGGAGACCTTTTTCACGATCTCCGTCTCCATTTCACGAAACCGGTTCTCCCCGTAAAACTCAAAGATCGCGGGGATCCGCCCGTATTTTTGGGTGATCAGATCGTCCGTATCGTACCACCGCATCCCCGTCAGGTCGGAAATTTTAATGCCGACGCTGGTCTTGCCCGCGCCCATCATTCCGCAAAGTACGATGTTCATAGCAGAAAGCTCTCCGTCGCAAGGATATAACTGTTTTTGCCGAACCCGAGGATCGTGCCCCTGCACACCTCGGATATGACCGATTTATGCCTGAACTCTTCCCGCGCGTGCACGTTGGACATATGCACTTCCACGACGGGGGTAGTTACGGACGCGATCGCGTCGCGCAGGGCGTAACTGTAATGCGTGAAAGCCCCCGCGTTGAGAATGATGCCGTCGGCATCCGATTCCTGTATTTTTGTACACAGCTCCCCTTCCAGATTGCTCTGGAAAAATTCGCATTCCGCGCCGCGGGCTTTGCAGAACGCCGCGATCTCGCGGTTGATGTCGTCAAGCGTCTGCGTACCGTAAACGGATTTTTCGCGCCGCCCCGTCATGTTCAGATTCACGCCGTTCAATACGAGAAGTTTCATTGCCTTTCCTCCTGATATTTTTCAAACAGCGCCTTCGCCTCCGCATCGGAAGGCGCGCGCCCGAGATAGATGCAGTCCGCGTAATACGCCTGATAAAAGAGCATCCCTTCTCCGTTGACGATTTTTTTGCCGAGCGATTCGGCAATGCGCAAAAATTCGCTTTTACGGGGATAGTAGATGAGATCGACCGCGACTTCGCACGCGGCCAAAACATCGCCGCCCACGGGGGAAAGCCCCTCCGTCTTGTGCATGCCCACGCCCGTCACATTGACGATCGCATAATACGGGGAAGGCGCGACTTTTTCAAGGAGTTTCGCGCCCGCAAATTCGCGGCAGACCTCCCGCGCGTTTTCCTTTTTCAAATCATAAAGATATACTTCCGCGCCCGCGTCGAGTAATTTTTTGACGACGCTCCTGCCCGCGCCGCCCGCGCCGAGCACGAGGACTTTTCTGCCCGCGGGGTCAATGCCGTTGTTTTTCAGCATGAGCGAAAACCCCGCCCCGTCCGTATTGTAACCGATCCCGCCCTTGACGGTGTTGACCGCGCCGAACGTTACGGCGTCCCCCTCCGTCCGTTCGAGATAGGGAATGATATCCAGTTTATAGGGAATGGTCACGTTGAACGCGTCGTATTCCGCAAGCAGTTTTTTCGCGTTCGTATCGAAATCTTCGGCGGAGGAAGACATGAGTTCGTAAGAGCAATCGCGTCCCAGCCCCCGCAGAATAAACGTGTGCATCCTGCCGCTGTCAGATTTGGAAACGTCCTTTCCGATGACCGCAAGTTTCAGCATAGATTCGTACTCCTCCGGCACACAATGCGCCGCATCGCAGATTTATAAAAATGGCGGATCTCCGAAGTTTCAGCCGAGCATATCGAAAAAGCCGGGAAAAGAAATGTTGACGCATTCCGCATTTTTGATCTCCCCGCCCTTTTCGCTCGCCATGAGCGCGACCGCCGCGCTCATCGCAATGCGGTGATCGAGGAAAGAATCCGCAGTACCGCCCGCAAGTTTCTTTTTTCCGCGTATGACGAAACCGTCCTCGCGGGGCATGATGCTGCCCCCGAAATCGGCGATCATTTCCGCAGTCGTCTTGATGCGGTCGCTCTCCTTTATGCGCAGTTCTTCCGCGCCCGAGATCACGCTTTCGCCGTCCGCATAGGCGCACAGCACCGCGATGACGGGCAGCTCGTCTATAAGGGCAGGCATGATCTCTTTCGTCAGCGTGATCGCTTTCAGCCGCGACTTTTTCACGCGGATATCTGCAACGGGCTCGCCGCACACCGTGCGTTCGTTTTCGAGCCGATAATCGACGCCCATCCTGTCAAAAGCGGTCAATATGCCCGTCCTCGTAGGATTCACGCCCACATTTTTACAGAGCGTTTCCCCGAGGAGCGCGCCGAGCGCCATAAAGTACGCCGCGCTCGATATATCGCCGGGGACTTCCACGTCGCGGCTTTTCAGCCTGCTCTTTTTCACCTGAACGGTGTTGCCGAGCACGCGGATGTCCGCCCCCATCGCCGCGAGCATGCGTTCTGTATGGTCGCGCGTTTTGATCGACTCGTGTACGAACGTTTCCCCGTCCGCGCCGAGCGCCGCCAGGATCAGCGCGCTTTTGACCTGCGCGCTCGCCGAAGCGGTATCCACTTCCCTGCCGCAAAGCTTCGCCGCGCGGACGTAAACGGGCGCGCAGCCATCCGTCGTATCGATGTCCGCGCCCAAAAGGCGCAGAGGTTTTGCGACCCGCTCCATGGGGCGTTTGGACAGGGAAGGATCGCCCGTGAGGGTCACGTTCACCCTTTGCCCCGAAACAAGGCCCGTTAAAAGCCGCATGGTCGTGCCGCTGTTTCCGCAATAGCATTCCGCATCGCAAAGTTTATCCGTACCCTGCACGGATACGACATCTTCGCCGATCTCCACTTTTGCACCGAGCGCGCGCATGCACGCCGCAGTCGAAAGGCAGTCCTCTCCGAGGAGCGCGTTCGTGATGCGCGCTTCCCCTTCCGCAATACTGTTGAACATGATCGCGCGGTGCGTGATCGATTTGTCGCCCGGCACCGCAAATTCGCCCGCATATTCTGTGCGCGGCAATATCTTCATAAAACCCCTCCGCCGATCTCCTCGATCATGCCGACGTAATCGCCGATGGACAATTTCGCTTCGGCAAACCCGCCGCGCGTTTTCGGCAGTATGAGTGAGACCTCGTTTTTCCCTTCGTTTTTCTTATCGAACAGGGCGACGCGCGCCGCCTCGCCTATATTCCGGAATTTCGGGATACGCCCGATAACCTTTTGAATGAGTGCGCGCAGCTGCTCCGCATACACTCGGGAACACACGCCTTTGCGCTCGGCGATGATGCTTTCAAAATACATGCCGATGAGCACGTATTCCCCGTGCGAACGCCTCCCGTAAAACAGCTCGAGCGCGTGCCCCGTCGTATGCCCCATATTCAGGCACTTGCGAAGCCCGTTCCGCTCACACTCGTCCTTTTCCACGACGCCCGCCTTGAATCGTACGCAATCAGCCGTAACGTCTTCCATGAACGAAAGGTCGAACAGCCTGTCCGAATTTTTTTCGAGTTTATCGAGGATGTCCGCATCCAACGCGCCCGTCTTAACGATCTCGCCGAGCCCGCACCGCAATTCCCTTGGCGGAAGGGTATGCAGAAACATCGGGTCGCACAGAACGTATTCGGGCTGATAAAACGCGCCGATCACGTTCTTCACGCCGCGGTGGTCGATCGCCGTTTTTCCTCCCACGGAGGAATCCACCTGCGCCAAAAGCGTCGTCGGCACTTGCACGGCATGAATGCCGCGCATATACAGCGACGCGGCAAGTCCCGCCATATCTCCGACCACGCCGCCGCCGAGCGCGACCAGAACGCTGCCGCGGTTGAGCCGCGCGTCCAGCATTTTGTCCAGAATCGCAAACAGCGTGCCGCGGTTTTTGTGACGCTCCCCCGCCGGCACGACGCATATCGGCGCATCGCCGAACATATCCCCGGCCCATTTTTCGTAAAGACGGAAAACGTTCGCGTCCGTGACCACGAACACGTCTTTTCCGCGCAAAATGTCACGCGCCTTTTCCGCAGCGCCTTTTCCGCAGTAAACGGTGCTCGGGCGGGATTTTGTTTTCACTTCTATCGTCTGCATACTTTATCCCTTGTTTACCGCGGGAGCTTGTCCCAGCGTTCCTTGATCTCGCGCATGTTGTCGCCGCCCAGCCGCTGCAAGATCTTTTCGGCAAGGGCGAAGCAGACCACGCTCTCCAAAATGACGTCGCACGCCGCCACGGAACAGACGTCGCTGCGTTCCGTCGCCGCGCGGCACGGCTCTTTGGTATCGAAATCGACGGTGTCGAGCCCGCGCATCAGCGTGGGGATGGGCTTCATCGCCGCGCGGAGCACGATCTCCTGCCCGTTGGACATACCGCCCTCGATGCCGCCCGCATTGTTCGTTTTGCGGAAAAAATTCCCGTCCCGATAATAAATTTCATCGTGTACGCGGCTTCCCGGCCGCCTTGCCGCCTCAAATCCGAGGCCGATCTCCACGCCTTTGATCGCCTGCACGCTCATGATCGCGCCCGCAAGGTGCGCGTCCAGTTTTTCGGAATAAGACATACAGCTGCCGAAGCCGCTCTTCATCCCTTTCACGTGCAGTTCGATGACGCCTCCCGCCGTATCTTTCGCCTCTTTGATCTCGTCGATGCGTTTTTTTGCGCGTTCGCAAAGTTCTCTGTCAGGCATAAACAGTTCGGAAGTCTTTGCCGCCCTGATCTCGTCAAAGGTGTATTCCTTTTCGTCAGAAACGCTTTCAACGCTCCTGACGTAGCCCGCGACCTCAACCCCGAGTTCGCGCAGGAACATGCGCGCGATCGTACCCGCGGCGACGCGCACGGCCGTTTCTCGCGCGGAGGCGCGTTCCAGAATATTGCGCGCGTCCGTCTGATCGTATTTGAAAAGCCCCGTAAGGTCGGCATGCCCGGGGCGCACCTTGGTCAGGCGGCGCTTGGAAACATCCGCCCCGTACGGCGACATGTATTCTTCCCAGTTTTTGTAATCCTTATTTTCCACGACGATGCACACGGGACTTCCGAGCGTCAGTTTGTCCCTGACCCCCGAAACGATCTCCGCGCGGTCGCTTTCGATCTTCTGCCGCGCGCCGCGGCCGTATCCGCTCTGGCGGAGCGCGAGATAATAGTCGATCTCTTCTTTCTCCACCTTCAGATTGGAAGGGAGCCCCTCGATGATCGCGGTCAGCGCCCTGCCGTGAGACTCGCCCGCCGTCGTAAGTTTCAACATATGGTATCCTCCGAAAAAGCCGCTACGCGCGGCCGATATAGTCTATCGCATAAGTGCCGTCGGCGCGAACCGTGAGAACGATGCTGCCGAGTTCGTCCGTCCTGTATATCTCCGCACCGATGTCCGCAAGCCGCCCGACGGTCTCCTGCGCCGGATGCCCGTACGAATTGCCGGCTCCGACGCCGATAAAAGCGCATTCGGGCGAAGTCAGCCGCAAAAAACGCTCCGAAGAAGAACCCGCCGACCCGTGATGCGCCGCTTTCAGAAAGTCGAGTTCGTCGAGCGCGGGCGCGAGCGTAACGGTTTCGCCCCACGCGGCCGCTTCCTCTGCTTTGAAGCACTCGTTTCCTAAAATTTCGTAATCGTCGACAAGTTTTGCCTCGGCTTCCTCCGTAATATCTCCCGTAAACAGAATACTACGCCCCGCATATTCCAGCCATAAAACGGCGGAAGCATTGTTCACGTCGGTATCCGTTGCGTTTTCCGCATTCGCTTCGTCGTAAAAACTCCCGGGGACGCCCGCCTCAAAGGGCGAAAGGAACATCATGTAATAAAAATCGTCCTTGTCCTCGGAAAGCACCGTAAGGAACGTACGGGATATTTCCGTCTCGCACCCCGTATCCGCGGCGGCGTCCAAAAAATCGGCATACGATGAATCCGCGGCGTAATTCAGAATATAAGGAATAAACGCCTTTTCCGCGCCGAAACATTTCAGCGCCTCGTCCAACCCGCCCGCGTGATCTTCATCGGGGTGTGTAAGCAGAAGATAGTCGAACATGCGCACGCCGAGCGCGTTCGCATAGCGCAGGAGCGCGCTTTTGGAGGCATACGATTCGTTCCCGCCGTCGATGAGCATGCTTTTCCCGTCGGGGAGTTCGACGATGACCGCGTCGCCCTGCCCCACGTCGACAAAGTGTACGCGCAGTTCCCCCGCCTTTGCGGCGGCGACGTCGGGATTCGAAAATTTCACCCACAAATATTGCAGCGGCCAATAGCAGAAATGCACGAGCGCAAGAGCGAGCGCGATGACAAACACCGCCGCCGCGCTTATGATCGCGGCGCGGTGCAGCCGATGTTTCTTTTTGTCTTTACCCGCAACCGCCGCGCGGACGGCCGCTTCTTTCTCCTTCATGGCAACCGAACTATCCCGTCAGATTTTGATCCGCTTCGCGCGGAGCGCCGCCGCGATCTCCTCCGCATGGCGCATCGCGCATTCGTAACCGATATCGTACATGACGGAAGCCTTTGCGGCATCCGTCGCGGCATAATCCGAAAGGTCGGGCTCGAGCAGATAGTCGCAGGCCCCGATCCCCTTCTGATAACACACTTTCAACACGCCGCCCGCCGTAAAAAACTCCGTCCTCTCGTAAGACTTTGCGGGCGACAGAGAAATGCCCAGCACGAAATCCGCGCCCAGCGAGCGCGCAACGTCGCCGGGGACGGCATTGGTGAAAGCGCCGTCTGCAAGAAGTCTCCCGCCGACGTTCACGCTTTTAAAAAACGGCGGCATCGCCGAAGACGCGAGGACGGCCTCCGCCACGTTCCCCGAACGCAAAACAACCTCTTCACCGCTCTCCGTATCCGTCGCGACCGCCGCGAACGGCATTTGCAGGGCGGAAAAATCGCTCTCGTCCAAAAGAGAATCGAGAGCGGCGCGCACGGGCGCGACGGACGCAGACGCGAGAACGGATATTGCAAGATTTTTCAGATCCAGCCTTTGCAAAAGCCCCGAAATATCGGACGGGGAATATCCCTTCGCATACAGCGCGCCGACGATGCTTCCGATAGAAGTCCCCGCGACCGCGCAAAACCGTATGCCGCACTCTTCCAGCGCTTTCAGCGCACCTACGTGCGCCATGCCTTTCGCGCCGCCGCTTCCGAGCGCAGCGGCTATACATTTTTTCGCAGACATCATTTCTCCATGGCGAACGCGAGCGCGCCGTAAATGCCCGCATCGTTTCCGAGCGCCGCCCTGTTGAGCGTGAGAGGCACTTTATCGCATCCGACATACAGCCTTTCCGCCACATATTTGCGGAGCGGCGCAAGGAGATATTCGCCCTCGTTGCACACGCCGCCGCCGAGGATGACCGCTTCGGGACGGAATATGCTGACGAGATTGAGTATCCCTTCCCCGAGATAAACGATATAATTTTTGACGACGGTCTGCGCGGCCGCATCCCCTTCTCTCGACGCCGCGAACGCCGTTTTGCCGTCCACGTTTTCGGGATCGCCGCCCGTCATCTGCCACATGATGCTTTCCTTGTTTTCGAACATGGCGCGCTTGGTGTCTCGGATGAGCGCCGAAGCGGACGCATACTGCTCGAAGCACCCTTTCCTTCCGCAGCCGCAGGGAACACCGCCGACCTGAATGACCATGTGGCCCGCTTCCGCACCCGCGCCGCGCACGCCCTCGAACAGCTTTCCGTCGATTATGATGCCGCTGCCGATGCCCGTGCCGAGCGTAATGAAAATACTGTTTTTATAGGCTTTCGCCGCGCCGTAGATCGCCTCCCCGTATGCGGCGGCGTTCGCATCGTTCACGACGCGAACCTCCGCGCCGACCGCTTCGCTCATATCCCTTGCGAGCGGCTTGTCCGACCAGTTGTAATTGCCCCAACGCACCACGACTCCTTCCTTGCTGTCGATCACGCCGGGAGACGCAAGCCCGATGCGCCTGACGCTCTTTATCGGCACATCGTTCTCTTCGCAAAGTTTTTTGACGAGCTGCGCCATTTTTGCGACCGTAGTGACGTAATTATCGTCTTTGGAAGTCTTTACCGTATCCTTCGCGAGCATTTTAGAATTTTTGTCGAAAAGCCCCGCTTTCGCGCTCATGCCGCCGAAGTCGATGCCTACATAATATTCCGCCATTTGATTCACCTCTGTGCTTTATATGTCTTTGACCACTCGCCCGCCGAGGCGGCAAGTTCTTTATTGTCTTTCGTCTTTTTCATCAGTTCGAACAGCCCTTCCGTCGCGTTTTCTTTCGTAAACGCGCGGCGGACGGCATACGAGCAGGCCAGTTCCGCTTCGCTGAGCAAAAGCTCCTCTTTCCTCGTTCCCGAACGATACACGTCGATGGCGGGGAAAATGCGCCGCTCTGCAAGATCCCTGGAAAGGTGGATCTCCATATTGCCCGTACCCTTGAACTCTTCATAGATCACGTCGTCCATGCGGCTGCCCGTATCGACGAGCGCGGTGGCCAAAATGGTGAGCGAACCTTCCCTCCCGAAACTTCTTGCGGAACCGAAAAACTTTTTCGGCGCAACGAGCGCCGCAGGATCTAATCCGCCGGAAAGTATCTTGCCCGACGGCGCAACCACGTTGTTATACGCGCGCGCAAGCTTCGTAATGGAATCGAGCAGGATGACGACGTTTCTCCCGCTCTCGGCAAGGCGCTTCGCCCTGTCGAGGATGAGACGGGAGACCCCGACATGATGTTCCGCCGACTCGTCGAACGTAGAATAGACGATCTCCGCTTTCGGGATGCTCGCTTTCATGTCCGTAACCTCTTCCGGACGTTCGTCGATGAGCAAAATGATCAGATGCAGATCCGGATGGTCTTCCGCGATCGAATCCGCTATATCTTTGAGAAGGGTCGTTTTCCCCGCTTTGGGGGGAGACACGATCAGCCCGCGCTGGCCTTTGCCGATCGGACACATAAGGTCGATGCAGCGAAGGGACAATTTTCCCCTTGCGCCCAGTTCGATCTTTTCGGACGGATAATGCGGTGTAAGATCGTCGAAATCGCTCCGCTCCAAAGGCCCGCCGGGGAGTTTCCCGTTGACGGCGGCGAGTTTTTCGAGCGCGGGAGAGCCGCTCTCCCTGTTCTGCTTTACGTAACAGGCGACAAAATCGCCGCTTTTGAGCCTGAATTTATGAATGACGGGCCCGGGCACAAAGACATCCTTTTTCCCCGGCTCGCAATTTTCGGCGCGCAGAAAGCCGTACCCTTGCGGGTGCATTTCCAGAACGCCTTTATAAATCGCCTCTTCCGAACCGTCCGAATTCTCCGAATCGCGGAAGCGTATTTCGATGCCGTTATCGTTTTCTTCGGGCTGAGGATACGGCTCGTTCTGACGGACTTCGGCGATGCGCCGCCTGATCTCCTTCATGACCGCTTCGGGCACTTTCCCGCCCTTGGGGGGCGCGCCCTTGTTCGACGTTTTGAGTTCCACGGGCATGACGCCCGCCTCCACGCCGATGATCCGCGCGATCAGTTCGTTTTTCTTTTCCGTCGTAGGAGAACGCACGCCGCACTCGCGCGCAATGTTGCGCACTTCGTAAACGCTCATGCCGTCCATATATTCAAAAGCGGACGCGTATTTTTTGATGATCTCATCCACGGCGGCTCACCTCCATGACAACGGCTTTACCCGTATAAGCGCCGATATTATCGGTATCCAGCGTTTCAAGCGGGCCGACAAATTTTTCTTTGCCGTACGCTTCCGCAAATCCGGAAAGAGGCGAAATGTCGAGCGCGCACTTCTCCGTCTTATAATGCATCGGAATAACTGTTTCGGGGCGGATCGCTTCGATATAGCGCACCGCCTGCGCGGCATCGATCGTATATGTGCCGCCCACGGGGATCAAAAGAATATCGGGATGCCCGAACGCCGCCGCCCTTTCCTCTGAAAACGCTTCGCCGAGGTCTCCGAGATGACACACTTTGATCCCGCCGAAATCGAAAGTATAAGCGACGACCTTTCCCCTTTTTCTGCCGCCGGCATCGTCGTGCAGGCACGCAACGCCCTCGATCGCGACGTCTCCCGCGCGCAATTTGCCCGGGCGGGTAAAAATCTCTTTGACGCCCCGCACGCCTGAAACATGGTTATGGTCGAAATGATCGTGACTCACCGTCACATAATCCGCCCGGACGTCGGGCATTTCGTAACCGATCCCCGAAAACGGATCGGTAAGGATGCGCGTCTTGCCGTCGTCGAATAAAAAACAGGAATGTCCCAGATATCTGATCTTCATACCCTCTCCTTTATTTTATTGTTCAAGCGTTGCCCCAAAATCAATCGGCAGCTTTTGCAGTAAACAGGATCTTGTGTCTTTGAGAAAAACCCGAAAAAAACAAAACGTAATCCGTTTTCAAAAAATAAGAATCGCCGCGCTTTCGCACACAAACACGCTCGGCCTCGACTTCGGCGGGGATCTCTCCGTAAGCGGTCCCGATGACGGCGGGATACCGTTCGCCTTCTCCGAAATTCAGACAGTAAGAAACTTCCCCAGACCGTTCGACAAAAACCTTTTTGCCGAGGCGGATGCGGTATCGCCCGCCCGAAACCGAAAAAGAAAACGTGACCCCCTCCCCGTCTGTACGGCGGAAAGCCTCGGCGGAAAACCGTTCTCCGCCGTTTTCGGACTCCGATTTCAGAAATATTGTGAATTTATCCATAAAAAAAACCGAAACGCCGTCTTTGAACTCGGCTTCGTCTTTCATATTATACCACATTCTCCGCGCGATGTAAAACAAATGCGGGACTGTTCTTCGGGCGCGAAAATCTTCATTTTTCCGTATCCAGTTTCTCTTTTCGGAGCCGTCCTTCGCGCAGCAAACGGGCCAGCTCCTCTTCGTTGCCGGAAACCAAAGCGGATTCGTATTCTTGCAGACGGCATATCAGCCCGCGCAATTCCTCCGCGATATTCTGCCGGTTGAGGAAATAAAGGCGCGTCCAGACCTTTTCGTCGACGCCCGCAATGCGCGTCATGTCCTGAAAACTGCCGCCCGTAAACCCCGCATAACCGTCGGCGGTTTCGCTCTTTACGTACGCGTTGCTCACGATATGCGCCAACTGGGAGGTATAAGCGATCTTTTTGTCGTGATATTCCGCCGAACAGCGCACGATGCGCGAAAAGCCCAGCTTCCCGAACAGCGCTTCCAGCTCGCGAACGGCGTTTTTGTCCGTACGACCGTTTTCCGCAATGATCATGCTTGCACCGTCGAAGAGATCTTCGCACGAGTTTTCAAACCCCGAAACTTCTTTCCCGGCCATCGGATGGCACCCGACGTAACGGAAATTCCTGGATTCGGCATAAACAAAGCGTTCCAAAGCCCCTTTCACACC
Organism: Candidatus Borkfalkia stercoripullorum; assembly: GCA_019119395.1. Lineage (GTDB taxonomy): Bacteria > Bacillota > Clostridia > Christensenellales > Borkfalkiaceae > Borkfalkia > Borkfalkia stercoripullorum. The sequence continues at coordinate 2,347 of DWXC01000027.1, read as the reverse complement.
GCAGATATCCGCAACGATCGCCCCGTCTTTAAATTGGTTATCCCCGATAAATGCGATCGCCGCATCGGGCGGCAGCGCGACGAGAACGAGATCGTACGCGGCACAACCGCACGCTTCTTTTTCGATGACGTTCTCTTTTATTGCCGCCCCGCAGACATTACGGCGGTCGAATCCGTCCGCCGCATATCCGGCGCGCTTGAGCGCCTTTGCAATTGAACCGCCGATAAGCCCCAGTCCCGCTATGAGAATTTTCATGTGTTCCTCTTACGCGCGAGTGCGGCACTGCGCCGCAAACTTCCGCTTTCTTTCTTGATATAGTGTGCAGTATAACCGAAAACGGACGTTTTGTCAAGAAAAACGTCCGTCGCCCGCCTTTACAAAAACCAAACGATTGACAAACCGTCAAATGTCTGCTAAAATGATAAAGATTTCATACGGCACAAACAAATCCGGACTTATGATCGCCATAAATTTTAACACGGAAGGTTGGCAGAGAGGTCGATGGCGTCAGTCTTGAAAACTGAAGACCTGCAAGGGTCCGGGGGTTCGAATCCCTCACCTTCCGCCAAAGGCAAGGCGCAGCCATGTGCTGCGCCTTTTGCCTGCCGCTTCCGGCGAGGGATTGCCGAAATAACGTTTGGCGCTTTCGCGTCAAGGCTCTATGAGCCCGAATCCTTCACTTTCCGCCAGTCAGAACCTGAATCGAGCCTTCGGTTTACGTTTTTTTGTCCTTTTTCGTTCATATTGTTTGACTTTTGCCGCGGATAGGTATATATTGTTAATAATGCGGCGTCGGGGATAGTCCGACCGGATATTCAAGTCTATCCGCATTTAACGGGTATCATTTATACCCGTTATTTTTTTGCTTATTTTTCCTGTGGCGTTTCCTCATCCGATATTTTGATCCGCGTTTTGTCATATTCAGAAACTTTCCCTATATAAGATACAGTCCATTGGATTAGGGGATATTTGTGTTCAACATCGCCTGCTTGCGCTGTAGCGGGATAGGTCGCTCCTATGCCTTGCCGTTTCATAATGTGTTTGACCCGCCATAACACGTCTATTGTAACGCAACAAGTAAGAATTTCTGTGATAGAATAAAAATCATTGAATTCAGTCCGTTTTTCTTTTGGCAGAAAAAGACGGCGGTCGGCTCCATTATAAGCAGGGTGCGAGTCGGCAATCGTATGCCGATTTTTCTGTCGGTTTTCATAGTTATGACCGCTGAAAATTTTTTATTACTTTTTCTCTTTCATTCGCTTGACTTTTGTGTTACACAAAAGTTTATACTTGGGACAATACAATAAGAACTGAAAAGCAAGAAAGGAGACAAGGAGGTTTTCTATGAAAAAAATTATGGCGGTGTTATCGTTGTGTTCAGTTTTTGCGATGGCTTTGGCTTTCGCGGGATGCTCGGGTGAGCAGACATTCGAGGCGAAAAACTGGGAGTCCGGCGATACGGTTGTAAAATCAGTTGCGATCGACGTCGAAGATCGGGCGGTCGAAGTTATCCCTTCCGAGGACGGGCAGGTTCATATCGAGTACAGCGAAAGCGAAAAGGAATACTATAATATATCCGTGTCGGAAGACGGCGAATTGACGATGACGTTCGAAACGAACAAGACCTGGACGGATTACATCGGAACAAAACCGGCGGCGGAATACCGCAAAATAGTGGTGGCTTTGCCGGAGGGATTGTCCGGAATTACAGTCAGCACGACGAACGAAACGGTCGATGTTTCGTCGTTGGCTGTACAGGGAGAAATTTCGCTCAATTCCAACGGAGGCGACTTGAATTTTGAAAAACTTGAAGTGGGAACAGAATTGAGCGTAACGGCGAAAAACGGAAACATCACAGGCTCCGTGCGCGGCGGTTGGGATGATTTTGCCATCGACTGCAAAGTCAAAAGCGGAAAAAGCAATCTGCCTGAGATAAAAGAGGGCGGCGCAAAATCGCTGGTCGCAAATTGCAATAACGGCGACGTCAATATCGATTTCGTTGCATAAAAGTAAGTAAAAAAGGATGGCGTTTCGTTGCCATCCTTTTTTCGCCCATTTGCCGCGTTCTCTGATTATTTGTCCGCTGTATCGCAGATCAGTTCGGCGATGGAGCCGTTCCCTGCGGAGAAAGGGGCGGCGGCGAGGTTTTGTTTCAACTTTTCATCCGCAGCAAGCGCGCGTACTCCGCCGAGCAGGGTGCGGGGCGAAAGGTCGGACTCGCGCAGGATGCGGCACAGTCCCCGCTTTTCAAAGTACTGCGCATTCTGCAATTGGTCGCCGCGCGAGCGCCTGTTTTCGAGCGGTACGAGCAGGGCGGGCTTTTTGAGCGCGAGCAGCTCGAACACGG
>DWXC01000026.1 GCA_019119395.1 Candidatus Borkfalkia stercoripullorum | reverse complement strand
CGTTCGGGTTTCCCCTCAAAATCACGGAAAATCGCAGGCGTCAGCACGCCGAGAATTTTGTGAATATGAACTCATTTTTCGTGAACATACTTTATATCGAATACAGCCCCGAAAGGCGGGAAGTGTGCGCGTGGCACAGCGCCACCGCCAAAGCGTCCGCCGCGTCGTCGGGGCGGGGTATGCCTTTGAGCCGCAGTAAATTCGCCGTCACGAGCTGGATCTGTTTCTTATCCGCCCCGCCGTAGCCCGTAAGCGCCTGTTTGATCTGCATGGGCGTATATTCGAACAGCCTGCCGCACTTTTTGATGCACGTCAAAAGCGCCACCCCGCGCGCGTGCGCCACCGCGATGCCCGTTGTGATGTTTTTGCTGAAAAACAGCTCTTCCACCGCCACCTCGTCGGGCGCGAACTTATCCAGCACCTTGTTGATCCCCTCTTCGAGTATGGCAAGGCGCGTGGGAAGGCGTTCCTGCTTGGGCGTGAGCACCACGCCGTAATCGACGGCGCGGGCGTTGCCGTTCTTATCTTTTTCCAAGACCCCGTAGCCGAGCGTTGCGAGCCCAGGGTCGATCCCTAAAATGATCAAAATAAAATCTCTGTCTCTTTTTTTTGTAAATACTTGAATTTTTTCACGAAATGTATTAGAATAGATGTGTATAGGACGGCGGGCAAAGCCGCACGCTTTGCCAAATACCGCTTTCTTCTATCTATTTTAAGATTTTCATTGCAATAAGTCAATTAAAATCGAACCAAAAAAATCACGGAGACTGTGCAATATGAAATTGTGGGAAGGCAGATTCACCGAACCGAGCGCAAAGAGCGCGGACGACTTCAATCAGTCGCTCTCTTTCGACTACAAGCTGTACTGGCACGACATTCTTGCCAGCATAGCGCACGTCAAAATGCTGGGAGAGACGCAGATCATCCCCAAGGATGAAGCCGACGAGATCTGCGATACGCTCGTAAACATCCTCGCCGACATCGAAAAAGGAAACCTTACGATCGAGGGCGCGGAAGACATCCATACTTTCGTGGAAAACGAACTCGTCAAGCGCATCGGCGCGAAGGGCAAAAAAATGCACACCGCGCGTTCGCGCAACGACCAGGTGGCGACAGACCTCCGGCTGTACGTAAAAGACAGCATCGTCAATATTTCCAATCACATCAAATCGCTCGTCACTACCCTTTTGGACGTGGCGAACAACAACGTGCAGTACATCATGCCCGGCTACACGCACATGCGCAAGGCGCAGCCCGTATCCGTGGCGCAGTACATAAACGCATACAGCGAAATGTTTTTGCGCGACCTCGAACGCTTTACCGACTGCTATAAGCGCACCGACGTGATGCCCCTCGGCAGTTGCGCGCTCGCGGGGACGGATTTCCCGATCGACAGGCGCATGACGGCGTCCCTGCTCTCCTTCTCGGAGATCTCGCAAAACTCCATCGACGCGGTGTCTGACAGGGATTTCGTTGCGGAATACATCTTCTGCTGCTCCACCGTCATGGCGCACCTTTCCAGATTCTGCGAGGACATCATCATTTATTCGACGGACGAATTCGGGTTCATCGACATATCCGACGCCTATTCCACGGGCTCGTCCATCATGCCGCAGAAAAAGAACCCCGACATCCCCGAACTCATCCGCGGCAAAACGGGCAGGGTCTACGGCAGCCTCACGGCGATCCTCACCGTCATCAAGGGCATTCCCACTTCTTATAACAAAGACCTGCAGGAGGACAAGGAGGCGCTCTTCAATGCGGAAGAGACCGTCCTCAACTGCCTGTCCATCTTTACCGAACTTTTGCAGAACATCTCCTTCGACACGAGGAAGATGCGCTTTGCCGCGGCGGGCGGTTTTTCCACCGCGACGGACGTTGCCGACTACCTCGTGCAAAAAGGCATGGCATTCCGCGACGCGCACGCCGTCACCGGGCAGATCGTGCGCTATTGCATCGAAAACAACAAGACGCTCGACAAGCTCGACCTGTTCGTGTACCAGAGTTTTTCCTCCCTTTTCGACGAAGAGATCCTCTCGCGCGTGCGCGTGAACAAATCCGTCGAAGCGAGAAAGGTCATCGGCGGCAGCGCGAGGAGCGCCGTGCGCGAAAACATCCGCTCCATTACCAGAAGGCTGAACAGGATGTTCAAAGAGTAAACACATAAAACATAAGCCCGCGGCAAACAGCCGCGGGCTTTTTTCATTCGTATAAAACAAGAAAACAAATTTTCTATTTATTGAAAACGATGCGTTCGCTTTTGAACATTTTCGTGAGCAGCCATACGAGCACGACGATATACACGAGGTTGCTCGCCAGCGTGATGACGAGGTTCACCCACGAAAACTGCAAAGAGAAGATCTCCGCCATGACCTGCACACAGTTATAGATCGGTATCAGGAAAGCCGCAGGCGCGTGCGTGGTGAACAGCATGGTCGAAAGTCCCACCAGCATGACGACGAGCATGAGCGGCACGGAGAGCGAAGCGGCTTCCTTGACGCTCTTTGCGAATGCGGAAATGATGGAGATCAGCGAGACGATGATGAGTACCGCCGACAGCATGACCGCAAACAGGGCAAAATACTGCCCCGCCGAATAAGACGCCAGAGCGCCGCCGATACTGCCTCCCGTAAGTTTCGGAAGCGCCAGAAAAGTACCGAGGAACGAGCTGATCGCCGACAGAGCCGACAGCACGGAAAGGGACGCGATCTTACCTATCACCAGTTCGCTCCGCCTGATCGGGGTCACGAGCAAGGTCGCGATCGTCCCGCGTTCCTTTTCCCCCGCGATCGATTCGGGCGCGATGCCCATGCAGCCGCTGTATAAGAAAGTGAGTATCAAAAACGGCAGCAGCATCGCGTAATACGAGGCTTCCGCTTCCTGCGCGGTCACAAGATCTCCGCCCGCGGCGTAATTCACGTCGAAAAGGTTGCTCATGCTGTTTTCCAGCGAATCCAAAAGAGAAACGACAAGGCTGTACGCCGACGATGAGGCGGTCGAACCCGAATTGTACCAGACCTCCACGACGGGCGCCTGCCCTACGGGATAGGTCTGCCCGCCCGTCAGGATCGCGTCGAAATTCTGCGGAAACACGATGACGAGATCGGCCCCGCCGTTTTTCACATCCTCTTTCGCCGCGTCCAGATCCTCTGCCGAGATCTCCGTCAGTTCGAACAGCGCGCCGCTTTCCTCGCCTTCAACGATCTGCCCGAACACCGCCGACGGATTGACCACTTTCGCGGTATACGTTTGGGTCGAACCCGTAAAGACGCTGCCCATCAGCGTGTACAGCAAAAAGATGAGGAGCCCCGGCAGGATGAGGGTGCTCAGCACCAGCCGCTTATCTTTGAAAAAGCGGGCAAATTCCTTTTTTATGATCGTAAGCACGTTGTTCATTCGCCCGTCACCGTCCGTTTATAAATATCGAAAAACGCGTCTTCGAGCGATTTCCCGCCCGAAACGTCCGCAAGCGTGCCCTCCGCCGCCATGCGCCCGCCGATGATGACCCCGACGCGGTCGCACAGCTTTTCCACCAAAGAAAATATGTGCGTGGAAAGGATGATGCTCTTGCCCTGTTCCTTCATTTCCGTCAAAAAATCGGTCACGACCTTTGCGGTGAGAACGTCGAGCCCGTTCGTCGGTTCGTCGAAAATGATGACGGACGGATCATGGATGATAGAGACCGCGATGGAAACTTTCTGTTTCATACCCGTTGAGAGATCCCCCACTTTCACCTCGGCGAATTGGTCGATGCCGAAGCGGGAAAAAAGTTCCTCGCGCCGCTTTGCGAGCTGTTCTTCGTTCATGCCGTGGAGTTTCCCGAAAAAGCCGAACAGATACGCGGGCGTGAAAAACTCCTCAAGTTTGAGTTCGCTCGTCAAAAAGCCGATGGAAGCGCGCACCGCGTCCGGTTCTTTGAGCACGCTCCTGCCCGCGATGAACGCGTCGCCCTCGTCCGGCCGTATGAGCGTGGAAAGAATGCGGAGCATCGTCGTTTTGCCCGCGCCGTTCGGGCCGAGCAGCCCGTAGATCTCGCCCTCGTAGGCGGTGAACGAAAGCCCGTCGAGCGCGACCTTTCTCCCCGTCGGATTTTTTTCGATCATGCGCTGCTTGCGGGAAAGGGTGAAAGTCTTTCTGATCCCTTCCGCGCGGATGATCTCGCGGGGGAAATCCGCCCCCGCGTTCTCCTGTAATTGCTCCATAGTTACCTCTGGTCTGTTTTCGGACGGAACCGCTCCGTCCGCATTTCATTATACAATAGCGGCATGCCGCTTGTCAACCGACAAAGCGCCCGCACTCTCATCTATTATACCCCCCCCCGTCATAATTTTGTCAACAAAAATTACGGTTTTATCTGATAAAAAATAAAAATCTGCGCCGCGGCAAAAAAGCCGCGGCGCATTGCCGTTTGGTTATAAAACTTTGGAAAGGAATTCTTTCAGGCGCTCGTTCTTCGGCGCGCCGAAAATTTCCGACGGCGGGCCCTGCTCGACGATCTTGCCCCCGTCCATGAACATGACGCGGGTAGCGACCTCGCGCGCAAAGCCCATTTCGTGCGTGACGATGACCATCGTCATGCCCTCGTCGGCAAGCTCCTTGATCAGCTCCAACACCTCGCCGACCATTTCGGGATCGAGCGCGGAAGTCGGCTCGTCGAAGAGCATGACCTTCGGATTCATCGCGAGCGCACGGACGATCGCGATGCGCTGGCGCTGCCCGCCCGAAAGGGTGGACGGATACACGCCCGCCTTATCCGCAAGCCCTATGCGTTCCAAAAGGCGCATTGCGTTCTCTTCGGCGTCTTTGCGGATCTGTTTCGCGTCCGCGGTTACGGGAATAAGCGGTTCCTTTTTCTCTTTGCCGCGGAAAAGGTTGCCGAGCTTTATGAAAAAGTTTTTGCGCCGCGTTTTCCGCAGCTCGTGCAAGCCGATATGCACGGGCGCGAGCGTGATGTTTTTGAGCACGTTCATGTTGTTGAACAGATTGAACTGCTGGAACACCATGCCCATCCTGCGCCGCTGAATGTTGATGTCGACGCGAAGATCGCAAAGGTTATTGCCCTCGAAGAACACATAACCGTCCGTAGGGTCTTCGAGCATGTTCAGGCATCGCAAAAAAGTAGATTTGCCGCTGCCCGAAGGCCCGATGACGGCGATCTTTTCGCCCTGCCTGATCTTTTCGGAAATATCGTCCAGCACGGTCAGCTCGCCGAAGCTCTTGGTGAGGTGCTGCACCTCGATGAGCGCTTCGGGGTCGAAAGGCTCGACGGGCGTCTTTTCCGTCTTTGCGAATTTCGGTTTGACCGAACCCGCGTCGGACACCGTTTCTTTGGTCTCTATGGGGAGAGAGGACTTATCTTCTTTCACTTTTTCTCATCCTCCTCTCCACAAAGCGCACGACGATCGTCATGATAAGGATTATGACGAAATATACCAATGCAAGCATCAGGTACGGTATGATAAATTCATAGTTCGCGGTCGCGATCAGCCTGAACGCGCGCGTAAGATCCATCGTAGCCACATAACCGGCGACGGAAGTGTCTTTCGTAAGCGCGATCAGTTCGTTGCCGAGCGTAGGAACGACGTTTTTGATCGCCTGCGGAAACACGATGCGCAGCATCGTCGTAGCATAGGACAGCCCGAGCGTTCTGCCCGCTTCCGTCTGGCCGATATCCACCGACAAAATGCCGCCGCGCATGATCTCGGACACATACGCGCCGCTGTTGAGCCCGAACACGAGGACTGCTTCGATCAGGCCGTCTATATCCGCTCCCGCAAAAATAATAAAATGGAAAATCAGGAGCTGAACGATGATAGGCGTTCCGCGGAAAACGGCTGTATAAACGTCTCCTACGGCGGCGAACACCCTTACGACCTTATTGCGCTTACCGGCTACCTGTACGCAGGCAACGAGCGTGCCTATTATGATACCGATGACAAGCCCCAGTATCGCTATGATCAGCGTATTCCTGAGCCCTTCCAGCACATTTTTGTAACCGCCTTTCGTGATAAACTGATCATAAAAGGCATCCCACATTACCTGCATGTTATCCGATCCTTAAAATTATTCTCCGTCCGCCGAAAGGGTGTCGTTGACAGCGTCGACGGCTTCCTGCAAGGTATCTTTGTCCGCCGCGACGAACTTGATCTTGCCGTAGGAAAGATCCCTGATCGCAAGCGCAACGCTCGAATACCCCTTCGCCGTTACGTTGTCGAACCCGACAAACTCCTCGCCGAAATTGGTGTCGCCCGCGATATAGGCGTAGCCGCTCTGTCCGTCCGCGCCGCCCGCGGTAACGTCGCCCAGGCCCTCGATGACCGCGCGCACGTCGTCCTGATCTTTGCAGTTTTCAAACAGATGATAATCGGATTCGAGAACCGCGATGCGCTGCGTGGTCTGATAATACGGGAGCGAGAAGGTGACCTGCTGCGCGCGCGTAGCGTTATAAGTAAGCCCCGCCATACCCATGTCGGCGGTGCCGTTGTTGACCGTTTGGATCACGACGTCGAATTCCATATCCAGGATCACGAGCGTTCTGTTCAGCTCTTTCGCGATGATCTTCGCGACGTGCATATCGACGCCGGCAAAAAACTCGCCGTCCGTGTATTCCCAGGGAGAAAATTCCGCGTTGGTCGCAACGACCAGATATTGATCCCTTTCCGAAGCGGAGGGAGCTTCCGTTTCGACCTCTCCGATATTGCCCAAATCTCCGCTTTGCTGTGCGTCGTAGAGCGTTTTGAGCGTGACCGTTTCTTCCGTGCCGTCGCCGTTATAATCGTACAGAACCCCTTCCGCATCCGTTGTGGGGTCGAGTTCGGGGTTATACGGTTTCGTGCCGACCAACTTTTCAACGACCCCGTTGATTTTGTCCATAAGCGCATCCGTTTTATCGTTGTTGACGGCATAGCAGTACTGTTCGCCCGTCAGCATGACGTCCACGATCTGCATGCGCTGCTGTTTCGCGCACGCCGCGAAAGACACCGCCAACGCCGCGACCAAAAGCGCGGACACGACCGCCGTGATAAACTTTTTCATAAAATTTACCTCTCGTTGTTGAATTTGCGATGAGCCGTTTTTTTTCGGATTTTATCCGAAAAAAGGGACGTCCCTTTTGCATTGCGTTTATCATATCATTTCAAAACGAAAAAAGCAACCTGTTTCGCCATGTATTTTAATTTTTATACATTTTATGCGAAATTTAAGCTGCTTTTTTTGCCTTTTATTCGTTTTTCGTGCATTCAAGCGCGCAACGCACATGCTCTGCGTACGCGCCCGCGATATTTACGCCCGTCACCTTTTCCGCCTCGTTGAAAAACGCGTTGGAATTGACTTCGCACACGACGGGCGTACCGCCCGCGTCCAATATGTCTACGCCGCAGTAATCGAGCCCGAGAATTTCGGCGCACCGCTCCGCCTGCGCGAGAAATTCCGCGGGCACTTCCGCACGGCTGCCTCTCCCCCCGCATTCGATATTCGAGCGGAAATCGCGGGGGTTTTCCCGCTTCATGACGGCGATCGCCTTCCCGCCCACGACGATGACGCGGTAATCTTCCCCTTTATGCGCCGATATATATTTTTGGTAAAGGTGGGGGCTCATGCGGAATTTTTCGGCTGTTTCCGCAAGTTCCCTTTCGTTTTGTATGAGTTCCACGTCCATGCCCCAGCTGCCGAAACTCTTTTTCACTATGAGCGGGTATCCGAGCGCCGCGCCGATCTCCTTCACATACTCTTCCCTTACTTTCGCGTCGGCATAATAGCATAAGGGCGCGGGAAGGGTGTCCGGCAAATTCACCCCGCCGCCAGCAAGCGCGATGTACGTGAGCATTTTATCGTCGCACAGTTCGATCGCCTCGGCGGAATCGAACAGGCGCACCCCGCACCTTTCGAGCATGCGCGAAAGGTACTTGTCTTTATCGAGATACACGCAGAAATCCAACTTTTCCGCAAGCGCGACGCGGCTCTCTTCCACGCGGCACAAAAACCGCCCGTTTTTTTCGACGCGCGCGTTGAGCCCGCGCGCCGAGAGTTCTTCCTTCATCCGCTCCGCCTGCCGGAGCGCGCCTTCCGAACGGATATAGGCGTTCACCAAAATTATGCCCTGCATTTCCCTTCTCCGTAACAAAGGTCTTTCCGCACGCGGAAAGACCTTTGTCCTTTCGTTCTGCCCGTCAGCTTTCCACGCGGATCATGCTGTCCACGGAAACGACGTCTTCGAGCGCGCCGATCTTATCCAGCGCGCGGCGGACGGAATACTCGTTCGTCTCGTGCGTGATGAGAATGATCGGGATATTTTCGCAGTCCTCGCCCTTTTGGATGAGGTCGATGATGCTGATGTTGTATTTTGCGAAGATGCCCGCCACTTTCGCGAGCACGCCCGCCCTGTCCTTTGCGGTAAAGCGGATATAGTAACGGCTCCTGAAATCGGTGACGAACTTCACGCCCGCTTCCGCCGTGGCGCCGTTTTTGAAAGTCGCGTACTTCACGTCGTTGTGGGTGGCGGCATAGATGACGTCGGAGACGATCGCGCTGCCCGTAGGCATATCGCCCGCGCCCCTGCCGTAGAGCATGATGTCGCCCACGCTGTCGCCTTTCAGATATACCGCGTTGAAACTGTCGTTGACCGACGCGAGCGGATGATCTTTGCGGATGAAAGCGGGATGCACGCGCACTTCGACTCCCTTTTCGCCGTTTTTGCCGATCGCGAGGAGTTTGAGGACGTAACCGAGTTCGTCCCCGTAAGCGATATCCTGCGCCTGAATGTTTGTGATGCCTTCGCGGTATACTTTATCCAGCGGCACTTTTGTATGGAACGCCAGGCTGGACAGGATGGAAAGTTTATACGCCGCGTCGTAGCCTTCCACGTCGGCGGACGGGTTCGCTTCGGCATAGCCGAGCGCCTGCGCGTCTTTGAGCACTTCCTCATAACCCAGCCCCTCGCGCGACATGCGCGTAAGGATGTAATTGGTCGTGCCGTTGATGATGCCCGTAAGGCTGCCGATGACGTTTGCCTGCATCCCGTCGATGAGGGTGCGGATGATCGGCACGCCGCCCACGCAGCTCGCCTCGAAATACAGCCCCGCATTGGTGCGCTTTGCCGCCTTTTCCAGCTCGTGCCAGTATTTGCAGAAAAGTTCCTTGTTGGAAGTCACGACGCTTTTACCGCTGTGCAGAGCCGCAAGCACGAAACTCTTTGCGGGTTCCACGCCGCCGATGACCTCGACGACGATATCCACGTTCGGGTTGGAAATGACTTCCGCGATGTTATCGGAGATCTTGCTCTCCTCGATGCCGAGCGCGAGCGCCTTTTCTTTCCTGATCTCCAGAACGCTCTCCACCGTGATGTCGACGCCCTGCGTCTGTTTATAAAATTCCCTGTGGTCGCGCAGAATTTTGTACGTTCCGCTGCCCACGACGCCCAAACCGAGTATCGCAACCCCGACGCTCTTCATTTCATGACCTCCGTTTTGTTCAAATCATATAAGATCTTCAGCCCCTGCAAGGTGAGGAGCTTGTCCACATAATCGATGCAGGAAATTTCCCCCGCGATGATCTCGCTGAAGCCGCCCGTCGCGACGACTTTCATGTCGGGGTTCTTCATTTCCTTTTTGATTTTTTTGACGATATAGCCGACCAGCCCCGCGAAGCCGAACACCAGCCCCGACTGCATGTTGGTCGTCGTGTTTTTGCCGATGACGCTGTCGGGTTTTTCGATCTCCACGCGCGGCAGCTTTGCCGTACCCGAAACGAGCGAATCCATAGACCCGCGTATCCCGGGCGCGACCGCCCCGCCGATAAACTCTTTCTTTTCGTTTACGACGTTGAAAGTGGTCGCCGTGCCGAAATCCACAACGATGAGCGGCGCGCCGTACTTTTTGATCGCGGCGACGTCGTTGACGATCCTGTCCGCGCCGACCTCGCGCGCGTCGTCCACGCGCAGGTTATGCCCCGTTTTCAGCCCCGCGCCGACCATGAGCGGTTCGACGCCGAGGTAATATGCGCACATGTGCGAGATCGTATAGTTCAGCGAGGGGACGACGGAAGAAATGATCGCTCCGTGTATGTCGGACGGCGCAATCCCCTTTACCGCAAGCATGTCGATGATGGCCGTGCCGTACTGGTCGCTCGTGCGGTTGAGTTCGGTCGCCACGCGGAAACTGACGGCAAGCTCGTCCCCTTTGAAAATGCCGTATTTGATGTTTGTGTTGCCGACGTCTATGCAGATGACCATTTCTCCGCGCTCCTATATGTCAGATTCCCGTGCCGGACGGCTCTTTTTTTGTGCTTTCGCCGGGCTCGTCCCGCAATTCTTTCGGCGGCTCGTTCCTCCCGGCGGATCTGCCGCGCCCGACGATCGCCCGTTCCACAACGCGTTCGACCGTATAGATCGCGGGCGACGCCACGGCGTTGACGATAAATTCTATGATGAAATTGATGCCCGCGCAGCCGATGACGAGGAAATACATAACCGTCGTGCCGTCCGCGACGAAATTCGCATTGAGCGTGTCGCTCATGAGCAGCGCGCCGAGGATGAACAGCCCCGTATTGACGACGGGCGCAGCCAAAGACGCCGTGAGAACGGCGGCATATTCGTTCTTTTTGCGGATCGCCTTGTAAAGCAGGCCGGCGACGAACCCCGCCGCCGCGCCCTTGATCAGGCACAGCGCCACCGTCAGGACGGGATGATCGCCGAACAGCGTGAACGTAAAAGGATCCCCTCCCGTGAGAGCCACGACGATGACGACCACGCCGAACGCCGCGCCCAAAAACGCGCCGGCAAGCGGCCCGAGCAGAACCGCGCCGAGAACGATCGGGATAAGGGTGAGGCTGATGCGCGTCGCTCCGATCGGAACCGCGCTCGCGAACACCTGCAGCACGATCACGAGTGCAAGCAGCACCGCCAGAAAGGCGATGTTGCGGGAAGTAAAGAAACGCTTCCTTTCCATAAAAACCTCCATCGGATCTCTTCCGAGTATCCGTGAAAAAAAATGTATTTATGCGCACGATCGGGTCAGGCCGCCGTAAAAAAGCGTGCCCGCCCGCGCATATCTTGTCCGTGCGCGCGGAGAAAATCCGCGCCGTCCGAAAGAGAGCATCCCTCTTCGGGCGCATATAATTATAACAAAATTCGCGCGCGTTAGCAAGCAAATGAAAGTATAAAATCCCCTTGCCCGCGCTTCAAAACCCCGAACGGAAGATCTTTTTCTTTTAGAATACGCTTGCGCGGGCTTATTTATGAATCGAAGGAACATTTTTCCCGCGGGGAGCGTACATATGAGTATAGGCAACAAGAGGCCGCGCGCAAGCGCCCGCACGTTGCCGTTCAACAAGGTCACTGCGGGGCAAACAGAACGTACATACCCGCCCCGCAGCAGAATATAGGAGGAATTTTTAATGAACTGTTTCGGAACTTTCGGCAACAATACCTGCCTGTGGCTTCTCATCATATTGCTCATTCTCTGCTTCTGCGGGAACGGTAAACTTGACGGCATACTGAATAGCTGTTATACGCCGCTCATCCTCGCCGCCGCTTACTGCGTCATCAAAAAGGGCGGGCTGTGCAATATCTTCGGTTCGGGCTGCGGCTGCAAATAAACCGCGTCTCTCCGCCCGGCCTGCAAAAGCGCCTGCGGCATCGCCGCAGGCGCTTTCTTTATTCTGCACATGTTTATGACGCCGAACGCCGTCACATCGGCTTCGCCGCGTTTTCCAACAATACGCGCTGTATCGCCACGACCGTCTTTGCGTCCTTGATCTCGCCGCGCTCTATCATTTCCGCCGCTTTTTCGAGCGGATAAAACGCGGACGTGAGAAATTCCCCGTCGTCCAAATGGACATGCCCCTCTTTGACCCCTTCGGCGCGGTATATGTAGATCTTTTCGTTCGTATAGCCCGGCGTGGGGTACAAAACGTATAATAAGCGCACCGTTTCGGGCACGAAGCCCGCTTCCTCTTCCAGCTCGCGCGCGGCGGTTTTCGCGGGGTCTTCCCCGGGTTCGAGTTTGCCTGCGGGGATCTCGTACAGCTCTTCCCCGTAAGCGTAGCGATACTGTTTTACGAGCAGCACTTCGCCGCCACGCACATACAGAACCGCCGCGCCGCCGCCGTGTTCGACGACCTCGCGCCTGCACGGCCTGCCGTCGGGCAGTTCCGCGTCGTCGCAGCGCACTTTTATGATCTTCCCTTCGAAAACGTAATTCTTCCTGACCGTTTTTTCCGCAAGGTTCATACTGCATCCTCCGCATTCACGAATTTCTTGAGCAATTCGTCCAGATTCGCGCTCTTCCATCCCGCGCCTGCCGCAAACCAACGGTAGCCGCAAATAAGCGCCGCGATCAGTTTCGCGTCGCCGCGCTCCGCCTGCGCGGAAAGCGCGTTGAGGATGACGAGCGCGTCCACTTTTTTGTCGTCGGAAAGTTTCGAGCGGTACACCTCGTCGCGCTCTGCCGCAACCAGCCGCCTGAGCTGCGCCCTTCCGCGCCCTTCCGCCGCCTGCGCGGGCTTGCCGCCGCGGAACATCGTGCGCACCGCGCTCTTGAACGGCTTTATGACCTGATTGGAAAAGGCGTAAAAGCTGCCGTAAACGCTGCCGTCCTCGTAAAAATACTCCTGTAAAAACGCGCCGAGATCGATGCGCCCCGCATCGAAATCGACGAGCAGGCAAAACACGAACGCGAGCCTCTCTTCGACGTCTCCGGGGAAGAGCAGCCTGCGCCTTCCGTGCGTGCCCTGCGGCGCGTAGTTCATGTAACGCCGCTTCGCCCCGGGATAATCGAATTTCTGCGTGACGTCTCGGAAAAACGCATAGAGGAGATCGCTCGCGGCGATCGATTTGAGCAGCTCGCCGATCTTTGTGTCGGCAAGTACGAAGCCCGCCTGCATAAGTTCGTCGCACTTTTGCAGGAACAGATCGATCTGCTTTCTGTCTGTCTCCATGGCCCTCTCCTTTTCTGTGCAAATTTTATAACTTTTCTCTTTCGCGTATCATTATAGCACAAATTTGTTTTTTTATGAACTTATTTTCGGGAAATATCTTGATTTTCCGATTTTTTTTATGTATAATATAGAAAATTAAACTTGGAGGTTTATTTTATGAAATCCGTTAAAATTTCTCTTCAGATGGCGCAAAAGGTCAAAGACTTTGTCAAAGTCGTGCAGGACTGCCCTTATGAGATCGACCTCAAGAGCGATAAATACGTCGTCGACGCGAAGTCTATTCTCGGTATTTTCAGCCTCGACCTTTCCAAGCCGCTCATCGTGGAAATTCATTCGGACAACTGCGACGACCTTATCGAAGCGCTCAAACAGTTCCAGTAATCCGCGGCTTTTTTAACAAACGCAAATATCCGGACAAACGATCCGCTTTTTTACGAAAGCGGATTTTTTGTCCGTACGGGGAATACGTCTCATAAAAGGTACAGCGCATGCAGATCCAAGGCGAAACGTTTATCAACAAGTTAATACTTCTTTTCGTCTTTGACAAAATGGAGAGCGCCCTTTCCGAGCGGACTCTCGTCGACATGTGTTCGACCAGCAACGACTGGGTCACGTACATGGACTGCGTGATGATCATCGGCCAGCTGCTCGAGGACGGTTTTATCTGCACGGTGGAAACCAACGACGACACCCTTTACACCATAACGCCGGACGGGCGCAGCTGTCTGGCGAACTTTTACATCAACATTCCGAAAAGCACGCGGGAAGAGATTTCCGTTTTCGTAAAGAACAACAGCGCGCGCTACCGCAACCGCCAGGAATGCAAATCGGATTATTATCAGAACAAGGACGGCACGTATACGGTGTTCCTGCGCATACTCGCCCCCGCCCAGCCGATGCTCGAACTCAAATTCGTCGTCCCCGACAGGAAAACGGCGCAGAACATTTACAAGAAGTGGGAGCTGAAAGCGGCGGACGTTTACGCCGTCATATACGAAAACCTTGTAGATTGACAAAGAGGTAATGACAAAATGTTTACTTACAACACAAAAGGGACTTGTTCGCGCCAGATCCTTTTCGACGTGGACAACGAAAACAGGATCCACAACGTAAAATTCATCGGCGGGTGCGGCGGAAACCTGCAGGGCATTTCCCGCCTCGTGGAAGGCAAAACGCTCGACGAGGTGGAAGCCACGCTGAAAGGCATCAAGTGCCGCAACAACACTTCCTGCCCCGACCAGCTCGCAAACGCGGTCGCCGCATACCGCAATCACGAACCAAAGCCGGCAAAACTCTGAAACGGTTTCGGCCGTACGAAACAACGGCGAAAGGCGGAACGCATGATGTTCCGCCTTTCGCCGTTGTTTTTTATCCGCGTCATCTGCCCGCGTATTTGACGGCAACGATGCGGTTGTTTCGCACGATCATGTTGAGGTATCCGTCGATATTGCGCGCGTAATTGTCGCATTCGGCGGGTTTGAGCGAACTGTCGCGGTATTTGCGAAGATAGTTTTTGATCTCCCCCACCAGATTGAGCAAAGATTTATACAGTTCGAAAAGGGTGAATTTATAAAACTTGTCGTCGCGTATGGCGACCACCCACGCGGACGGATGCAAGATCTTGCTCGCGCTCGCATACGCGGCATGGCGGTCGCAAAGCCCCGCCGCTTTTTGCAGCCCGTCCTTGAAGTTCAGCCTGTATTCTTTTCCCATCCCCTCGCGGAAACCGGGTACGTTCAGCAGCCAGCCGTAATTGACGAAGGCGTTGCGCTCCTTCACGCCGAACGACTTGCATTCCTCCGACAGGCGCGCGTTGAGTTCGTCCGCGCGGGGATTGCCCTCCATGTTCAGATACTCCATATGCTTCACGTAGCGGAAAAAGAGTTCGTCGTCCCCCTTTCCGAGCACGGTCAGCACGCATTCCAGTTCGTGGAGATGCCTCCAGAGGATCACCGCGTCGCAGCTGTTGCCCGCCGCCAGAAGGCTGACCACGCTCTTTATGGTCACCAGCGCCTTTTTGAACAGGTTGTTCATGCCGTTCATGCGGCGGTTCTCCCCCTTGATGCTGCCCAGAACGTACAGGGAGAAACTGCACGCCATGTTGTAGGCCGCGATCTCGGGCGAATATTCGGAGGTATTCGAACGTTTTTCGACGTTCAGATGTTCGTTGATGACGATGTAAACCGCGACGTCGCGCACCAACAGATCGCGGTAACCGGCCTCCGATTCGAGTTTTTTGACGACTTCGGGCGGAAGATGCGAGGTGTGGAAGATATGATAATAAAATATGTAGCTGACGATCTCGTCCAGCCGCGCGCCGTCCAGTTCGCGGAGGCGTATCTTCCTTTTTTTGAGTTCTTCCACGTAAGCCGCTTTCACGAGGCGGTACATCTCCGCGATGAACGAGCCGTCGGGAGAAGCGCCGGTCAGGCGCGAAAGGCGCGCCATCTGCGCCGCAAAGATGCGGGATTCCATTTCGTCGATCAGATTTGCCATAATTGCTCCTGTTTTTCATGGGTATTATACTACAAACGGCGGGAAAAGGCAATCTTCCCGCCCCTATTTTTTTCGCAACCGTTGACAAAACCTCCGCACTCGGAGTATAATGAAAAAAAACGAAGGAGTGCGCCATGCAATACAGAAATTTGGGAAAGTGGGGGCTGAAAGTGAGCGAGATCGCCCTCGGCAGCTGGATGACCGACCTTTCGGGCCCGGCGGCGGCTGAAACCGCAAAACAGTGCATCCGCGCCGCGTTCGACGCGGGCGTAAACTTTTTCGACTGCGCGGACGCATACAGCGGCGGCGAAGCGGAAAAATTCCTCGGCAAAGCGCTCAAAGACTATCCGAGGAGCGCATACGTCGTCTCTTCCAAGGTGTTCTTCCCCGCGGGCCCGGGCGCGAACGACTGGGGGCTTTCGCGCAAACACATCGTAGAACAGCTCGACAAAACGCTGAAAAACATGCAGCTCGACTATATCGACATGTATTTCTGCCACCGCTTCGACCCCACGACGCCCGTAGAAGAGACGATGCAGGCGCTTTCCGACATGGTCGCGGCGGGCAAAGTCCTCTATTACGGCGTGAGCGAATGGTCGCCCGTACAGATCACCGAAGCGGTCGCGGCGGCGAAAGAGATGCACCTGCGGCCGATGAACGTCATCCAGCCCCAATACAACATGGCGGACAGGTACATCGAGGACGAGATCGTGGCGATCTGCCGCAAAAACGGGATCGGCATCGTGCCGTTCTCCCCGCTGGCGCAGGGCCTTTTGACGGGCAAATACCGCAAAGGGCAGCCCCTGCCTTTGGGATCGCGCGCGACGCATCAGGCGGACAGACAGATCAACGCCCTGCTCACCGACGAAAACCTCGGCAAAGTGGAAAAGCTCTCCGCGATCGCAGCCGACCTCGGCGTACCCCTTTCCGTCCTCGCGCTCGCATGGATCCTGCGGCTTCCCGAGATCTCTTCGGTGATCACGGGCGCTTCCCGCCCCGAACAGATCGACGCGAACGTCGCCGCGAGCGGGCTCGCCATCCCCGACGGCGTGCTCAAAGAGATCGACGCGATCCTCGATTATAAGCCGTTCGTGAGAAAGATCGGATAATCCTTTCCGCGATCGAAAGACATAACGAAACAGCCGCAAAAACGCGCGGACGGCGCGTTTTTGCGGCTGTTTTATCTTTACCGCGACGCAAATTTTACATCAGTTCGATGTTGTTTTCGCGGCAATATCGTTCCGTCTTTTCGTCCCACAGGGAAACCTGCACTTCGCCGATGTGCATTTTGTTGAGCAGGAACATGGACAGGCGCGACTGCCCTATGCCGCCGCCCATCGTGAGCGGCATTTCCCCGGCGGCGAGCGCCTTGTGGAAGGGGCTTTGCAGCCTTTCCAGGCAGTTTTCCTCTTTCAGCTGCGATACGAGGGTCTGTTCGTCCACGCGGATACCCATGGAAGAAACTTCGAACGCGCATCCGAGCACGGGATAGTACAGCACGATGTCGCCGTTGAGCGACCAGTCGTCGTAGTCGGGCGCTCTGCCGTCGTGCTTCTGCCCCGACTTCAGTTTGCCGCCGATCTGCATGATGAAAGCCGAACCGTGCGTTTTCGTATACTCCGTTTCCCTCTGTTTGGGCGTCAGCGCGGGATACATGTCCTCGAGTTCCTGCGTGGTCACGAAAGAGATGTCCTCGCTCAGATATTTTTCGAGCGCGGGATATTCGGCACAGACGGCGGCTTCGGTGCGTTTGAGCGCGCCGTAAATCTTTTTCACCGTCTGTTTGAGAAATCCGACGTTCCTGTCCTCCCTGCCGATGACTTCTTCCCAGTCCCACTGGTCGACGTAGATCGAATGCAGGTTGTCGGGGATCTCGTCGCGGCGGATCGCGTTCATGTCGGTATACAGCCCGCTGTACTTTTCGAATCCGTATTTTTTGAGCGCGAACCGCTTCCATTTCGCGAGACTGTGCACGACCTCGACCGTCTTGCCCGTCGCCTTCATGTCAAAAGACACGGGGCGCTCCACGCCGTTCAGGTCGTCGTTCAGCCCGCTCTCGCGCGTGACGAAGAGCGGCGCGCTGATGCGCGTAAGGTTGAGCGCGGCGGAAAGCTCCTTTTCAAACACCGTCTTTAAGAACTTGACCGCCTTTTCCGTTTCCATGAGCGTCAATTTGGACTGATACATTGCTGATTCCTCTTTTATCTTTCAAAATTCAAAAAATTCGCCGAAACCGTACACAAAGGCATCCGCATTTGTTTTGAGCGCTTCCCAGCGCCCTTCCGACGATCTGTCGTACACCGCGACCGTCTGCATGCCCGCCTTTTTCGCCGCGCAAAGCGCCGCAAAGCTGTCCTCGAACGCGACGCACTTCCCGGGCGCAAGCCCGAGTTTTTTCGCCGCGAGCAGGAATATATCGGGAAAGCTCTTGTTTCTCCCCGCGTCGTCCACGGTAAAAAAGCCTTCGAACAGGCCGTATATGCCGCCCGCTTCGAGCACGGGAACGAACAGCTCGGGCGAGGACGCCGTGGCGACGCACATCTTCACGCCCCGCTCCGACAGCGCGCGGACAAACCGCACCGCATCCGCTTTGAAATACCGGCCGCCCGCCGCGGCGTACTTTTCGCGGCACATCCCGTTCCACTCGGCGATAATCTCTTCCTCCCGCTCTTCGGGAAGATAATTTTTCACCGTGAACGCGGCGACGTCGCGAAACCCCAGGTGCGCGATATTCGCCTGATACCCGTCGGGCACGGGCATGTTCCTTTTTGCGAAAAACTCCTCGTCGATCTCGCTCCAGATCTCCATACTGTCCACGAGCGTTCCGTCCAGATCGAACACCGCGCCTTCCGCGCATATCCCTCTCCATTCGAACATAGCATATATTTTACCACGATCGCGCGAAAAATGCAACTTCGCGCAGGGCTTATACAAAGTTTTATAGCCGTTTCCGCCGCAGAAAAACGCCCTGCGCTTGAATTTTTTTGCGTTTTATGATATGATAGACGAGAAAATAAGGACAAGGAGCAGAGCATGGCGTTTTTCCGAAGAAAAAAGACTGAACCCGCACCCGCCGAAACGCAGGGCGCACCCGAAATTCCCGTCACGCTCGCGCTTTCCTTATCCGAAAACGCCGATCCCGAAAACGTCGCGGCGCTCCTCTCCGCCCTGCCCGAACACGCGGAGGTCGCCCTTTCGGGCGGCGCGGGCGAACTTGCTTTGCCCGAAGGCAAAAACATTTCTGTGATCGAGGATGCGGGCAGGTACAGCGGAAAATACGTCGTGCGGGCGGACGGGAACGAAAAATCCGACAAAGAACGCGCGGAAGAGCTGTTCGACTTTTTGTCCGCCGCGGAAGAGGATCTGATTTTTTTCGGCGAAAAGGCGCGGGAGAGCGACCCCCTCGCCGATACGATCGCGGGGAAGCGCCCGCTGCCCGCGCATTGCGCCGCAAAGCGGGAACTCGCACAGGGCACGCGGGAATTGGGGAGAACGTACGCGGAATCGTTCGTTCCCCTGCTCTTCGCCAAAAGCGCCGCCTGCGTTTCCCTATCCCTCGGGGAAGAAAAAAACACCCGCACGCACGCGGAGGCGTGCAACGTCCTCGCGCTTGCGGAATTTTTCAACAAAGTCAAACCCGCGCTGGACGCGGACAGATACCGCTTCGCCTTTAACTTCATCTGCAAAGAATGGATCGGCTACCTTGCGCGCGCGTCGCTTGCGGGAAAGTCCGAAGAGATCGCCGACGCCGACGCGAAACTCAAAGAGACCAACATGGCGCTGTGGGTCGCGGTTGCGGAAAAAGCGCCGCTCGGTTTCGCCGGCGTTCTGCGCAAAAAAAATTATACGCTTCCGCTTTATCTGAAAACCGCCTTAAAAGCGCTTTCTATATTCAAAAAGCAACTATAACCGCGGTTAAAAACGTTCCGAACGGACGAAATATGTAAAAATTTTGCAAACTCCGATGAAAATTCGCCAATAAATATTGACTTTTTCTGCAAAAAGGTTTATTCTTATTAGAGTGATTTTTTATTTTATATCTGAAAGGCGGCGCGTGCCGCCGAACGGGAGGCGACAGTATGCATTGCCAGGATTGCGGAAACAAACTCATCTTAAAATTCTGCGAAAACGAAGGATTGGTCCCCTATTGCGAGACGTGCGAAAAATTCGTGTTCCCGCCCTTTAAAACGGCGGTGAGCATGGCGGTCGTGGACAGGAAGCAGGAAAAGTTCCTCATCGGCAAACACACGAACGGGCAGTACCTGCTCTTTGCGGGGTATGTAAAGAAAGGCGAATCGGCCGAAAAGACGATCGTGCGCGAGATCAAGGAAGAAACGGGGCTGAACGCGGTCAAGTACCGCTACATGAGTTCCCGTTACCACGAACCGAGAAACGTTCTGATGCTCGGCTTTATCGTCATGGTCTCCGAAGGCGAAATACAACTCAACACCGACGAACTCGAAGAGGCGTGCTGGTGTTCCTTCGACGAGGCGCTCGAACGCATCAGCCACGATTCGACGGCGGAATTTTTCCTCAAAAGCGCGATCGCGGAGCTGAAAAAGAATAAGCTCTGACCGACAACGAAAAGGCGCGCCCGGCAAACATGCCCGGCGCGCCTCTTTTATCCCCTTTTTCGGAAGGCGTTATCTGCTTTTGTAATTTTCGCAGCAGGTGCAGCTTTCCGCATCGCAGTTGCAGTCGTTGCCGACCGTGATTTTGTCGAGCGTGCAGTTCTTGCCGTCGCAATTGTACATGCATTCGGTCACTTCGCAGCCGATCGCGTTGTTGATCTTGTTCATAATAACAACCTCCTTCCGCTATTATGAGCAGAAGAGCGCGAAATATTACGGATAGGGTTGACTTTTTTCCCGTTTGATTGTAAAATAGATTCACGACATCAATTCGAGAGGACAATACCATGAAAGTGATACTCAAACAAGACGTAAAAGGCACGGGCAAGAAGGGCGACATCCTCGACGTGAGCGACGGGTTCGCCAAAAACTTTCTGCTCAAAAAAGGGCTGGCGGAAGCGGCTTCGTCCGTCGCGGTAAACAGTTTAAAGATCCAGAAAGAGGCGGAAGAGCGCCGCCGCGCCGAGGAGATCAAGGCCATCAGGGAACTCGCGGCGAAGATCGACAAGACGACCGTCGACGTGACGATCAAATGCGGCGAAAACGGCAAAGTGTTCGGCAGCGTGACCTCGAAAGAGATCGCGGGCAAACTTGCCGACATGGGCTACGACATCGACAAAAAGAAGATCGTGCTCAAAGAATCCCTGAAAGTCGCGGGAGACTACCCCGTCGAGATCAGGTTTATGGAAGGCGTTTCCGCAAAGATCAACGTCAGCGTAAAGCCCGAACAATAATCCCCCGAAAGCACGCCCGACGGGTTGCTTTCGTCAGGAATTAAAAAGAAGCGGTTTGAAGAAGAAACAGCACCGTGAAAGTGATCGGCATTAACGGCAGCGGCAGAAAAGACGGGAATACCGCCATGCGTGAACCGTGAACCCCTCGTAAAGAACGGCCGCCCCGTACAAAACGGAGCGGCCGCCCTTTGTCTATGAGAAAGCTGTGGGTGATCTTTTATTCGGCGTCCTGCAAGGCGTCGTAGCCCGATTCCCCCGTACGCACGCGCACCACGTCCTCCACATCGTAGACGAAGATCTTTCCGTCGCCGATATGCCCCGTATAGAGCGCTTTGCGCGCCGCAGCCACCACTTCGGCAACGGGAACTTTGCTGACAACGACTTCCACCTTGACTTTCGGCAGCAGATCCATATCCAGTTTGACGCCGCGGTAATATTCTCCCGCGCCCTTCTGCACGCCGCAGCCGAGCACCTGCGTGACCGTAAGCCCCGTCACGCCGATCGCGTTCAATGCCTGTTTCAGATCTTCGAACTTGGACTGTTTGGTCAGAATGACGACCTTGGACATCTTGACGCTCTCCGCGCTTTCCGCGACGGCGGGCATGGCGGGAGCGGTCATATCCGTGACGGCAACGCCCGCGGCTTCCGCAACGGGGACGCCTTCCGCCTCAATGATCTCCGCCGCAAGCGGCACGGGCGTAAAGTCGGCATACGCGCTGGGCAGGCCGTGTTCGTGCTTGTCGAGGCCTTCGATCTCTTCGACCTTCGAAACGCGCAGCCCCACCGTGTGCTTGAGGAGCTGGAACAGACCGATCATGCATACGATCGTCCACGCGGCGATCGCAAGAACGCCGATCAGCTGGACGATAAGCTGCGCGAAACTGCCCGTATAGAAGAGCCCCGTGCTCGTGGAGAACAGGCCGCAGGCGATCGTTCCCCACAGACCGTTCGCGCCGTGTACGGCGATCGCGCCCACGGGATCGTCCACATGGAATTTTTTATCGATGACTTCGACCGCGACGACCACGAGTATCCCCGCGACCAGGCCGATAAAAAACGCACCGACCACGTCGATCACCGCGCACCCCGCCGTGACCGCGACCAGCCCCGCCAAAGAGCCGTTGAGCGTCATGGATACGTCCGGCTTTTTGTTTTTGATCCACGTAAAGACCATGGTCGAGATCGTGCCGGTCGCCGCAGCGACCGTCGTCGTGACGAGCACCTGCGCGAGCTGCGTCATACCGGACGTCGCCGCGCCGTTAAAGCCGTACCAGCAGAACCAAAGGATGAAGCACCCGAGCGCGCCCACGGTCAGGTTATGCCCGGGGATGGCGCGGACGTATTTCGCTTCCTTTCTGACGAGGGTGGGCTTGCCGTCCTTGTCAAGATATTTGCCCCAGCGCGGGCCCAACAGGAGCGCGCCGATGAAAGACGAGATGCCGCCCACAAAATGGATGAGGGAAGAACCCGCAAAATCGATGTAAGCGACGTTCGCGAAATAACCCGTCGTACCGAACAGCGGTTCGGCCGTGCTCAGCCAGCCGCCGCCCCACGCCCAGTGCGCCTCGATGGGATAAACGACTGCCGAGATGACGAGAGAGTAAATGCAGTATGAAAGGAATTTCGTACGCTCCGCCATAGCGCCCGAAACGATCGTCGCGGTCGTCGCGCAGAACACGAGGTTGAAGAAGAAGTTAGACCAATCGTAGTTCGCAAAATCGGTGAACACGCCCATGTTGGGGATACCGACGAGCCCGAAGAGCGCATCCTCGCCCATCAGAAGACCTGCCCCCAGCAATACGAAAACGATCGTACCCAGGCAAAAATCGAGCAGGTTTTTCATGATGATGTTGCCTGCGTTTTTCGCCCGCGTAAATCCCGTTTCCACCATTGCGAAACCCGCCTGCATGAACCAGACGAGGATCGCGCCGATCAGAAACCAGACGCCTGTGGAACCGAATATACCGTCCATTACCTATATACCTCCAAAAACTTTTTGTTCTCTTACTATTTCCGATCACCTTTACACGCTGAACAGGATCTCGCCGTAGGTCGGGAAAGGCCAATCCTTTGCCGAAACTTTCGTCTCCATTTCATCGGCAAAAGCGCGCACTTCGTGCATGACGGGGATGATCTTATCCGCAACGAATTTCGCCTGCGCGGCCGCGTCGGGAATGCTCTTTTCCGCGATCAGCAGTTCGTCAAGCTCCTTGACTTTATAATAAAGGCTCGCATTGTCTGCGGAAAGGGTCGAAATGAGTTCTTTCTCCGCAGCGGCGCCCGCGTCCACGCCCGCCGCCTTTTCCGCTTCGAGCGTCGCGCAGAGGCTTCTGATGTACGCGCCGACCGCGGGATAGATATCCCTCTTTGCCATTTCCGACATGGTGAGCGCTTCGATGACGATGGTCTTGCTGTAATTTTCAAGCATGATCTCGGTGCGGGTGACGACTTCCCGGCGGGTAAACACATTCATGCGCTCATGCAGGGCGATGTTCTTTTCGTCCGCAAAGTGCGGCAGCGCCTCCGCAGAATTTTTCAGGTCGGAAAGCCCGCGTTTTGCGGCCTCTTCTTTCCATTCGTCCGAATAGTTGTTGCCGTTGAAGATGATGCGGCGGTGCTTTTTGATCGTTTCCACCACCAATTCGTGCAGCGCCGCATTGAAATCGGACGCTTTTTCGAGTTTGTCGGCAAATTCGCGCAAAATATCGGCAACCGCCGTGTTGATGACGATGTTCGGCCCGGAAAGGGAAAAACTTGAACCGACCATGCGGAACTCGAACTTGTTGCCCGTAAACGCGAAGGGAGAAGTGCGGTTGCGGTCTGTCGTGTCTTTGGGCAGTTCGGGCAGCGTATCCACGCCCAGTTTCATCACCTTTTTGCCCTTGCCCTTATATTTTTCGCCGCGTTCCAGGGCCTCGATGACCTCTTCCAGCTCTTCGCCGACAAACATCGATACGATGGCGGGCGGCGCTTCGTTCGCGCCCAGCCTGTGATCGTTGCCCGCGCTCGCGACCGAGAGGCGCAGAAGATCCTGGTATTCGTCCACCGCCGCGATGACCGCCGCAAAGAAGAGCATGAACTGCCCGTTTTCGGCGGGCGTCGTGCCGGGATCGAGCAGGTTCAAGCCCGTGTCCGTGCTCATCGACCAGTTGTTGTGCTTGCCCGAGCCGTTGATGCCGTCGAACGGCTTTTCGTGCAGAAGGCAGCGCATATGGTGCTTTTGCGCGACGCGCTTCATCGTTTCCATGACGAGCTGGTTCTGATCCGCCGCGATATTCGTATTGGTAAAGATGGGCGCAAGCTCGTGCTGCGCGGGCGCGACTTCGTTGTGCTTCGTTTTGGCGAGGATGCCGAGTTTCCAAAGCTCCTCGTCGAGGTCTTTCATATACGCGGAGACGCGCGTTTTGATGGCGCCGAAGTAATGATCCTCCAACTCCTGCCCTTTCGGCGGTTTCGCGCCGAAAAGCGTCCTGCCCGTATATTTGAGGTCTTTGCGCTTCTGATACACGTCCTCGTCGATGAGGAAATATTCCTGCTCCGCGCCGACCGTCGAATAGACGCGCTTTGCGGACGTGTTGCCGAACAGCCGCAAAATGCGCAGCGCCTGATCGTTAAGGGCGCGCATGCTCTTCAAAAGAGGCGTCTTTTTATCGAGCACCTCGCCGCTGTACGAAAAGAAAGCGCAGGGTATGTATAAAGTGCCGTCCTTTACGAAAGCGTAAGAGGTCGGATCCCACGCGGTATAGCCGCGCGCCTCAAAAGTGGCGCGCACCCCGCCCGAAGGGAAAGAGGATGCGTCCGGCTCGCCCATGACCAGTTCCTTGCCCGAAAAATCCATGATGACTTTGCCGCCGGGCACGGGACTGATGAAACTGTCGTGCTTTTCGGCGGTGATGCCGGTCATCGGCTGAAACCAGTGCGTGTAATGGGTCGCGCCCTTTTCCACCGCCCAGTCTTTCATCGCGTTCGCCACCACGTTCGCCACGCCCGAATCGAGGGCGCTCCCTTCGTCGATGGTCTTTTTCAGAGATTTATAGATCTCTTTGGGCAGTTTTTCCTGCATGACCTGCAGGTTGAATACGTTTGCTCCGAAAATTTCAGGGACTCTCATAAAACAAAACTCCTTAAAAAAAATTGAAAGACGCCGCGGAGTCCTCTCTTTTCCGAAAGCACACCGCAGCGCCTTTGCTGCCTGAATCATTTATGCCACGATTATAGCCGACGGCTCCCGATTTGTCAAATGCGGGAGCGAAATTCAAATTATCACGAATTTTTATGCCCTGTATAAATTTTGCAAAAAGAACGGAACGCTTTATTTGCGCGCGTGTGCGCGTGCCTCTGCGCGCATTGCAAAGGCGCGGAGCGCGGGGAAAACCCGCGCTCCGCGCCCGATCGTTTTGGATTTTTTAGATTATTTATATTGCGGGCGGTGCGCCCGCAGCTCATTCGGAAAATTCGTACTCCCCTTCGGAAAGCCGCTTCTCTTTGCCCGACGGCATTTTCAGGCGGCACACCGTGCCCTGCGGCACGCGGACGCGGATGACGAATTTTTCCGCTCTGCGGTAAGAGACGAAAATTTTGCCGTACGGGCAAACATATTCCGTTTCCGCTTCCCGCACGTATTCCGTGCACAGCGGCGCGACGGAAAATTCGCAAAACCCCGGCGAGAGCGGCTTCAATCCCGCAATATATTTGTACATCCACGCGACTACGTCGCTGAACATGTGATGATCGAGGGAAAAAGAACTTTCCCAATCCTCATGGAAGGTCGTCGCGCCGTTTTCGATCCAATGCCCGTACGAAGGGTACTCCGTGTTTTCAAGCATCTTCACGGCGGTCTCGGCATAGCCGTTTTCCGCGAGGGCGTTGAGCACGCACTTCGCGCCGAGTATGCCGACCAGCATCCCGTAGCCGTTTTCGCGGACGCACGCGTCCAGCATCGCGGCATACCGCGCGCGCTCTTCGCCGTCGTTTACGATGCCGTAATGCAGAAACATGGAAAGCGCCGTCATGCTTTTGAGCGAAGTTTCGTCGCAAAGATACGCTTTGCGTATCGCGGAGCGTATCTTTTCCGCCCTGCCCTCGTATACGCGCGCGGCGCGCGCGTCGCCGCACACCTCCGCCATTTCGGCAAGGATTCGCGTCATGTAACAGCAATAAACGGAATCGGAAAGGCGGTTGTCGCACAGGACGAACCCCTCCGCACGCGTCGGGCCGCACCAGTCCCCCAAACCGTACATTGCCAGCCCGCCGCGCATGCGCGAACGCATGTAGCGCTCGTACTTTTTCGCCGCGGGATACGTCTGTTTTACGATATCCGTATCCCCGTAATGCAGATAGCATTGGTGCGGAAGTTCGAACAGGGCGACGTCCCACGCGGGCCCGCTGCCCCAATTGTAGCCCCAGCCCGATGTGGGCGCGATGCCGGGAAGCTGCCCCGTGAGCCTCTGCGCATCGGTCAGATCCCCCAGCCACTTTTTGTAGCTGGAAAGCATATCGAAGTTTTTGACCGACTGTTCGCAGGAGAGCTGCGCGTCGCCCGTCCAGCCGTTCTTTTCCCTGTGCGGGCAGTCGGTGGGAATGGAATGATAATTGCACTCGAAAGAGCGGACGCCCGCGCAAAAGATCTTTTCAAACAGCGGATCGCTGCAGGAAAAGCGGCCGATCCGTTCAAACCCCGTGCGCATGAAAAGCGCCGTCACGCCGCCTTCGGGAAGGCTGTCCGCGCCCGAGATCTCCGCGTAGCGGAAGCCGTGATAGACAAAGCGCGCGTGCCAAATCTCCGTGCCTTCCCCCTTGAAGATATAGCGGTCTGTCTGCGACGCGCCCGATTCAAGATAGCGGGAAGTCTTTTCGGTATCCAGAATCCCGTCCCCGTCCAGAGTTTCGCCGTAACGGATGACCAGTTCCTGCCCGCGCGCCCCGCGCATGCAGATGCGCACGCAGCCCGCAAGGTTCGCGCCGAAATCGACGAGAAATTTGCCGCCTTGCCGCACGACGGAACGGGGGCGGCGTTCTTCGACGATCTTTACGGCGGGCATTTCCTGCTTTTTCAGCCTGCCGCCGGGCGGCGCGCAGATCTCCGCGGAAGCCCAAAGCGAATCGTCGTAATCCGCCGCAAAAAAACCGCCTTCTTTGCGCGCGTCGTAATATTCGCCCTGCCGCAGGTCGTTAAAGACGATCGGCCCGTCGCCGTTCGCCTTCCAGCGCCCGTCCGAACGAAGGAGCGGCTTTCCGTCCCTGCAAAGGCAGAAGGCAAGTTTGGGCATTTCTCTCCACGAGGCCGAATAGAAGTTCCATACGTCGCGCGCGTTCTGATTGTACCAGCCGTTGCCGAGCAGTACGCCGAACACGTTTTCGCCCGCGCGGACAAGCCCGCTCACGTCGTAAACGTTGTAATAGACCGTCTTGTCGTATGCGGAAAAGGCGGGCTCGAGATAAGAATCGCCGACCCTTTCGCCGTTTACGTACAATTCATGGAAGCCGAGCCCCGCGAGATATACGAGAAACCGCCCGCCGCCGTCGCGGAGGCGCAGTTTTCTGCGGAACATGAAGGCGTTTTTCGGATAATCGTTCCCGAAGTTGACGATGTGCGCGCCCGATGAGATCCAGGCGCTCTTTTCCAAAGGAGATGCGTTCATAAAAAACCGCTCCGAAATTGAATTTTCGATATCTATATTAACACATTGTTCGCGCGATTTCAATCCCCCGCCGAAAAAATTTCGCGCAAAAATTTTAAGGCAGATACCTTTTGAGCGGCAGGTGGTGCGCTTGCTTGCAGAGGCAGAAGCCCTCCACATATTTCGTGTCGCATTGATACCCGCGCGTTCTCGCGAAGTTCTTCACCGCGGCGAGGATGTCGTAATCGTCGTGCACTTTCAGCCATTCGATCTGGCTCTTGTGACAGGCGAACATTTCGAGTTTGGTGTCGATCGTATCGCCGATGTCCACAAATTCATCGGGGAAGGAATTGACGAGCATCGTATTTTCCATATAATAGATCGGCGTGAATTTGTCGTATTCGGGATAATCGGACGGGAACAGTTTCACCGTCGCCGCCATGGTCGCGTCGAACACGATCGTGCTTGTTATGCTGTGGTCGACCATGTATTCGTCCTTCCCGTGCGTGATGATAAAGTCGGGCTTTACCTTCCTGATCACGTCGGACACCATGCGCACCCCCTTGTCATAATCGCGGCGGACAAACATGTCGTCGAGCCCAAGACAAATATAATCCGCGCCGATGACCTTTGCGGACGCGCGCGCCTCTTCCAGGCGGATGGCGGCGATCTCCTCTTTGGTATACAGTTTATGCCCGACGTTCCCGCTGGCGAGCGTGACCATCGTCACCTTGTCGCCGCGCGCGGCGCACTTTGCCAGCGTGCCGCCGCAGTTCATTTCCAGATC
Organism: Candidatus Borkfalkia stercoripullorum; assembly: GCA_019119395.1. Taxonomy (GTDB): domain Bacteria; phylum Bacillota; class Clostridia; order Christensenellales; family Borkfalkiaceae; genus Borkfalkia; species Borkfalkia stercoripullorum. Next base: position 29,854 of record DWXC01000026.1, on the reverse strand, counting down.
GTCGGGATGACACCCGACCGCAAGCACGTTCATTTTAACCCCTCCTGTATCTTTCCAAAGTTTCCGTGTTCAGTTCGATCCCGAGGCCCGGAAGGTCGGGGATCGCGACGTTTCCGTCTTTATCCAGCCTGAAATGATGCCGCACGAGGCTCTTGCTTAAAACCGTTTCCTGCGCGCAGTATTCCAGCATGTCCGCATTCGGGATCGCCGCGATCAGCTGCAGCGTCGCCGCCATGAGGATGCCCGTTTTGAAGGCGTGCGGGATGAGTTTTTTGCCGTGCATCTGCGCAAGGTCGGCGATCTTTTTCGCCACGGTGATGCCGCCGCAACGGCTCATGTCCGGCTGCACGATGTCGACGCCGCCGCGTTCGATCATGTCGCGGAATTCGTATACCGTGCCGAACTCCTCGCCCGACGCGAGGCTGATGCTCATCGAATCGGAAAGTTTTTTGAAATCTTCGGTACGGTCGGGTGCAAACGGCTCTTCCAGCCAGTAAAGGTCTTCCTTTTCGTACTGTTTTGCGATACGCAGCGCGCTCTTGTAATCCGTCCACGCCATGCCGATGTCGATCATCAGTTTCGCGTCCGGGCCGACTGCTTTCCTGCACGCGCGCACCAGTTCCACGTCGCGCTTTTCGCTCTTGCCGAGCGCGCCCCAGCCGAATTTGAACCCCTTATAGTTGCATTCCTTTTTGTGATGTTCGACGAGCCGCTCGATCTCGCCTTCCGTTTCGGGCATCAGCACGCTGCAATAGGCGGGAATGGTTTCGCGGAAGCGCCCGCCGATCAGCCTCGAAACGGGCACGCCGAGTTTTTTGCCCGCAATGTCCCAAAGGGCGATGTCTATCCCGCTCATCGCGTGGATGCCGACGCTCCTGCGGGTATAGTAATAACTATAGTAGTACATTTTGTGCCAGAGATATTCCACGTTGAGCGGGTCTTCCCCTACGAGGATATCTTTCAGCCCCCTGCATTGCATGTGCGACGCGGGCGCTTCGATGATCGCCTTGACCACCTCGGGCGCGCTGTCCACCTCTCCGATGCCCGTGATGCCCTCGTCTGTATGTACCAATACGACGACCGTATCCTGACTGCCGTCTCCGATCATCTTCACTTTATCCTGCCTGACGACGATCGCCTCGATGTCCGTTATCTTCATTTTCCTTGTTCTCCGTCAAATAAAATTACCGCCTTGATGAGCGATTTGTCATGATTCCTGTACAGATCGAACGCCCGGTCGATCTCTTCGATGCGGAAGGTATGCGTGACCATCTTCTCCACGTTCAGCCTGCCGCTTTTTATCATTTCGATGAGCGGATACCACGCCTTCGTGTTGCCCACCGTCCCGTATACTGCGATCTCGCCCGTGACCAGCCTTTTGACGGGCACGGTGACGGTATCTCCGTCGGCAGGGATGCCGTACTGCACGATGCGCCCTCCCTTTTTGCAATAAAACGGGCAGGCGGAAATGATCGCGGGCGCGCCCGTCGTTTCGATCACGACGTCAGCCCCTTCGCCGCCCGTGCGGGACAAGATCTCTTCTTCGACGTTTCCGACTTTCGACGAATCCACCGCTTCGTCCGCGCCGAAACGCAAAACGAGCCGCGCCTTCTCCTCGCGCCGAACGAGGGATATGATCTTCCCCGCGCCGAGCGCTTTCGCCACGGCGATGTACCCGAGCGCCGCCGCCCCCGCGCCCGTGACGAGCACGGTCGAGCCGAACGGAATGCCGACGCGCATCAGAGATTCCGCAGGGCAGACGACGCTTTCGAGGATGCTGCCCGCAAGGTCGCTCACTTCGTCGGGGATAGGCACGATACAGGAGACGGGCACCTTCACGTACTCGGCATACCCTCCGTTGTGAGGATAAAACCCGATCTCCGAACTGTCTTTGCAAAGATATTGCTTGCCCTCGCGGCAATAGGCGCACTTTCCGCAGCCGATCGACGTGGCGATCACGCACCTCTGCCCGACGGAGAGATCTTTGCGGGAAGAATTGATCTTTTCGATCCTGCCGCAGATCTCGTGGCCCTGTACGTTGGGCGGCCTGCCGATGGCAAGCTGCCCCGAAATGATATGGTAGTCGGTCGCGCAGACCCCTGCCGCGCAGACCCTGATCAGCGCTTCCTCCACGCCGATCTCGGGGATCGGAAGTTCGCGCACCTCTATTTTGTCTTTTCCTGTCCAGACGGCGGCTTTCATTCGTCCTCCTTGTCGCCGAAGGCGATCCCCGACGCCTCCTGCATCGCCAGTTTATATCCTTTCGGGAAAGGAAGCGCGTCCGCCTTGCGCAGAAGCGGCAAAAGCCTTTCCTGCACGGCGCGCGCCTTTTCTTCTTGTTTTAAGTCCATAAAATCGTAAATCGCGCATACGTCATCGGGAAAAACGGACGCAAACGCGGTCATGCTGCCGTCGCAGCCGGCCGCCAGAGCGGGGAACAGGATATCGTCCGTACCCGTAAGGACGGAAAAATTTTTCCCCTTCGCCGCGTAAACGAAGTGCATGAGGCGCTTCATGTTCGCGCTGCTGTCCTTGATCCCTGCGATGTTTTCGTGCCCGATGAGGGAAAGCACCGTATCCACGGCGATCTCCTGCGTGAAAAACGGGATGTTGTAGAGCAGAACGGGCACGGGCGAGCACTCCGCGACCGTAAGGAAATAATCGCGTATCTGTTCCTGCGTGTGCGTGAAATAATAGGGCGGGCATACGAGCACCGCCTTTGCTCCCGCGGAATGCGCGTGGCGCGCCAGGCGCAGGGTATCCGCCGCACAGGCGGTACAGGCGCTGACCACGAGTCCTTTCCCCGCCGCCGCGCGTTCCGCCGCCGTATCCGTCAGGGACATCTGTTCGTTCAGGCTCATGCACACGAATTCGCCCGTACTGCCGTTGACGGTATACCCCTTTATCCCCGTGCGGTTCAGGCGGGCGATCTGATCGGCATAAGCCGAAAGATCGGGCTTGCCGCCCGCAAACGGGGTCAAAAGCACGGCGTACGCCCCGCAGATCAACTTGTTCATTGCAATATATAATCCTCCAATTCGAGCGGCATGAGCCCTTCAAACAGGTTTTCCGCATTGCCGCCGATAAAATAATCGTTTTCGATGCGGATGCCGAAATTTTTACGATACAGCCCCGGTTCGAGAGTCGCGAACGAGCCCTCTTCCAAAACCGCCCGTTCGCCCCGCATAAAGCGCGGAGGCATGAGCGGCCCCGTTCCGAAAAGATGCCCCGCATGGTGGACGAGCTCGCCGCCCAAAGCGCCGTTTACCGCGCCGAAAACATCTTCCGCACGCGCGCCCGCGCATAATATCTTTTCGCCCGCGCGGAGCGCCCCTTTCAATGCCGCAAAATCCGCCCTCTGCTTTCGGTCGGCATACCCCACGAAGAAAGTGCGGCACACGTCGCACCACACGCCGTCTTTCCCCACGGAAAGATCCATGAGCACCGCATCCCCCGGGGCGGGCACGTAATTTTGCGTGATCCCGTCCGTCTTTGCGGAATCCGCGCCGCAAAGATAATCGTATTGCAGGCAGTATTGCCCGAGCGAATTTTCCAGAGAGCGGAGAACGGCGGAAAACGCCTCTTTGCCGTCCGCGCCGAGGCGGAATCCGCTCTTGAATTCTTTGTACGCTTTTGCCGCCGCGCGGAGCAGTCGAAGTATCCTGTCTTTCAACGCCGTTCACTCCAGATCGCAGTTGTTGCAGTTGCGCAGCGTGTATTTCGGGGTGTCGAAGCGGCGCGGATAGGTGTCCGTCACGACGAATTTGTTGCCGCGCACGCGCAGCCCGTCCACGCCGACCGCATAGATCATGCCGCCCGTGAAAGAATAGAACTCGTTGCCAAGCACGGAAATGCCCTTATGGTAATAGCGCGCTTCTTCGCACGTTTCGTATTCGGGTGTGATGCCGATCGGCGCTTCGCCCCAACTGTAATTGCAGTCGATGAATTTGTTGTTGCGTATCGTAACGTCGCGCACGGGCCCCGATTCGTACCAATACGTGCAGTCGGAAGTGATGTTGATCGCAAAATTGCTGTTGTAAAATTCGCACTCTTCCACCAAAACGGGCTTGTTTGTCTGGATGAGAAAGCCGCGCGGGCGGTTTCTGCCCGTTTTTACCCTCTGCACGAGGAGTTCGGGCATCATCTCGAAATTCTCGACAAAGCCGTGCAGCACTTCGCCCTCGATCTCTTCCTCGAAGGTGAGCAGTACGTCCGCATAGTCGTTGTCGGGCAGATATTGCGCATCTTTTACGGTGTAAACGCCGATGTTGTTGATCGTGTTTTGGCTGTACAGGTTGACCTTTTTGCCCTTGCGGTAGATCTCGATCCCGTTATACCCCCACAATTTGCAGCGCACGAGCAAACTGTGCGCGTCGGGTTTATCCACCACTTCCATGAACTGCCCGTGTACGTTGAGCGCGTCGTCGAGCATATTCTCGAACACGCAGTCGCGTATGGTCAGTTTGCCGTAACAATGAATGATATGCACCGAATCGGCATTGGTGCTGACCAGCCCCTTCGACTTTTTGTCGAGCGCCGTATGCACCCGTTCGAGCGTGAGGTCTTTTGTCGTGACGCCCATGACCCCGAACGCGCCGCAATGACGGATAAAAACATCCCTGAGCGCCACGTTTTCGCTACCATAGACGAGGAAAGCGTTGTTTTCCCTGTCCTCGTGGCAAAATTCGAGTTTGTTTCCCACCTTGAAGTGGAAGGGTTTTTCCCCGTACAGCACGACCGTACCGTCTCCCCCGTCCTTTGCCTTGTAAAGCGTCATCGCCAGCGGTGCTGATTCGGACACGGCGACGCCGTCTCCGATGCGGCAGAGTATGGTATCGGAATTGTAGGCGGGCGCGCGCGTTTTCGGGTCGAACTCCTGCAGCATGGTGATGCATTTATCGAGGCGGTTCTCCCAATCGTCCGCATAAAAAATCAGGTTGTTGCCCTCCACCCTGTAAGGGAATCCTTCATCGAATTTCAGACGGACTTCGCCGCCGCACACCTCGAGGATCTCCGCCTGCGAGTAAAAAGGGCGGTCGTAGTCGACGGTCAAATTGCGGATCTCGATGTTTTCGCATCCTTCCAAAAGAAAGGGCGTCACCCTGCCGTGGAATATGAACTCGCTGCCGCCGCCGTCTATCACGACGTTCTTTTTGCCTTTCAGGTAAAAGGCGATGTTCAGCGTCCCGATCAGGCAGGGAAATTTGCTGAACCAGCCCGAAAAATAGTTTTCCCTGTTGAAATGATATGTACCTTTTTCGAAAGAGAGCGTCGCCCCGTCCTGCAGCGTTTCGAGGATGGGTCTCAATTTTTTCATTGTGTCCGCGCAGTCCTCTTTCTTGATTGTAATTAACATAGCCAGTCTCCGTAAATTTAATCGCTTACCAACAGTGAATTCAGAATGACCTGCGCGTAAATGCGCGACAGAAAATCTGTGGGATGAACGAGATTGTCTCCCATGTCCTGAAATTCTTTGCGTTCCAAAAGCCAGTCGCTCATGGAAGTCATGTCCGCCAGCGCCACGCCCTCGTATTCGTTCACGAGATTTTCCAGCGCCTGCTTGCAGTCTCTGTGATTGGCAAGATTGCCCTTGCCGTCGGGATTGGGAAGCATCGTGGAAACGAGAAGAAACTCGCATGCGGGCAAAAAGCGCCTCGTGTACGTGATGATCGTCTCGATGTTCGTCTGGAAAGTCTGACGGAAATCGGGGTTGATCGCCCCGCCGGCATCGTTCATGCCGAATGCAAGCACCACGAGATCGGGGCTGTAAGCGATCACCCTGTCGGTGACGTTTTCGCTCGTCTTTGCGCCCGCGGCCGTCCATCCGCCCACCGCGGTGTTGTGACTTTCGACGCCGTCATACCCGTAAAAGCGCTCCAGATCCGCGACGATCATGTCGCTGAAGATCGGCGTATACGGTTCAATGTTGGCGAACTGCCAGCCGCTGACGCTGCTGCCCGTCGTTATGCTGTCGCCGTAGAAAACAATGCTCAGATCTTCTTTGTTCTGCAATTTTGCGATCGTTTCGGGAATGAACTTCGAATCGTCGCGCACCTGCGGCCCGGCGTATTTTTCGGTGCGGATATATGTGACGCAGACCTGGCGGGAATAGAAGTACCCGCCGTCGCCGAGTTTGAGATAGCGGCCCGGGTGTTTGACCGATTCGACCGCGGCGGTGGACGAAGGCGCTTCTTTCAGGTAAAATTCGTCGAACGCGAAATGCGTGACGGACGTATCCGCCAAAAGGCGGATGCCGCCTTCGGCGATCTCGTAATCCTTCCCCTCCTCGTACAGCGTACCGAGGGTGGAATCGCGCACTTCGAGCACCTTTGCGACGGGATACGCGAGCTGCTCGACGGGATACGTGCCGTCCTCGTTCTGAATAAAGCAAACGGTCTCGTTGTACACGATCTGGCTCTCCCAAATCGGCAAAAGGTATTTGTCCGCTTCATAGGAAGGGCATGTCAGATCGTCCGCTTCCGCCTTTTCGAGGATCTCTTCCACGGAGAGGAGTTCTTCCTCATCCCCTCCGGGGAGCGGGTCTACGGGCGTATTCCCGTTGCCGCCGGGGTCTTTTTCTCCGTCCGAGCATCCCGCGGCGAACCCCAGCACAAAGCAGAACGAAAGCAACAACGCCAAAATTTTTTTCATATAGCCTCCTTATCATCGATAAACAAGTTGAGAAACATCTGCGCGTACAGCCGCGCGATAAAATCGTTCGGATGCACCATCGTGTCGCCCATGTCGTGAAATTCTTTTCTTTCCGCGATGCGCGCCGAATAGCGCGATACGTCGATGAACGCCGTATTTTCATGCGAAAGCGCGATCTTTTCGAGCGCGGCGGCGCACTGCGGCTGGTTGGACAGAACGGGGTAATTTTCGTCGTAATTGAGCGCGTCCGCATTCGGCATCATCGGCGAAGCCAGCACGATGAGGCAATCGGGAAACGCCGCATGCACTTTCCCGACCATTTCTTCCATGCGTTCGCCGAAGGCTGCGCCGAACGAAGGGTTCGGTTTTCCCCCGCCGTCGTTCATGCCGAAGCCCAAAAACAGCACGTCGGGTTTTTTGTCCAGAACCCGCTCTTGCAGGCGTTCCAATCCTTGAATGGAAGTCCAACCGCCTTCCGCCGTGTTGACGTGCGCGATGTCCGTCTGGCCGATATAGCCGAAACGCTCGCGCAGCGCCCGCACCGCAAGTTGCGAAAAGACGGGCGTATGCGGCCGAATGTTGAAATACCCCGACGCATTGACGCCCGTGGTGATGCTGTCGCCGTAAAAAACAAAATTCAGATTCTCTCTGTTACGAAGCCTTTCGCGCACGGCGACCGCCGCGCTTTGCTTTTCGGGCGGCGGCATGAGAAACTTTTTTTCCGTGCGGTAGGTAAAAAGCACTGCATATCCGTTGAAAAACACGCCGTTTTCCGTGCGCAGAAATTTCCCTCGTTCCTTAATAGATGCGACGCGCAGGCCGTTCGGCTCATCCAAATACATTTCCCCGTAATCGAGGTGCGGAAGCGCGGTATCTTGGGGAAAGCAAAGTTCCCCGCCCCGCACAAAGTAATCCCCGGGAGCCGAAAACCGCGCCCTGCCGCCGTCCGCCCTGCGCACGGCGAGCACTTCCCGGACGGGATACATCATCTTTTTGGGTGCGAAGCCGCCGTCGCGGCTCCGCACGAGCAAAACAGGTTCTTCGTAAACGATTTCGCTCTTCCAGTACGGAAGGAGCAGTTTTTTCTCGCGGCCCGTCATAACTGCGTGTATACGGCGACGGACTGCCCGCCGAGTTCGTCGAACAGGTATTCCTGCACGCACCCGATTTCGGTATACGCCGTGATGACGCGGTTGTCCGTCGGAACGTTTTTCACGTCGTAGACGTACTTTTTCACGCTCCCTTCGGGCGCTTCGCCCGCGTTGCGGAACGCGAGTTTTTTCGCTTCGTCGGAATTGTTCACCGCGACGTAACTCCACTTGCCCGAAGGCGTTCTGACCGCGAATGCGACGATGTTTTCATCCGCCGAAGAGATCGGGTAAATGTGCGCGCCCGCGGGCACGAAGCGGGTGAGCAAGGTGTAGGCGTAAAACACGGGACGGCAGGCATAACCCTCGTTCGCGCACCCCCACAGCCCCATATCCATGTACCGCCCGACTTCCTCGCGGTTATACAGCTGGCTGAACAGCACCCAGTAACTCGCCCCGACGATGCCCGCGTTGACCATGTTCGCCGCGATGCGGCAAATTTCAAGCCCGCGTTCGGGGTCGAAATTGTCGCTCGCCGTATGCGAAGAGGTCGCTTTGTTCGTGCCGAATTCGTTGAAGTAAAGATCCTGGCCGCAGCCTTCCATGCGCGACACCCAGTCCAGGCACGCCTCGTAGATCTCGCGATTGGTCATGCCGTAACCGAAAGAATACGTGTGCGCGTTCAAAAAATCGGATATATCGCTCAATTCCTTCGCGCAGCGTTCCAGCCAGTCCTTGTTTTCCGCGGTGTCGGAAAGGTTGAATTCCACGCCGTCACGCAGCCCCGCCCCGATAAACTTTTCGTTCATCATGCGGCAGATGCGCGCATAGTTTTCGAACCCGTAAGAATTGGGCTCGTTGAAGATCGTGATCTCGCGGATGCAGGTGTATCCCCTGTCTTCTTTAAGATATTTGACCGCGTCCGCAAACATCTCGCAGAACGCTTCCTCGTATTCCGCTTTGGGGAAGCTCATCCAGCCCTCCTGCGACGCCGCAAGCCAAGGACATTTGAGCGCGTCCACGCCCCAATAGGTCAGATTGACGGTGATATCCGATTTTTGCGCCGTTTCCAGCACCTGATAGACGGAAGACATTTCTTCGGACGCCCAGGCGTAATTTTTGGAAGCGTACTGTTCGTACGTCGGGCAGAAATAACTCGGGCAGAGCATGACGCGCATGCGCTGCAAGTTGATCTCTTCGATGCGCGGTTCGATGACGTTTACCCAATCCTCTTCTTTGCATTCCCATGCGGCGCCGTTTTCGTCCGTGCCCGACTCGCCCACGTTTTCGGATATGAAGAGCGGGTCGCACTCCGCGCCGAATCCCTTCATACGTCTGCCGTTGCTTTCTGCGGCGATATCGAGAACGATGCTGTTTTCGGGCACGGTCACTTCCTCCTTGCCGCCGTCCTCGCCGCCGCCCGAACATCCCGCAAAGGACATGCCCACCGCCGCGGCAAGGAACACGGATAATAATTTCTTTTTCATACGCTTTTCGCCCTCACTCGGCATACACGGCGAAACTGCGGCCGGATATCGTATCGGTCAGCACCCTGCCGTCGGGAGTCATTCTGCCCGAGGAAGGGATCACCTTGTTGTCGGTCGGCACGTTGTTCTCGTCGTACACGTATTTGTTCAGCGCGGAAGGGAATTTCGCTTCGTTGAGGAAGGACACCGAGATATCCCGCTCACTGTCGTTGACGACGAAATACGACCACTTCCCTTCGGGGCTGCGCAGCGCGAACGCCGCGATGTTCGGGTCGGGGCTTTGGATCGTAAAGATATCCGAACCGTTCTGCCCGAACCGCGTAAAGAGCGAGTACGCGTAATACACGGGACGGCAGACGTAACCTTCGTCGGCGAATGCCCAAAGTCCCATATTCATGATGCGCGAATCGACGTCGTCGTAGTATTGATTGAACAGCACCCAATAACTCGCGCCCGCCGAACCGCTGTTGATCATGTTGACGACGATGCGCGAAATGGTCAGCCCGCGTTCGGCCGTCGCGGCGTTGGTCACCGTGTGCGTGTCGATGCCCGTATTCATGCCGAGTTCACCGAAGAAATGCGGGATCTCGGGATAATCCGCCATGACCGTATGGAAATTTTTGAACGCGTACGGACTGCTGTTCTGCATCTGTTCGTTGGTATGCTCGTTGCCCCAGTAATAACTGTGCGAACTCGCGATGTCCATGATATCCGAAAGCTGCGCGCACGTCTGTGCGAGCCATACCGTGTCGCTCGTGTCGTCGCTCAGAGCGAACTTCACGCGGTCGCGGATGCCCGCCTTTTCAAACGTTTCGTGCATGAGGCGGCAGATGTCGCAGTACATGCCGTTGCCCTTGACGTTGCCGAACGGTTTGAAAATACCTGTCGGCTCGTTGAAGATCGTGATCTCCCTGATGCACCCGTACCCCTTTTCGTCCATGAGGTATTTGACCGTGTCGGTAAAAATATCACAGAATTGCTGTTCCATGCCCTCGGCGGGGTTGACGCACCACCCCGCAAGGCTCTTATCCGTCAGCCATTCGCAGGGAGAATCCGCACCCCAATACGTGAGGTTCACGTCAATATCGAGCTCGTCCGCCAGATCGAGCACTTTATACAGGGACTGCATGCCCTTCGACTCGAAGGTGTATTCCCTGTTTGTATAACTGCTCTCTTCTTCCGCCACCCACGACGGAAGGAACATGACGCGGATGCGTTGCAGGTTCATGTCGCGAACGCGGGGCACGACGTACGTATCCCAGTCCTCCGCTTTGCATTCCCAGTTTTCGCCCTGCCCGTTCACGCCGCTCCTGCCCACGTTATAACTGAAAAAATGCGGGTCAAGTTCGGCGCTGAACGCGATAAGGGCGTGCTCTCCCGGCTCGGGGCCTATGGTCAGCTGCACCGAGCCCTGCGGGATCTCGCGGTTGGCGTCCGGGTCGCCGTACGGCTCGTCTGCCGAACGGCAGGAAGCGAATACGGCGGCCAACGCCAGAAGGAGAGCGAGAATTGTGCATATGAGCGTCTTTCTCCTTTTCACGCGCGTCTCTCCTTATGCTTTTTCCGCAAACAGCTGATCGAAATAATCCTGTGCCGCTTTGTGTTCGTCGGCGATGTATTTGAGATAATTGGGCGCTTTTTCCTGCATATCCGCCGCATATTCGGCGAGAAGTTCCGCGGGCGTCTGATCCCTGTTCGGGCCGCCGTAGATGCCCGCCCATGCCTTGCCGCGCACGTTTTCGATCCATTCACCGATGTGACCGGCTTCGCTGTTGAGTTCCCTCGGGATCTCGCCCATCCAGATGCCCTCCGTCCCCGAGCAATACGTTTCGAAATCGTTCGTCACTTTGACGTACCATTTGGTTTCCAGCGTGTTGTAGTCATAGCGCAGCCTGTTGGAAACGTTGATGTTTTCCAATATCTCCCAAGCTCCGGAATAAGGCGCCTTTTCCTGATACTGCGCGGCATACTGGTCGGGATATTTCCACGTCTTGTAACTAACGCCGTCGACGACTTTGTCCTCGCCTTCGACCCAGTGCGTGCCCTTGATGCCGTACTTGGCAAGTTCGTAATTCTCCACGTCGGAATACATCCAGTCGATGAATTTGATATAATTTTCGGGCTGTTCGTTCATGTACGGCAGAATGAGCCCGTAGAACGCGCGCGGGTTGCTCAGGTTGCCGATGACCTGCCGTTCGCCCTCACCGCTCGCTTCCGTCGGGAGATTGGCGATGTCCACGGTGTCCTCGAAGAGATAATCGTAATCGGAAATGTCGGTGGAAGTCGCGAGCGGCGCGATGATCATATATTCCGAACCGGGGTTCGCAGCCTGCGCCCTGCGTGCGACCGTGATCAGGTTTTTGATCTCGGGATAGGCGATATAGCATGCGGCCTGCCCCGCCACGAACGCGGTGAGACGGTTGTCGTCGGAGTTGACGGAAGCGTCCTTCTCCCAGACGCCGTCTTTCGCCCAATGCCACATCATCTGCAGATACCTGTCATACTCGGGCTGAAGCTGGCTGGGTACGAAATTGCCGTCGGCATCATACGCATTGTTGAACGCGTCTACGCCGAACGCCGTGCCGAAAACGCGGCCGATATCCCAGGGCGCGCCGACGATCGGGTACGTGACGCCCTGCACGTTCTGCTTGATCGCCCACATGAGTTTATAGAATTCGTTGAAAGTCAGGTTGCCGTATTCGTCGTTGGCGATATCGTAATCTTCGGGATCGATGCCCGTAACGTCCTGCACGGCGCGCACCATGTCTTTGCGCAGCAGAACGGCAAAACAGCTCTCCTCGCTCACGCCGGGGATCGCGTGCATGCCCCATTCGTCCCCGTTTTTGAACCATGCGGCGCGTTCTGCAAGATGCCCCTCGTCGTTCGTGCGGATGGCTTTGAGAATGTTCTGCCCGTATTCTTCGAGAAGATCTTTCATATCCACGGTCGCGCCCTCTTCCTTCGCATATTTGGAAATGGCGCTGCCGTCCGCGTCGGAAAGGTAATGCGTCACGCATTCGAGGTCGGTGTTGCTCTTCGGGTAGTTGATGTCTACCTGCGTGGAGAGGTCGTTGCCCGAATACATTTTCATGACGAGGCGGACGGAGTCTCCCGTTTCCTCGTAATATTTGTCTTCCAAAGCCTGCGTGACGAGATCTTCGTCAGATCCGTCCGTCATACCCGAATTGCGGGAACGGTAAAAGGTGAGCGTATAGTCCGCTTCCCTGCCCGATTGGGTCGTTCCCCTGTCGCAGCCGACCAGCGCCGAAGCGCATCCCAGCGCGAGCGCCGCGCTCAGCGCGACGGATAAAACCGCTCTCTTTTTCATGTTTTTCCTCCTTGATAGATGATTATTCCTTGACGCCGCCCACGATCGTGCCGTTGATGAAGTATTTCTGCAGGAACGGGTACACGATGATGATCGGCAGAGACGCTACCACGATGCTCGCCATCTTTACGCTCTGCGACGGGGTCACGCCCGTGGAAACGCCGCCGTAAATGCTGTCGAGCGAAGTCATGATCTGCTGAACGAGGTACTGCACGGGGAATTTTTCCTTCGTCGTGAGATAAATCATCGGCGAAGTATAGTTGTTCCACAGGCTGACCGCCGTAAAGAGAAGAATGGACGCGTTGATCGGCATGGAGAGAGGCACATAGATGCGGAACATGATCGTGTAATGCCCGGCGCCGTCCAACCGCGCGGCCTCTTCCAACGATTCGGGAAGAGACATATAGTAGTTTTTGAGAAGTATGGCATACCACGCGCTCATTGCCTGCGGTACGATGATGGCGAGAAGGCTGTCGTCGAAGAAGGTCGAAACGACGAGAAAGGTCGGGATCAGCCCGCCGCCGAACAGCATCGTGATGACCGAATAGACGGAGAAGAAGCGCTTGCCCTTCGTCGAACGCCTCGAAAGCGGATAGGCGTACAGCATGCTCACCACGAGGGTGAGGATCGCGCCGACCACCGCGATGAAGATCGAATTGAGAATGGATCGGATCATCAGCGGATTGGTGGTGAATATGTAACGGTATGCCTCGAACGAAAAATCGTTCGTCCACAGCCCGTACCCGTTGCGGATAAGCGCCAGCTCGTCCGTAAGGGAAGATATGAGGATCATCCAGTACGGCAAAATAAACACCAGCGACAACAGGCACATGAGTATGATGTTAAATACGTTGAAAACTTTTTCGCCTTTGCTTTTTAACATATCGCCGCCTCACCAAACGCCCGGATTTCCGGATTTTTTCACGATGATGTTTGCCGTCCACATCAGCGCAAGCCCGCATATCGATTGCAAGAGTCCGACCGCCGTCGTCATGCCGTAACCGTTCCACCCGGAACGGAACACTCGGTAAGCCCACGAACCCAAAACTTCAGCCGTGGAATACAATTCGCTGTTGTTGCCGACGAGCGCGTAGATCTGGTCGAAATCGTCCTGCAAAATTTTCGCCGCGCTGAGCGCGAAAGTGATGCCGATGACGGGCATGAGCCCGGGCACGGTGATGTGCAGGGTCTGTTTCCACTTGCCCGCGCCGTCGATCGCCGCCGCCTCGTAAAGGTCGGGGTTGATCGCCGCAAGCCCCGCAAGGAAGGTGATCGTGCCCCAGCCGGTGTTCTTCCAGATGTGCGTGATAACGAGTATCGCCCACCATTTTGACGGATCGGTATACCACATCACGGGCTCGAGCCCCATTTTTTCAAGCACGATGTTGATGTAACCGTAATCGGTCGCCAAAAACATGTACGCGATACCGCTGATGATGACCCAGGAAATAAAGAACGGCAAATAGGATATGGTCTGCACCAGTTTTTTGAATATGCCGTTTTTGAGTTCGTTGAACAGCAATGCAAGAAAGATCGGCAACGGAAAACTGAACACGAGTTTCAGTCCGCCTATGGCAACGGTATTCCTGACAAGGCGCCAAAACCCCTGCCCCGTCAGCGCATCGATAAAGTTCTGAAAAGGATTGATGCACCAGGGGCTTCCCCAAATGCCGCCCACGGGCGTATAGTCCTTGAACGCAAGTACGAGCCCGCCCATCGGGACATAGTTGAACACCAGCAGGAGAATGAAACCGGGGATAAACATCGTATAAAGCTGCCAATCCACCTTTTTCCCCTTGCGTTTTTTGCTCTTTTTGTTTTCTGCTTCCTCCGAAGGGGTTATCACCTCTCCGGCTTCGTTCAAATTTTCCGTTGTTTGCATTTTACCTCCCCTTATCCGCCCGCGCGGCGATGCCGCGCGGGCTCAGGTTCTTTTATCGTGCTTGAGAAACGCCGACTTTGATATTGTACTGCGCTTCGTTGCTGCCCGCTATCCACTCCATATACACGCCGTCCGTTTCCGTAAGGGAGCGGTCGGTGATGACGTTGCCGTTCCAGTCTTTCAGTTCGGTTTCATAAGAAATGCTGATGTCGCCGTTCGCGTCGACCGCGCCCGAGGCATCGCCGTAATTTCCCCAGGAAATTTTTTCGCCGTCGTACCAGAATTCGGCCTTCACGCCCGTCACCGTCGTCTCGTCGTCCGCATAACTGTAGGTAAGCAAAAACTCCAAAGTATGCGTATCTTCGTCGGCGGGATCCCAGCAATCGAACTGAATGTTCTCGTTCGTCGCCGTATCGCGCGCATAGGCTACCATGTTTGTATGGTTTTGCATGCTGCCGACGGCGAAATACACCGAGCCGTCCGTGAAGATATACAGGCACATGCCGCTGCCCCAATGCGTGAACTCGTTGCCTGCGATCTGCAGGATGAGTTGGTCGCTCGCCGCATAATTGTTGCAGTCGAGCGTGAGGGTGACCTTGCCCGCCGCGGCGGAATCGAGGATTTTCTGGGTCGCGGAATTCATGATGGTGTAATTGCTGACCGCGGGGCCCTCGTTTTCGTCGTCTGCCATGTTCGCGGCGAAATCGACTTTGCCGATCTCAAGGCTTCCCGTACCGGAAATGGCATAGTAATAGATGTTGAGCGGCCCGTTCGCATTGAAGAATGCGGAGCTGTACTTTTCGTACACGTCTGCGATGTTGAGCTTGAGAACGCCTTCGGTTACGTAGTCGCCGCCTTCCAGCCAAACGACCTGCGTCATCGCGTTCCTGTCCGTTCCGACCCAGACGTCTATCTGAATGTCGGTGATGTTGCCTTCCCCGCCGTCGATATAGGTGACGAGCAGATCGAAATAGGTATAGATATCGTTTTGCGTGAACATGGAGGATGCGATCTCCGTCGTCGATTCCGCGACGATCCCGTTCGCCCAGCCTCCGATCGTAAGATAGATGCGGTTGCTCATGATTTTGAGCGCGACGCCGTCGCCCCAATAATCCTTGCCCGTGCCGAGGAACTGAACGATCGCCGTCGGGCCGTTCGCCGTCAGATCTCCGAATTTGAGTTTGAATGTCATCCTTTGCGTGCCGAGCTTGTTTGCGGCGTTGTAGACATCGTTGAATTCGATCGAGTCCCCTTCCCGCGCTACGATCTCCGTGTCGCCCGTCGGGCCTTCGTAATCGGGTGCGGGCGGTTCGGGGATCTCGTAATCGCTTTCGACGGGTTTGCCGTCGATGCGGATCTCCTTGACGACGAGCTGCGCGTCGGGGTACAGACAGGTGATGTAGAACGGCCCCGCATGCGCCGCGCCCCAGGAGCGGGCATCCAGATCGGATACTTTGATCATCACGCCGCCTTCATCGTTGAGAACGCCGACGCCTTTCTTCGTCCATTCGATCTCTTCGCCGTTATACCACGCTCTCACCCAAACATACTCATCGCTTCCGACGGTTATGTTCCGCGTCTGATACTCAAAGAGCACGAATTTGCCCTTGACGTAATCGCGGCTGAACGGGTTGGACGCGGACGCAAAGTTCTGCACGTCGTGGCCGTACGTTCCAAGGTAAATGCCGCTGGGCTGCAATTTCATCGTGAGGCCCTTGCACCAGATCTCGTCTTTATATTCGCCGCGCAGGTTGATGAGGATCATCGGATTCGGCCCGTCCACGCTCATGACCATGGAGACCTTCTGATCGTAAATGTACTGTCCCCTGTACCATGCGCCCTGTTCGACGTTGCCGTTGAGGCTGATCGTGCCTTCCGGCGTGACGTTGACGAAGTTTTCCGCATCTTTGAGCAGATTCCCCTCTTTCGCGCCCGTGACGGTCACGGTGATGCGCTGTTCGGAATAGTTGCCCGCAAAGTCGTATACGTAGTACACGAGTTCGTGTTCGCCCGCCGCGTACAGCGTGTACGAATCGCCGGGAACGCCGATATAATAGTTCTGATAAGGCCCGTACACGTCGATGACGAGATCTGCAAGGATGTCGCCGTCCACATTGTCGGTGACCGTAGCGGCGGGAAGCGTGAACGCCTGCCCGATCGTCACCTTGATCTCGCTCGTGTCAACGTTGATTTCGGGTTTGACCTTGTCGTCCTCGCTGACCTTGAACGCGACCCGCGCGTAGCCGATATTGCCCGCAGCGTCCGTCACATAATAGTACACGTCGTAGCGGCCCGTCACCGTAGGCGTAAAGGTATAGCCGTCCAGATCGGTCGCCGTGCCGTCTTCGGCGATGACTTTGAGTTTGATGTTCGCCGTCACGTCCGTTTCGCCGTCCTTTGCCGTCGCGGACGGGAACGTGATCTGATTGCCGACGACGTAAATCTTCTCCTCCGTATCGGAAGCGGTCACCGCCGGCGCTTCGAGATCGACGTCGAACGACTGCGTGTCAGCGGGATAGACGGTCAGGGATTTGATGGTCATCCTGTCGTCGCCGAACAGCCCATTCGCGCCGACCGCCCAGGTGGCGCCCGCAAAGCTCAGCCAGCCCGCGCCCGTGCTCTCGTTCCAAAGTATGTCGAAATCGTCCTTCCCGAGCACGCCGCCGGCAACGTCCTCGACGTTCGTTTCGCCGCGCGTGACGTATGCGGAAATGGTCGGCTCTTCCGTCGGAAGCGCGTCGATCCAAAGGCTCATGACGATCTTCGCGTCCGCGCTGTCGGAAGCCGTACCTACGCTGGTCGCCTTGATGATAATGCTGTGGTACTGCCCGTCCATAAGGGTATACGCGCCTTCTCCGACGTTCGTATACTGCATCTTCACCTGCGAGGTGACCGTCGCGAGCAGCTGTATCTGGTTTTCAAAGACGCGGATGATCATAAAGGGCGGCCATTCGCCTTCCTGCCCCGTGGGTTCTGCCGAATCCTTGTTGTGCGAGCCGCGGAAAGAAATGTCGTAAAACGCTTCCGGAGCGTCCGCACTCGGCTTGTCGAACTTCGCGTTCAGCGCGATGTACTGATCGAAGATCTTGGTCGCGCGGAAAGTCGCTACGCTCATGCCCGTACTCGTGACGCCGTTCGCCGTTTTGCCGATCTCCAATTCTCCGAATTCGTTGAACGCCGAGTCGAACCCGAGCGTGAAATTCTTCTCATCGAGAAGGAGATTTTTCTCATGATCGAGCGGGGAAACGGTGAGGCCGAACGAAAGCGGAGCCGCCGCGTTCTGCGCCGTGTCCGAAAGGTTGTAAACGACTTCGTAACTGCCCCGCGTGAGCCTGAACGGCGTTTTGTCCGTCACGTTGGTGATCGTTTTGACGATCTTTTCCGACTCTTTGTCGCGGATCATGACGGTGATGCGGGCGGTGATGTCGTTGTCGAGCGGTTTATCCACGCCCTTCACGTCGGGAAGAACGATGTCCTCCGTCTCCGTCACGGATATACCCTTTTCGAGGTCAAAATCCGCGTCGTCCAAAGACAATACGGGCGCTTCGTTGTCCTCCAAGGCCTTGAAATCGAACTCTTTCTGTTCGGTAACGCCGGCGGAATTGGTCACCTTATAGACGATCTTGTAATCGAGATACCGCCCCGCGGGCGTGAACTCCGTCGCCACGTTGCCGGGCTGTTCGTAGATCGGCTCGCGGTAGATCTCCCCGTCGTCGTCTAAATTCTGCACCGTCAGCCTGATTGAAGCGGAAATGTCGCCGTCTTTCCCGTCGGTCGCCGTCGCCGCGGGGAGAGTGACCGTTTCCCCCACATATGCGCTTGCCGGCACTTCTCCGACCGTGAGCGTCAGACCCTGTTCGCCGCCGCCTTCTTTGTTGCAGCCGACGGCCGCGACCGCCGTAAATACCAGCAAAAACGCCAGTATCACGCTGGTTATCGCTTTCCTCATCTTTATCCTCCTATGAATTTTATTCGGCCCAGACGTCGAAAAAGCTGACGGCATCCGCGCGGACGGCACTCCCGCGTATGCGCACTCTCTTTTCTTCGCCTGCATCCAGATCGAAATAATTGTCTTCGGGTTCTCCGTCCGTAAGTATCCGCACGCACGGCACAAAGGTTTCCGCCCGCAGAACGGCTTCCGCTTCGTCCTCCGAAATCCGCTTCACCTCGAACGCGTAACGCGGCTCGTACTTCATATCCGTAAAGCGCCGCAGGTTGTACACCGCCGAAAGCCCGCCGCCCTTCGCATAGAGGTAATCCCCCTCCTCAAGAGGGAACCCGACGTCGAAAACGGCGACGCCGCCGCATTCCGAAGCGAGCCTTTTGCGCTCCGAACGCACGATCTTCCCCCCGTACGTCTTTACGCCGTACTCGATCTCCGCGCAAAATGCCTGCGTATCGCTCATCACGCGCAGCGATATTTTGTCGCCGAGGCGGCAGAACTGCATCGCCGTCGGCGCGAAACAGCGCTTCATCGCATAATAAGCGGGCTTTTTGTCGAGATAGTAGTCGATCACCGACCACGTGCCCGTCGGCCAGATGTCATTGTACATCCAGTTGAGGAACCCGTGCGAACGGCCGTTGGTGCGCGCATGGACGATCTCCGCCGCCATGATCTCCGCCTGCGCCGCATTCGCTTTTTTCGCGAAATCCATGAGGTCTTTGATCTCGCCGTACAGCGCTTCGGCAATGATCGTCTGCCTTTCGATGAAACTCGGCATGACGTGCGAATAAGGGTTGCCCAAAAAACGGTCTTTGAAAAAGGGATCGTCCACGCCCGTATCTTTGTTCCCGGGCAGAAATTTCAGCAGGCTCTTATAACTGCAAGCGCCGATGACCGCGCATTCGGAAGAGAAATTGTTCGCCGTCTCTTCCAGGTAGCGGTAATAATTGCGCGTCCTCTGCATGATGGCGCTCTTTTCGTCGCGCTCGCCGTAATCGTATTCCTCGAACCCCTTGAAAGATGTGCCGTACAGGAACGTTTCGGAAACGTTGTTGTGCGCATCTCCGTAACACGCGTCGTTTTCTATATCCGCAAACCCCGTCGGGGAACAGCGCTCGTAAGGGCGCGTACCGTCGTAATGGGCGCATATGCCGCGCAGAAGGATATTCAGCGCGTATTCGCCGTATCGGATCTCTAAACGGTTGAAAGAACTGCGCGTTTCGTTGATGCCGCACCAGTACGCAACGCAGGGGTGGTTGCGTAGCCTTTTGACCTGAAAAGCGGCTTCTTCACCGATCGTCTTCGCAAACTCGGGGATATCGTCGGGTATCTCCTGGCAGGCGAACATGAAATCCTGCCAGATGAGTATGCCGTATTCGTCGCACAGGTCGTAAAAGAGATCGCTCTCATAAATGCCGCCGCCCCACACGCGGAGCATGTTGAAGTTCGCCCTCTTTGCCGCCGAAAGGAGCGCGCCGTAGCGCTCCGCCGTGATGCGGCCCGTCATCATGTCCGCGGGCACCCAGTTGCTGCCGCGCGCGAAGATCGTGCGCCCGTTCACGCAGAAGGCGAAGCGGCTGTTCTGTGCGTCCGTCATCGATTTATCCAGCGATATTTCACGGATGCCGAAACGGCCTTCCTTTTCGGAGAGCGTCTGCCCGTCTTTCGTAAGCGTGAGTTTATATGTATATAACGCCTGTTCCCCGTACCCGTTCGGCCACCATAGCCGCGGATTTTCGATGCGCACGTTGATCAGCTTTTTGCTGTCCTCCGCGGGAACGTCCAAAACCGCCGCCGTCTGCCCTTCGCAGGAAACGCTCAACGTTAACCTGCCGTGCGGCGCGCGGGTGCATCTGACAAAAAAATTCACCTCGCCGTCTGTATGCGGAACGACTTTCACCTCTTCGATCTCATTCTCGCCGTACGATTCGAGATAAACTTCCCGATAGATGCCGTACCCGGGAAATTTCGGCGCCCAGTCCCACCCGAAATGGCACTGCGCTTTGCGGACGAAAATACGGTTCGCGTTGAAAACGCTCTCATACTTTTCCTGCGGCTTTTCGCCCATTTTGTCAAAGACGGGCAGCATGCGAACGCGGACGGTGTTTTTTCCGGCATGCAAAAACGGCCGTACGGAAAAACGATATTCAAGATGCATGCTCTCCGTTTTTCCGACCAGCCGTCCGTTGATATAGATCTCGGAAAATGTGTCCACGCCTTTCAGAACGAGCCGGATCTGTTTATCAGACAGACCGCGGGCGAGGTCAAACTCGCGCTCGTACGACCATTCCTGCTTCTGCACCCAAAGGCAGTCGGCATAATTGTACCCGACATAGGGATCGGAAATGATACCCGCGCGCAAAAGATCGTCCGTAATATCGCCGGGCACGTTTCCCGTCAGATCATGCTCCCCGCCTTTGAGCCGCCATTGTCCGCACAAATCGATCGTAGCCATAATGTCCCCCGTTACTGTTGCTTGTAACTACATTATATCCGATAAAATTTTCGATTTCCTGCCGATAACGCTCAAAAACCTGTGATTTTTTATTATATCAGCCTCCTCTTTGCCCTTTTTTATTTTTTTCAAATCATTTTTGCGTGCCCCGCCCCGCGGGCGTCTTTTCGCGGATGCCCGTGCGGTATTCCGAAGGGGTGACCCCGAAACTCTCTTTGAACGCGCGGTTAAAATGGCTCAGGCTGCTGTATCCCAACTTCATCGCCACGTCCAACACAAGAAGATCGGTCGTCTGCAAAAGCCCCGCGGCATAGTTCATGCGCGCCTCCGTGAGAAACTGCTTGAGCGTACAGCCCATATGCTCTTTGAACAGCTTCGTCAGGTGGCTGTGGCTGAAATGCGTCAGCTTGTAGAGTTCCTCGACGGGCAGGCAGATATTTTCGGTGAGTTGTACCTTTGCGATGAATTCGTTCAGCCATTGAGGATAACTCTTTTCGCTGTGGATCGAACGGAGAAAAACCGCTTTGAGCACGTCGAGATACATAAACACGATGATCGCCCGCATCGCGCCGTGTTCCTTGTCTTTGAGCGTCTGTATGATGTGCAGATCGTCCAGAAATTGTTTGCGCTCCGGTTCTCCGACTTTCATTTTCAACGGCTCGTCCAAAGATACGATCATGTCGTAGAGATCGGGATGTACGGTCGAAGCGATACGGCGGAACAGCGCGTCCGTCACCATGACGTTGAGTTCCTCATACCCGTCGTCGTAAGGCTTGCGGAAACAGTGCTTGTCGAACGGCCTGATCAGAAACAGGTCTCCCCTGGTCAATTTTTCAGTCTTTTTTTCGGTGCGGTGGGTGACCGAGCCGTTTGCGATCATAAAAAATTCCCAATAATCGTGCGTGTGCATGTCGGGGAAATCCGTCTTGTACAGATGGCAGTGTACCTCTTCGTCAGGATAGGTAAAATCTTCCGTATACTTGCATTGTCTGATCTCCATAAAACTCTTCTCCCGTGCTGTATTCCGAAAGGCGAAAAAAAACGCCCCTCTTTCCGGGGCGGCCGAAAAAAAAAGCGCTCCTATCAAGGAACGCCCGCCTAGCATGCACCCCTCAATGTGTTTGCTCTCTAACATTATTCTATAGGAATAAAAGGGTACACCTATGCCGATGTAACCTATGGAATAAACTATTCTGTTAGAGAGCAAGTACAGTATACCACACCTCCCCGAAAAACGCAATATCTATTTTAAAAATACCGCGCCTTTACCGGCAAAAGAAAAACGCGGGGGCTTTTTTATGCCTCCGCGCCGAATCATTTTTTTCTTTTACTTTTTGAAAAGCCCGTCGTACAGGCGGATATTTTCAAACGAGACGGGGTATTTTCCCTCTTCGATGCCGTGCACGATTTCAACCGTCTTTCGGTTGAACGGGGTCGGCACGCCGTATTTTTCGCCGTATTCGCATACGACGCCGTTGATGAAGTCGATCTCGCACTTCTTCCCCTTTTTCAGATCCTGCAACATGCTCGAGATCAACCGCGCGTGCTTTTTCATGGCGACGGGGATGAGCATGTATGAAATTTTCTTTTTCAGCCACCCTTTATAATCGAACAGTTTGTCTATCCGATGCCCCTGCACGGGCTCGACGCAAATGCCCGCCGCCTTGGCGACGTCGATACACTCTTTGATGATGCTCTGCGCGACCCGGCGCGGCGCTTTTTTTTCGGAAACTTCGCCGAACGTGCCGCCGGTGACGGTGGAAAGCCCCGAAAACGCGCTGTTGATGAGCAGTTTCGACCAGCGCGCGCCGATAAAATTCTCCTCCACGGTCACGCTGCCCATACAGCCGAGCAGTTCTTTCACGTCCTGCAAACGATTGCCCTTGCCGAACGCCCCGAGCGAAAAGGTGAGCGCGGACGGCTCGGAAGTGAGTTCCGAAACGCCCTCGCCGCGGAAAGTCGCGCCCCACGCGATGGCGCAGCCGAGCGTCCTGTCCGCCCCGATGATGTCCGCCACCTTCGGCTCGGGCAGCCCGTTCTGGCAGGTGCACAGCGCGCCGTCTTCCGCGAGATATTCTTTTAAGAAAGAAACGATCTGCGCATTTTCGCGCTGTTTGGTCATGAGAAGGATGACGTCGTATTTCCCGCTCATTTCCGAAGGCAGCAGCGCGTTCACCTTCTGCACGAAATCAACCGTACCGACGATGTGCGCGCCCCGCTCTTTGAGCGCCGCGATATGTTTTTCGTTGCGGTTGATCAAATCGACCTGCCTGCCCGCTTTGGCGATGTAAGCGCCCAGCACCGTGCCCATTGCGCCCGCGCCGTAAATTGCACATTTCATAATGTTTTTCTCCTTTCAGACGTATACCTATATTATAGCAGAAACGGCAGATTTTGCAAGAAAAAACGCGCCGCATATAAAAAGCCCGCCATTAGGCGGGCCATGGTTTTACGATTGCGTTTCGTGATGTTCGGCATCGCTTCCCGTATAGAGGGAAAACTCGCGGTCGAGATCGAAGTCGTCGGCGCTGTCAAACGCGGCGAGTTTTGAAATGGAGACCTCGTAAGCCGTCATCGTTTTCACTTCGTAATCGGACAGTTTTTTCTGATATTCGCGGCTCTGTATCCTGCCCGAAAGGGCGATCTTATCCCCGACCTGCAAATTTTTGACGAAGCGCGCGTTCCTGCCCCAGGCGATGCACGGGATATAGTCCGACTTGTTGTATGCGCGGTTGACCGCGACGAGCAGGTCGGCGATCTCCCTGTTGAACGGGGTCGTGCGGTAAACGGGCGGCTTGCAGATATAGCCGCTCAAAACGATGCTGTTCGGATTTTTCGCGGGCGGCATTTCGGCGAGTTCCCGCACGAATACGGTGAGCATCAGCCTCGACCTTCCGTTTTCGATCTTATTGTACGAGCGGAACTGCCCGAACGCGCAGAGCGTTTTGCCCGTTTTCAGGTCTCCGTCGGCGATCAGCCGTTCGGACACGGTGACGGGCAGAATATCCGCCTGCCCCGAAAGGCGCATCACCTTGACTTTCAGCTCGTAAAAGCCTTCCCCGTACACTTCGTGAGAAAAGCTCGCTTCGCTCACGATCTCGCCCATGACGAACACTTTGTTGTTCTTCTCGGTGCTGTTCATAAAAGATCCTCCATGATGTATTTTCCGTATTTATGCCGCTACGCCGCGGCGTGCTGCCGTCCGTTTGCGTCGATCGTGTAATTTTCCCGATAAATGAGTTCGCCGATCGGCACGAATTCATACCCCTTGTTTTTAAGCGTATCCAAAATGATCGGAAGCGCCTCCGCCGTGTGCATGCCGTTGTTGTGGCACAGGATGATGCTCCCGTTCCGCACGCGGTTTATGACGCGCATGGCGATGTCGTTCGCGGACAGATTTTTCCAGTCGAGGCTGTCGACGTCCCATTGAATACTGTAAAGCCCCATATCGCCGACGGTCTGAATGAGCAGATCGTCGTAGTCCCCGTACGGCGGGCGGAAAAGTTCCGTTTTTTTGCCCGTGACCGCCTCGATCGCCTGCGAGGAAGAAGCGATCTCCTCCCGTATCCGCTCTTCGCCGAGTTTTGACATATAGGAATGCGTGGCGCTGTGCGTGCCGATCTCATGCCCCTTTTCGTCTATCTTTTTGACGTACTCGGGATATTTTTCCGCCCAGAACTCGACCATAAAGAAGGTCGCGCGCACGTTCTCACGCTCCAACACTTCCAAAAGCGCGTCGGTATAGTCCGTTCCCCATGCGCAGTCGAAGGAAATGGAGATTTTTTTCTCTTCCGTTTCCACCGAATAGATCGGAAGTTTGCGCACCGTGCCGCCCGTAAATACGGCGTACGCGCCCGTCGACGCGAGCAGTACGCACAAAACGACTGCAAGCGCCGCCGCGGCAAAGAAAAACGCCGCCGCCTTTTTTTTAAGAATGAGAACTTTCACTCTTCTCCTCCCATTTTACAAAAAAGCGCGGGTCAGAATTTATACGCCTGTGACGCAAAACGGTATGTTTTGTCGAAATCGCCCCGCCCTTTATCCTGTAACTTATTTATATTTTTTCGCCTCGCACGATATGCGCGGATGCACGAAAAAACGCGCGGCACAAACCGCGCGGAGCAACAAATCGTCAAAAACGCGAAAGAGCCCCCGCGCGGCGTTGCCGCGCGGGGGCTCTCTCTTTTACGATTTTATTTTCAATAAGTGAATTTCAAAAAGTTCCAGCTCATGGGAGCGACCCTGAACTCCGCCTTGCCTTCGCCCGAAACGGCGACGGGTTCGCGCGACTCGGGTTTTACGGCGTCGGGGCGGGCAAACGTGTTGGAGAGGGTAAGGTCGTTGCTTTCCATTACGGTAAATTCGCTGCATTTGAGATCACCGAAGGAACGCAGTTCCAGTTCGATCTCCTCCGCGCTCTGCGAATAGTTGCACAGGAACACGCAGACTTCACGCTTTTCGGGGTTGTGGGTGACCGCCTCGTTGATGAAGTTCGCGCTGCCGTAAGCGCTGTCGAACGTTCCGCCCGTGGAGATGGAGCGGATGGTCTCCCCCCTGCCGTTGGCGGACGCATAGCGGAAGGGGTAAAAAATCGTCTGGCGGATCGCCGCACCGCCCTTTTGCGTGAGGATGGGCGCGATGACGTTGACAAGCTGCGCAAGGCACGCGACCTTGACGATATCCGCATTGTTCAAAAGCGTGTTGAGCAGGCCGCCGAACACGAGCATGTCGCGGAAGGTATATTCGTCCTCGATGAGGTGCGGCGCCCTGATCCAGTTGGGTTCTGTGCGTTTTTTATGCTGCGACCAGATGTTCCACTCGTCGAAACTGATGTAAACGTCGCGACGCGAACGCTTTTTCGCGCGCACGTAGCGGATGGTCGCGCGGATGGTCTCGATAAAGCGCGCCATATCGTCCGCACTGCCGAGGAAGTCTTCGAGCGGATTCTTGTCCGACTCCTTATACTCGTAATAGCGGTGCATGGAGATATAGTCCGCCTCGTCGTAGGTGTGTTCGAGCACGACCCTGTCCCACTCGGGATAGGTCGGCATTTCCACGGCGCTGCTGCCGCATACGACCAGCCTGACCGCGCCCTCTTCGCCCGCGCGCTTCGCGTCCGCCTTGCGGATCATGCGCATGGTCTGCACGGCCTTTCTGCCGTAATCGTCCGCCGTCGTGCCGCAGATCTGCCAGTCGCCGTCCATTTCGTTGCCGATACACCAATATTTTACGCCGTACGGCTGTTCGGACGCATTTTTGCGGCGGAGATCGGAATAATACGTGCCCGAAGGGTAGTTGCAGTATTCGAAAAGTTCGAGAGCATCTCTCGGCGTTCCCGTACCCATATTGAACGCGAGCATGGGTTGTATGCCCGTCTTTTTGCACCACTTCATGAATTCGTCCGTGCCGAATTCGTTGGGCTCTATCGTCGCCCATGCGAGGTCGAGGCGGACTTTCCTGTCCGACTTTTTGCCGACGCCATCCTTCCAGTCGTAACCGGAAACGAAGTTGCCGCCGGGATAGCGCACCAGGGGCACGCCCAGTTCGCGGATGAGCGAGACGACGTCCTCGCGGAAACCGTCTTTATCCGCCGCGGGGTGCCCGGGTTCGTAAATGCCCTCATAGACCGCCCTGCCGAGATGCTCCAAAAAAGAGCCGTAAATGTTCGGGTCGATGTCGCCGATCTTCAGATTCCTGTCTGCAAAAATCTTCGTTTTAGACATAAATAACTCCTTATCACTTATTGTAAGCCCTTACATTATACAACCGTCAGACGAGGCTGTCAACGGTTCGCAAAAAATTTCGCCCGCATTTTTATCCTTCGCGATCGAACGTCGCGGACACTTTTTTGAGAAGTTCGCGGATCGGAAGGTGCTGGGGACAAGCCCTTTCGCACTTGCCGCATCCGATGCAGTCGCGCGCCCTGCCCTTTCCGCCCGTATGTACGCCGTAATACCAGTCGCTGTTCCAGTCGCCGTACATCGTCTTTGCGTTCATATCCGAAAACAGATCGGGTATGGAAATGTTTTTCGGGCATCCCGCCGTACAGTAACGGCACGCAGTACAAGGGATGAGGTCTGCCCCGCGGAACACCGCCGCGACCTTTTCCGCAAGTTCTCTTTCCTCTTCCGTGAACGGCCTGAAATCTTTCATGAATCCGACGTTTTCAAGCGTTTGCGCCATGTTGCTCACGCCCGAAAGCACCATATAGACCTGTTCGCAGCTCGCCGCGTAGCGGATGGCAAAGCGTGCGGAGCTCTCCTGCGTGCCCGCGCGCAAAACTTTTTCCGCCGCCTCGGGAAGGCGGGCAAGGATACCGCCCTTTACGGGTTCCATGACGATGACGGGCTTACGATGCCGCTTGCACACCTCCGCGCACGCCCTGCCCTGCACGGCAGGGTCGTCAAAGTCGGCATAGTTGATCTGAAGCTGCACCGTTTCGATTTCGGGATATTCGCTCAGAATGCGTTCGAGCACGTCGGCGCCGTCGTGAAAGGAGATGCCGAAATGGCGGATCTTCCCCTCTTTTTTCAGTTCGAGCGCCGTCTCGTATGCGCGGCATTTTTTGAATTTTTCGAAATAAGCGGCGTTCTGCGCGTGCATGAGGTAAAAATCGAAGTATTCCACCCCGCACAGCGCGAGCTGTTTTTCGAAAAACGGACGGATCTCTTCCTGCGAAGAAAAATATTCGTCCGTAAGTTTATCGGTCAGCACGAACCGATCGCGCGGATAGCGCTTTGCGACGCATTCGCGGATCGCGGGTTCGCTGAGTCCGTCGTGGTAGCCGTGCGCCGTGTCGAAATAGTTGAATCCCGCCGCCAGAAAGGCGTCCGCCATTTCGGAAAACGCCGCAAGATCGATGCCTCCGTCCTTTTCGGGCAGGCGCATGCAGCCGAAACCGAAATTTCCTTTGATCTCGGGAAAAGGTGTATTCTTCATTCCTTTGCTCCTTTTTTGCCCGCCGCGGCGGGCCGCGGCGTCTTTTTGTTTCTCCGCATTCTGCCGCTCCGCCGCGCCGGGAACGGCGGATGCAATGAGTCCGCACGGCGCAATGCCGTATCCGCAATGCCTTCCCCGCGAATTAAAGTTTGCCTTTTTCTTTGAGGAATCCCTCCAGCATGGCGGCGGCTTCGGCGCACATGTCGGGGCACGGGCGTTTCCTGTAATACTCCGCGGTGCGTTCCTCTGCCGCGGGCGAAGCGTCCGAAACGATGCCTTTGAGCAGTTCGCGGCAGACGATCGAGCCGTATTTTTGCCTGAACCTGTCCGCAAGTTCCTGTTCGAGGGCATAGAGCGCCGATTTTTCCGCCGTGGTCGGGTGATCCGCGTCGTAAAACACGCAACCGAGCACGAGCATCATCGCGCTTACCGTACCGCAGATCTCGCGCATCCTGCCCACGCCGCCGCCGAGCGGGGCGGAAAGTTTCATCGCCGACTTTTCGTCAAGCCCGGTCAGATCGCGAAAAGCGAGAAAGACGGACTGAGAGCAGTTCAGCCCGCTCATAAAATTTTTCTTTGCCTGCTCCGATCTCTGCATTTTTTATGCTCCTTTTTTTCAAAAACCCTTGCTATATGTATAAATTATGTTATAATATAATAGAAGTAACCGCAAGGCGGAAAAATCATGATCGAAATTTATTACACTTATTGTTCCGTGGATTCAGAAAAATTCACAAGATACGTCCTCGCCCGCTTTTACAATCTGCCGAACGCGGAAATCAATAAAACGATCAACGGTAAACCTTATATCAAGAACGACAAAGTGTTTTTCAACGCATCGCACAGCAAAGGGCTGTTGGCTTTGGCCGTCGGTAAAAACGAAGTCGGCCTGGATGTAGAATCTCTTTCGGGAAAACCGCGCCCCGCCGTTCTCAATAAATTCACCCAACGGGAAAAGTATGAGATTGTGACTTCCGCAGATTTTTACGTCCATTGGACAGCGCGCGAAAGTTATATCAAATACGTTGCGGGATCTCTCGCCGCCATGTGGCGCAGGGTCGAATTTTACGGAAAAGAGATTTATTTCCTCGGAAAACCGGCCGGTATTCCCGTCATTCAGTTTACTTTGGACGGGTATTCGTTCAGCGTTTGCGGAAAATATACGCGATACAATCTCAAAAAAATCGAAAACGTGCCCGACTGATTGAAAATTCGGCAACCGATCCCCGTGCGCCTTACCGCGTGCGGGGATATTCCGTTCTCGGGGAATGCGTCAGCTGTTCGAGATATCTTCCCGCATAAAATTTTGCCATGGGAAGATTCTGTTCGAGCCAGTTCCCGCATTCCTGCGGCTTCGCCCCGGGGATCTCCCCTTCAAAAGAAAGGATGAACGCGCACATATCCTTTACGAGCGGCAAAACGTCTTCCGCGGAAAGCGCGCCGAACATCACCAGATAAAAACCGGTGCGGCAACCCATAGGCCCGAAGTAAACGACCTCGTCTTTACGGCCGCCGTTGCGCAGGTACGTCGCGCCGAGGTGTTCGATCGTATGCACGGCGGGCATGTCCATGACGGGCTCGCGGTTTGGCGCGGTAAATCGCAGATCGAACGTCGAAACCTGTACGCCGGTTTTTCCGTCCCTGCGGGAAAGGTATACCCCCGGCAAAAGATTCAGATGGTCTACCGTAAAACTTGCGATCTTGTCCATAAAATCTCCCGATGCGCCGCAACGCGCGCCGCATGCCGCATTTTTTCCTGTTGCGTAAAACATTATATCACAAAGAGACGCAAACCACAAGAAAACTTTGCGTCTTTTGCCGTCTTCATGAAATTTCCGCGCGAAATAAATGCGAAAACAGGCTGAAAAATCGTTGACAAAACGCCGCGAAACCTGTAAACTATATGAGTATTGCGCGCGCGGTAAATCTGTGTGCGAAAAGTATGTTTTTGCAGAGATGTCTGAGCGGCCTAAGGAGCACGACTGGAAATCGTGTGTACCTCGCAAGGGTACCGAGGGTTCAAATCCCTCTCTCTGCGCCAAACGAGTATAATCCGAACCTGAAACCGATTTTAGTCGGCG
>DWXC01000025.1 GCA_019119395.1 Candidatus Borkfalkia stercoripullorum | reverse complement strand
AATAGGGTTCCCAAAAATCGCAACGCGCGCAGCGGTGTGAGATTTTTGGGAAAAAGGAGCAACAAGCGTATATACGCTATGCGGCAAATATTATGCGCCGCATGCACATCATCGCCTTGTTGCGACGCGCGCTCGGGTTTCCCCTCAAATCACGAAAATTCGCAGGCATCAGCTTGCCGAGGTTTTCGTGAACTCAAACAATTACGCGAAAAAGCAAAAACCACGCTTTTTGCTTTTTCGCAATGTCTTAAATAATCACTTGCGTTTCCGAAAATCACACTTTTCGGAATAAGCCCCCGATTTGCCGCGGCGCGCGGCCTCGGGCAGGAAAGGTGAATTCGGCGCATGCGTAATAGTGCAAGCCCTTATAAAGCGCCGAAGAGGAAAAATCCGAACGCAGAGCCGTTTGCAAAACGGCGAACGTTGGGGGTTTCCTAAATATCACGACAAATTGCGTGCCTTTGCGCGCAATTTGTGTGAACCCCCTCACTCCACCGTCACGCTCTTTGCCAGGTTGCGCGGCTTGTCGGGATCGAACCCCCGCCCGATGCACATTTTATAGGCAAAATATTGCAGCGGGATGACGGCGACGGCGGGCATGAGCGCTTCGGGCAGGGCGGGGAGCAGGCATTTGAAATCGGCACAGCTTTCCGCCAATGCCCGGGGATATTGCGAAAAGAGCGCGCAATACCCGCCCCGCGATTTTACTTCGGCGAGGGCGCTTTCGCTCTTTTTTAAAAGCGCCGCGCAAGTCGAAATACACGCGACGGGGAAGCCCTCCCCCACCAGCGCGAGCGAACCGTGTTTGAGTTCCCCCGCGGGATAACCTTCGGCGAACACGCGGGCGATCTCCTTGACTTTGAGCGCGCCCTCCTTTGCCGTGCACAGGTCTGTACCCCTGCCGAGGAAATACATCGCACCCGCGCCTTTGAGCCGGTCGGCGAGCGCGTCCGCTTCCGCAAAGCAGGAAAAGGCTGCCTGCGCCGCTTCGGGCAGGCGGTCGAGCGCGGAAAACCACTCGGGCAGGCGCGCACGTTTGAAAAAGAGGAGTTGCGCCGCGAGGTAATACAGGCACAGGAGCTGACAGTTATAACTTTTCGTTGCGGCGACGGCGATCTCCGCGCCCGCGCGCATGACGATGCAAAAATCCGCGAGCGATTCGATGGAAGAACTGCCGATATTGGTGACGGCGACGACGTACGCGCCGCGCGATTTCGCGAGGCGCACCGCCTCGAGCGTATCCGCCGTTTCCCCGCTCTGGCTGACGGCGACGAGCACGTCGCCTTCGCCGATGACGGGCGGGCGGTAGCGGAATTCCCCCGCCGTACAGCAAAGCACGGGCACGCCCGCTTCCCGCTCGGCGACGTCGGCAAAGACGAGCGCGCTGTGGAACGCCGTGCCGCAGGCGACGGCGAATATCCTTTCCGCCGAGCGCAGAGCGCGGGCGCAGGGCGCAAAGTCTGCGTTTTTCAGCGCGGAAAGGGTGTCTTCGAGGGCGCGCGGGATCTCGCCGATCTCCGCGCGCATGAAATACCCGCCGCCCGCGACCGACAGCGCGCGCAGTTCTTCCCGCGGGCGGGTAAAATCGCGGCAGACCGGATTTAAATTTTTATCGAAAAAATCGATGCGCCCGTCCGCGATGCGGATGAAATCCCCGTCCTCGGCGCGGGCGATAAAGTCGGCTGTTCCCGCGAGCGCGGGGATATCGCTGCAGACGAACAGCCCCGAAGCCCCTTTGCCCGCCACGAGCGGGCTTTTGTTTTTCGCCGCGACCAACTCGCCCGGCCTATCCTCCGCGACGACGGCGACGGCGTACGCGCCTTCCGCGCGCGAAAGGCCTTCGCGGACTGCGGAAAGCAGGTCTTTGCGGTAGGCGCGGGAGATGAGTTTTGCGATGACTTCGCTGTCCGTTTCGGACGAAAAGCGTTCGCCCTCCCCCTCCAGTTCCGCTTTGAGCGCCGCGTAATTTTCCACGATGCCGTTGTGCACGAGGGCGATCTTGCCCGCGCGGTGCGGGTGCGCGTTCGCGTCCGAAGGCGCGCCGTGCGTCGCCCAGCGGGTGTGGCCTATGCCCGTGCCGCCGCGCGCATAGAACGCGGACAGATTGGAAACGCCGCCCTTCTTTTTGAATACGGACAGTTTTTCGCCCAGAACGGCGATACCCGCGGAGTCGTACCCGCGGTATTCCAGGCGTTTGAGCCCGTCGTACAGCGCGCCGTAGCAGTCTTTATCGCTCACGCAGCCGATGATCCCGCACATCTCACCCCTCCTCGGCGGCCTGAATTTCCGCCCGAACCCGCTCGACGGCGGATCTTGCCTGCTTCATGCTCTCCGCCTCGGCAAAGATGCGCACGACGGGTTCCGTACCCGAGGCGCGCACCACCAGGCGCGAAACGCCCCGCCGCGCGCGGTCGATGAAGCCGCGCAGGTATTCGTCGCCGAGGACGCGCACCTTGTCTTTGACCCTGACGCTCGCGTTGTACTGCGGGAGCATTCTGATGTCCGCAAGGCGGGAAAGTTTCTTTTCCGCGACCAGTTCCGCAAGTTTCACCGACGTCAGGATGCCGTCTCCCGTGACAGCGTAATCGGAGAGGATGATATGCCCCGACTGTTCGCCGCCGATCTGCGCGCCGCTCTTTTGCATCGCGTCGGCGACGTATTTGTCGCCGATGTCGGTGCGGATGAGGCGGATTCCGAGTTTTTTGAGGAAATTCTCCGCGCCCGTATTGGTGTGCGTCGTGCCCACGGCGACGCTTTCGCGCATACTCCCGTCCGCCTGCATGCGGGCGGCGAAAATGCAGAGGATCTTATCCCCGTCAACAATGTTCCCCTTTTCGTCGCAGGCGACGAGGCGGTCGGCGTCTCCGTCGTAAGCGAAGCCCGCGTCCGCGCCCGATTCGAGGGTCATCGCGCGGATGCGTTCGGGGTGGAGCGCGCCGCAGCCTTCGTTCACGTCGAGCCCGCCGCGGTTGACGCCCGACGCGACGACTTCCGCGCCCAGGCGCGCAAAAACTTCGGGCGCGATTTTCCCCGCCGCGCCGTTGGCGCAGTCGAGCGCGAATTTTTTGCCTTTGAGCGGGCGGGAACAGCACGCCGCAAGGTGCGCAGCATACCCCTCCGCCCCGCCGAGGGGACGCACCCTGCCCATGGAGAGCGGGCCGGCAAAGGCGTATTCGCCCATCATGTAATGTTCGCACCGCTTTTCCTGCTTTTCGGGAAGTTTGCGCCCGTCCGACGCGAACACTTTCAGCCCGTTGTACTTTGCGGGGTTGTGCGACGCGCTGACGACGACGCCGAAGTCCGCCTTCCGCTCCGCGACACAGTAAGAGACTGCCGCCGTGGGCAGGACGCCGCCCCAGAGCACCTCGCCCCCGCCCGAAGCGACGCCCGCCGCCAGCGCGAGCGCGAGCATATCCGAAGAGACGCGGGTATCTTCCCCGACGATCACGCAGGGGTTTTGTTTGAGGCGGGAAAGCGCGTTGCCGAGGGCGAAGGCCGTGCGGGACGTGAGTTCTTCCCCCGCGACGCCGCGGATACCGTCCGTGCCGAACAGCGCGCTCACAGCCCGCCCCCTTCCCCGCGGGAGCCTTCCCCGGGAGAACTTTTACAGCGCTTTTTGCGGATACCCTCGCTCTCTTCCTGCCGCACCCTGCCGATGACGCACGCGCCCGCGGGCACGTCGCGCGTGACGGTCGTGCCCGCGGCGACGAACGCGTTTTCGCCGATCCTGACGGGTGCGACGAGGTTGGCGTTGCTGCCGATGAACGCGCCGCTGCCCACCTCGGTGAAATGCTTCGATCTTCCGTCGAAATTGCAGAACACGACGCCGCAGCCGATGTTGACGTTTTCGCCCACGCGCGCGTCGCCCACGTACGCGAGGTGGCTGATTTTGCTCCCCGCGCCGACGGCCGCGTTTTTGATCTCCACGAAATCGCCGACGCGGCAGTTTTCTCCGACCACCGCGCCCGCGCGGAGATTGGCGAATGGGCCGACCTTCGCGCCGCGCCCGACCTTCGCGCCCCGCACGACGCTGGCCGTCAGTTCGGCTTCCTCGCCGATCTCCGAATCTTCGACGATGTTGTTGGGGTACAGCACCGCGCCCCGCCGCAGGATGACCGAGCCGCCGATCACGTTGCCCGAATGGATGACGACCCCGTCCTCGATGACCGCGCCCTCGGCGACCGTCACCGTTTCAGGCGATAATATTTTATACAAACCGAGCCCTCCCGTTGCAATGAAATCATTCCATACTATGCGGCCCGCCCGCCGTTTGTTTACCCGCGCCCGAAGTTTTGTTCCGCCGCCGCGGCGAAAAGCCTGAAGAAAAAACGCCCCCGCGCTTTACATCGGGCGGGTTTTGTGTTACACTTGCTTCATGAACCTCATCTTTATCAACGGAACGATGGGCGCGGGCAAAACGGCGACGGCGCGCGCCCTGCAAAAAATCGTGCCGCCGTGCGTTTTTGCCGACGGCGACAACTTTTGGGACATGAACCCATTCACCGTGAACGAAACTTCCGAAAAACTCGTTCTGGCGAATATTTCCGCGGCGCTTTCGGGATTTATAGAGAGCGGGCTGTTCGAAAACATCATATTCTGCTGGGTGATGCACGAAGAGGACATCGTAAAAACCATACTCTCCCGCATCCCCGCGGAAAAGTGCCGCTTTTTTCTCTTCACCCTGACGGCGGACAAAAAGACGCTCCGCGAGCGGCTTACCCGCGACGCGGAATGCGGCAAACGCAGCGGCGGCATTTTTGCGCGCAGCGAAGAGCGGGCCGAAAGGTTCGGGAAAATGCTTTCCTATAAGATCGACAACAGCCGCCTTACCCCCGCGCAGACGGCGGAATCGATCGCGGAGACGGTGCGGGGCGAAACAAACCTGCTCCCGTACAAAAACACGCCTTTCCTTACGGACGAAGGGCGGCTCATCCGCGAAGAGGTGTTCATGGACGAACAGGGATTTGCGAGCGAATTCGACGGGCGGGACAATAACTGCCGCCACCTCGTTTTTTATAAAGGCGACGAACCCGCCGCGTGCTGCAGATATTTCGCCGCGGAAGAGGACGGCGCTTTCACCGTCGGCAGGATCGCGGTGCGGAAGAAATTCCGCGGGCAGGGGCTGGGCAGGTACGTTCTGCGCGCGGCGGAAGAATGCGCCCGGCAGGACGGCGCAGCCGCGCTGACCCTGTGCGCTCAGGTGCGCGCGCAGGGCTTCTACGAAAAATGCGGCTACGCCGCGTTCGGAGAACAGTTCCCCGAAGAGGGCGTGCCGCACGTTCAGATGCGCAAAGACTTGAAAATTTAAAACGCCGCGCCAAAGTTAAAACGCCGCCGCCCGCAAGGGCGCGCCCCGCGGAGACCGCCCCGCCGAACGCCCGTTCGGGAACGCCGTCTCCGCGGGTTTTTATTTTTATTTTACATAATTTCGCACCTTTCGGCAAGAAGTTTGAAACGGTGCACAATTTTTACATTTTGCGCTCCACGGGAAACAATGCAGAAATCAAATATTTTTATCATTCGTCTTTGCTCTGCGAACGGAGAATGAGAGCGATCTCTTCGACGTGCTTTGCCATGGCAAGAAGCGCGCTTTCTACGGCGGCCCGTTCGCCGCGGGCGTGCTCGCCGTCCTCTTTTTGCCAAAGGCCGCACGGTTCGGGATTACGCTTCCGCCTGTCTCTGCAACGGAGTGTCTCGTTTTCGCAGACGCCGCTCTGCACGGGATAAAAGTGCGACCGCCTCTTTATATAATAAGGGACAAAAAATTTACAGTTCTCGCAGGTTTTTTCTGTTTCCATAAGCCGACCCCTTTCTCCAAAGTTTTTTCGTTTATCATTATTTTACTACGCGATTCGCGTAATATCAACGCGAATCGCGTAGAATTTGCTAAAATATTGACATGACTGATTTCGGAAATAAATTGAGAGAATTGCGGGCATTCAACAACATGTCGCAAAAATCGGCGGCGGAAGCGCTGCACATTTCGGCGACTTGCTATGCCGGTTATGAGCAAGGATACCGCGAACCCGACTTTAAAACTTTGATAAAAATCTGTAAACTTTATCAGGTTTCCGCCGATTATCTTTTAGGTCTGGAAACGGACGAAGACGCGATCATCAAGCAATGACCGCCCGACTTACGCGAAACGCGCAGTTCTTATGATACCCGTACAATGAAAGAGCCGGCGGGCGGCGTCCGATAAAACGCCGCCCGCCGGCCCGCCCTACGCGTTTTGCGTAGGGCGGGCCGCAAAACCGCGTAAAAATTTTTCGCATGCTTCGGCGGGCGCGATGCGCCCGCCGAAGGGATTTTGATACGAAACGGCGGGCGCATCGCGCCCGCCGTTTCGTTTTACATCAATGCCCTGCCCGCGCCCGAGTCGACTACGGTGAAGAGTTCGACCATGCGGCCCGTCTTTGCGTCGAGATACGCATAGTACTCCGTCCCGCCGTGCGTGCCGTTGATCTCGTAGGCGAGCGTTTCCTGCCCTTCCACGGGGATGAGCGCCAGGCGCACGCCCGTAAGTTCCATGCGGGCCGCCGCCGCCCTTTCGATCTTCGATTTGGAAAGGGAAGGCGCGGGGATCTCCCGCTCGGTATGGTTCATCAGGTACGAGCGCGCTTCCAGCCCCGTGACCGCGCCGCGCTCCTCGCACACTTTGACCTTGATGAGGTCGTTATAGCAGACGACGCCGCTTTGCACGTATGCGAAATTGATGTCGCACTGCACGCCCGACTCGCTCACCCATACGGGCCGCAAGCCGTCGTAGCCGAGGCCGCCGAGGAATTTTTCCGCAATGGCGATGCAGGCTTCGGAATCGAAGTTTTTGTCCTTACATTCTTTATAGCCGTCCAAAAGCATCAGCCTGCCGCCCCGCTCGGTGAACTGCGCGAAATAGCGTTCGCCCGTTTCCGTTCTGATCTCGACCCCGTAACAGGGCGCGGTCTTACTCTCCGTTTTGCCGAGCGCGTTCACTTCCTTTACGCCGTAGCCCGAAAACACTTCGCGCGCCTTTTCGAGGATCTCGCCCTCGCTCATCTTCGCAAGCCCTTCGAGCGCCTTGCACCCGCCGCGCTGCGCGGATTTTGCGAACGGCCCGTCGTAGATCATTTTCGGGGTCTGGATCGTGTCGTTTTCCAGCGTTTTGAAGCGGTCGGCAAACCCGCCCTCTTTCAGCACGTCGTCGATGTTCTTCTCGCGGCCGTTTACGATGACGTCGGCAAGGGCGAATTTGACTTCGTGCATGGTGCCGTACATATACTCGATGACTTCCTGCTCTTTTTCGGAAATTTCGCCGCCGAGCGCGAGGCGGTTGAGAAGATCGCGCGAATAATCCCCCACGCGGTTGATGAACGCCGTCAGGTTTTCCGTGTCGTGCCCGTCGATCGGGAAAGATTGCAGGCAGCTTTCCGCAAGTTCGCTTTCGACGAGGATATCGGTGAGCACCTTCTGCGTTTCGTAATTCCCCGAAGCGACGCGCGCCTTGGCGAGGTTCGCGTCCATGTTTTCGACGAGTTCGGCAAGTTCGTAGACGGAACTCTGATAGCCGTTATAAAGGCCGGCCTTGGCTTCGGTCAGATCGAAATACCCGACGGTGACGATCGCGCCGAGGGCGAGCACCGCGACGCCGAGGGAAATGACCGCGGCGAGCCAGCCGCCGAACCCGGGCGCGCGGTCTTTATGCTTTTTTCCGCCGCCGTCGCCGTGCGGCTCTTCCTCCCCGCGGCGGGAACGCCTTTCCTGCGCGCGGCGCGCTTTCTGCTCCTCTTTGCGCATGGCGCGCGCCGCCTTTGCGTCCGCCTTCGCCTTTTGTTTGTTCTGCTTGCTCTCCGCTTTCAGCTTTGCGGCTTCGAGCCTTTTGACCGCGCGGGCGTTTTCCCGTTCGATGCGGGCGCGCTGTACGCGTTCGCGCTCTGCCGCGGCGTCGGCATGTTCCCGCGCGCCGCCGTTCGCCGCGCCGCCCTGCATTTCGCTGCCGACGGCCGCGTCCTCGAACACGTTCTGCCCTTCGGCGATGTTTTCCACCTTTTCCGCGCCGCTGGAATATTCTTTGTCCTGCTCTTTCATTTTTCCCTCCTTAAATGGCAAACACGTGCTTGCCGATGGTCGTGACCGTCTCGCGCGAGAAGATCCACTGGCTCGTCGCCGTGACGGGGTTGTAATAATACAGGCACCCGTAGGTCGGATCCCAGCCGTTCATCGCGTCCTTGGCGGCATTGACGGCGGTCTGGTTGGGCGTGAGGTTGATCTGCCCGTCGTCCACAGCGGTGAACGCGCCCTTCTGATAGATGACCCCCGATATCGTGTTGGGGAAGGAAGGGCTTTTGACGCGGTTCAAAACGACCGCACCGACCGCCACCTGCCCTTCGTAACACTCGCCGCGCGCTTCGCCGTAAATACAGCGCGCCAAAAGGTACACGTCCGAACTCGTATAGCCGTTCGTGCCCGACGCCGAACCCGAAGATCCCGACGAGCCGCCGTTCGCCTCGTTCATCATGCCGAGGGCGGCGAACGTCTTTTTGCCGACGATGCCGTCGGCCGTAAGCCCGTTCTTTTTCTGAAAATAGACGACGGCCTTTTTGGTTTTCGAACCGTAAATGCCGTCCACCGAGCCGTCGTAATACCCCCAGCGTTTGAGTTTTGTCTGAACCGTTCTGACCAGGCTGCCGGTGCTGCCCTGCTTCAAAACGGCAGCCTCTTCCGCCATGCCGCAGATCGCCTGCTCCTCCCGCGCGAACCGTTCGGGGAGCGCGAGCGCCGCGCCCGCGGCGACGGACGCCGCAAGGGTGAGCGACAGGGCGAGAACTTTGATCGATCTTTTCATCCTTTCTGTCCTCCGATAAAAATACGCTTTTTTCGCAGGACGGTATGTTTTAATCCGCGAAAAAATCGTGTATGATCTCCCAGATGCGGGAGCGGTATTGCACGTTTGCGCCCGTTTCCCCCGCAAAGCACAGGGGCGGATAGACGACGCACCACCAGTTCGCGCCTTTGCCCGAACCGAGTTCGACGATGAGCGCGTCGTACACGCCCGCCTCGAGGGTCACCCCGTCGTAAACGCGGGTGGGGAATTCCTCCGCGCGGATCTCGGCGCGCGAAAGGTAGGCAAACCCGTTTTCCGCGAGCACGGCGTTCGCCGTCCTTTCGATCCCGGGAAGAGCCGCTTCGAGCGCGGCGACAGCCTCCTCCTTGCTTTCAGCGGACGCGGCGACCGGCGTGAGATATTCCACGATCGCCTCTTTGACCTCGTATTTGACCGCCTGGTCGGCGGCGGAGTCGGAATTGGCGCGCACGTGCAGGCGCAGGTATGCCGCCGCCGTGCCGTCTTCGGGCCGGGCGCATACCGCCGCCGTCAAGATTATTATGAAGAGTAAAACAAAAACTATGCAATATTTTTTCATGCGATCTCCTGCCACGTTCGGGCGGGCGGCCGCGCCGCCCCGCCGTTATTTACCCCGCTTTTATTGCCGGGTTTGAAAGAATTTATAACAATGACAAAAATATATCCGCAGGGCAAACGAAAAGCGCCGCCGCAGGAAATCCTGCGGCGGCGCCACGGAATTTTTTATCGTTTATCGTTTTTCTCCCTTTCGGCGGCTTTTTTCGCCTTTTTGCGCAGAACGAGCAGCATGGCGACGTATACCGCCGCCAGCACCCCCGCGAGGATGAGGAACACCCCGCCGTATATCGGCCGCTCGGAATAGGCGACAAACAGATATGCGGCGAGCGCCGCGAACATCACTTCTATGATGATAAACGGAGGCGTGAGCCCCGCGATCGCGCTCTTATATTGCGCGGGCGTCGTTTTCCGGTTTTTCATGCGAACCTCCGCACGCTCTACCGCGCGCCGCCTTCGCCGTCTTCGCCGCCTTCGCCGCCGGCAGCCGGAACGTCGGTTTTTTCTTCCGATAAAGGAACGGTATCGTCCGCTTCGCCAGAAGCGGACGTATCGGCGACAAGGTCGCCGATCTTCGTCGGGTCGTCGTGCTTTATCTTCTTCCACGTAACGCGCATGAAGAGGGAAACGATGGCAAGCGGCGACCCGATGAGGTCGAACCAGAAAAACAAGACGATATACAGCGCGAGTTTAGGCTTGGAACAATGTATTTTTTTGCGCTCGCGTATGACGACGAGCAGCGCCGTGACCGTGTTGAGCAACCAAAATCCGAGCGCGGCGATGCCGATGCTTTTCAGCATGCCGAGCGTCAAATATTCTTGCAGGATACCCGACCAGCCCGCGCCGACCGCCGTGCCGATAAAGCCGACCAAAAAAGAGGCTATGGCAAGCAGAGCGGCGCCCAAGCCGTACGGGAAACCGTAAAAGAACATATCGTAGCACGCCCACTTGTTCGTCCCCTTGCGGAACAGCCCCGCGATGAGTTTGTAGCCGTAAGCGAAAAAGGCGTACAGGCGGCCCTTGATCCAGCGCAGGCGCTGTTTTAAGACCGTACCGAAGCCCGTAGGCTGTTCGTCGAAAAATTCCGCCGCTTCGCAGTAGCCGATCCTCCCTCCGCGGGATATGACCTCGTAGGTAAACTGCGTATCCTCGGTAAGGCAGAACCACTTCCAGCCGCCTTCCAGCCATTTGGAACGGATGACGTACCCCGTGCCCGCGAGGTGGGTGGACGTGTGGAAAATCTGCCGCGCGCGGTGCCAGTTGAGCGAACTGCGGTAAAAATGGATGCCGTATGCGGCGGAAATGCCGTTCGTGTCAAAATTTTTGGTGTTGCGGTAGCCCGTGATGACGTCGAGTTTGCCTTCGTCGAACGCCTTGTTCATCTCTTTGACGAAATCGGGGCGCAGAAGGTTGTCCGCATCGAATATCATGTACCCTTCCACGAAGTCTATGCCGAACTCTTCGCGTATTTTATTAAAACCGAATTCGAGCGCCCAGCCTTTGCGAGCGTGCGCGGGGTCGTGCCGCTCGTACACCGTTGCGCCCTTTTCGCGCGCGATGGCGGCGGTGGCGTCGGTACAGTTGTCGGCTATCACGAAAACGCGGAGCTTGTCTTTCGGATACCGCTGCGCGGCGATGCTGTCGAGCAAATTGCCGATGACCTTTTCCTCGTTGCGGGCGCAGATGACGACGGCGTACGTATGCTCTTTTTTCGCATCGGGGAAAACTTTCGCTTTGCCGAAAAAGCCGACGATGAGATAGAGATAGCGGTAGCACATCATCACCACGATGACTTTGAGCGCTATATCAAAAATTTTGAGCGTAAGATCCATTTCATTTTTCCTTTCTCATAATACCGTTTCATTATAACACAGAGGCGGACAGGAAGCAACCGAATGAACCGAAGA
Organism: Candidatus Borkfalkia stercoripullorum; assembly: GCA_019119395.1. GTDB lineage: Bacteria > Bacillota > Clostridia > Christensenellales > Borkfalkiaceae > Borkfalkia > Borkfalkia stercoripullorum. The sequence continues at coordinate 36,504 of DWXC01000025.1, read as the reverse complement.
AAAATCGGGCGCGGCAATATTGCCGCGCCCGACGCCTGAACCTTTTAATTTTGCTCCGTAAATTTCAATTTCTTATTCCACCACGGAAAAATCGGAAGAGATAAGGGTATGCGCCGCCGTCTGCGCGCTCTCGCCGCTCCTTTCGTATGCCAGCGCGACCGTATCGCCCGCGCGCACGGTGAGGAGCAGGTCGCCGATCTCGAAGGAACGGCCGATCTCATGCGAAACGCCGTTGACGATAAACGCCGTGAGCACGTCGCCCTCCTGCAGGCCGAGCGTTTCGGCGATAGAGCCGGCCGTCACATCGCTCACTTCGATCGTTTCCGCGATCCTGCCCGAAGAAGTGCTTTCGTCATAGACGTATTTGCTGTTTTCGATGTTGACGGTGACGCCGAGCGTCGGGCGGGTGACCCCCGTCGCTTCGCCGTTTGCCGTATAATTTGCGACGATGTTTTCCGCCGCGCCCTCGACTATGGAGACCGGAATGGCGTAATTGACGTTCTGGTTCGTGCCGTCGCCCGCGTTGGCGAGCCCGATGAGTTCGCCGTCCGCGTTGAACGCGCCGCCGCCCGAGTTGCCCTCGTACAGCGCCGCGTCGATGCGCATGGAACGGTGCGAACGGGTCGTGCCGTCGGTGGAGAGACTGATATATTCGCTGTCTACGCTGACGATGCCCTGCGTGACGCTCATGCCCTCGCCCTCGGGATTGCCGACCGCGATCGCCGTTTCGCCCACGGTGTACCCGTCCGCGAACCCCGCGGCGGTTATGCTTTCGTTCACGGCGAGAACGTCTTCCGTCTTTGCGCGCAGAACGGCCACGTCGAGGGACGCCGCGCCGCCGATGTATTCGCATTCGAAGGCGGTTTCGCCGTAATCGAGGATATCGTAACCGTCCTCGTCCTGCGTGCCCGAAGACACCGGCGCCTCCGACGTGCCGTACGGGTAACAGAAGAACCTGCGCCCGAAGTTCGAACCGTTGTCCTCGTTCGCGTCCGTGCTGTACACGACGTGGTAGTTGGTGACGATATAGGTGTATGTATCGTCCATGGCGAACACGACGCCGCCGCCCGTGGAATAGCCGACCGTGTTCGTCGGGCGCACGCCGATGCCGCCCCAACCGCCCGAAGAAGTATATTCCGTCGTGCGGTACTCCGAGTAGACGCGCACGGAAGAGAGCAGAGCCTTCGCGACCGCGGCAGAATTGTCCTCGGAAACGGTCACGTCGAGATACTTTTCGAGGAATTGCCCGTAAGTGATGCCGTCGTCGCCCGTCTGTTTTTTGTATTCCTCGTAAAGATCCTCCGCCGTGACGGCGCCGTCCTCCCCGTCCTCGCCGTTCTTCACGGTAAAGGTGGACGTCGACCCGTCCGAATAAGTGACGGTGAATTCGCTTTCGCCGTTTTCCGTTTCGCCCGTCTGCGCGATGGATACGACATATGCCGCCGCGTCGCCCTGCGAGGCGCATCCCGCAAGCGCGAGGGAAAGCGCGAGCAAGAGCGCCAGCAGCGCCAATACAATGCGGTATGTCCTTTTCATAAAACAAGTCCCCTTTGATTTGGATACCGCCATTATACCACTCTTTTGTTAAAACTTTTACACAATTATGATATTTAGATGAAAATTCAAAAATTTTTGTTTCCGCTTTCCGATTGCTTTTTGCCGTACGGCGCGTTATAATATGAAGGAGAGGTAACGAGGATGAAACTTGCCGGACTGCAAAAAACCACGCTCCTGGATTACCCGGGCAAAGTGGCCTGCACCGTTTTTTTGAGCGGATGCAACTTCCGCTGCCCGTTCTGCCAGAATTCGGAAATCCTGGACGGCGGCGTTTCGGATATTTCCGAAGAGGAATTTTTCGCTTTTTTAAATAAACGGCGGGGACTTTTGGACGGCGTTTGCGTTTCGGGCGGGGAACCGCTCATCCACGCGGACGTCGGGGAATTTATCGGGAAGATCAAAGACCTCGGCTACAGCGTAAAGCTGGACACGAACGGCGCCTTCCCCGAAAGGCTGAAAGAGCTGTGCGGCGAAGGGCTTGTCGACCGCGTCGCCATGGATATCAAAAATTCGCCCGAGCGCTACGCGAAAACGGCGGGAGCGGATGTCGACGTCGGCAAGATCAAAGAGAGCGCGGCGTTTCTCATGAGCGGGGCGGTCGGATACGAATTCCGCACGACCGTCGTAAAGCAGCTGCACCGCGCCGAGGACATGCTCAGGATCGGGCAATGGCTCAAAGGCGCGCAGGCGTACTTTTTGCAGAACTTCCGCGATTCCGACACGGTGCTCGCCGAAGGGCTTACCCCCTTTTCCGACGGGGAACTGGAAGCCTTCAAGCGGCTTTTGCTCCCCTTTATACCGAATACAAAGATAAGAGGGGAATCGTGAACGTATTCACACTTTCCTCGCGCAAAGGCACTGCGGAAAGTCGTGATTTTGAGAGACAACCGCCGTTCACCGACACAAGGTCGGCTCTGCGGCGTTTTTCTCTCTGCGAAAATTTTTAGGGGCTTTCCTATTATAGCAATTTTCGCATTCACTCTTTTTCGGCAAGCCGCGCATCGCGGCAAATCGGGGGCTTATTCCGAAAAGTGCGATTTTCGGAATAAGCAAGTAAATATTTGTGTTCACAAAATTCTCGGCGGGACGCCGCCTGCGAATTTTCGTGAGTTTTAGGGCGACACCGTTGTTCGCCGATTATCGTCGGCTCGGCAACGGTTTCTCCGCTCTTTGCGCCCTTTTAGGGGCACACATATTTTGCAAGGGCGCAAATTCACCCTCTTCCCGTAAGGCAAAGCGTTGCCAAATTGAGTGAAAAAGCAAAAAACGTGGTTTTTGCTTTTTCGCGGGATTATTTTATAATAATTCGCGCAAGGGAAATCGCAATTTTCCGCAGCGCACCCCTGTTTGCCAACACCTTGGCTCACGGAAGGGGTGAATGTCCGCGATTATATATTATGCGTGCCCTTAAATATCGCGGACAGAGGGGAAAGCCGCATGGGTTTCCCCTAAAACTCACGGAAAACCGCAGGCAACATCTTGCCGAGGTTTTCGTGAATACCCGTGTTTTTATAAGTTATCCACAATACACAAGATATTGTGGATAACTTTAAATTTTTTATACAATATCTTGTCTCAACCTATTGACACGGCGCGCGGACGGTGCTATAATAGAGCCCTACCGACATACGAAAGAACTACTGCGTGGCGGGGAAAGGAGAGAGAAAAATGTATCAGGTCATCAAAAGGGACGGCAAGATCGCCGAGTTCGACATCAAGAAGATCGCCGTGGCGGTCACCAAGGCGTTCGACGCCGTTCAAAAACAGTACCACCCGAGCATCATCGACATGCTCGCGCTGAAAGTGACGGCGGACTTCGAACCCAAGATCAAGGACGGGAAAGTCGCCGTGGAGGACATTCAGGACAGCGTTGAGCGCGTCCTCTCCGAAGCGGGGTATGCGGACGTGGCTAAATGCTACATCCTCTACCGCAAACAGCGCGAAAAGATCCGCAACATGAAGTCGCCCCTGCTCGACTACAAAAAACTCGTGGACAGCTATGTAAAGGCGACCGACTGGCGCGTGAAGGAAAATTCCACCGTCACCTATTCGGTCGGCGGGCTGATCCTCTCCAACAGCGGGGCGATCACGGCGAATTACTGGCTTTCGGAGATCTATGACGAAGAGATCGCCAACGCGCACCGCAGCGCGGATATCCATATCCACGATCTGTCCATGCTGACGGGCTACTGCGCGGGCTGGTCGCTCAAACAGCTCATCCAGGAAGGTTTGGGCGGTATCCCCGGGAAGATCACTTCCGCCCCCGCGAAGCACCTCGCGACCCTCTGCAACCAGATGGTCAACTTCCTCGGCATCATGCAGAACGAATGGGCGGGCGCGCAGGCGTTCTCCTCCTTCGATACCTACCTCGCGCCCTTCGTAAAGGCGGACAACCTCACGTACGACCAGGTCAAAAAGTGCGTCGAGTCCTTCATTTACGGCGTGAACACCCCCAGCCGCTGGGGCACGCAGGCGCCTTTTTCCAACATCACCCTCGACTGGGTGGTGCCCAACGACCTTGCCGAACTCCCCGCCATCGTGGGCGGCAAGAACCAGAACTTCAAATACAAAGACTGCCAGAAAGAGATGGACATGGTGAACAAGGCGTTCATCGAAGTCATGATAGAGGGCGACGCGAACGGCAGAGGATTCCAGTACCCCATACCCACCTATTCCATCACCAAAGATTTCGATTGGTCGGACACCGAAAACAACAGGCTCCTCTTTGAGATGACCTCGAAGTACGGCACGCCTTATTTTTCCAACTACATCAATTCGGACATGGAGCCGAGCGACATCCGCAGCATGTGCTGCCGTTTGCGCCTCGACCTGAGAGAACTGCGCAAAAAGTCGGGCGGGTACTTCGGCAGCGGCGAATCTACGGGTTCGGTGGGCGTCGTGACCATCAACATGCCGCGCATCGCTTACCTTTCGCAAAGCGAAGAGGATTTCATGCGCCGCCTCGACAGGCTGATGGACATTTCCGCGCGTTCGCTCAACACCAAGCGCACCGTCATCACCAAACTTCTGGACGAGGGGCTGTACCCCTACACGAAGCGCTACCTCGGCACGTTTGCCAACCACTTCTCCACGATAGGCCTCGTGGGCATGAACGAAGCGGCGCTCAACGCGCGCTGGATCAGAAAGGACATGACGCACGAAGAGGCGCAGGAATTCACCAAACGCGTGCTCAACCATATGCGGGAGAGGCTTTCGGACTATCAGGAACAGTACGGCGACCTCTTCAACCTCGAAGCGACGCCGGCGGAATCCACCTCGTACCGCTTCGCCAAGCACGACAAAGAACAGTACCCCGACATCATCACCGCCAACGAAAACGGCACGCCCTATTACACCAACAGCTCGCACCTGCCCGTGGGATACACCGAGGACGTGTTCGACGCTTTGGACATTCAGGACGATCTGCAGACCCTTTACACCTCGGGCACGGTGTTCCACACCTTCCTCGGCGAAAAGCTGCCCGACTGGAAAGCGGCTGCCGCGCTCGTGAAAAAGATCGCGGACAACTATAAACTCCCCTACTACACCCTTTCGCCCACCTATTCCATCTGCAAAGAACACGGCTACCTTGCGGGCGAACAGTTCACCTGCCCGCACTGCGGCGCAAAGACCGAAGTTTACAGCCGCATCACGGGCTACTACCGCCCCGTGCAGAACTGGAACGACGGCAAAACGCAGGAATTCAAGGACAGAAAGGTGTACGACATTTCGCACTCGACCCTCAAAAAATCGCACGCGCTGCACGCGGACTGCGCGGCAAGCACCCCCGCGGCCGCGGCGGTCAGCGGCCCGATGCTGTTTACCAGGAGCGGCTGCCCCAACTGCAAGACGAGCAAAATGATGCTGGACAAGGCGGGCGTGAAGTACAGCGTGATAGACGCCGAAAAGGACGCGGCGACGACGCGCAAATTCGGCGTGAAAAAAGCGCCCTCGCTCATCGTTCCCGACGGCGAAGGGTTCAAGACGTACGACAACGCCAGCGAGATCAGAAAATACATCGAGAGCATCGGCTGATATGTACGACATCATCATTATCGGAGCGGGCGCGGCAGGCATGACCTCCGCGCTCTATGCTCTCCGCAACGGAAAAAAAGTGCTCGTGTTGGAAGGCGACAGCCTCGGCGGGCAGATCGCCACCTCTCCGCGGCTGGAAAACTACCCTTCGATCAAAGAGATCAGCGGCGAGGCATTCGCGGACAACCTGTTCGAACAGATCACCGACCTCGGCGCGGAAGTGGAGATCGAAAAGGCGGTGCACATCGAAAAACTTGCGGACAAGAGCTTTGCCGTAAAGACGGAATACAGTGAATATTCCGCAAAGAGCGTCATCATCGCCGCGGGCGTAAAACACAAACACCTTAAAACCAAGGAAAACCGCGAAGACCTCGTGGGCAGGGGCGTATATTACTGCGCCGTGTGCGACGGGCCTTTTTATAAGGGGAAGGAAGTCGCCGTCATCGGCGACGCGAACTCCGCCCTGCAATACGCGCTGCTCCTTTCGGGTTACTGCAAAAAGGTGTACATGTACACCCTGTTCGACAAATTTTTCGGCGACGAGAGCCTCGTAAAAGCGCTGCGCGCGAAAGAGAACATCGAAGTGCGGCCGAACACGAACGTCGTCGGATTTGTCGGCAAAGACGAACTGGAAGCCATAGAATACACCGATAAAGACGGCAACCTCTGCCGGCAGGAGATACCCGCCGTGTTCGTGGCGATCGGGCAGGAACCGGACAACGCGGCTTTTGCGAACCTGGTCGATCTGGACGCCGCGGGCTATATCGTAGCGGACGAAAGCTGCAAGACGCGCACGGAGGGACTGTTCGTGGCGGGCGACTGCCGCACGAAAGCGGTGCGGCAGGTATCCACCGCCGTGGGCGACGGCGCCGTCGCGGCGACGAACGCTTCGCTGTATCTGGAAAGCCTGTAACAAGCGCCCCCGCGCCTTTTGCAAAAGGCGCGGGGGCTTAAAATATCTGTCAAAGCGGCGGCGCAGGGAAACCCTGCGCCGCCGCTTGACGTTATTTCGTTCGTTCAATAATCGGTCAGACCGAGCAGATAATCGGCAGAAACGCCGAAAAACTTCGCCAACGCGACGATGTTCTCCGCCGTAGGCTGGCGCAATCCCCTGATCCAATAAGATACCGCCGTCTGCGACACATGCACGGCTTTGGCGATATCCTGTAATTTATATCCCTTTTCTTTCATCAATTCTTGCAGGCGCAGACCGAATTTGTTTTCCACGCCTTAATTATAAACTTTTGTTAAATTTTTATTTGACTTTAAACTATTGTTAAGTTATAATCTCATTGCCCCCGTTTATCGGTATTCGCTCACGCCGAAAAATTCCGCCGCCGAAATGATATTGTCCGCCGTAGGCTGTTTGAGCCCGCTTATCAGTAATCGGAAAATCCTAACAAATAATCGGTTGATACTCCGAAATATTTTGCCAAAGCAACGATATTGTCTGCCGTGGGTTGCTTGATACCCCTGCACCACGCGGAAACGGTTGCGGAAGTTACCTCGATTGCTTTTGCAAGTTTTCTTTGCGATATGTTTCTATCCCGCAACAGTTCATTCAAACGTTCGGGCAACTTATTGTTCATACCCTCATTTTAAACTAAAGTATGCAGTTTTATTTGACTGCATACTATAATATGCGCTATAATATAGCAAACGAAACATAATAAATAAACGGCTATGCAAAAAACGATCGAAAAACTTTTGAAAAACTGTGCGCCGCCCGTCAGCAGGGCGCAGGGCGCGGCGCTTTTAAAATTCCGCAAAGACACGGTCGCGCTGTTAGATGAAGTTGCGGCGCGCTCCGCCAGGCTGTACAAAAAATTGCAGGCGCTGCGCTCCCTGCTCGCGCGGCAATGGGTTTTGTATTTGAAAGACCGCTTTGCGGAGGGGCTTTTGTGCGGCATACTCGCGGGGTTGGAAACTTTCCGCGGATTCGGGAAACTTGACGGAAGAGGGTTTAAACCGCTCAGGCAAAACGTTTCCGAGTCGCACGGCAAATATTATCAAAGCGAAGAGCATAAACGCGCGGCCGCCAAAAGCGAGCGGATGATCAAAAAATTGGAAAAAGATTTCAAACAGGAGACGGAAACCATTCAAAAACTGTGCGATTGCATGGAAAACGTTTCTTTCGTCGAAGAGGCGGCTTATTGGGACGACGGCATGCGCACGGGGCTTGACGTCGGCGTGAACGCCGCCCTGTATTTAAATCAGTTCGAACCGTAAAAAAGGAGCGCGGCGCAAAACTTTGCGCCGCGCTCTTCTTTCCTTCGCGTTATTGTTCTTTTTTTTGGCAGAAATCGATGATGAACGCCGTGCCTTCGCCGAGGGTGCTTTCCACTTTGAGTTCCCACCCCGCGCGCAGGCACAGTTTTTTAACGATCGCAAGCCCCAGCCCGAAACCGCCGCCCGCGCCGTTGTGCGATTTGTCGACCGTATAAAAACGGTCGAAAATGCGCGTTTTGTCCTCCGCGGACAGCCCGATGCCCGTATCGCGCACGACCAGGCGGGGCTGCTTTCCGCCCGTAAGCGAAATTTCGAGCGAGCCGCCCTCTTTGTTGTAGCGGATACCGTTGCTGACGAGGTTGTTGAGTATTTCCACGAGCCGCTCCCGCCGCGACATTACTTTTACGCCCTGCTCCACGTCCATGCGGAGCGCGATGTTCTTTTGGCGCAGTTTGGGTTCGAACCCGCCGATGAGTTCCGCGATGAGTTCGGACACGTTCACTTCGTAATCGGGCAGTTCGTCGCTGTCGATCGCGGAAAAGTTGATGATGGAGCGGATGAGGTTGGCGAGGCGGTCGCTCTGTTTGATGATCGTTTTCGCCATACCCTGTATGCGTTCGGGCGGCACCGCGCCCGCGCCGATGAGTTCGGCAAAGCCCTTGATAGAGGTGAGCGGCGTATTCATTTCGTGCGTGACGTTGGCGATAAACTCGTTTTTCGAGCGGGCAGCCGCCATCGATTCGGTCACGTCGGTGATGAGAAGCACGTTCGGCTCGCCTAATGTAAAGCGGAAGTTGTAGTCCTTTTCCCCGATCTTGCGGTAAAGGGACGCCGATTCGCCCGAAGCGAGGACGTCGGCGACCTCCTGATCCTCCGAAAAGAGCGGGACGGGCTCGTTCTCTTCATAGTTCAAAAGGCGCGCGGCCGTCTTGTTGATGAGGATGACGTCGGATGGGGTGCGGAAAATGGCGATGCCGTGTTCCATGCTGTCGAGCACGAGTTTTTCGATGCGGATATCCTCTTTGATGCGCGCGACTTTGTCTCCGATGTCGGCGTTCATCTCGTTCATCAGTTTTGCAAGGGGTTTGAGTTCCGCATACTTCGTCCACACCTCTTTGCCGGACGCGGTCGCGAATTCCTTGGTGAGATCCTCCACGGGTTTTAAGACGGCGCTCGTCAGAAGCCAGGCAAAAATCAGGCAGCAGAGGATATCGAGGACGAGAAACCAGACGATCGTGGGGAGCGCGTCCACGAAAAAGGAAAGCCCCGTATTCAGCGTGATGCCGACGCGCACGAGCGAACCCGCGGGCACGCTCCCCCCGCCGTCGATGCGCACGCAGTAATAGATCATGTTTTCGCCCACGGTGTCGCTTTCGCGCACGGCAAAGCCCTCGCCCTGCGCTATGGCGGCGCGCACTTCTTCCCTGTCCTCGCGCGTTTCGCCCTGCACGGGCGCGAAACTGTCGGCGACGACGGTGCCGTCCGCCTGCATGAAGGTGACGCGCGCGCCCGTCTTTTCGGCATACGTTTCCGCGCTCTCCTGCGTGAACGGGGCGGAAACGTCGAAAAAGTTCATATAGACGCGGAGCTGATTTTTGGCGCTTTCCACCGAATTGTCGTAGAAAATGTCGGTAAACAGCGCGGCGAGCAGCAAAATGCCTACGACCGTGATCGAGAGCAGTGCCGCGAGCAGACGTTTTCTCATAACGATCTCCCGAAAAAGTACGCGCCCGCCTGCGGAGGCAGGGACGGACGCGGCGCTCTTTTTTATGTCGTTTAATCTTTATACACGAATTTATAGCCGACGCCGAACACCGTTTCGATATAGTCGATGCCCAGTTTGCGGAGCCGCGCGACGTGGTTGTCGACCGTGCGCGTTTCGCCCTCGTCGTAACCCCACACGGCGTTGAGGATGTTTTCGCGCGTGAGCGCTTTGCCCTCTTTCTGCATGAGGTATTTGAGCAGATTGAATTCCTTGTTGTTGAGTTCGAGTTTGACCCCGCGAAGGGTAGCCGTCATCGTCTCTTCGTCCAAAGAGAGGTTGCCGCGCACGAGCGAGGCGTTCCCTCCCGAACGGCGCAGAAGGGCGTTGACGCGCGCCGTGAGTTCCAGAACGCCGAAAGGCTTGGATATATAATCGTCCGCCCCGAGGTTGAGCCCGCGCACTTTGTCCGTTTCCTGCCCCAGAGCAGAGAGCATGATGACCCCCACGGACGGATACTTTTGTTTGAGTTTTGCGAGCACGTCGAGCCCGTTCCCGTCGGGGAGCATGATGTCGAGGAGCGCCACCGCGGGCGGCTGTTTGTCGGCCGCGGCGAGAAAATCCGCCACCGTTTCGAAACATTCGACGGATATGCCCGACATTTCGAGCGCGCACCGCACGAGTTCGCCGATCGTTTTATCGTCCTCGAGTAAATAAACTTTCTTTTCCATGAACCGTGATACCTCTGCCCCGCGGCGCACGTTCCGTGCCCCGCATCGGCTATTTTATTTTAACACAGAAACCCCGTTTAGTCAAACGCATGCGCGACGTATGTGAGATGGTCTGCGGCACGCTCGAGGTTGCCCACAAGGTTGATGAACACGCCGCTGGACGCGGGTTTGCATCTGCCCTCGTTGAGCCGGCGGATGTGGTCGTCTATGATCGTGCGGCGGTCGGCGTCGATCTCGTCTTCGACCGCGTCCACGGCTTTGATCGCCGTGATGTCCTTCTTTTCGAACACTTCGAGGGTGTTTTCGTAAAGGTCGCAGATCTTATCGTACATCTGTTCGAGCGAATTTAATACGCCACGGGAAAATTCGATGTTGTCGCGCTTGCAGTTGCGGGTATACTTTGTGATGTTGTCGGCAAGTTCGCCGATACGGAGAATGTCGCCCGTCGCGTGGTGTATGGCGGAGACCGTCTTTTCGTCCTCGCGCATCACGTCTTCGGAAGAAATGCGTATCAGGTAATCGACGATGCTTTTGCCGAGGTCGGCAGCCTCTTTGTTGAGCGCCTCCACCCTTTCCTTCGCGGACTCGTCGCCTTCGAGGAAGGCTTTGAAAGCCGTGTCGAGCGCTTCCATGGAAAGCCCCGCCATGACCGCCGTTTCCTTATTGGCCTGCGCGATGGCGATGGACGGCGTTTTGAGGAAACGCGCGTCGAGAAGAGACGCCGATTTTTCTTCCACGCTCTTGCCTTCGGGCACCTTTTTGTCGCGGATGAGTTTTGTGGCGATCTTTACAAAGACGCGGGTGAACGGCAGGAAAATGAGGGTGCAAACGACGTTGAAAAAGGTATGGAACATGGCGATCTGCCTGCCCGCGTCGGGGAACCACTTCGCGAGCGTAGCGCTCATGAACCCCGGCCACACCAAAAGGAATACCGTGAATATCACCGTGCCGAACACGTTGAACATGAGGTGGATGAGGCTCGCGCGCTTGGCGTTGGTGCTCGCGCCGATCGACGAGAGGATCGCCGTGATGCACGTGCCGATGTTGCTGCCCAAAACGAGGAACAAGACCGCGTTCGTGCCCGCGCCGCCGATGATGAGGCCTTCCCCCGCCATGACGATGATGAGGGAAGTGACCGCCGAACTCGACTGCACCAGCGCCGTAAAGCCGACGCCGACCAGAAGGAGCACGAAAGGATTGGTCGCCCTGTCGAGGAAGTCGATGATCGCCTGGTTCTCGCGGTAGATCTCCATGGCGCCCGACATGACGTCGAGCCCGATAAAGACGAGCCCCAGCCCCGCGATCATAAGGCCCACCGTTTTGACCTTTTCGTTTTTGGAGAGCATCTCCATGAACACGCCCACGCAGGTAAGCACGGTAACGAAGCCGATGACGTTGATGCTCTGCAAAGACGCGATGTGCGCCGTGATCGTCGTGCCGATGTTAGCGCCCATGATGACGGAAGTCGCCTGATACAGCGACATGATGCCGACGTTCACGAAGCCGACGACCATGACCGTCGTCGCCGACGAACTCTGGATGATCGCCGTGACGCCCGCGCCGATGCCGACGCCCGCCACGCGGCTCCATTTGCTCTTTGCGAGGCCGTCGAACCATCCCCGCAGTTTGTTCATCGCGAGCTTTTCGATATTGTCCGACAAAAATTTGAAGCCGAGCAGGAACGCTCCCAGCCCCGCCAAAAGCTCTACGACCGACATTACGTAATCCATAAAACTCTCCCTTACAGGTATTTCTTTCGCAAAATATGGTTCTGCATCCATTGTAAGGCAAAGTTGTATAATACAATTGTAAAATTTGTAATAAATTTGTAATATTTTTCACGAGATTGTCAAAAACGTAAAAAATTTTTACAAACCGTACCCGTCGGCCGCCCGTTCCGCAGGATATTGCGCATAAAATAACCGTCCGCGGGGACGCCGCCCTCTCCCGCCGCGCCGAAACAAGCAATATGTTGCGCTTTTTGATTTTACCTGACGAAACGCCCTTCACATTCAAAATGCGCCGTTTTTTACGGCGCATTTTTTGCGGCTTTTGTTTTAGTTGAGCTTTTTATGCTCGCCCGTGACGGAGAAGATGACCCATTCCGCGATATTGGAAGCGTGGTCGCCGATCTTTTCGAGATACTTTGCGATCATTAAAAGGTCGAGCGCCTGTTCGCCGTTGGCGTCTTCGTCGATGTCCTTATGAACGACGCCCGTCACTTTGCCCTTGATGACTTCGAACAAATCGTCCACGGCGTCGTCCGCGCGGCACACTTCCTTCGCCTTGTCGCAGTTGCGCTCCACGAAAGACTCCGCCGCTTTTTTAACCATGTCGCGCACCTTTTCCGCCATGTCGGAAATTTCGGCAAGGTGATCCGCATAGGGCAGTTTGCTCATTTTGATGACGAGGTCGGATATGTCCACCGCCTGGTCGGCGATGCGCTCCATGTCCGTGATCATCTTCATCGCGCTGGTGACGAACAGCAAATCGCTGGCGACGGGCTGCTGCTTCAAAATGATTTTCAGGCATAGCCTTTCGATCTCCATTTCCTTTTCGTCCACGAGCGTTTCGACTGCTTTGGTCTTTTTGGCAAGTTCGGTGTCCTGCCGCTCCAGAGCGCCGACGGCGTCGTCGATCGCCTTGCAGTTCAGATTTCCCATTTCGATGAGCTCGTCTTTGAGCTCGGCGAGCTGTTCGTCGAATTGTTTCCTTGTCATATCAGCCGAATCTCCCTGTGATATAGTCTTCCGTCCTTTTATCCTTGGGGCGGTTGAAAAGGTCGTCCGTCACGCCGTATTCGATGAGGTCGCCGAGCAGGAAGAACGCCGTTTTATCCGAAATACGCGCCGCCTGCTGCATATTGTGCGTGACGATGACGATGGTGTATTTGTCTTTGAGTTCCTGCGCGAGATCCTCTATTTTCGAAGTGGAAATAGGGTCGAGCGCGGACGTAGGCTCGTCCATGAGGATGACTTCGGGCTCGACGGCGAGCGCCCTGGCGATGCACAGGCGCTGCTGCTGCCCGCCCGAAAGCCCGAGCGCGGATTTTTTCAGCCTGTCTTTGAGTTCGTCCCAAATGGCGGCCTGCTGCAAAGAGCGTTCCACGATCTCGTCGAGCCGGCTTTTTTTTCGGATGCCGTGCGTGCGCGGGCCGTAGGCGATGTTGTCGTACACGCTCATGGGGAAGGGATTGGGCTTTTGGAACACCATGCCCACCCTTTTGCGCAGCACGTTGATGTCTACCTTGCCGTACAGGTCTACCCCGTCGATGAGCACCTCGCCCGTGATCTTACAGTCGGGAATGAGGTCGTTCATGCGGTTGAGCGTTTTCAGGAAAGTGGATTTGCCGCAGCCCGAAGGGCCGATGAACGCGGTGATCTCCTTCTCCTTGATGTCCATGGAGATGCCTTTGAGGGCGTGGAAGTTGCCGTAATAGAGATTCAGGTCTTTTACGTTGAATTTGTCCGCCCGTTCTATGGTATTTTCGTTTTCCACCGTTTAGTACTCCTTTTTCAGTTTGTTGCCCACAAATTCCGCCGCGCCGTTGATGATCACGACAAGAACGATCAGCACCACCGCGACCGCCCAAGCCTGCCCCGCATATTTGTTGCCCTCGTTGATGAGCGAATACATATATACGGTAAGGGTACAACCCTGCGACATAGGCCCTGCGGCATAGCGGATATTGAACGCGGAACCGGCGGTATAGACGAGCGCCATCGTTTCGCCGACCACGCGCCCGAGCCCCAAAATGACGCCCGAAACGATGCCGGGGATCGCCGAAGGCAGGATGATGACGAAAATCGTTCTGAGTTTCCCCGCACCCAAAGCGTAACTTCCCTCACGGAAGGAATCGGGCACAGCGAGCAGGGCCTCTTCCGTGGTGCGCATCATGAGCGGCAAGATCATCATCGTCATGGTCAACGCGCCGCCGAGCAGCGTATATCCCCACCCGAGCAATTCGACGAAGAACACCATGCCGAAGATGCCGAACACAATAGACGGGATGCCCGAAAGCGTTTCCGCCGCCACGCGCACGATCTTGACGAATATATTTGTCGATTTAGCGTATTCGACCATGAAGATCGCCGCAAATACGCCGATCACGCCCGCTATGGCTATCGATATAAGCGAAATGACGAGCGTATTGATGAGAGAAGGGAGCATCGACATATTGCTGAACGACCACCGCCATTCGAACATGGAAGGCTTTAAATAGGGAATGCCCTGCATCAACACATACACGAGTATCCATACGACGATGGCCGCCGTCGCCAAAGACGCCAAAAGGATCAGGAGCAGCGCGGCGAACGAGAAGGGTTTTTTCACGTATGCCCGCAATTTGTCTTTCAACGTTTGGCGGTTAATGGGAATGATGCCGCGCGCGTCCACCTCTCCCTCTTTCAAAACAAGTTCTTTTGCCATAAATTTACCTCTTTTTCCTGCGCAGGAGCATGACGATCACCGTGATGAGCAAAATAAAGACGAACAGCACGACCGCGCAAGCGATGAGCGCTTCACGGTGCAACCCCGTGGAATAACCGAGTTCGGTGGCGATGTTCGATGAGAGCGTGCGGATAGGATCGAGCAAGCTGTCGGGTATTTTTGCCAGGTTGCCGCAAATTAGCACAACGGCGGCCGTTTCGCCGAAGGCGCGCCCGAGGGCGAGGATAACGGATGTTACGATGCCCGACATCGCCGCGGGAAACACCGTGCGGAAAATCGCGCGCTCTTTTGTCGCCCCGAGCGCGACGGCGCCCTCGAAATAACTCTTCGGAACAGCGCGGAGGGCGTTTTCAGAAATGCTGATGATGGTGGGGAGGATCATGATGCCCAAAACGATCGCCGTGGCAAGCAGGCTCGTACCGCCGCCGCCGAACGTTTCGCGGACAAACGGAACGATGACCACCAACCCGAAATAACCGTACACGATGGAGGGGATGCCCGCCAAAATATTTACGACGGGCTTCATGATCTTATACAGCCATTTGGGGCAGTAAAACGCCATGAACACGGCGACGAGCAAGCCTATGGGAACGCCGACGACGAGCGCGCACGCCGTGGCGTAGCTTGTGCCTACGATGAGGGAGCCTACTCCGTAATATCCGACGTCGGGATTCCATGTGCCGCCAAAAACAAACTCAACGAAACCGATCTCGCCGATCGTCGGCACCGCGCGCGCAAACAGGTATATGCAGATGACCGCCACGACGACGACGAAGATCGCCGCCGCAACGATAAAGACGGCTTTCATGCCCCATTCGCGGATCAGGGCTTTTTTATTTACGGCGGGAATAACGGCGGCTCCTGCCGCTTCGCCTTCCCGTATCGTTTTCTCCTCTTTCATTTTTGCTCCTTTTACGGTAGAAAGGGCGAGCTGAACCCAACCCGCCCTTATTCAATTCATATCTTTTGCTTGCCGTTACGCGTTCAAAAGATTGCAATATGCTTCCGCAAGTTTCGCCATCAAGGGCTGTACCGACGTAGAACCGCTGATGTCGAGCTCCTTCGTTTCGGGAAGCGTTTCGGGAACTTTATACTCGGGAGCGCCGGAAAGACCGCTCACATATCCCTCTTTTACAATGATATCATGCGCCTGGCTGCTCTTCAAGAAGGTGAAGAAATCTGCCAGCAAGTCGTTGCTGGTCATGTTTTCCGCCTTATACATTACGTTGAACGGGCGGGCGAGCGCATAAGAACCGTCGAGCACGTTGTCTGCCGTGGCTTCCACGCCGCCGATCTTCACAGCGCTGACCGTATCATCGAGCGAGCCGAGCGAAATATACCCGATCGCCGCGGGGTTGCCGGCAACATAAGTCATCATGGCGCCCGTCGTGTTCGCCGTATTTGCCGCATCGGCAAGCGTGGTCGTATCTTCGATCTCTATGAGTTCGAGGAACGCGTCGCGCGTACCCGAACCGCTTTCACGGTGCCCGATCGCAATGTTGCCCGTCGCCGTTGCACCGGCGACCTGATCCCATGTAGTAATTTCGCCCGTATAGATCTGTTTAAGCTGGGCGGTGGTAAGATTGTCGAGTTCGTTGCTCGGATGCACAACGACCGCAATGCCGTCCTGGCAGATCGCGTAAACTTCGATGCCTTCCGCGTCTTCTCCCTCTACTTTTTTCGACGCCATGCCCATGTCGGAAGTGCCCGACTTCGCATTTGCGATGCCTTCGCCGGAACCGCCGCCGGCAACATTGACCGCATATTCATCTCCGGCGCAGCCGACTGCCGCGAAACCGATGCCGCAAGCCATTACAAGCGACAAAATTGCCAAAAGAGCCTTCTTCATTTTGCTTTTTCTCCTTCTTTCTTTGTGCTTCCAGTATAGCGCCGAATTGTATAAAATTTTCACGCAATTTGTCACAAATTTGTAATAAATCTTTTCACGGAAAGAGGGAACTCTTTTCAATATTATATATTGCGCATTCGGCAAAACTTTATGAAATTATTTTTTTTCGGCGGGGCAAAAACAGCAAAACGTTCACTTTTTTGTCCTTCTTTTCGGAAATCGAAACAAAAAAGCGCCCCGTGCGGAGCGCTCGATCTCTTAAAAAATATGCAATTTATTGCGGATTGGCACGGCGTCACCTTTTTTTCCGTTCGTACCTTACGAACAGATACGCCGCGGCAAGCCCCGCCGCAAACAGCGCGAGCCCGACCGCGAGATCTGCCGCGAACGGCTGCCCCGCCGCCCAGCCCCTGTATACTTCGTACACGTCGGGGTTGAAAAACATGGTCACGGCAGAGCCGAGCGACAGCCCCGCGATGAGAAAAAATGCGGGAACGCGCTTCTTTTCGAAAATTTTGTCCAGCGCTTTGCCGAAGGTGAACAGCCCCGCCGCAAAGCCGACTGCAAGGCAGAGGTAGACAAAAAAGATCTGCGGGTTCTGCCGCCAATAGGAAAGATGCACAGAACCTACGAGCGGGGAAAAATACCCGAAGATCATCAGAACGGCGGAAGCGGACAGCCCGGGCACGATCTGCGTGACGGCGACGACGTAGCCGAGCGCGAGAAAAGCGATATAGTGATACCATTGCAGGTTTTCGAGCGAATGCCCGCCCGAAGAACACAGCGCGGAGACGAGGCTGATTGCGACGGGCACGGCAAGCCCCAACGCGAACAGCAGGATGCGGCCCGCGGTCTTTGTTTCGCTTTTGATCTCGTCTTTGACGGCGGGGAAAGCCCCGAACATCAGCCCCGCAAACAGGGCGATGACCGAAAACGGCGCGACGTTCAGCAGTTTTTGTACCGCAAAAAAGCCGGCGGCGACCCCGACGGCGATGCCCGCGGCGATGGGCAGAAGGAAAGCCGCGCACCGCCTGAATTTTTTGAAGAGATTGCCGATCGCGAAGATGAATTTGCGGTACAGCCTGAAAATGACCGCGACGGTCGAGCCGCTGATGCCCGGCACGATGACGGCAAGCCCGATGAAAAAGCCCAAAAGCCCGCTCTTGGCGACCTCTTTGCCGCTCTTATATTGCAGGCTTTCGGCGGTGACCCCGCCGTCCGCCTTCGCCGCGTCCGCTTCTCGCGGAGATTCGGGCCCGGCGTTTTTTTGCGGCGCATTTTCGGCAGGAGCGCTTTTTTGCGGCGCATTTTCGGCAGGAGCGCTTTTTTGCGGCCCCGCTCCGCTTTCGGGCGCATCGTGAGAGGCCCCGTTTGCGGGCGCCTTTTCCTTTATTTCTTCGTTTTCATTCATGCTCTTTCCCTTCCAGGATATCGGCGAAGGCGCGGGCGGACAGCCCCGCGGATTCCGCCTGTTCGTCGGCCGCGGCGTGCGGGACGAACGCGTTTTCCGCGCCGACGATGCGAAGGCGCGCGGGGATCCCCCGTTCCGCATAAAATTCGGCGACCGCCGAGCCGAAACCGCCGTCGGCATAGCCCTCTTCGAAGGTATATATCTGCCTGTCCTTTACGGACAGGAGGAGTTTTTCGTCCAACGGCTTCACCGTGCGGCAATTGACGAGCATGACGCTCTTCCCGCACAGTTTTTGCGCATCCGCCGCCCTTGCGACCGCCCGCGCGCCGCAGGCGAGCACGACCGTTTCCCCTTCGGACAAAACTTCCCAAAGGCAGTTTTTACCGATCTTCTGCGTGCCGCCCAGATCGGGGCAGACGCCGTTCGGGTAACGCACCGCGGCGGGCCTTCCTTCTTCCAGCGCGAAATCGATCGTGTCGCGCAGTTCGCGCGCGTCCTTGGGCGCATACACGGACAGATTGGGTATGTTGCGCAAAAAGGAAATGTCGAAAAGGCCCTGATGCGTCTTTCCGTCCGCGCCGACGAAGCCCGCCCTGTCCACGCAAAAGAGGACGGGCAGGGAAGATATGCACACGTCGTGCACGATCTGGTCATAAGCGCGCTGCAAAAAGGTGGAATAGATGCAGACGACGGGCTTCACCCCCCCTTTTGCCATGCCCGCCGCCATGGCGACGGCATAGCTTTCGCAGATGCCCGCGTCGAAAATGCGTTCGGGGAATTTTTTCGCAAACCCGCACAGCCCCGCGCCGTCCGTCATCGCGGCGGTCACGGCGACGATCTTTTTGTCGATCTCCGCGAGGGAGCAGAGGTGCTCGCCCAGCGCTTCGGAAAAGGTGTTTTTGCCCGAAGAAAAGTCTTTGCCCACCCCGTGATAGCGGGAAGGGTCTGCTTCGGCGGCAAGATAGCCCCGCCCCTTTTGGGTGACGACGTGCAGAAGGACGGGGTCTTCGATGCTTCTGATGTTTTGCAGAACGGCGACGAGTTCGGAAAGGTCGTGCCCGTTGACGGGGCCGACGTACTTGAAGCCGCACCGCTCGAAAAAGTAGTTTTTGTTCAGCCAGCCTTTGACCGAGTATTTGATGCGCCGCAGCGTTCTGCCGAAAGCGCTCGTCTCCTTGAATTTTTTAGAGAAGAAGGAGTTGATCTTGCGGTAGCGTTTTTTTGCGGTCGCCTTGGAGATCGCGCGGAACAGCGCGGAATTGTTTTTGTTGATGGACATGCCGTTGTCGTTGAGCACGACGACGAAATTTTTGGGCTTTTGCTCGGAGGAAAAGATGCTTTCCAGCGCCGCCCCGTTGCCGAGGGACGCGTCACCGATGAGGCAGACGACTTTCTCGCCGCCGCCGGCGAAGTCGCGCGCGGCGCAGTAACCGATGCCGAGGCCGATCGACGTGCCGCTGTGCCCCGCGACGAAGGGGTCGTAAACGCTCTCTTCGGGGTCGGGGAAGCCGCTCGCGCCGCCCTTTTTGCGGAGCGCGGAAAGATCCCTGCCCGTGATCAGTTTGTGCGCGTAGCTCTGATGCCCGACGTCGAAGATGAGTTTGTCTTTCGGAAAATCGAACACTTTATGCAGGGCGAGGGTGAGTTCCACCGCGCCGAGATTGGAAGAAAGATGCCCCCCGCAGTCCTTTACCTTTTCGACGATCTCCCTCCGCAGTTCCTCCGCAAGCGCGGCGAGCTGTTTGTTCGTGTATTTTTTGATCTCCTCTGCCAGCATACGAGCCCCCGATGATAACTATTGTATTCCGCACCCTGCGGAATATGCCCCGAGACATTGCGGCTTTCGTCGTAATTTCATCTCATTATTATTATTTTACAAAAAATATACAGCTTTGTCAAGCCCCTCGCCCGAAAGCGGTTTTTCCTTCCCGGGGGGTTGCTTTTGCCGCGGTTTTCTGCTATAATCTTAAAAAACATCGGAGCAAAAGACATGCCTTACACCGTTTACCTGAAAAAGGGAGAAGAAAAGCGCATCCTCGGCGGACACAGCTGGGTGTACGCCAACGAGGTGCAGAAAATCGAAGGGAAGGACAAAAACGGTTCCCTCGCGGAAGTGCGCGCCTTTGACGGTCGGTTCGTCGGCAAGGGGTACGTCAACCACCTTTCCAAGATCCTCGTGCGCATATTTATCCGCACGAGCGAAGAGGACGGCAAAGAACTGTACTTGAAGCGCATCGCCGCGGCAGACCTGGCGCGGAAAAAACTCATTTCCGACTCGTGTTACCGCATGGTGTTTGCCGAGGCGGACGATCTTCCGGCGCTCGTCGTCGACCGCTACGGCGACTACCTTGTGCTGGAATGCCTTTCTTTGGGCGTGGACATGCGCAAAAACATGATCGCGGAGTGCCTGAACGAACTCTTTTCGCCCAAGGGCATCTACATGCGCGGGGACGCCGCGGTGCGGCAGAAAGAGGGCCTGCCCCTCAAAAACGAAACGCTTTCGGGCGAAGTCCCCGACAAGATTTATATCGAAGAAAACGGCATAAAAATGGCGGTGGACGTGAAGCGCGGGCAGAAAACGGGGTACTTCCTCGACCAGAAGGAAAACCGCTTCGCATGCCGCAGATACGCGAAGGGCGGGGAGGTTCTGGACTGCTTTTGCAACAGCGGCGGGTTTTCCCTCAACGCCGCCGCAAGCGCCGCGCGGGTGACGGCGGTGGACATTTCACCCTTCGCGCTCGAAAACGTGCGCGAAAACGCGGCGCTCAACGGCTTCGAAAACATCGATACGCTCTGCGCCGACGCGTTCGAGGCGCTGCGCGATTTCAAAAAGCAGGGGCGCTCCTTTGATTTCGTGATATTAGACCCGCCCGCCTTCTGCAAGAGCGCGGCGGAAGTGAAAGACGCCGCGCGGGGCTACCGCGACGTGAACCTGAACGCC
This sequence comes from Candidatus Borkfalkia stercoripullorum, assembly GCA_019119395.1. Lineage (GTDB taxonomy): Bacteria > Bacillota > Clostridia > Christensenellales > Borkfalkiaceae > Borkfalkia > Borkfalkia stercoripullorum. The sequence goes on along the minus strand of DWXC01000025.1, from coordinate 15,600 downwards.
ATGAAGCTTGTAAAGCCGGGCGGATACCTTTTGACATGTTCTTGTTCGCACTACATGACGCTGCCCCTTTTCGAACGGGCGGTGGCGGAAGCGGCGCGCGCGAGCGGGCGTCGGGTAAAATGCCTGGAAGTGAAGGTACAGGCGCCCGACCACCCCGCCCTTCTGACCGCGGAAGAGACGAGTTACCTAAAAGCCCTCTACCTGCAGATAGACTGACCCCGCTTCCGGAAAGGCAAAATATCCCGTATTTTTATGCGTTTTTTTCCGTTCTCCCCGCCGGATAAAAGGCGCTCCTTATAAAAAGAAACACCCGAAAGCAATCTTTCGGGTGTTTCTTTTTGAGGTTATGTTATTCAGAGATCACAGATCGGGTGTTTGTGTTTGCGGGGATACGGCACAGAATGCGGCGGGCGTTCCCCCTATTTTTCGTCCTTTTGTTCCTTTTCGGGGCGGCAGGCGGAACATCCCGCGCAGCCCGAACAGCCGCACCCGCAGCCCGTTTTCCCCTTCTTTTTCCTGACAAAATGCAACGCGACGGATAAAACCACGATGCCGACGGCTATGACCGCCGCAGCGACCGAAATAATCGTTCCCGCGACGGATAAAAGAGCAAGCTGCATAGAGCGCCTCCTTTCCGCGCCTCAAAACGGGCGCGAAGAATAAATTTTTATTCGGAAAAGATCAATTTTATTCGCTCTTCGCCTTTTTCTTCCGGCCGAAGTTGATCATTCCTTTGTTTCGGAGAACAAAATAAACGACGGCAAGCGCGACGAGCGCCGCGACGACGAACGCCGTCCACCACCATGTGAACATGAGGTAAAGCGCCGTTGCGGTGAGGTAAGACGTCAGAAGCCAGAAAGCGACCGTCCGGCGGAATTTGCCTTTGGGAAGTTCCGCCCTGACCGTTGCCGCCGCCGCAAAGCAGGGCACGGTGAGCATGTTGAACACGCAGAACGCGATGAGCCCCTGCCAGGTGATGCCTACGTCTTCCGACGCGAGGAACGCGGCGATGACGCCGATGCCGCTTTCGCCGTCTTCACCCGCGACGCCGAGCACGCCCACGCCGATCGCGCCCGCAAGCACATAGAACGTGGATATGACGTTTTCCTTTGCGATCAGGCCTGTGACCGCCGCCACGACGAACACCCAGCCGTACCGGCCGAGCTGCAGCCCGAAGCCCATCGGCGTGCAGATCCACATGAAGAAGGTGCCTATGTCGTGCAGGATGCTCTCGCTCATGCGGCTTACTTCCCCTTCCGCCACCGTGAGGCACTCCCACTCCCAGTTGAAATTGGAGAGGAACCAGATGACGACGGACGAAGCGAGGATGATCGTGAACGCCTTTTTGATGTAATGCTTTAATTTATCCCACAGGTGCGCCATCAGGTTGCGCAGCTGCGGCGCATGGTAGGCGGGCAGCTCCATGATGAAAGGGGCGACTTCCCCGCGCATCGAGGTCTGACGCATGAACATGACCATGAGCACGGCCATGACCATGCCGAACAGGTACAGGAAGAACACAAGAAGGTCGGCGCTGATCGGGATGTTCGTGTAATGCGCGACGATCCCGCCGCAGACCGCCGCGAGGATGGGCGCTTTCGCGCCGCAGGTGAAGAAGGGAATGACGCGGTTGGTCATGACCCTTTCCTTTTCGTCGGCGAGGGTGCGGGTGTTGACCGCCGCGGGGACGGAACAGCCGAATCCCATGATCATCGGGATGAACGCCCTGCCCGAAAGCCCGAATTTGCGGAACGCCCTGTCGAGAATGAACGCGACGCGCGCCATGTAACCCGAATCTTCCAGGATGGATATAAAGAGGAACAAAACGAGGATCTGCGGCACGAAGGAGAGAACGCCCGCGACGCCGCCCCAGATACCGTCGTTTATGAGGCCCTGCGCCCATACCGCCGCGCCCGCGCTTTCAAGCCCCGTGGCGATCAGCCCGCCCAATTGATCGGTGATAAAGCCCATCAAATTGAACAGGATCGCGCCCGGCGTGGAGATGCCCGCGGAACTGTAAAACACGGCTGCAAACGCGTCGAGCACTTCGTTGCCGGTAGAAATATCCTTCGCGAAGCCGAATATCGCGTTGAGGTATAAAAGATCTTCGCCGAAGGTCAGATGGAAGATCGCGAACAGGATGACGATGAAGACCGGAATGCCCCAAATGCGGTGGGTGAGCACCCTGTCCGCCTTGTCCGACTTGGTGAGGCCCTCTTTCTTTTGAGAACGCGTGACCGTCTGCGAAAAGTTCGCGGATATGTACTTGTAACGCGCGTCGGCGACCATCGCCTCGAAGTCGCCTTCGAACACGTCGTCGGAGAACTGCTTTTTGAATTCCGCGACCATCTGCATCTCGTCGGGATGCGCGCCCACTTCCAGTTCGTCGCCTTCGGCGAGTTTTACCGCGTGGAAAAGCGGATTTTCCACGTTTTTGCCCTTTAAGGCGATCTTCACGTCGTTTATGACGTGCGCGAGGGCGGAATTTGCGAGAACGGTCGTTCCCTCGCGCTTTTTCTGCGCCGCTCCGTACGCGCGCTCCATGAGTTCTTTGATGCCCTCGTCTTTGAGCGCGGAGATCTCCGCCACGGGAACGCCGATGCGCTTTTCCAGAGTTTCGGCGTCGATCTTGTCTCCGCTCTTTTCGATGACGTCGATCATGTTGAGCGCGATGACCACGGGCACGTCGATCTCCATGATCTGCGTGGTGAGGTAGAGGTTGCGCTCGAGGTTGGTCGCGTCGACGATGTTGATGACGCAGTCCGGTTTTTCGTCAAGAATAAAGTTGCGCGCGATGACCTCTTCGGGGGTGTACGGCGAGAGGGAATAAATGCCGGGGAGGTCGACGACGGCGACGGGCGAGCCGAGTTTTTTGTAAACGCCCTCCTTTTTATCGACCGTGACGCCCGGCCAGTTGCCGACGTGCGCCGTGCTGCCCGTAAGGGCGTTGAACAGTGTGGTCTTACCCGAGTTGGGGTTGCCCGCCAGTGCGAATTTAAGCATTTTTTACCTCCATGACCACGCAGGAAGCCTCGCTTTTGCGCAGGGAAAGTTCGTAGCCGCGCAGGTTCACTTCGAGAGGATCGCCGAGCGGGGCAAGTTTGCGGAGCAAGATGTCCGCCCCGGGCGTTACGCCCATGTCGAACAGCCTGCGCCTGATCTTTCCTTCGCCTTCGATGCGTTTGACGACTCCTTTTTCGCCGACGGCAAATTCGTTCAGATGTTTCTCCATACAGTCTCCTTTTTGTTATCGTGAAAAATCATTCTTTGCGTAAACGGATTTTCTCTACGCCGCCGTTTTTTTGAAAAATGCCGCGGCGCGCACATTTTTACACCAGGATCTTCATCGCCTGGCCCTTGTCGAGCGCGAGGCGGCCGTCCTTTACTTTCAGGATCACGCTCCCTCCCGCTGCGGATACGATGGCGATCTTCGAACCTATGGTGATCCCTAAATTTTCGAAATGTCTCTTGTTCTTTTCGTCCGCAAGGATCTTTCTGACAGTCAGTTCTTCCCCCGCGGGCGCGAGCGGCAACGGCATTTTTTTAATTCCTCCGTCCTCAGCGCGGAAACGTTCCGCCGCTTTATTTATTAACTGTGGTTAATTTTAATACAATTTCAGCACATTGTCAAGCATATCGTTGCATATTTTTCAAAATTTAAACGAAAATTTAAACGAAAAACGCGCGCCCGCAACGGGCGCGCGTTTCGATCTCTTTTTATTGCTCCTCTTTATCCGTCTCTTGATTTTGCCGGTTCCCTTCATCGTTTTTCTGCGGGGCAACGATCTTCGGCAGGGAAAGCCCCGCCATGTTGTACAGCTCTTCGAGGGGAGGAAGGCTCTTCAAAAGGCCGCTTAAAAACCCGGCGGTCGCCGTTTTTCCTTCTTTGCCTTCGCCGCCGTCCCAGACGGTCACCTTGTCGATCCTGACGTTCTTGATCGCTTCGACCTGCTCGGCCACGAGCTGTTCGATCTTGTCGGCGATGATCAGGCGCACAGCGTCGTCGGGAATGCCGCCCGCCGCCTTTACGATCGCGTCGAGGCCTTCCGCCTGTTTGGACAGTTTTTCGCGCACGCCGCGCGCTTCCGCCTCCATTTTTGCGAAGATCGCGTCCGCTTCGCCCTTCGCCGTGCGGCGCATCTGCTCCGCTTCCGCGTCCGCTTCGATCTCTTTGCGCCGCTTTTCGATCTCCTGTCTGACGATGACGTCCGCTTCCTGCGTCGCCTTTTCCTTCTCGGCGCGCGACTGTTCGGCGATCTTTTCGGCCTGATAACTCTCTTCGAGCGCTTTCGCCGCCTGCACTTTTTCCGCCGTGACGGCGAGTTTCAGCGCTTCCGCTTCCTTCTCGCGCAGTTCCGCCTTTGTTTTGGCGATCTCGGCTTTCGCCTTGTTTTCGCCCTTGATCGCCTCGCTTTCCGCTTCGGCGACGCGCACGCGCTCTTCCATTTTGGCGTTCGCTTCGCCGATCGAACCGATTTTATTGGCTTCGGCGACGGAGATCTTCGCGTCGTTGATCGCCTTTGCGGCGGCTTCCTTTCCGAGGGCGATGATGTAACCCGATTCGTCGGAAATGTCCGTCACGTTGACGTTGATGAGGCGAAGGCCGATCTTTTTCAATTCCCCTTCGACGTTGCGGGAGATCGCTTCGAGAAATTTATCCCTGTCGGTGTTGATCTCTTCGATGTTCATCGTGGCTATGACGAGACGGAGTTGACCGAAAATGATGTCCTTCGCGAGTTCCTGTATTTCCGCCATTTTCAGGTTGCGCAGCCTTTCCGCCGCGTTTTCCATGACGGTGGGCTCGGTCGAAATGCCGACGGTGAAGATGGACGGCACGTCGATGCGGATGTTCTGTCTCGAAAGCGCGCTTTTCAGATCCACCGAAATGGACAGCGGCGTAAGGTCGAGGTATGTAAACGCCTGTACGAGCGGCCAGATGAACGCCGCGCCGCCGTGTATGCACTTTGCGCTGCGGGCGTTGCCTTCCTTGTCCGCCCCGACCTTACCGTAAATGACCATGATTTTGTCGGGCGGGCATTTTTTGTAGCGGGTAACGACCATAAGGAACAGCATAAACAAGACGAGTACCGCTACGACGATCAGTACGATGATCCACGCTTCCATGATTCTCTCCTCCTATTTTTGAATATCTTCCTGCTTTTTCGTACGGACGACGAACACATCGCCTTGGGAACTGCATACCGTAACCTGCGCGTCAACGGGGATGCGCTCCTTTTCGTCGGTGACGGCGTCCGCTTCGGTATACCTGCCCTGCAAAACGAGGGTGATCTTGCCCCTTCCTTCCCTATTCGGAGGAACGGAGACGTAGACCGTCGCTTCCTTGCCGACGGCGCTGCCGTAATTGACCGTTCCGTCCTCCTGCAACCTGAGGATCAGGCGGATGACCAGCCATACGACGACGTAGGCGGCAAGCCCCGCGGCGACCGAAACGACGACGGAGACCGCCGTGTTGACCCCGCAGGTGAGCATGACGATGCCCGTCCAGCCGCCGATCGCGAAAAACGCGGTCAGTCCCTTCGTCGTGAACAGGGAAACGCCCGTATCGGTATGCGAGTCGAGCGCGCCGTCGCCGTCCGTGTCGGTATCGAGATCGGCATCGCCGTCTCCTCCGTCGGCGCCGACGATCATCATGACGATCTGCACGAGCAGAAAGACCGTTCCGATGCAGGCGATGACGAAATACGCCCACTCGAGCGCTCCGAAATCCTGAAACCACTTCATGTTTTGTCCTCCTTGTTTTCGAAATAGACGACTTTTTTCCCTTTTTTGAGGGCATAACTGACGGTATAGCGGGTTCCTCCCCGATTGCTCCGCAAATAGGCAAACAGCACGTCGCATTCGTCAACCATGCGGCGGTTGCGTTCGAACATGCATCCTTCTTCGTAATGTTCGTGCAGTACGATCTTTTCGTCGCATTCGCGCAAAAGATCTTCATAGAGCCGGCGCATTTCGTACGGATAGCGCGCGCTCTGGTCCGCGCACGGAACGCACGCGACGATTTTAACCGGCCATTCCGTTTTCAGGGAAACCAGAATTTCGCAGCACAAAAGATCGAACCCGAGCGCCATGCCGCAGTAAAAAGTATCCGCCCCCTGCAAGATGAGTTTCTTGAGATCTTCTTCCAACGCGCCGCGGGGAAAATCTTTTCCGAGGACGCGATGGCCCGTAAGCGCGCACTTCACAGCGGTCTGCTCCTTTCCTTTCCCTTTCCGCGGGGGTAGGCGGAAGGCGTGTTTTTTACTTTCCGCACGACGACGAGCGTCCTTTCCCCCTCCCCTTCGGGGAGGGTATATCTTTCCGCGCATTCCGTCTTTCCGCCCAGGACGGAAAAGGCGTGTTCCGCCTCTTTCGTCTCCTCTTCCGCTTTTCCTTTATATGCGACGAACAGCCCCCCGGGTTTTACGAAAGGAAGGCAATATTCGGCAAGGGTGTTGAGCCGCGCGACCGCACGCGCGCAGCAGACGTCGAATTTTTCGCGGAAATCCGCTTTTTTTGCGAGCTCTTCGGCGCGAGCGTTCACGACGCGCGCCGGAAGGCCGAGTTCGAGCACGGCTCTTTCGAGGAAAGAACATTTTTTTCCCGTCGATTCGACGAGGGTAAAGGTAAGGTCGGGCCGCAAAATCATCAGCGGGACGGAAGGAAAGCCCCCGCCCGAGCCGATCTCGGCGACGTTCGCCCCCTTCGGGAAATATTTTTCTCCGGCGGCGCTGTCGAGGAAGTGCTTTACGAAGCAGTCCTCTTCCCCCGTGATGCGGGTAAGGTTGAATTTTTCGTTGTATTCGGAAAGCAGTGCATAAAACGCGGCAAACTTTTTTGATTCTTCGCCGCTTTTTATCCTCTCACCGTATTGCTTTATGAGATCCATCGCACCGATTATACCACATTTTTCAGATTTCCGCAATGTTTTGCCGCCGATTCTGAAAAAGCCGTTTTCTGCACATATAAACAAATCCTCTTTCCACAATGTGCATAACTTTCTTGACAACGCGGGATCTTTTCCTCTTTTATTTTCTTTCGGAGAATGTTTTTTCCCGCGCTTTTTCTCTTTCTGAAAAGTTCTCCACAATCAAAGATCGGATCTCCCCTCTTTTTCCACACCGCCGTCAACAAAAATTTCGCTTTTTATCCACACTCTTTTTGGACGAAGTTGCTTGCTTTTTGCGCGGTTTTTATATATAATGTATGGAAAAAGAAGAGAGTCTTTTTCAGCTGTCCACAAATCAACAACCCTTATTACTAAATAACGACATTTAAATAAAAAGTTTAAAGATAAATATCATTCGGACGGCGGGACTTTCCCGGGAGGAAAAGCATGAAGATCATCTGCGAGGGCATCGAACTTTCCGATGCAGTCATGAAAGTAGTGAAGGCTTGCAGCACCAAAACGACCAACCCTATCCTCGAAACCATCAAAATTTCGGCGGAAAACGACGGGGTCACCCTTTTGGCGACGGACGGAGAGATCGCGATAGAAAAGAAGATCAAGGCGGAAGTTTTGCAGGAAGGCGCGGTCTGCGTGCCCGGCAAGTACTTTTCCGACTTCATCAAAAAACTTGAAAACGTGCAGATCACGCTGCACTGCGAGAGCGAACAGCTCGACATCAATTACGGGGATTCGGAAAGCAGCATACAGACCCTCCCCGCGGAGGATTTCCCCGCGATCGACATGAAGATCAACGAAACGCGGTTCACCCTGACGGCAGCGGATCTGAAAGATCTCATTTCAAAAACGACTTTTTGCTGCGCCCAGGACGATTCCCGCCCCGTGCTCAAAGGCTGCCTGATCGAAGCGAAAGAAGGGGTCGTCACGTTCACCGCGCTCGACGGATACCGCATGGCGATCGCGAAAAAGAACCTCGTTTCCATGAGCGGGGAAGTGAAGATCGTATGCCCCGCGCGCACGCTCAACGAGATCGGCAGGATGATCTCCTCCGACGAACAGGAGCTGGATATTTTCGTGCAGAAGAACATGATGCTCGTGCGCATCGACGACACCGTGCTCACCAGCCGGCTTTACGAGGGAGATTTTATCAACGTTTCCGGAATCATACCCAAAAATTTCGCGAGCGAAGTGGCGGTGAACAAAAACCTTCTCGCCGAGAGCGTCGACCGCGCTTCCGTTCTTGCCAGGACGGACAAGAACAGCATACTCACTTTCGATATCAAAGAGGACGGGATGGCCATTTCTTCCAATACGTCCATCGGAAGGGTGGACGAAAGCGTGCCCGTGATGCTGGAAGGAAAGGACGTGAACATCGCGCTCAACAGCAAATATATAGGAGAATGCCTTTCGTCCATCTCCGAAGACACGGTGCGCATCTCTTTCAACGGAGCGGTTTCGCCCTGCATCATCGTGCCCGCGGAGGGAGAATCTTTCCTCTATTTGATACTTCCCGTGCGCACAACGGCGTAAAAACGGTTGACAGGCGCGCCGGATTTTATGTATAATACTTGAGAAACCATATTAAAATAGGAGAATTGACGGTAAAATGAAAAGAACTTATCAGCCGAAAAAGAGGCAGAGAAGCAAAGTGCACGGTTTTCGTCAGAGGATGAAGACCCAGGGAGGGAGAAAGACCCTTAAAAGAAGGAGAGACAAGGGCAGAAAGAAAATTTCCGCTTAATTTTCTCAAAAAAGGTGCGTCTTGTATACGAGATTAAAGAAAAACAGCGATTTCCGTAAATTGTTTGCAAGGGGAAAAAAACTTTTTTCCCCTGCTTTAATTGTATTGTATTTGCCTGCAAAAGAGACGAGGATGGGGCTGTGCGTGAGCAAAAAGCACGGCAAAAGCGTGAAACGCAACCGCATCAAAAGATTGCTCAGGGAAGCTTTCAGAAAGACCGAAAAAGAGATAAACGGCTGTTTTTTCTTCATACTCATACCCAGGCAGGCGGAAAAATATTCTCTGAAAGCGTTCGAAAAGAGCCTCTTTTCCTCTTTCAGGAAAGAAGGGCTTCTCCGATGAACAGGCAGGAAGTCCGGGTTTTTTTCAAAAACCTGCGGAAATACGTTTTCAGGCCGTATATCAAGATGTTTCTGATGCATGCCATCGTCTTTTATCAGAAAAATTTTTCAAAAAAGACGTGTCTTTACCGCCCTACCTGTTCGCAGTATATGCTTGAAGCGATCAACAATCACGGCGTGATCGTGGGCATTCTGCTCGGTTCGTGGCGGCTTTTGCGTTGTAACCCCTTTTCGAAAGGCGGTTACGATCCCGTTCCGGAAAATTATTTCAAGGTTCGGTGGCTCTATTAAAAAATCGGTAAAAAGCAAATGGCAGGATTCTTGTTTTCGATGCTGAATGCCACTTCCATAGAACTGTTCTTCATCGACGGCGCGGGCGGGCTCAACTGGCTCGGACAGGCCGTGCGCTGGATCATCGAACTGTTCGGGAGCTACGTGGGGCTCGGCATCATCGTTTTCACCATCGTACTCAAACTCATCACCCTCCCGCTCGACATCTATTCCAAGTCGAAGATGAGGAAAAACAGTTTGAAAATGGAAAAAATGCGGCCGCAGCTGGAAAAACTGCAAAAACAGTACCAGAACGACCAGCAGGCATACAACATGAAGATGATGGAGTTGTACAAAAAGAACGGCTACTCCATGTTCGGCGCGTGCCTTCCCATGATCGTCACGCTCGTCATCTTCTTTTTCGTTTTAGGGGCGTTCACTTCTTATTCGCAGTATTCCAACGTGCGCGTTTACAACGGCATGGCGAACGCATATTCCGAGGCGATCGTGGCTTACGCGCCCGAAACGGGGAGCACCCCCGTTATTTCCGAACCCGTCCCCTATATCCGCGACGGCGAAAGCGAACCGCAGAAAGACGAGGACGGAAACGTGATATACCTGATCACGCGCACGGTGCAATATTACGGCGAAGAGAATTTTGTGTCCTATACGCAGGTACAAAACCTTTACACGTCGGACGCGGCTGAGATCGCAGACCCTTCTTCCGTTGATTGGAACGGCGTGGAAGCGGCGACTTCTTATTATATTCAGACGGAAGCGGTGCTTTCCTCTTCCGACGAAAACGTGCAGGCGGCCCTGCAGGCGATACGCGACGCGCACGCCGGGGACGAAGAACCCTGGACGGAGGAAATGGTCGCGGAAGAATTCGTCAAACAGAGAGGAAGGGACGCCGCCGAAGATTATTACGACAACAACAAAGAAGGCTTTTTGTGGGTGAAAAACATCTGGCTTTCGGACACTTCGTATACCCACCCCGTGCAAGGATATTCCGATTTCAGGAGTTCCGCAAGCAAAGTCAACGTTGAAATTACCGAAGATTTTTACGAGGAAGTGACGGCGAACCTTTCCTACGAAAAGGGTACGGCGAACGGATACTTCATATTGATCGTTATATCGATCGGCAGCATGTTCCTTTCGCAGTTCATCGTGTCCAAGAGCAACAAGGCGCAGAACGAACTGCAGACGGCGGACGGCCGCGGAAAAAAGACGCAGAAAGTCATGATGATCGTCATGCCGATCATCTTCGGTATCTTCGCGTTCATGTACAGCGCCGCTTTCAGCATCTACATGATCACGAGCAGTCTGTTCGGCGTGTTGAGCACGGTGCTCATCAACCTTGTGATCGATTCGAAATTCAAAAAGATAGAAGAAAAGGAAATACAGGAAAAATACAACAAACGCATCCCCCGCTCGGCGCAGCAGAGCGCGGACAAAAACGCTAAAAAAGACAAAAAGAAATAAAAACGATGCGCGGGGCAACACTCGGCTCGGAAGGGAGGAAAGAAACCAAATGAAAGAATACGAATTCACCGGAAAAACGGTGGAAGAGGCGACCGAAGAGGGGCTTAAAACCTTAGGACTTGCGCGCGAAGAGGCGGAAGTGGTCGTACTCGAAGAAGGCAAAAAGGGATTGTTCAAATCCGTCAAAGCGAAAGTGAAGATCAGCAAAAAGATGACGGACGGAGAGAGGGCCGTGGAATTTCTCGAAGGGATCTATCCCCTTTTGGGCATCGCGGCGACCAACGAACTGGACGAGGACGGCGAACACACCAAGATCAACGTGATCGCGACCAATTCTTATTCCGTGATCGGGCACAGGGGCGAAGTCCTCGACGCGCTGCAGGTTTTGGCGGGCGCGGTGGCCAACATCGGCAGGGACGAGTATAAACGCGTCGTCGTAGATTGCGAAAATTACCGCGAAAAGAGGGAAGAGACCCTCAAACGCCTTGCGAACAAACTTGCCGAAAAAGCGGTGCGCACGGGCAGGAAACTTTCCCTCGAGCCGATGACACCTTATGAAAGGAGAGTCATCCACGCGGCCCTTGCCGACAGCACGGAAGTAAAGACGCAGAGCGAAGGCAAAGAGCCTAACCGCTACATCGTCGTCATTCCCAACAACCTGCGCCCCGGAAGCGACCGCTTCGACAGAAGGGGCAGGGACGACAGAAGGGGCGGATTTAACCGGGACAGGAGAAATTCCGACAGGCGCGGCGGATACAATAAAGAAGGGTACAACAAAGAAGGCCGCGAAGGAAAGCCCTACGACAGAGAAAGAAGAGGCGGAAGGGACGGCAGAAGTTCCTCTTACGGCGCGAAACCCGCCGCAAAGCGCACCCCCTACTTCGGCACTTACCTCGGCAACAGCAACGCGGCAAAGAACGAGAACAAGGGCGAAGAATAATTGAAACGAAAAAACTCCCCATGCGGGAGTTTTTTTTCTGTTAAAAATGTCAGACACCGATTTTGCGAAAATTTTATTAAGCGCCTTTTATAAAACGTTTACGTTTTTAAAACGGTTCTTTTACTTTTTTTTGACAGCAAAAAAACATTTCCGCCTTATAATGAAAGCACAAAAAAGAAAAGGAGACAAACAAACCGTGTTAGAAGAAAAAGAAGTAAAAGAGATCAAAAAAATGCGCGAACGATACGAGGAGAGAGAAGAAGATTCTTCTTTGGAAAAACTCAAAAAAAAGGATAAAAAGGTAAGGCTCCCCGCGGAGATCTTCGCGTATACGTTCGGGATCATAGGCGCGTTGGTGCTCGGTGTCGGCATGTGCATGGCCATGGAAGTCATAGGCGGCTTGTTCGTACCGGGGATCGTGATCGGCGTCGTCGGAATAGCGATGGTGTGCGTGAATTATTTTATCTATAAAGCCATCCTTTCTTCACGCAAAAAAAAGTATGCGAAAGAAATTTTAGAAATGAGCAGCGCCTTGCTGAACGAATAAAACGGCGGAAGGCCGCAATCTGCGCGGTTTCCGGACTATATAAAAGCACCCCTTAAAGAGGCCGTCCCCGCGCTGATGCGCGGGGACGGTTTCGGTTTTTTTAATGATCATTTCATGTTTTTGCGGATGACTTTTTCTTTGGCGGCCGAAAAAGGGGCGTACCGATAAGGGAGATCGAGTTTCAGGCTTTTGTCCAGGATGCTCTTGACGTGCGAAAAGGCGAAAAACCCGCGCGCGCCGTGGTAAGCGCCCGTTCCGCTTTCCCCCACACCGCCGAAACCCAGTTCGTGCGTGGCAAGATGCATGACCGTATCGTTGAGGCAGCCGCCGCCGAAAGAGATCTCGCGGACGGCGCGCATCGCGGCTTTTTTGTCCTTTCCGAACCAATACAGCGCGAGAGGAGACGGATTGCGCGCGATCGCCGACTTTACGTCCTCCAACGTTTCCGCTTCCAGCACGGGCAGGACGGGGCCGAAGATCTCTTCCCGCATGACTTCGTCCTCGAAAGAGACGTTTTCGAGCACGGTCGGCATGATTTTGAGCGAGTTTTCGTCGTAACCCCCGCCGAAAACGACTTTTGACGGGTCTATCAGGCGGATGACGCGGTCAAACTGCCGGCGGTTGATCATCTTCGGATAATCGGGAGAGGAAAGCGGGTTCTCCCCGTACATGCGGACGGTCTCCTCTTCGAGCGCCCGCACGAAATCCGCCCTGATTTTCGGATGGACGAGAACGTAGTCGGGAGCGACGCAGGTCTGGCCCGAGTTGAGCAGTTTTCCGAAAGCGATGCGCCGCGCGGAAAGGCGGATATCCGCGTCCTCGGCGACGATGCAGGGGCTTTTCCCGCCCAGTTCCAAAACGGCGGGCGTGAGGTTTTCGGCCGCGCACTGCGCGACGCGGCGGCCCGTTTCTTTGCCCCCCGTGAAGAAAACGACGTCGTATTTTTGGCGGAAGAGATCGGCGTTTTCCTTTCTGTCCCCCTCTGCAACAGACACGTATTCGGGAGGAAAAGCCTCTTTCAGGATGGTTCCGATGATTTTTGCCGTCTCAGCGGCGGAAGCGCTCGGTTTTACGAGCGCGCAATTCCCTGCGGCGATGCAGTCGACGAGCGGAACCATCGTCAGCTGAAAGGGATAGTTCCAGGGGCTTACGATGAGGGCCGTTCCGTACGGGCAGGGCAGGGAAAAACTCTTTGCGGGCAGCTGCGCCGTCGGCGTTTTCGCTCGGACGGGCCGCATGAGTTTTTTTACGTGCCTGCGCATATAAGAAAGTTCCGAATATACCATTCCGAGCTCGGTCATATACCCTTCCGTACGGCTTTTGCCGAGGTCGCGGGCGAGCGCGGCGAGAATTTCTTCCTCGCGGGCGCGGATCGCCTTTTCAAGATTTGCCAATGCGTTGAGCCTGTATTCCGCGGAAAGGGTCTTTCCCGAAGAAAAAAAGCGGCGCAGAGAGCCGAGAGTTTTTTGGATGTCCATGAATCGCTCCTTTTTATTTATGAACGGAGAGGCGCGTTGTTTCGTTGCGACGGCATACAGGGCTGAAAATCGGCATTCAGAGCCGCGTAAGGCCGTCTGGCGACTCTCTTTACGAGATTGAATAAAAATGTCTGTACGATTGATTTTCGGGCGTTTGAAACGATACCGATAGTGAATCGGAAAATCTCCGTCCGGCGGTGCGCATGCCGCACCGCCGCGATAACAGTTTGCGCAAAAAAAACCGTTTTCAGTCCGAAGGGCGGGGTTTTTGAGCGGGAGGCCGTTTTTCCGTCCGATGTATTGAATCGATCCAAGCGTATTGTAACACCGAATTCGATTTCTGTCAAGAAAGGTGTTCTTAAAATGCGCAAAAATCGATACGGAGACGAGGCGTGCAAACACGAAGGCGAGAATGGTGTGCCGAAACGGCGCTCGTTTTCGCGCGATACGGCGTCATTTCCGCCGCCTGCGGTCTTCTTCGCGTTCTCGATGTCCGCGCCGTTGATCTCCATGATCTGATCGATGATCTCTCCTGCATTTTCAACGCCGTGGAGCAATGCCTTCAGTTCCTGCCTTTTCATAAATTCCTCCTACGCTTTTTACGGGGACGCTCCCGTCAGATTTTTTATGCGCACCGACCTTTTTACGCCTTACCTTGCTCTGGGCATGAAAAAAGGCAAAGCCTTCGCCTTGCCTCGTTTTTTGTATTAAAAAAGCACGACCTTCCGCCGTGCTCTTTTAATCTTTAATAAATGATTTTACTTTTTGATAAACTTTTTGCAGTTCACCTTTCATATGAGTTGAATCAAAACCAGGTTCGCCCTCATCACATATATCAGGTACTGTTTGATCAAGATAATATCCTAAACCTTTGCATTCGGATTCTAAATTATCATAATTCTTGTAACAAAAATCAGGAAAATCACAGGAGAATTGAAATGCATCATAGTTTCCAGACAGAAATGATTCCAACATGGAAACTAGTTTTTTAATTGTTGATTTCATGCCAATCCTCCTTAATATTTTTTCGCTCAATTACTGAAACAACCAAATCATTTTCTCCGCTATATATAATAGCAATGCCGTCATAAAATTTTACTTTTTTTCCGTCATCTTGATAATAGTTAAATGGTCTGCCATTGATTTTTTCAATCGTCTCAACATTGAAATTACGACTTAAATATCGGGCAATACCATGATCGGTAAACTCTATATTTTTTTCCTTAAACTCATAATAAGCACTGATCGCTTTCTTCGTAAAAGTTTCCGACCAACCTTTTTTCTTGATTGAAGATATGGTAGCATTTTCCCTTTTCAGTCTTTGATACGTGATTACATCTTTATTATACTTTATTTCCTGGAATTTGGCAAGGGTTTTCGGAAAATCGGGATCTTCTTTTAAAACCTGCTTATAGTCAGTATATTTTTGATAATCCCGTATGAGGTTATGGCTTCTTTGATGTGCAAGGCTGCCCTCTTTCGCGCGGTACGAGCGGCGGAAAGCGCCGATGTCTTTATACGGCATCGACGGCCCGAGCGTTTGCCGGGCCTTTTCGAAATAGGCATGTTCGTTATACACCTGCCTCCGCTCCGCCTGCCAGTCCGCATAGGCGTTCCGCTCTTCGGGGAGACGAGGGTCTGATGCCTTCGGGATCTGCGAGTGCCTGATCTCTTTTTCCAGGTCGGCTTTGTCCATGAGTTCGAGCCATACGGGAATGAACTCATGGCGGCAATTCGGGTGCATGAGCGCATACCCGCGCCGCAGTGCCGTTTCGAATAACGCGGGAAAACGCCTGTCCTTTCCGCTGATGCAGTATATACGGCCCTGATACCGCGCGCAGATCTCGCACGTCGGCCATATCTCCGTGCAGCGCACGTAATCCGTGCCGTTTTCCAA
>DWXC01000024.1 GCA_019119395.1 Candidatus Borkfalkia stercoripullorum | reverse complement strand
GCCCTGCAACATTAAAAAAGAACCTGGCGCTTATAAACGCCAGGCCAAAGAAAGTTTTGCACTACCACACACCGCAAGATTTATTTGAACGAAATCTCTCTGAGTGTTGCACTTGATTTGACAATTCACTGCCCGGGCGGGGACGCCGCGGTGGTGCGCGGGGCCCGTTGCGCCGCGGGAAGGGCGCGTTTCCGTAAAATATAAAGGGTAATTAACAAAGGGCGGGAAAACAATTGACAAAAACCGCCGTTTGTTATAAAATGCAGGTATTCCATAAAAGAGAGGTTTGCAATGGGCAAAGAGAAAAAAGTTTATTCTTCCGCAGAGGAAGAGATGGAAAGCCTTCAAAAAAAGCTGATCCCGCTCAACATCGTCGTGGCGGTCATCGCGCTTTTTGCGGCGATCTCGGTCTTGTTTTTACCGCTTTTGAGCATTAACGTCGACGACGTGAGCGAATTGATGTCGCAGGCGTCCGGCGACGGGCAGGAAAGCGGCGGCGGGCAGGAAGGCGGCGCGGCGGAAGAGGACGAAATGGCGAAAATGATGTCCGGGATGAGCTTTTCCGTGTCGTTGAGCGGCGCGGATCTCATGAAAGTCGGTTTTTCGGGCTCCGTAACGGATACGATCGTCGCAAAGGCGGGCGATGTGCTCGGCGGCAAGGCGAACGAGCTCGCCGCAAGGGCGCTCATCGTCGCCGCGGACGCCGCGGACGTCGAAATGGACGAAAAAAAGATAGAAGCGGTCAGCGATGCGCTGCGCGGCCTGGAAAAGGCGAAAGGCGACGAGGAGATCGACGCCGCGATCGATTCGCTCTTCGACGTGGTGCGCGAACAGTTCGGCGATGCCATTCCCGAAGACGACGCCGAAGCCAAAGAGCAAGTCCGCAAAATGTACGACGAAACCGTATCGCATACGGGCGGCGTGTTTTCGACGGAGGCGTTTATATGCGTCACGGCTTCCGGGTCGTTGAACGAAGGGGACGGCACGG
Source organism: Candidatus Borkfalkia stercoripullorum (assembly GCA_019119395.1). Classification (GTDB taxonomy): domain Bacteria; phylum Bacillota; class Clostridia; order Christensenellales; family Borkfalkiaceae; genus Borkfalkia; species Borkfalkia stercoripullorum. Next base: position 26,736 of record DWXC01000024.1, on the reverse strand, counting down.
GCGAGGTCTATACGTCTTTTACCGAGCTTTTGAACGCTTCGTTCGCTTCGGAGGGAGGATCTTTCGGGGAAATCGACGAAACGATCCCGAAAGGGGCGCTCGTCGGGATAGGCGCGGCGATCGCGTTTTTCGCGTTCGTGTGGTTCGTCCTGTTTCTCTTCGCGCTTTTGCGCATTTTCCTCAAAAACAAGCGCTTTACGATGTGGTACGTCAAACTGTTCGGGTTCTTTCCCTGCTTGATCTTCGGGGTCGCGCCGCTCGTTGCGGGTTCCGTCGTTCCCGAGGCGGCGGCGGTGATGGGCATGATCTCTTCGCTCAGCTGGATCAGCGGCGCTTGCTATGTCGTGCTGTGGCTCATTTCGATATGCTGGGCTTTCCCGATCAAGCGGAAGATCCGCCGGCTGAAAAAAGAGATCGGTTGAATTTTATATAAAGCGAACGCCTTTTGCGCCCTTTCCGCGGGTTTCGGGAAGGGCGCTTTGCGTTCCTCGGCTTTCGCCGCCCGTTTTCGCCGAAAAAACCCAAAAATTCCCGAAAAAATATGAAATAAAGCCGATTTTTGTTTGACTTATCTTGACGGGTATGGTATTATATTTAGGCTGTGTAATAGGGTTGAGGTATAAAGTTACTTCAATCGCTTTGGGTTGCGAGGATAAACAACAGCACAATCGCGCCCTCTGCGAAGATAATTTATACCGACAAATGTGGGGGCTCGACCCCTGCGACTAACCGGAGTACAGCCATTCAATAGTATATATCGAATGGCGTTTATTTTTCTGCGACACTCCGACACACACGGCTACGTTGACAGAAAGTTAGTATAAAAAACGGAGGAATTCAACAACCATGGCAGGACAGAAGATCAGGATCAAACTCGCCGCTTACGACCACGAGCTCGTAGACCTTGCGGCGCAGCGCATCGTGGACGCGATGACCAAGTCGGGCGCAAAGATCAGCGGGCCCATTCCGCTGCCCACCGAAAAGGAGATCGTAACCATTCTCCGCTCGCCCCATAAAGATAAGGACAGCCGCGAGCAGTTCGAGATCCGTACGCACAAGAGGATCATCGACATCTACAGCCCCAACGCGAAACTTTTGGACAGCGTTCACCTTCCCGCGGGCGTAGACATCAAGATCAAGCTGTAAATATTTTTTGAAATAAATAATCCGCGCAAGGGAATCGGTTTTCCCTCGAATCACGGAAAACCGCGGGCGACGGTTCGCCGGGGTTTTCGTGAACAGAAACAGATAAGAAATACTTTGTAGATTCAAGGTATTCGAAAATAAAAAACAAGGAGTGAACTTTATCAATGAATAAAGCAATCATCGGACGCAAAGTCGGCATGACGCAGATCTTTACGCCGGAAGGGAAAGTTATCCCCGTCACGGTAGTGGAAGCGGGCCCCTGCCCGGTCGTACAGATCAAAACGGTGGAAAAAGACGGTTACGCCGCGCTCAAACTCGGGTTTGACGAGACGAGCGAAAAGAGGCTCAACAAGCCCGAACTCGGCCAGTTCAAAAAGGCGGGCGTAAAACCCCAGAAGGTTCTCAAAGAATTCCGCCTGGCAGACCTCTCCTCTTACGAGGTGGGCAAGGAAGTCACGGTCGGGATCTTCAAGGAAGGCGAAAAGGTCGACGTCGTCGGCACTTCGAAGGGCCACGGGTACACGGGCGTCATCAAAAGATGGAACCAGCGCCGCCTGAAAGAAACGCACGGCGTCGGCCCCGTACACAGGGAAGTCGGTTCCATGGGCGCGAACTCCACGCCGAGCCGCGTATTCAAACAGAAGCACATGCCCGGCCAGTACGGCAACGAGCGCGTCACCGTGCAGAACCTTGAGATCGTCAAGGTCGACGCGGCGAGGAACGCGCTGCTCATCAAGGGCGCTATCCCCGGTGCGAAGGGGAGCGTGGTCGCGGTCAGCGACAGCGTCAAAGCGAAATAAGGAGAGAAGAAGATATGCCCAGCGTAAAAGTATATAAAATGGACGGCTCGGTTGCAGGCGAAATGCAGCTTTCCGACAAGATCTTCAACGCGGAATACAACGAGCCTTTGATTCATCAGGCAGTCGTCACCCGCCTTGCCAACGAAAGGCAGGGCACGAAGAGCACGCTCACCCGTACCGAAGTGCGCGGCGGCGGCGCAAAACCCTGGAGGCAGAAAGGCACGGGCCGCGCCCGTCAGGGTTCCATCCGCGCTCCGCAGTGGACGAAGGGCGGCGTCGTGTTCGCACCCAAGAGCCGCGACTTCTCCAAAAAGATGAACGCCGAGGCAAAGAGGAACGCCCTCTTCTCCGCGCTTTCCAAAAAAGTTGCGGACGGCGAGCTCATCGTCGTGGACAAACTCGAAGTGAGCGCGCCCAAGACGAAAGAGATCGTAAAATTCCTCGACGCGCTCAAGCTTGACAAGCGCACGCTCATGGTGATGGACAACGACGACGTGAACGTCATCCTCGCCGCGAGGAACATTCAGCAGGTGAGCACGATGCCCGTGGCGCAGATCAGCACCTACGAGGTCGTCGCGAACGCGAAAGTCGTCCTCACGAAAGGCGCGGTGGAGAAAATACAGGAGGTCTACGGAGCATAATGAGAGCGGAAGACATTATCATTAAGCCCATCCTCACGGAAAAGGGATATGACGGCATCGCCGACAAAAAATATACGTTCAAAGTCGCGAAGAGCGCGAACAAGACGGAGATCAGGCTCGCGGTCGAAAAGCTCTTCGGGGTGGAAGTCGAAAGTGTGAACACGTGCAACGTGCGCGGCAAGCTGAAGAGGATGGGCAGGAACGAAGGTCTCACTTCCTCCTACAAAAAGGCCGTCGTTCAGCTTAAAAAAGACAGCAAACCCATCGAATATTTCAATTCGCTGTCCTAACCTGAGATTCATCGGAGGAACAAAGAAAAATGGCTATCAAGAGATATAAACCCACCTCTGCCGCGCGCCGTTTCATGACGGTGCACACCTATGAGGAGATCACCGAAACGAAGCCCGAGAGAAGCCTCGTCGAGGATATGCGCAAGAGCGGCGGCAGGAACAACCAGGGCAAGATCACCGTGCGCCACATCGGCGGCGGCAACAGAAGGAAATACCGCATCATCGATTTCAAGAGGAACAAAGACGGTATCCCCGCGACGGTCAAGAGCATCCAGTACGATCCCAACCGCAGCGCGAACATCGCGCTTTTGCAGTACGCGGACGGCGAAAAGAAGTATATCCTCGCGCCCGTCGGGCTGAACGTGGGCGACAAAGTGGAAAGCGGCCCCGAAGCGGACATCAAGGCCGGCAACTGCCTGCCCTTTGAAAACATCCCCGTCGGTACGATGGTGCACAACATCGAGCTGCAGCCCGGCAAGGGCGGGCAGGTCGCGAGGGCTGCGGGCATTTCCGCGCAGCTCATGGCGAAAGAGGGCGCTTACGCGACCCTGAAGATGCCCAGCGGCGAGATGAGGCTCGTATCCGTCAAATGCCGCGCCACGATCGGCCAGGTCGGCAACGTCGAGCACGAAATCGTTTCTATCGGCAAAGCGGGCAAAACGCGCCACATGGGCATCAAGCCGACCGTCCGCGGTTCGGTCATGAACCCGAACGACCACCCGCACGGCGGCGGCGAGGGCAAGAGCCCCGTCGGCCATGCCGGCCCTATGACCCCTTGGGGCAAACCTGCTCTGGGTTATAAGACGAGAAAGAAGAAGAACGTCACCGACAAGTTCATTCTCAAGAGGATCAATTAAGGGAGGATCACCTAAATGAGCAGAAGCGTAAAGAAAGGGCCTTACGTTGAAGAAAGGCTTCTCAAAAGGATCGAGGAGCTCAACGCGGCCAACGATAAAAAAGTTTTGAAAACGTGGTCGAGGGCATCGACGATCTTCCCCCAGATGGTGGGCCACACGATCGCCGTGCACGACGGCAGGAAACACGTCCCCGTTTACATCACGGAAGACATGGTCGGCTGCAAACTCGGCGAGTTCGCTCCGACGAGGACGTTCAAAGGGCATTCGGGCGGCAAAACGACCGGTGCCAAGAAGTAAGAGGAGGTCGCTATAAATGGCTACGAATACGCGTGAAAAGACCAAAAAGATCGCGGAAAGCAAGGACAGGCGTCCTTTTGCGACCGCAAGACATATCAGAATGTCGCCTTACAAGGTTCGCAGGGCGCTCGCGCTCATCAGGGGCAAGAGCGTGAACGAAGCGGCGGCGATCCTCGAATATGCGAACATCATCTCCGCAGAGCCCGTGAAAAAGGTGCTCCTTTCGGCGGCGGCGAACGCGGAACACAATTTCGGCATGGACAGGGGCGACCTCGTCGTGGCCGAAGCGTTCGCGGATCAGGGGCCTACCCTGAAAAGGATGCAGCCCGTGTCCAAAGGCAGAGGCCATTCCATTCTCAAAAGAACCAGCCACATCACGGTCATCCTCGATGTGAAGAGCAATTAAGGAGAGAGTCGCAAAATGGGACAGAAAGTTAATCCGCACGGTTTGAGGGTCGGCGTCATCAAAGGCTGGGACACCCAGTGGTATGCCGACAAAAAGGATTTCGGCAAATTCCTCAAAGAGGACTACGAGATCCGCAAATTCATCAAAGATAAATATTACGGCGCCGCGATCAGCAGGATCGCGATCGAAAGGGCGGCGAACAGGATCGTCGTCACCGTCTATACCGGCAAGCCGGGCGTTCTGATCGGTAAAGCGGGCGCGGAGATCGAGGTCATCAAAAAAGACCTTTCCAAGCTCACGAAGGGCAAAAACGTCGTCATCAACGTCACGGAAGTCAGAAAACCCGATTCGGACGCGCAGCTCGTCGCCGAAGGCGTCGCGCAGCAGCTCGAAAAGCGCATGTCTTTCCGCCGCGCGATGAAGCAGGCGATCGGCCGTGCGATGCGTTCGGGCGTCAAGGGCGTCAAAATGATGGTTTCTGGCCGTCTCGACGGCGCGGAGATCGCCCGCTGCGAGCAGTACCACGAGGGTTCCATCCCTCTGCAGACGCTGCGCGCGGACATCGATTACGGATTTGCCGAAGCGCACACCACGTTCGGCATGATCGGCGTCAAGGTCTGGATCTACAAGGGCGAAGTCCTCAAGGCCAAGGCGCATGAAGGAGGAGAACAGTAATGTTAATTCCGAAGAGAGTCAAGAGAAGAAGACAGCACCGCGGCAAGATCAAGGGCCAGGCGCATAAGGGCAACAAGGTCGCTTACGGCGAATACGGCCTGGTCGCGGTAGAGGGCGCGAGGATCACTTCCCGCCAGATCGAAGCGGCCCGTATCGCGATGACGAGGTTCATCAAGCGCGGCGGGCAGGTATGGATCGATATCTTCCCCCACAAACCGATCACGAGACACCCCGCCGAGTCCCGTATGGGTTCCGGTAAGGGCGCGGTCGAATACTGGGTCGCGGTCGTAAAACCGGGCAGGGTCATGTTCGAAATGGCGGGCGTGCCCGAGGACGTCGCGAGAGAAGCCATGCGCCTTGCGGGGCACAAGCTGCCGATCAAGACAAAATTCATGGTCAAAGGGCAGGTCAATCCCGTTACGGGGGAAATGCCCGAAGGCGGCGAAAAAATAACAGAAGGCGGTGAAGGTTAATGAAAGGGAAAGAACTTCACGGCATGACCGACGAAGAACTCAAGAGCAAATTGAGCGAGCTGAAAACCGAGCTTTTCAATCTCCGTTTCCGTCATGCGTCCGGTCAGCTAGAAAATCCGATGACGATAGCGTCTTGCAAGAAAGACATCGCGAGAGTGAACACGGTGATCCGCGAGAGAGAACTCAAAGCGAAGGGTTAAGGAAGGTATCAGACATGGAAAGAAATTTGAGAAAAGAAAGAGTCGGGCTCGTCGTCTCCGATAAAATGGATAAGACGGTCGTCGTCGCCATCGTGGACAAGAGCACGCACCCCCTCTATAAAAAGACCATTACCAAGACCAAAAAAGTCAAGGCGCACGACGAAGCCAACGAATGCGGCGTCGGCGACAGGGTTCGTATCGTCGAAACGAGAAAACTCAGCAAAGACAAAAACTGGAGAGTTGCCGAAATCATCGAAAAGGCGAAGTAATTAAATAAGGAGAAAGCCATATGATACAACCACAGACGAGGCTTAAAGCGGCGGACAACTCCGGCGCGAAAGAGCTTATGTGCATCAGGGTTCTTGGCGGTTCGTTCAGGAAAAGCGGCAACATCGGCGACGTGATCATCGCCAGCGTCAAGACCGCCGCTCCCGACGGCGCCGTGAAAAAAGGCGAAGTCGTGAAGGCAGTCATCGTCAGAACCAGTAAAGGCATCAGAAGGGCGGACGGAACGTATATCCGTTTCGACGACAACGCCGCCGTCATCATAGACAATCAGAAACAGCCGAGGGGCACGCGTATCTTCGGGCCCATCGCGAGGGAACTTAGGGATAAGGATTACATGAGGATCATTTCCCTTGCTCCCGAGGTGCTGTAAGGAGGCAGACGCATGAACGTAAAACTGAACGATAACGTCCTCGTGATCGCGGGCAAAGACAAGGGCAAAACGGGCAGAGTGGTTTCCACCTCTCCCAAGGCCGGCCGCGTCACCGTGCAGGGCGTAAACCTCCAGAAAAAACACATGAAAGCAAGGAAGGCCACCGACGTGTCCGGCATCGTCGAGCGCGAAGGCGCGATCGACGTTTCCAACGTCATGGTCATCTGCGACAAATGCGGCAAAGCGACGAGGGTGAAGCACGCTTTCGTCGAGCAGGACGGCAAAATGAAGAAAGTGCGCGTCTGCAAGTGCGGCAACGTCCTCGACAAGACTTACAAGAAACAGGCGAAAGCCGTCGAAAAGAAGGCGGAAGAAGCGCCCAAAAAGAGGACGAGAAAGAGAACCGCAAAGGCCGAAGCCGCGGCGGAAGAGAAGAAGGACTGAGGTGAACGGGAATGGCTGAAAAAGTGTATAAGAGCAGGGTAAAGGAGGCTTACGATAAAGAAGTCGTCCCTTACCTCATCAAAAAATTCAACTATAAAAACGTGAACGAAGTCCCTAAGCTGGTCAAGATCGTCATCAACTCCGGTCTCGGCGACATCAAGGACAACGCGAAGAGCGTGCAGATCGCGCACGACGAGCTGAAAGCGATCGCGGGGCAGAAACCCGTCATTACCAAAGCGAAAAAGTCGGTCGCGAACTTCAAGGTCAGGGAAGGCATGTCCGTCGGCCTGAAGGTCACCCTCCGCAAGGACAGGATGTACGACTTCTACGATAAATTCGTCTCCATCGCGCTTCCCAGAGTGAGAGACTTCCGCGGCGTATCCGCGGACTCCTTCGACGGGAGAGGCAATTACGCGCTCGGCGTAAAGGAACAGCTCATCTTCCCCGAAATTTCCTACGACCAGGTAGAAAAGATCAGGGGCTTCGATATCTGCTTTGTCACGACGGCAAAGACGGACGAAGAGGCGAGAGAGCTTCTCGGGGCAATGGGTATGCCCTTCAAAAAATAAGGAGATCGGAACATGGCTAAAAAATCAATGATCAACAAACAGCAGAGAACGCCTAAATACAGCACGAGAGCGTATACCCGCTGCAGCATCTGCGGCAGGCCGCACGCGGTGCTCCGCAAATACGGCATCTGCCGTATCTGCTTCCGCAATCTCGCGTACAAGGGGCAGATCCCCGGCGTGAAAAAGGCGAGCTGGTAAGGAGGCACATCATGACAGATCCTATCGCAGATATGCTTACAAGAATCAGGAATGCGCTCACCGCGAAACACGAGACGGTCGAAGTTCCCGCTTCCAACATGAAAAAGGCGATCGCGAACCTCCTCCTCGAAGAAGGTTACATCAAGAACGCGGAATTCGTCGACGACGGGCTTTCGGGCAAGATCGTGATCACGCTCAAATATGCGGAAGGCAAATCGGTCATCTCGGGGCTGAAGCGGGTTTCCAGGCCCGGCCTGCGCAAGTATGCGGGTGCGGGCAACATGCCCAAAGTTCTGGGCGGTCTCGGCACGGCGATCGTTTCCACTTCCAAAGGAATAATGACGGACAAACAGGCAAAAGCCGCGAATGTCGGCGGCGAAATGCTGCTCTTTGTCTGGTAAGGAGGCACGAAAAATGTCGAGAGTAGGAAGAGCTCCCGTAGCGATCCCGGCAGGGGTGACCGTTGACGTCAAAGACGGCGTCATGACGGTGAAAGGCCCCAAGGGGACGCTCACGCAGGACATAGACAGGCAGATCACCGTCGCCGTAGAGGGCGGACACGCTACCCTTACGAGGGCGAACGATACAAAAGAACTCCGCGCAAAGCACGGCCTTTACAGGGCGCTGCTCCACAACATGGTGGTCGGAGTCACGAACGGCTATACGAAATCCCTCGTCATCAACGGCGTCGGCTACAAAGTCGCGAAGCAGGGCAACAAGATCGTGCTCAACGTCGGCTATTCTCACCCGATCGAATTCGCCGAGAGCGAGGGCATCAAGCTCGATTGCCCCACGCAGACGGAAATTTCCGTTTCCGGCATCGACAAGGTGAAGGTCGGCCAGGTCGCAGCCAACATCCGTTCGATCCGCGAGCCCGAGCCTTACCACGGCTACGGCATCCGCTACAAGGACGAAGTGATCGAGCGCAAGGAAGGCAAGACTGCCGGTAAATAAAGGAGCGTAAAAAATGATTTCAAGAAAAGATAAAAACGCAGACAGAGTGCAAAGGCACGCGCGCGTAAGGAAAAAGGTTTCCGGAACGGCTCAGACGCCCAGGTTCAGCGTTTACAGGAGTCTCAATCACATTTACGTTCAGGTCATCGACGACGTGAAAGGGGTCACGCTCGTATCCGCGTCCACAATGGAAAAGGCGGTCAGGGAAAAGATCAAAGATCTCACCAAGACGGAAGCCGCCAAAGTGGTCGGAGAAGAAGCCGCAAAGAAGGCGCTCGCTGCCGGCATCGAAACGGTCGTTTTCGACAGGGGCGGGTACATTTACACGGGCCGTGTAAAGAGCGTTGCCGACGGCGCGAGAGAAGCCGGGCTTAAATTCTGAGAGGAGATAGTTTTATGGCAAGAGAAGACAGAAGGCCTCAAAGAAGGCAGGAAGAGAACGACGGGTTCATCAAAAAGACCATTCAGATCAACCGCGTCACGAAGGTCGTCAAGGGCGGCAAGAACATGCGTTTTGCGGCGCTCGTGGTCGTCGGCGACGGCAAGGGCAGGGTCGGCGTAGGCTCCGGCAAGGCGCAGGAAGTTCCCGAAGCGATCGAAAAGGCGCAGGCGCAGGCAAAAAGGAATCTGATCACCGTCCCTATGATGGAAACGACGATCCCGCACGAAGTGCTCGGCAAATTCGGCAAAGGCAGCGTTCTGATGCTGCCCGCGTCCGAAGGTACGGGCGTCATCGCGGGCGGCCCCGTGCGTGCGGTCATGGAAGCCGCAGGCATCAAGGATATCAGGACGAAGTCTCACGGCACGAGCAACCCGATCAACTGCATCAAAGCGGTCATCGCGGGGCTTTCGGAGCTGAAAACGGTCGAACAGGTCGCGGCTCTGCGCGGCAAGACCGTGGAAGAGGTCGTGGGCTGAGGAGGACGGAAACATGGCACAGATCAAAGTCACGCTCGTAAGGAGCACAATCGGCTGCACCGAAACGCAGAAAGGCACGGTCGCGGCGCTCGGGCTCAAAAAGATCCGTTCTTTCAAAATTCATGAAGACACGCCCGCCGTCCGCGGACAGATCAACAAAGTTTCGCACCTGGTCAAGGTCGAAAACGTATAAGGAGCTTCGCATATGAGAATCGATACCATTCAACCCGCGATCGGGGCGAACACTCCCGCAAAGAGGCTGGGCAGGGGCATCGGCTCCGGGCTCGGCAAAACGAGCGGCAAGGGTCACAAAGGCCAGTGGGCGCGTTCGGGCGGCGGCGTAAGGCCGGGCTTCGAAGGCGGCCAGACTCCTATCCACAGGAGACTCCCCAAACGCGGATTCAATAACAACTTCAAAAAGGAATACGTCATCGTCAACCTCTCTCAGCTCGCCGGCGCAGAGGCGGGTGCCGTGATCGACTACGATTACGTCATGACGAACAAACTCGCCAAGCAGGTGAAAGACAACTGCGGGCTGAAGGTGCTCGGCGGCGGCGAACTCAAAGCCGCGATCACCGTAAAAGCTGCGAAATTCTCCGCTGCGGCGAAAGAAGCGATCGAGAAGGCCGGCGGAAAAGCGGAAACGCTTTGAGCTTCGGCTTTCGCGCGGCGCTGCGGCAGGCGGAGGTCAATTCTCTCATCGCACGCGCTCTTTTCGGTCATGAACCCGCAATTTAAGGGAGGACAAGATGTTCGAAACTTTAAAGAACGCATTTAAAGTAAAAGAGATCAGAAAAAAAATCTTCATAACGCTGCTCCTGCTCCTCGTGTACAGGCTCGGGTGCTACATTCCCGTTCCCGGCGTCGACGGCAGCATGTTCGGCAGCTATATCGAAGAAGGTTCCAACAGCTTTCTGACGCTGATGAGCGCCGTCACGGGCGGCGCGCTGTCGCAGGGCACGCTGTTCGCGCTCGGCATCGGGCCGTACATCAACGCGTCCATCATCATGCAGCTGCTCGCGGTCGGCATTCCCGCGCTCGAGCGGCTTTCCAAACAGGGCGAAGAGGGCAAAAAGAAGATCGCGGCGTATACCCGCATCCTCACGCTCGTGCTCGCCATCGTGCAGGCAATCGGCGTCATCATCAACTTTGCCAATCAGAGCGGCGCGATCAATACCGCACCTTTCTGGGATCAGACCTGGCTCGCATATATCTTTATGGCGATCGTCTACACGGCCGGCGCGATGCTCACCATGTGGCTGGGCGAGCGCATCACCGAGCACGGCGTCGGGAACGGTATTTCCATGATCATCTTCGTGGGTATCATTTCCACGGCCGGCCAGCAGCTCATCATTGAGCCGATCCAGGATACGATCGCGAACGGATTCAGCGCTTCCACGCTCGTTTCCATCATTATTTTCTGCGTGCTTGCGGTCATCATTTTCGGGCTCATCGTCACGGTCGATCTGGCGGAACGCCGCATCCCCGTGCAGTACGCCAAGCAGGTCAAGGGCAGGAAGATGTACGGCGGCCAGTCGACGGTCATCCCGATCAAGATTTCGGGCAGCGGCGTCATGCCGTTGATCTTCGCGTTCGCGATCATCAGCCTTCCCGACCTCATCATGGGCCTGTTCGCGCCTAACTGGAGCGGATACGAGTGGTACAGCAACAACATCAGCGGCGGGCAGGGCCCGTGGGCATGGGCATACATCATCGTGCTGTGCCTGCTGATCTTCGCGTTCTCGTTCTTCTATGCGCAGATCCAGTTCAATCCCGAGGACATTTCCAAGAGCATCCAGCAGAACGGCGGGTTCATCCCGGGCATCCGTCCCGGCAAGCCTACGGCGGACTATCTCAAAAAGATATCCAACCGCATCACGCTGTTCGGCGCGATCTTCCTGTCCCTCGTCGCGTTCATCCCCTCGCTCGCGTTCAGTTTTGCGGGCACGGGCTTCGTGAACGTGTTCTCGACGACAGGTATCCTCATCGTCGTTTCGGTTGCGCTCGAATTCGATAAGCAGCTGCAGTCCAAGCTGATGATGAAGAACTACAAAGGATTTTTGAAGTAAATATAACGCCCGGCCCGCGCTGCGGGCCGGCGGAAAAACATTTGGAAAGGGAGAGAAATCATGAACATCATCCTTCTCGGAGCGCCCGGCGCGGGCAAAGGCACGCAGGCCTCCCGCATTTCCGAAAAATACGGGCTTCCGCACATTTCCACGGGCGATATTTTCCGCGACAACATCAAGCGCGGCACGGAGATCGGGCTTCTCGCAAAATCGTATACCGACAAGGGTCAGCTCGTCCCCGACGAAGTGACCTGCAAGATCGTGGAAGGGCGGCTCAAAGAGGACGACTGCAAAAACGGTTATCTTCTCGACGGGTTTCCCCGCAATCTCTTTCAGGCGGAAGAGCTGGATAAATTCTCCAAGGTCGACGCGGTCATCAACATCGACGTAGACCTCTCCCTGCTCATGGCGCGGCTTTGCGGCAGGCGGGTATGCAGGAATTGCGGCGAAAGCTATCACGTCGATTTCCTCGGCGGAAAAACCGCCTGCGACAAGTGCGGCGGCGAACTGTATCAGAGGAAGGACGACAACGAGGAGACGGTCGGCAACCGCCTCAAAGTGTATACCGATCAGACCGCGCCCCTCATCCAATATTACAAAGACAAAAACGTACTCATCGATATCGACGGAGTCGGCACGATCGACGAAGTGTTCGCCCGCATCGCGGCCGCTCTCAAATAAGGCGGCGCGGACGGCGTTCGTTTATCGGCTTTATGATCACAATTAAAACGGAAAAAGAGATCGAACTCATGCGCGAGCCGTGCGCGATCGTGCGCGATACGCTCGCTTATGTGGGTTCGAAAATCAGACCCGGCGTTACGACGAAAGAGCTGGACGAATACGCGGAGGATTACATCCGTTCGCGCGGGGCGATCCCGTCCGAACTCGGGTATTGCGGGTATCCCGCAAGCATCTGCGCGTCCGTCAACGAAGTGGTCGTGCACGGGATTCCCGGAGACCGCGTCATCCGCGACGGGGATATCGTGAGCATTGACCTGTGCGCGTACAAAAACGGTTTTCACGGCGACGGCGCGAGGACGTTCCTCGTCGGAAACGTCAGCGAGGACAAAAAAAAGCTCGTCCGCGTGACGGAAGAATGCTTTTACAAGGGCATCGAAAACCTGCGCGCGGGAACGCCCCTTTACGACATCGGGGCGCGCATTCAGCGGCATGCCGAGTCAAACGGGTTTTCGGTGGTGCGCGCACTCGTGGGGCACGGCATCGGCCGCGAAATGCACGAAGACCCGTCCGTCCCCAATTTCGGCAAATTCGGCACGGGTATCCGCCTCAAAGCGGGCATGACCATCTGCATCGAGCCGATGATCAACATGGGCAGGTACGAGGTGGAAACGCTCGGCGACGGCTGGACGGTCAGAACGCGCGACGGCAAGCCCGCGGCGCATTACGAAAATACCGTGCTCATCCGCGAGGACGGCGTAGAGATCCTCACCATCTGAACGGGAGGCGTCAATGAAGGTCAAAACCCCCGAGCCCGGCGGCGTCGCCGAGAGCATTTCCGGGCGGGACGCGGGCAGGCTGTACATCATACTCGGGGCGGAGGGCGAGCGGCTGCTCCTTTCCGACGGGAAGTACAGAAGCTGTTTTGCCCCGAAAAAGAAAAACGTAAAGCACGTCCGGCTGCTTCCCGTGTTTTTCCGCGAAACGGCGGCGAAAGTTGCGGAGGGCAAGGACGAAAACAGCGAGATCAGGGCGGCGCTGAAAGAGACGGCGCAGTCCTCTAAAAAATAAGCGGAGGAAGTTATTCGTGTCCAAAGACGATGTAATCGAAACCGAAGGGAAAATCGTGGAAGCGCTGCCGAACGCAACGTTCAGGGTTCAGCTTTCCAACGGGCATGTCATCACGGCTTACATCTCGGGTAAATTGAGGATGAATTACATCCGCATCATCCCCGGCGATACGGTCAAGCTGGAAATGAGCCCGTACGATCTGACCAAGGGCAGGATCACCTGGCGCGGCAAATCGTAACTTCTTCTAAGGCCGCGTTCCGCGCGGCGGGAACGAAGCGCAACGGCGCGGAGCAGAGCTCCCGCAAAGAGGGACGCCTTTTCAAAAAGAAGAAAGGGCGCGGACATAATTTTATTTCGGAGGAAATCAAAAATGAAAGTAAGACCGTCTGTAAAACCCATGTGCGACAAATGCAAAGTCATCAAGCGCAACGGCAAAGTCATGGTCATCTGCTCCAAGAACAAGAGCCACAAGCAGAGGCAGGGTTAATTACTCGGAAAATAATCTCACGCGCATTGCGGCGCAAACATTCCGTTATTTTCTTGCGGCACGGGTGCGCGCGAATGGCATATAAAAACAAATCCAAACACCATTAAAAAACCAAACGGAGGTCAAAAGGACAAATGGCACGTATTGCCGGTGTAGATTTACCCAGAGAGAAGCGGGTAGAAATCGGTCTGACCTATATCTACGGCATAGGTCTTACGACGTCTAAACAGATCCTCGCGGCGACGGGCATCGATCCCGACACGAGAGTGAAGGATCTCGACGAGAACGACGTTTCCAAGTTGAGAGAATATATCGATCACAACCTGAGAGTGGAGGGCGAACTCCGCGGCGAAGTCAACCTGAACATCAAAAGGCTGATGGAGATCGGCTGCTATCGCGGCATCCGCCACAGAAAGGGGCTTCCCGTCCGCGGGCAGAGTTCCAAGCGCAACGCAAGGACGAGGAAAGGCCCTCGCCGCACGGTCGCGAAGAAGAAGAAATAATTGAAGGAGGATCAAATCAATGGCAGCAGCTGCTAAAAAGACGGTGCAGGTAAGGCGCCGCAAAGAACTTAAAAAAGTAGACAAAGGCCAGGCGCATATCCAATCCTCGTTCAATAATACGCTGGTCACGATCACGGATATGAACGGCAACGCGATCTCCTGGTCGAGCGCGGGCAGCCTCGGCTTCAAGGGTTCGAGGAAAGGCACGCCGTTCGCGGCGCAGATGGCTGCGGACACGGCCGCGAAAGCCGCGAAAGAGCACGGGCTCCGTTCGGTTGAAGTGTACGTAAAGGGCCCCGGCGCAGGCAGGGAAGCGGCGATCCGCGCGCTTGCCGCGGCAGACCTCGAAGTTACGATGATCACAGACGTTTCGCCCATCCCGCACAACGGATGCAGGCCTCCGAAGCGCCGCAGAGTATAATTTAAGGAGAGAAAGACATGGCAACATACAGAGATTCCAAATGCCGTCTCTGCCGCAGAGAGGGCGCAAAGCTCTTTTTGAAGGGCGACAGATGTTATTCGGGCAAATGCGCTTTTGAAAGGCGTCCCGTTGCTCCCGGCGCGCACGGCGCGGGAAGGAAAAAGGTCTCCGAATACGGCCTGCAGCTTCGCGAAAAGCAGAAGACCAAGAGGATCTACGGCGTACAGGAAGGCCAGTTCAGGAAGTATTACGAAATGGCCGACCGCATGAAGGGCATCACGGGCGAAAACATGCTCTCCCTTCTGGAGCGCCGTCTCGATAACGTCATTTACCGCATGGGCATCGGCGGTTCCCGCGCGCAGGCGAGACAGCTGGTCAACCACGCGCACTTCTCGGTCAACGGCAGGACGGTCAACGTCCCTTCCTATATCGTGAAGGCGGGCGACGTGATCGCGGTCAAAGAAAACCGTAAAAAAGACAAATATTTCGAACAGATCAAAACGATGAAGGTCGGCAACATGCCCAAATGGCTGGAATTCGACCCCGAAAAACTGGAAGGAAAGATTTTAGCTCTCCCTGCAAGGGATGATATCGACAGTCAGATTGCGGAGCATATGATCGTCGAGTTGTACTCCAAGTAATTGGGTACGCCTTATAAAAAGGAGGTAAAGCCGCATGATCGAAATGGATATGCCTAAAATCGAGGTGGAAGAGAACGAATCGAAGAGTTATGCGAAGATCGTCGTCGAACCGCTCGAAAAAGGTTTCGGTCTTACAATAGGCAACTGCTTGAGAAGGATACTCCTTTCCGCGCTCCCCGGAGCCGCGGTGCAGGGGATCAGATTTTACCCCGACGGTCTTGTAAAGCACGAATTTTCCGCGATCCCGGGCGTCAAGGAAGACGTTCCCGAAATCATCCTCAACCTGAAAACGCTCGCCATTCAGACGACGTCTGTCGACAAGGATTACACCAAAACCATGCACATCTGCAAGGAAGGCCCTGTCGTCATCACGGGTGCGGACATCGAGCAGGATGCGGAAGTCGAAGTCATCAACAAAGATCAGTATATCTGCACGGTCGACGAGGGCGCAAAGATCGACATGGAAGTCACCATCGGCAGGGGCAGGGGCTATAAGGGCGCAGGTTCGAACAAGAACCACCCGATCGGCTACATCCCCATCGATTCCATCTATACCCCCGTCAAAAAAGTCAACTACAATGTAGAGAGCACGCGCGTAGGGCAGAGCATCGACTACGACAAACTCGTCATGGAAGTCTGGACGAACGGGGCGTTCTCCGCAAAAGAGATCGTCTCCCTCGCGGCGAAGATCATGCAGGATCACATCAGCCTGTTCGTCAACCTGTCCGATTTCATCAAGGGCATGGACATTCTCGTCAAAAACGAGGACGACAAACAGCAGCAGGTGCTTGCCATGGCGATCGAAGACATGGATCTTTCCGTCCGTTCTTACAACTGCCTCAAACGCGCCAATATCCACACGGTCGAAGATCTGACCAAAAAGACCGAGGAAGAAATGCTGAAAGTGCGTAACCTCGGCAGAAAGTCCCTCGACGAAGTGATCCAGAAACTCGAGTCTTACGGGCTTTCATTAGAAAAAAAGGAGGATTAACATTATGCCGGGAAAATTGGGCAGAACCAGCGAGCAGAGGCTCGCGATCCTGAGAAATCAGGCTTCCAGCCTTCTCTGGTACGGAAAAATAGAGACGACCAAGGCGCGTGCGAAAGAGCTCCGCTCCTATGTCGAAAAGATCATCACCGCTGCCGTCAACACTTATGACGACACCATCGAAAGCACGAAAGTCGTCACCGAAAAGACGGGCAAAAAGGAAAAAGAGGTCACGGTCACCGTCGTAAAAGACGGCCCGAAGAAACTCGCCGCCCGCCGCAGGATCATGGCGAAACTGTACGACCTGCAGGAGATCAAGGCGTTCAACGAGAGCAAGTCCGCGTATAAAGAGAGGACGAAAGACGTCGCGCACCCGCTCATCGAAAAGCTGTTCAACGAGATCGCTCCGAAATACGCGCAGCGCAACGATGAAAAGAACTGCGCGGGCGGCTATACCCGCATCATCACCCTCGGCGAGCGCCGCGGCGATGCGGCCGAAACCGCGATCATCGAACTCATTTAACAAAAACGCTTCCGCGGTTGCGGAAAAACGGCGCGCACCCGAACGGTGCGCGCCCGTGTTTTATGAGGGCATTTCTTCATGCGGATACGCAAAATCGGCAAAGCGGATATCGCGCAGTGCCTTGCGATTTACAATTATTATATCGAAAACACCTGTTATACCTTTGAAGAGGAACCGCTCGGCGCGGCGCAGTTTGCGGAAAGGGCGGAGCGCATCGCCCGCGTTTATCCGTACTATGTCGCCGCGGAAGGGGATAAGGTGCTCGGTTACGGGTATCTCGATTCGTTCAACGAACGTTCTGCATACCGCATTACGGCCGACGTATCGCTGTACGTCGATAAGGAATTTTTTTGCAGGGGCATCGGCGGTGAGTTGCTTGCCGCGCTCGAACGGGACGCCCGCCGGGCCGGCATCGGAAACCTGGTCGCGGTCATAACGTCCGAAAACGAAAACAGCCTGCGTTTTCACGAAAAGCACGGCTTTTCCTGCGCGGGCGAGCTGAAAAACGTCGGGCTCAAATTCGGGCAAAGGCACTCCGTAAAGTATTACCTGAAAAGCCTTCGTTGATCTGCGCGGGTACTGTCCGCGCCCGATACGCCCGCGGATTGTGATGAAAAGAGGGAATTGTACGGGAAATTTCCGAGAGCGATAAAAAGTACTTGACGATTTTATAAATAACGGGTAAAATAGAAAGGTATCAACAGAAATATACCCTTTATTATTGAGGAGGATGTATGACAAAGATTTTGGGCGGAAAGATCGCGAAGTTTGCGACGCTCCTGATTGCCGCGCTGCTCGTTCTTACGGCGTCGCTGGCATTTGTCGGGTGCGAAACCAAGCGTCCTGAAATTTCCATGAAAATCACATTCAACGGCGAAACGTATGAACTGGAATACGTGCTGTACCGCAACATGTATCCGCAGACGGTGGCGCATTATCTCGAACTCATCGACATGGGTTACTATGACGGTACGGTCATCCACGACTATCAGAGCAGCCGCATGGTCGGGGGCGGTTATTATTACGAGAGCGCCAACGCTGATGAAGAAACCGACCTGAAAACAAAGGAATACGACGCGGCTACGAAAGACGAAAACGGCAACGTTACGCTGGATAACGTGTCCGTATGGGCGGATGAGAATAAAACCGTTGCATATAATACGCTGTACGGCGAATTTGCCAAGAACGGGTTCACGGTGGAAAACAACGGGCTGACGAACCAGTTGGGCGCTCTGGGGACGTATTACTATACGCCCGTATGGACGAGCAGCGATTCGCCGAGAGTGTATGTGCAACTCAACAGCAGCAACGAAATGGATACGCGTTACTATTGTTACAATTCCACGCGCAGCCTGTTCTATCTGTATACGGGATCTTCGGGTACGGATACGCAGTACTGCACGTTCGGCCTTTTGAAGGACAGCGGCGACGAAGAGACGTTCCAGAGCCTTCTCGACGCGATCGAAGAATATACGCTCGAAACGCTCAACGGCGGAGACGAGGAAGGGACGGAAGTGTTCACGACCGAAGTTCCCCGCACGATCGAGGACGAATATTGGGACGAAAGCAGTTACGAAGACGTGACTTTTAACGTGCCGCGCGCGAAGATCGTCATCGAAGAGGTCAGGGTGCTGAAATATTAAAAAGAACCGTACGCCGCTTTCGGCGCAACTTTTATCATCCCCCGCCGCACGGGATATCCCCGTGCGGCGGGGGATTTTTGTCGCCGGCGGATGAAACGGCGGCGCCGCATTCGGCATCGGCGATCGAAAATCAGGCAAATCGGGCCGATTTCTTTCACGAAACGTTCACATCTCCTTGCTTTTTCGCGTGCGGAATGTTATAATGAATCGATGTGTGTTTTGCGGCCATTGCAAGGCACAAAAAAATTTTACTATCCGGGGGTTCTACAAATGAAGCTCATCTACGGAGTCAAGGACAAGCCCAAAGCGGGCCAGCTGATCCTGTTTGCTTTGCAGCAGCTGCTCGCGATCCTGGCGGCGACGATCACCGTGCCGATCGTGGTCAACGGCAATACGGGCAGCGACATGTCGATCGCGGCGGCGCTGTTCGGCGCGGGTGCGGGTACGTTGGTTTATCAACTCTTTACCAAATTCAGGAGCCCCGTGTTTTTGGGCAGTTCGTTCGCTTTTATCGGTTCGATGTCCGCCGCTTTTGCGGGCGGCATTTCCATGGCTCTGGGCAGTTTCGGCCTCATTATCGGCGCGATCTTCGCGGGGCTCGTATACGTCGTCATCGCCATCGTCGTAAAATTTGCGGGCGTAAAGTGGATCGATAAGGTCATGCCCGCCGCGGTCATCGGGCCTACGGTCGCGCTCATCGGGCTTTCGCTCGCGGGCAGCGCCATCAAAAACGCGGTCGGCAGCATCGATATCAACGCGGCAACGTCCAGCTATGTGATGAACACGACCACGATCTTGTGCCTCGTTTGCGCGCTGTTCACTTTGGCGGTCACCATCGTCTGTTCCGTATACGGCAAAAAGATGATGAAGATGATCCCCTTTATTATCGGCATCCTTTCGGGCTACGCGCTCGCCGCCGTGTTTACGGGGTTCAGTTATATCCCCGGCGCGGAAGCCATGCGCATCATCGATTTCACGATTTTCCGATCGATGGAGTGGCTGCCCGACTTTACGTTTATCGAAGCGCTTACGGATACGAGTTATTTCACGGACGGGACAAATATCGGCGCGTACATCGGAACGATCGCCGTCGCTTACGTCCCCGTGGCGTTCGTCGTCTTTGCGGAACATATCGCAGACCATAAAAACATCTCTTCCATCATCGAAAAAGATCTCCTTACCGACCCCGGCCTTTCGAGGACTCTCCTCGGCGACGGCATAGGCTCCATGGTAGGCGCTGTTTTCGGCGGCTGCCCGAATACGACCTACGGCGAGTCGATCGGCTGCGTCGCGATCTCGGGCAATGCGTCCGTCATCACCATTTTCGTGACGGCGATCCTCGCCATGGTCTCCGCCTTTATCGCGCCGTTCGTCACCTTCCTCTCAAGCATCCCCGGCTGCGTCATGGGCGGCGTGTGCGTCGCATTGTACGGCTTTATCGCGGTCAGCGGCTTGAAGATGGTGCAGAAAGTAGACCTGAACGACAACGGGAATTTATTTACC
This sequence comes from Candidatus Borkfalkia stercoripullorum, assembly GCA_019119395.1. Classification (GTDB taxonomy): domain Bacteria; phylum Bacillota; class Clostridia; order Christensenellales; family Borkfalkiaceae; genus Borkfalkia; species Borkfalkia stercoripullorum. The sequence continues at coordinate 6,683 of DWXC01000024.1, read as the reverse complement.
GTATCATCCATACTCATCGCGGGCGTCGGCGGGCTGGCGCTCACCTTCGGCAAAGTCACGATCACGAACATCGCCTGCGCGCTCATCCTCGGCATCCTCACGAACGTGCTCGTCAATGCGGGCAAGAAAAAGAAAGCGGCAAAAGCGGAGACCGATACGGGCGCGGACATCGCGGAGGGCGCGGCTCTTGAACCCGCAGACGGCAGCGGCGCTTCGGCAGAGGAAAAAACGGAAGCAGGCGACTCCGCCGCGGGGGAAGAAAAGAATGATCCGCCCGAGCAAGAGGGGAAGGAGAATACGAATGGAGAAGTATAAAAACGTTTTTATCTACGATCATCCGCTCATCAAGCACAAAATTTCCATCCTGCGCGATAAAAATACGGGCATGAAGGAATTCCGCGAACTCGTGGAGGAGATCACCCAGATCATGACGTACGTCAGCATGGACGACGTGCAGCTTGTCCCCGTCGAGGTGGAGACCCCTCTCGAAAAGACGGTGCAGTACCGCATTCCCGAAGAGAGCGTGGCGATCGTCCCGATCCTGCGCGCGGGGCTGGGCATGGTCAACGGCGTGCACAAAGTGTTCCCCACGGCGCGCGTCGGGCATATCGGCATGTACCGCAACGAAGAAACGCTCGAACCGCAGGAATATTACTGCAAACTCCCCGACGGCATCGAAAACAAGACGGTCATACTCGTCGATCCGATGCTCGCGACGGGCGGTTCCGCGTGCGACGCGCTCGCGGCGCTCAAAAAGCGCGGCTGCAAGAACATCAAAATGATGTCCATCATCGCCGCGCCCGAGGGCATCGAACGGGTCGCGAAGGAACACCCCGACGTGCGCGTCTACGTCTCCACGCTGGACAGGGAGCTGAACGAAAACGGTTACATCCTCCCTGGCCTCGGCGACGCGGGCGACAGGCTGTTCGGAACGAAATAAGTTTTTGAGACTGAAAAGAGCGCGCCGTGCGGCGCGCTCTTTTGCCGCGTTTTACTCTTCCGCGGGCACGATGTTGGTGATTTTGCCGTTTTCGAGCGGTGCGGCAAAAAAGCGGATGCGGTACGCGTTTTCCTTTTCGGGATATATGAGCCCCGCCGCGTTGACGTTGCCGTGCGCAAGATAAAATACGGAAGGCGGCACGCATACGCCCGTAAAATCGCCGAGATACCGCGCGATCTCGCCCGCGCGCGGCGCGATCGCGGGGGAAAGATACTTCGCAAATTCTCCGCGCGCCAGCACCGTCTGAAAAAAGGCGAAGGGCACGAGCCGCGCGTCCAATTTTTCCGCGTCGAAACCATTCCGTTCGCGCACGTCATAGCTTTCCGGCCGCAGCGCGTCTCCCTCGGCCGACCATACGCTTCGGGCGACGTGTCCGGGCGCGTCGTGAAAGGCGGTCACGGTCGTCAGTTTTTCTCCGCCCGTATAGGAAAGCACCTCGCCCGAAAACAGCGGCTTTGTTCCCGAAAACAGCGAGAGAAAGGTCTCTCCTCTCTCCGTTTGCCCTTCCGCAGCGATCAGGGCCGTGCCGCCCGCGTCGATTTGTTTCAGGCGCGCGCCCCGCAGGCCCGGGGGGAGGGGCGCGGCGTAAAACCCGTTCCCGCTCTCGATAACGACCTGCAAGCCTCCGTCCTCGTACAGGGTGGCGAGCGCGCCGGCCGCGCGCAGTTGGCAAAGGGGCTTCATGCCTTTGCGCCGCGCGTCGAACCGCCTGACGTGCACGTTCGCCCCGCAGTCGTAAAGATAGGTTTCGCAGAAATCGGGCGGCGCGTGCAGAAAATTTTTGTCCAAAAGGAAAGAGCGTGGGAGAAGGTCGGCGTTTTCGGGAAAAAATTCCGCGAGCGTCTTTTCTCCTTCCGCGATATCCGCGAATTTTTCGTGGCGGGAGCAAAACCCCGCGAGCGCGCCGCCCAACCGCAGGGCGCACGGCTCTTCGCTCGTAAAATACACCCTCATATCCGCCGCCTTCGCCCGCAGCAAGCGGGCATTTTTATTTTTTCAGGTTAAATTATATGTATAGAACCATTTATATATGTCAATAACATCGGCACAAAGCGTTCAAGGAGGCAAACATGGACAAGATCAACGGGTACAGCGAGCAGGAGGCAAAGGAACTCATCGAATTCATCGCCGAAGGCAGAAAGCGCGGCGAGGCGCTCAGCAGGCTGTTCGGCGAATACGGCAGGCGGTGCGGCAGGGCGGCGGGCAGCGTGCGCAATTATTACTATCAGTTTCTCAAAAGCGAGGACGCGCGCGCGAAAGAGATCCTGCGCGGCAAGCGCCTCCGCGCCGAAAAGATACGCGCGTTCAGCGACGAGGAGAGGAGCGAAATGCTGAAAAAGATCCTTTCCGAGCGGGGCAAAGGGTATTCGGTGCGGCGCTCCATCGCCAACGTCTGCGCGGGTAACGAAAAACTCATGCTGCGCTACCAGAACAAATACCGCAACCTCGTAAAAAAACAGCCCGAACTCATCGAAAGCGCGGCGAAGGAATTGGGGCTTTCTCCCGATCCCGCGATCCGCAGGACGGATTTTTTGCAGAGGCGGCTGGAAAAGGAGATCAACGATCTTTACGACCGTCTCGCCGTGGCGCTGCGCGAGGAAAACGACCGTCTCAAAAAAGCGGTGGAACGGCTCACCGAAGAGAACGAGATCCTGCGCCGCGCGGGCAAAGCGGACAGGGGCGCGTGAACCTTGCGTGAAAGTACGTATATTTTTTCACGGCGGGCGCATACTCGGATAAGAGCAGGTCTGCTCGAATCGGAGGAAACACAATGGAAAAATTTGTAACAGGGCTTCTTCTCGGCATGGCGGGCGGCGCGCTTTTGGTCGCGAACAGCAAAAAAACGCGCGCGCTCGTGAAAATGAGCCAGGACGAGATCAAGGAAAAGATCGACGCCTATATCGACCAAAAATTGGAAGGTTTTGAAAACGGCGAAGACAAAAAGGCGAAAAAAAGCGCGCAGTAACGCGTTTTTGCGCCAAAAAAGCGCCGCCCCGCGCATGCTGCGCGGGGCGGCGCTTTCATTTTTTTCGTAATATTACATTTTTATTACAAAATCATGGACGGAACGCTAGGAATTTTGCGCCGATTCTGATAAAATTTTCTGTGACGGAGATAATTCAGATATGCCTTCTACTTATGCACACTACCGTTTCGGGCAGGAAGTATTCGCGGCCCTTCCCGAAAGCCTCGCAAAAACCGTCCGCGAAAACCGTGCCCTGTACGATATCGGCCTGCACGGGCCCGACCTGCTGTTTTATTATAAGCCGCTCGAAAGCAACGCCGTGAACCGCATCGGCTTCGGCATGCACGCCGAGCCCGCCGAAAAATTTTTCTCCCCCGCGGCGAAACTTGCGGCAAAGGGAGACGGAGCTGCCGCGTACGCTTACGGGTTCGTGTGCCATTTCGCGCTCGATTCGGCATGCCACAGTTATATCGAAAACAAAATACGCGTTTCAAACGTCAGGCATACCGAGATCGAGAGCGAGTTCGACCGCAGCCTTCTGCTCGAAGAGGGCAAAGACCCGCTTTCCGCCGTTCTCACGTCGCACATCGCCGCAAGCGAGGAAAACGCGGGCGTCATCGCGCCCTTTTTCGGCGTCACCGAAAAACAGGCGTACAAGGCGCTCCGTTCCATGCTCTTTTACAATTCGCTCGTGCGCGCACCGCACGCGTTCAAACGCGGGCTTGTGAACTTTGTGCTGAAAATTTCGGGCAATTATAAAGAAATGCACGGCATGATGATCGCAAAACGGCCGATAAAAGCGTGCGAGGACAGCGATCTGCGCCTGAAAAAACTGTTTGAAAAAGCCGTGCCCGAGGCGGTTCGGCTGATCGGAAATTTTGCGGGGTTCGTGCGCGGGGAAAACGCGCTTTCGCCCGCGTTCGGCGATACGTTCAGTTTCAAACAGGGCTGGGAAAACATCCCCGTTTTGAGCCCTGAAGAGGAGAAAAATTATGAAGTTTAAGATGACTTCTTCCGAAAAGAAATGGGTGCTCTACGATGTGGGCAACTCGGCGTTCACTTTGCTGGTGTCCACGCTCATCCCGATCTTCTTTTCGCTCATCGCGGGCGACAGCGAAGCCTCCGCCACGGTGTACCTCGGCTATGCGACGAGCATCGCCACGGCGGTCGTCGCGCTCCTCGGGCCGGTGCTCGGCGCGGCGTCGGATCTGCGCGGCATGCGGAAAAAGATTTTTCTGATCGCGCTGCTCGCGGGCGCGGTAGGGTGCGCGGTGCTCGGCTTTATTCAGCATTGGATATGGTTTCTGGTACTGTTCGTGCTCGCAAAATCCGCCTATTCCCTGAGCCTTGTCATATACGATTCCATGCTTTGCGACGTGACGGACAAAGAGCGTATGGACGAAGTTTCTTCCCGCGGTTATGCGTGGGGATACATCGGCAGCTGTATCCCGTTCATCCTGTGCGTCGTCGTGTACGTGCTCTACGAGCCGTCCATGCTCGGCGTCCTGCCCCTGATGCCCGCAATGGTCATCATCTTCCTGCTTACGGCGGTGTGGTGGGTCGCCTGCGCCCTTCCGCTTTGGAAAGATTATAAACAGACACACTGCGTCGAACCGGGCAGCCACCCCGTCAAAGCGGGACTGAAAAGCCTTGGCGGCACCTTCAGGGAGATCGTCAAAACAAAGCACATCCTGCTCTTTCTGATCGCCTTCTTTTTCTTCATCGACGGCGTTTATACGATCATCGACCTCGCCGTGGCGTACGGCACAGACCTCGGGCTCAATTCCGCGCTTTTGCTTTTGGCTCTGCTCGTCACGCAGATCGTCGCCTTCCCCGCCGCGATACTTCTGGGCATGCTTTCGCGCAAGGTCAAGCCCGAATATCTCATCATCGTGTGCATCGCGGCGTATTTCGCGATCACCGTTTACGCGATCTTTCTGAGCGAGATCTACGAGTTTTGGATACTCGCCGTGTGCGTGGGGCTGTTCCAGGGCACGATACAGGCGATGTCGCGCTCCTACTTTGCGAAGATCATCCCGCACGAAAAGGCGGGCGAATATTTCGGCGTGTACGACATTTTCGGCAAAGGCGCGTCCTTTATGGGCACTTTCCTCGTGGCGCTCGTGGCAGACCTGACGGGGAGAGAAAACCTCGGCGTCGGCGCGCTCGCGGTCATGTTCGTGATCGGGCTCGCGTTCTTCATCTTTGCGGTCAGGGCGAAAAGGAACGCCGTGCCCGAAGGGGAGGCACCTTCGGGCGCTCCCGAAGCGGCGTCTGCCGAAGCAATGACTGCCGAAGCAATGACTGCCGAAGCAATGACTGCCGAAGAGACGGTCGAAGTGACGGCCGAAGTGACGGCCGAAGAGACGGCCGAAGAGACGGAAAACGCCGCGGGCGGAGGTGACGGAGCGGGATCCGGTAACGGAAAATCGGACGAAACATAAAAATTTTGCGTAAAGGGGAAACGGGAAGCCCGTTTCCCCTTTCTTTTGCCAAAATTTCACCCGATGATTTTAAAAAATTGTAGACGGGTGCAAAAAAGTGTGGTATACTGAAACAAACGGGGCGCAACGGCTGCGCATCTTCGGCATAAAATTATGGAAAAACGTATCATAGCATTCGATATCGGCGATAAAAGAGTGGGCGTTGCGGCGAGCGATCCCTTCAACACCTTTGCTCTCCCCGCCGAAACATATTGGCGTACGAAAGACGCCGACGCGGACGCGGCGGCGCTTGCAAAGATCGCCGAGGAAAAGGGCGCGGGGCGCATCGTGTGCGGGCTGCCGCTCAACTTCGACGGCACCGAATCGGTGCAGACGGAAAAAACGCGCCGCTTCGTGGAAAGGCTTCGGCAAAAGACGGGCATAGAGATCGTGTTCGAGGACGAGCGTTTTACCACGATGGAGGCGGAGCGCGTGCTCATTTCGGGCGGCGTTCGCCGCGAAAACAGAAAAAAGACGATAGACAGCATTGCCGCTTCCTATATTTTGGAAGGGTATTTGAATAAAATCAATAAAGGAGTATGACCATGAGCGAAAAGAAATTGCACGAAGAAGGCTGCGACTGCGGCTGCGAGGACGAAGAGGAAGTCAACCTCGTCGAGCTCAAAGACGACGAAGGCAAGATCCATAAATGCTATCACATCGGCACCATCGAATACAAGGAGAGGTGGTTCGCCTTTTTTCAGCCCGCCGACGAGGAGAGCGAGGACGAGGAAGGGGAAGACGTCGCCATTTTGGAGATCAAAAAGGGCGAGGACGACGAAGATGAAATGCTTTATCCCGTCGACGACGACAAACTGCTCGACGAAGTGTTCGACGAGTTCTGCCGCGTGATGGAAGAGGACGACGACGCGGACGAAGCGGCGTCGCTCGATACCGATTACGAACAGGGCTGCGGCTGCGGGTGCAAAAATCACGACCACAAAAAGTAATTCACAAAATTCTCGGCGAGCTGACGCCTGCGAATTTTCGTGAGTTGAGGGGAAACCCGAACGGCTTTCCCCTCTTTGCGGCACTTTTAAGGGCACGCAAATTATACAGTGCCGCAAATTCTCCCTTTCCGTAAGCCAAAGTATTGGCAAATTGGGGTGCGCAGCGGAAAATTGCGATTTCCCTTGCGCGATTTATTATTTAAATAATTTAAGGCGCGTTCCGAAATCGCTATTTTGGATAAGCGCACTCAATTTGCCGCATACCTGCGGTCTCAACGGGTGAA
>DWXC01000023.1 GCA_019119395.1 Candidatus Borkfalkia stercoripullorum | reverse complement strand
TTCACCCTTTCCGTAAGGCAAAGGATTGCCAAACAGGGGTGCGCTGCGGAAAAGCGCGGTTTTCCTTGCGCGAATAAATATTCGTTTTCACGAAATAAGTTTTAAGCCGATAAAACTTATTTCCGTGAGTTTAGGGCGCTGCCCTCTGCGGCGCGCTTTTAAGGGCACGCCGTATCATGCGCGCCGCATTCACCTTTCCTGCGTAAGCCAAAGCATTGGCAAATTGAGTGAAAAAGCAAAAAGTATCTTTTTTGCTTTTTCGAGTAAATATTAAGATTCGCGTAAACCGCCATGAAAAACTACCTGTCCGTCTCTTCGGCGGCGACATACGAAAAGGTCATCGAGCGCTCCCGATTCATCGCCAATTGCGCGCACGTCGAAAGCGAAGAGGAAGCGAAGGCGTTCATTGCCGCCGTAAAGGCGGAGCATTCGCTCGCCACGCACAACTGCTATGCTTTCGTCGCGGATAAGGCGGGCAATCTCATGCGCTTTTCGGACGACGGCGAGCCGCAGGGCACGGCGGGCATGCCCATTTTAGACGTGCTCAAAAACAAAAAACTGTTCGAGACCGCCGTCGTGGTGACGCGCTATTTCGGCGGCGTCAAGTTGGGCGCGGGCGGGCTCGTGCGCGCCTATTCGGGCACGGCTGCCGAGGCGCTCGATTTGGCGGATATACGCGAATACAAGATTTGCCGCGAACTGTCCGTTTCCGTGGGGTACGAGTATTTTGACGCGCTCAAAAAGTTTCTTTCGGAAAGCGGGGCGGACGTCAAAAAGATCGACTACGCGGACAGGGTGACCGTCTGCGCGGCGGTCGAAGCGGAGCGCGCGCCCGCGTTCTGCGCGGCGCTCACCGACCGCATGGCGGGCAAGGCGGCAGTCGCGGAAGGGGAGTCGTACTGGTTTCCCTTCGAGACAGGAAAATGATTTTTCCGCCGCGGGCGGAGGCTTTTCCGTGGCGGCCTCGTTCTATTGGAAAAATCGATGAGCGCGATTCGCATTATCCGTTTTATAAATCGTTTACAAAATCGGAAAGGTGTGCTATAATACTGCACGAATAAAGGCGGTTTTCCGCCCGTTATTTTAAGGAAGTGGAGTTATGAAATTCATCAAAGCGGAAAAACTCAAAGAAAAACCCGCCGACCAGAGCAAACTCGGGTTCGGCAAGATCTTCACCGACTATATGCTGACGATGAAGTACAGAGACGGCAAGTGGGAAGAACCCGTCATCGAGCCGTACGGCCCCGTCCCGTTCGATCTTGCGACGACCGTTTTTCATTACGCGCAGGGCATTTTCGAAGGGCTCAAGGCGTTCAGGAACGATAAGGGCGAAGTCCGCGTGTTCCGGCCCGAAGAGAATTTCAAGCGCATGAACCGTTCTGCGGAGCGCATGTGCATCCCGCAGATCGACGAAAAAGTCGTGCTCGACGGGCTGTTCGAACTTTTGAAAATAGAAAAGGACTGGATCCCGACCGCGCCCGGCACGGCGCTGTACATCCGCCCGTCCATCATCGCGACCAATGCGATGCTCGGCGTGCATGCGGCGACGGAATACCTGTTCTTCATCATCCTTTCGCCCGTCGGCAGTTACTATGCGCACGGGCTTGCGCCCACGCGCCTTCTCGTGGAGGATTATTATACACGCGCCACCGTCGGCGGGACGGGCGAATCCAAGTGCATCGCGAACTATGCCGTCTCCCTCAAAGCGGGCGAAGAGGCGGAAAAGAAGGGCTTCGACCAGGTGCTCTGGCTGGATGCGAAAGATAAAAAATACGTCGAGGAAGTGGGGTCGATGAACATGTTCTTCGTCATCGGCGGAGAAGTGGTGACGCCCGCGCTCGTCGGGTCTATCCTGCCCGGCATCACGCGCAAGAGCAGCATCGAATTGCTGCGCGCGCACGGCTATAAAGTGACGGAACGCCGCGTTTCCATAGACGAAGTCATCGAGGCGCAGAAAAACGGCACGCTCGACGAGGCGTTCGGCACGGGCACGGCGGCGGTCATCTCTCCCGTCGGCATGATGGAATACAAGGGCGAGGACTATGTGGTCAACGGCGGCAAGATGGGCGAGATCACCAAATGGCTGTACGATACGATCACGGGCATCCAGACGGGCAGGCTTGAAGACAAATTCGGGTGGGTCGTCAAACTTTGAAACTTTTAGACAGGCTGTTCCCGAAAAAGATCAGGGACAAAGACGTGCAAAAATTTTGGAAAGAATTCGAAGAGCGCGCCGATCTGTACCTCACCATCCTTAAAGAGGACGAAGAGGACAGCGAGGACAGGGAATGGATGGACGTCCTCATCAAAAAGTGTCTCGGGCGCGTCTGCGTCGATGCGGACGAGTCGTTCGGTTTCGGCTTCGAAGCGGGCCGCGACCCCGTTCGGTTCGTGTTCCGCCACTGCGGGGACGAATTTCTCAAAAAAGTCGGCGAAAAACTCGTCGAATTTTATCCGAAAACATTGGCAGGCAAAATCGACTTTATCGTCGCGGAATAAACGGCGAGAAAAAACGTGTTTTATCCCGCACCTTTTCAGGGTGCGGGATATTTGCAAAAAAGGGGAAACAATGGCGGAGATCACAGACATAACGCCGCAGGTCAAGGACAAAGAGCGGTGCAACATCTATGTGGACGGCAGATTTTACTGCGGGCTGAAACTCGAGACCGCGGTCAGACACCGCCTGAAAGCGGGGCAGCATATCGAACTTTCTGCGCTGGACGAGATCCAACTCGAAAACGAGCAGTCGCAGGCGCTCGACAAGGCAATGACGCACCTCACCCATTCGATCAAAACGGAAAAAGAGATGCGCGATTTTCTCAAAAAGAAAGGGTACGTGGACGCTGTCGCGGACGCCGTTTTGGAAAAGCTCAAAGAGTACGGGCTCGTCGACGACGACGAATACTGCCGCCAGTACGCCGCTTCGGCGGGTAAGTCGAAGGGCGCGCGGCTCATCGCGTACGAACTCAGAAGGCGCGGCGCGGCGGAGGACAGCATCGGGCGGGCGCTTTCAGATCTTACGGGCGAGGAGGAAGCCGCTTCGGCGGCGCTCAAAAAGTATATGCGGGGCAGGGAGTTCACGAAAGAGAACCTCTCCAAGGCGTACAGGCATCTGATGTCGAAGGGATTCGACTACGAAACGGCGAAGGCGGCGCTTTCCTCTCTCGGCGCGGACGAAGAGGAATAGGGCGCGCCCGCGAAAGGGGGCATATATGGAAAAAATTTTGACCTGCGCGCAGATGCGCGCGGCTGACAAATATACGATCGAAACGCTCGGCGTCCCTTCCGAAACGCTCATGGAGCGCGCGGGGGAGGCGATCGCGGACGCGGCGGAGCGCGTTTTGAAAGCGCGCGGCGGGCGGGCGCTCGCCGTGTGCGGCGGGGGCAACAACGGCGGCGACGGCTATGTGGCGGCGCGTCTCCTTTGCGAGCGCGGCTACGTTGCCGAAGTGTACGAGCTGTGCGAAAAATTTTCGGAGGACTGCGCGGCGCAGAGGGATAAATTTACCGGTTTGACGCATACGTCTTTTCCGAAAGGGGAATATACCGTCGTCATCGACGCAATTTTCGGCACGGGATTCCGCAGCGTGCCCGAGGGGAAATTTGCCGAGGTGATCGCCGCGATCAACGCGGGCGGTGCTTATGTGATCGCCGCGGATATCCCCAGCGGGCTGAACGGCGATACGGGCACTGCGCAGTTGTGCGTGCATGCGGACGAAACGGTCACCATCGGCGAAAAGAAGTTCGGTCTTTACCTCGAAAGCGGCGCGGACGTGTGCGGCAGGGTCGTGCGCGCGGATATCGGCATCTCCCTGCCGCCCGCAGGTTATGCGGCGCGCTTTTCTTCCGCCGACCTTGCGGACGTGTTCCTGCCCAAAAAGAAGAACTCCAACAAGGGCAGTTACGGCAGGGCGGGGCTGTTTGCGGGCAGCGTCGCCTATTCGGGCGCGGCGCTCCTTTCGGCGGGCGCGGCGCTGCGCGCGGGCGCGGGGTATACCCGCCTGTTCTGCCCCGAAAGCGTGTTCCCGCACTATATCGGAAAATTCCCCGAAATCATCCTGACGGCCGTGCCCGACGAGGGCGGGTTCGCCCGCTTCGACGAAAACGCGGTGCGCGCCGTCTGCGAAAACTGCGACGCGCTCGCCGTCGGCATGGGTTCGGGCGCGGGACGGGGGCTGTACGACTGCATCGCTTACATGCTGTCCGAATTCAAGGGCACGCTCGTTCTGGATGCGGACGCGCTCAACGCGCTCGCCGCATACGGCGCGGACGTTCTGCGCGAAAAATCCTGCCGCGTCGTGCTCACGCCCCACCTCAAAGAGTTTTCCCGCCTGGCGGGCGTTTCTTTGGAGGAAGTGAAGGCGGGCGGAGTCGCGCTTGCGGAAAAGTTTGCGGCCGAATACGGCGTCACTCTCCTTTTGAAGAGCAACGCGTGCATCGCGACGAACGGCAGGAACACCGCCCTCGTTGCGGAGGGCACGCCCGCCCTCGCGCGGGGCGGCAGCGGAGACGTGCTTTCGGGCATCGTGTGCGCGCTGGCGGCGCGCGGGGTCACGGCGCTGCGCGCCTGTATCTGCGGCGCGCACCTGCTCGGAAGGGCGGGGGCGCTTGCGGAAAAGGAGAGCAACGAATACAGCGTCACCGCATCCGACGTGATGAATAAGATCCCCGTCGCGATCTCCGAACTCATTGAGGCGGGCAGGCGGGCGTGAACGAGGCGCGCTTCGGCGCGCGGCCAAGGCGGTCAAAACCGCAAAAAATTCCCGCCCCGCAAGGGGAAATATCACGGGGGGGGGACGGCGATGAACAAAAAAATATCGGTGCAGGGGAAATGGAAACGCGTTTTCGATTTCGATTTCCGTACGAGAGCCTTCTTTACGATCGTCACCGACCGTTATAAGATCGTTCTCAGCGGAGGAAGCGTAAAGGTATCGGATATCGAAACGGGCAAGGTGCTTTTTGCCTGGAGCGGGTTTCGCTATCTCTATACGGGCGACGTTTCCCCGGACGAAAAAGTGTTGGCGGCGTTGGAAAACGGCAAACATTTTTATATCTTTTCGTTGGAAACATTTGAACCGTGCGGCCGCGTAACGTTGCCGCGCGGATATGAGAGTATCGACGGATACCCCTCTTTTTCTCCGTGCGGGAAGGAGTTGCTCGTTCCCGTCAGCAGGTATTCCGGCGAACGGGAGGGTTACCTTTATTATATCTGCCGGTACGACGCGCGCACTTATCAATTTGTTGCCATGGAGGAGATCGGTCGCGACGATTTCCCCGCGTGGCCCGTCCCATTGTAGGCAAGTACCGGGCATGTCCGATTATCCGGCCGATAAACATTTCGGGCGGCGATGAAATTTTCATCGCCGCCCGCGTTTTTTTGTATGCTTCAGAGATTCAAAACGACTTTTCCCACGTTTTTGCCGTCGTATAGCAACTGCTGCGCGGCCTCCGCCTCTTCGAGCGGAAATTCGGCGCACACCGTCGGTTTCAGAAGCCCCGCCCCGATCTTCGGCCACACCGTTTTGACGAGCGCGGCGAGGATCTCTTCCTTTTTTGCCTGCGGTTTGCTCCGCAGCGTGCTGCCGATCAGCCGTATGCCCTTCATGTACACGTTGCGAAGGTCGATCTCGGTAAGATCGCCCGCCAATGTCGCGATCACGATCCAGCGGCATCCGCGGTTCACGTAGGGCAGGCTCTCGCCCAGCATGTTGTCGCCGAGGCAGTCGATCGCGATGTCCACGGGATGCCCCCGTTCCGCTTCCCGTTTGAGGAATGCCGGCACGCTTTCGCGCGAGGTGTCGATGACGGCGTCCGCGCCGAGGTGCGCGACCGCCCGCTTTTTCTCTTCGGAAAGGACGCTCGTGATCACCCGCAGGCCGAAAACTTTCGCCATCGGTATGACGACGCTCGCGAGCCCGCTCGCGCCCGCGTGCATCAGAAGGGTCTCACCCGCCTTCGCGTTTCCTTCCCCGAACAGGTTGAGGTATGCGGTCGCAAACGCTTCGGGCAGACTCGCCGCTTCCTGCATGGTCAGGTTTTCGGGTACGGGCATCGTCATGCCCTCGGATATGCAGGCGTATTCCGCATACCCGCCCCCGGGGAGCAGGGCGCACACCTTTTCGCCCTTTTTCAGTTTCCCCGAAGGGCATGCTTCCACCGTCCCCGCAACTTCCAGCCCCGGCACTTGCGTGACGCCCGGGGGAGGAGGATAGTTTCCTTCCCTCTGCAAAAGGTCGGCGCGGTTGAGCGCGGCGGCATGCACTTTGATGAGTACTTCCCCGTCTTGGGGTTCGGGGCGGGGGAGTTCGCACAGGACGGGTTTTTTGTCTTTGTACAGTATCGCTTTCACGGCGGTTTTCCTCCATACGGAAATTATACCGCGAAAGCGCCGCGCGGGCAATGGCGTATCGTATCGTTTTCGGAAACGATCCTGCCGTTTTTATCCGTCCGTCAGCTTTGGTTGTAGATTTTGCGCCTGTATTCGGAAGGCGTCATGCCCGTGCGGGATTTGAATATTTCCCGAAAGTAGGTCACGGAACTGAATCCCGTCTCCGCGCAGATCTCTTCGAGGGAAGCGTCCGTCCGCAAAAGTTCGGCCGCCCTTCGCACCCGCAGTTCGTTGCGGTAGGCGACGGGCGTCGTGTCGAGACGGGTCTGAAACAGGTGGAAGAGCCGCGAGGCGCTGATATAGCAGGCGGCGGCGATCTCTTCGACCGATTTGTTTTCCCGATAGGTCTTTTGCAGAACCTCGAGCGCTTTGCGCAGGGCGGGGCTCAATTCGGGCGGCCGCTCCGTCTCCAAAAGGGGCAGCGCGTCCGCGTAAAACGAATAATACAGGCTGACCGCGCGGATCTTTTCGGCGCGCCCGCCCGAGGCCATCAGGGAGAATATTTTGCGAAAGAGCGCGAGCGTTCCCGCATTTGAAAGGGCGGGGATCTTTTGCAGCGCGTTTTCGTTGGTCTGCATGGCGGAGTCGTACCGCTTGGAAAGGGCGTGCAGGCTGTAATATTCGATGTCGGGCGCGCCCGTCCATTGCAGGGAATAGGGCAGCCCGTCGGGAATGTAAAACAATTCTCCCGCCTGAACGGAGAGCGTTTTCCGCAGGGAAAAGAGTTTTGCCCCGCCCTGTACGACAAATATGAAACTGGAATTCACTTTTCCCGAGTCGAGGTCGTAAAAATGCGCTCCCGCGAAGGTCGAATGCCTTACCGCGAGTTCGCTCATACACAGCGCTTTCTGATATTCTTCCGTCATGATTTTCTCTCCGTGCACGGCACGATCGTTTCGTTTTGCTCAATTTTATCACATCCGCGGGGGAAGTGTCAAAGGTTTGGCGGAAAAACGCCGCGTCCGCCGTGAAGACAAAAGCGCGGGTCGGCGCACGGCGGAGGCGGGCGGAAGAGCGGTTTTGTTTTTTATGTATAAAAGAGAGGTTTGCGGGGCAAAATCAAAGAGGGAAAGCGCCCCGCCGCACAGGCAGGCATGCGGATTACATATTATGAACGGAGGGGTGTTTTTTCCGAAAGAAAAAGTCAGGAGAGGTTTCAAAATGGAAATTCACAGGGGAGAACTCTACTACGCCGATTTAAGCCCCGTGGTGGGCAGCGAACAGGGCGGCGTGCGCCCCGTGCTGGTGGTGCAGAACGACATCGGCAACAAATATTCTCCGACGATCATCGCCGCCGCGGTCACGAGCAAGATCAACAAGGCGAAGCTCCCCACGCACATCGAACTCCCCTCGGCAAGTTACGGGCTTGCCAAGGATTCGGTCATACTGCTCGAACAGATACGTACGCTCGACAAGAGACGCCTGAAAGAGCGCATAGGGGCATTGCCCGAAAAGACCATGCGCCGCGTGGACGGGGCGCTCCTCATCAGCCTGGGGTGCAAGGCAAACTGAACGCCGATCGGCAGGGGCGGAAGCGCGGCCGCGCTTCCGCCCCTTTCGCGCGCATTTTCCGCCCGTTTCCGCCGTTTGAAAAAAATGCCGCCGATCTTGCAAAAAGTCTTTAATTTTTCACAGGTTTGTGTTATAATGAATTTGTATCAAATTTTTTGAACGCCGTGCGCGCCGCCTTTTTTGCGCGCATGCGCGGCAAACGGAGTATCGATATGCAGTTTTCCCTGCTCGCCACGGACAACCCCGGCATCACCATATTCGGGTTCACGATCTACTATTACGCGATCATCATCGTCTGCGGCATCATCCTCGCGACGGTCGTCGTCGCCCTTTTGTTCAAGCGCCGCAACATCCCCACGGAGTGGACGCTCGACCTCCTCATCTGCATCCTGCCCCTCGGCATCATCGGCGCGCGCACCTATTACTGCGCGTTCTACGGCAATATGAGCGACTGGCTGCACTTCCGCGACGGCGGGCTCGCCATATACGGCGGGATCATCGGCGGCGCGCTCGGCGTCGTCCTGTTCTGCCTCATCCATAAGATCAGTTTCTGGCGCACGGCGGACTGCCTCGTTCCCGGGGTCATCCTGGCGCAGGGCATCGGCAGGTGGGGAAATTTCGTCAATCAGGAAGCGTACGGCAACCCCGTCACAAACCCGGGCCTGCAATGGTTCCCTTACGCCGTGTACATTGAGGACGAGGGCGGTTGGTTTCAGGCAACTTTCTTTTACGAAAGCCTGTCCTGCCTCATCATCTTCGCCATTTTGTTCACGTTCGCGTGGAAGTTCAGAAAAAAACCGAGCGGGCTCGTGTTCTGCGGCTATCTGATTTTGTACGGCATCGAGCGCTTTTTCGTCGAAGGGCTGCGTTCGGACAGCCTGTACGTGGGCGACATCCGCGTATCGCAGGCGCTCTCTTTCGTGCTCGTGCTCGTCGGCATCGCGCTCATCGTCATGCAGATGCTTTTGAACCGCAAAAAATACGGCTCGTGCTTCGGCGCGGCGATCGGCGAACCGCTCGCCACAATGCCCAAATTTTATACCAAAGAACAGCGCAAAAAGATGGAAGAAGCGCGCCTTGCCAAAGAGCGCGCCGCCAAGGAAAAAGCGGCGCGGGAAAAGGCGTCCGCCGCTCCTTCCGGGAACGCTGCCGACGGCGCGGGGACTTCCCCGCAAGGGCCCGGGCAGGGCGCTCATACCGGCGGGGAAGGGGAATAAGCCATGCACATGCACGATCTGACCCTTCTGACCGATCTATACCAGCTGACAATGATGAACGGGTATCTCAAAAACGGCAAGGATAAGGACGTCGCCGTTTTTGACCTGTTTTTCCGCCGCAACAACGTCATCACCTATTCGGTGGCGGCGGGGCTGGAGCAGGCGGTCGAATATATTCAGAATATCCGCTTTACCGAAAGCGACATAAAATACCTGCGTTCGCTGGGGCTGTTCGACGAGGCTTTCTTGGAATATCTCAAAGATTTCCGTTTTACGGGCGATGTTTACGCCGTGCCCGAGGGGACGCTCGTCTTTCCCGAAGAACCGTTGCTCACCGTCCGGGCGCCGCTGTGCGAAGCGCAGCTTCTGGAAACGGCGCTTCTGAACATCGTCAACCATCAGACGCTCATCGCCACAAAGTCCGCCAAAGTCGCGTATGCGGCGAAGGGCGACACGGTCATGGAATTCGGCCTGCGCCGCGCGCAGGGGCCGGACGCGGGCGTGTACGGCGCGCGCGCTTCCGTCATCGGCGGCTGCACCTCCACGTCGGACGTGCTTGCGGGCAAACTGTTCGGAATCCCCGTGGCGGGCACGCATGCGCACAGCTGGGTGATGAACTTTCCCACCGAATACGAGGCCTTTCTCGCGTACGCGGAACTGTTCCCCGACGCCTGCCTGCTGCTCGTGGATACGTACGATACCCTCCGCAGCGGCGTTCCCAACGCCATTAAGGTGTTCGACATCCTCCGTTCGAAAGGCCACGAACCGAAGGGCATACGCCTCGACAGCGGCGACCTCGCATATTTGTCCAAACAGGCGCGCAAAATGCTGGACGACGCGGGGTATCCGGACGCGATCATCTGCGCGTCGGGCGATCTCGACGAATATCTCATCACGTCCCTCAAAAACCAGGGCGCGAAAATAGACCTTTGGGGCGTGGGCACGAAGCTCATCACCAGCGCGGATATGCCCGCGCTCGGCGGCGTGTACAAACTTTCCGCGCTGTACCCGAAAGAGGGCGGCGAAATACCCAAAATCAAATTGTCGGACAATTCCGACAAGATCACCAATCCCGCATTCAAAGACGTGTTCCGCATTTACGACAACAAGACGGGCAAGGCGGAAGCAGACCTTATCGTCGTGCGAGGGGAAGAGATAGACGAGAGCAAGCCGCTCACCGTGTTCCACCCCAAAGAAACGTGGAAAAAGACGACGTTCACCGATTATACGGTGCGCCCGCTCACCGTTAAGGTCATGGAAAAGGGCAGGCTCGTGTACAAGCTCCCTTCGCTCAAAGAGATCTCCGCCTATGCGGAAAAGGAAAAGGAGAGCTTCTGGGACGAGTACAAGCGTCTGGACAACCCGCACGTCTACAAAGTAGACCTTTCGCAGAGACTGTACGACATCAAAAACAGTCTGATATCCGAGATCAGGAGCAAAAATGGCTAAAAAACTATCGCAAAAGGAAACGGAAAAGCTGATCGGCGGCATCCGCGAAGCGTACGAAGCCAAGATACGCCAGCTCAATTACCGCCTGGACAGCCTGAACGTGGAAAACAGGAACCTGCGCGCGTCGCTCGCGGAGTACAAAAATAAGGAAAACAAGGTCGGCAAGGCGATCGTCGACGCGGAGGAAAAGGGCGAAGAGATCGTCCGGCTCTACCGCATGACGGCGGAAGCAGAACTCAAAACGCTCAGGCTCTTTTCCGAAAAGTGGAAAAAGCTCGCCGAACAGATGATCGGCGTTTTCCCGAAAGGGGAAGCGGAAAAATACATAGGGTTTGCGGACGACCTCGCCGCCCTCCTCGGCAGGGAAGAGGGACACTTTCTTCCGAAAGAAGAGGAGAAAAAAGAGGAAGAGTTCGACCCCAAGGCGATCATCGGCAGGTATATGGAGGACGAGGAAGAGACGGGCTTCAACCTCGACGACGTTCTGAACCCGAAAGGGGAACTCGACCTTGCGGCGCTCTGCCGCGGCCTCGGGCTCATGGACGACCCCGCGCCCGAAGAAAACCGGGCGGAGCCGGGCGCGCAGCCCGCGCAGGGCGGAAAAGAGCCCGCTTCGGAAAACGCCGCAGCCCCCGCTCCCGCCACATCGCAGGACGTAAAACCCGTTATAGTGCCTTCGCGGCAAAAATACAGGAAAAAGTAAAAGAGAGGAACCATGCTTTACGCTTTATTGTTTTTCGTACTCCTTCTCGTCGACCAGCTGACCAAAGCGCTCGCTTACGCGACGGAAGTTTCGCACCTTGCGATCATTCCGGGCTATTTCGAGATCGATATGCTGCGCAATCCGGCGACGGACAACCTCAATACGGGCATGTCTTTCGGCATCGCGGGCGACGAGCCGTGGGCGATCCCCGTGTTCATCGCGATCACCTGCGTGGCGCTCGTCGTGTTTCTGATCGTCGTCATGAAGCTCCCGTCCAAAAAGCGCTTCCTGCGCGTATCCATCGTATTTATCATGGCGGGGGCGGCGGGCAACCTCATCGACCGCGTCGCGTTGGGCGGCGTGCGCGATTTCATTTATATGAATTTCGGCTTCACTTCCTTCTGGAACAACGTTGCCGACCTTGCCATAACGGCGGGCGCGGTCATGTTCATACTCGCCCTGTTGTTCGTGGACGACGACGCCCTTTTCCGTTTCGGTAAAAACAAACGGGAAAAACAGGCGGTCGCCGAGGCCGCCGCCAGTCTCCCCGAAGGTCAGGAAGCCGTCGGTTCGGACGTGGGCGAGGGCGAACAGCCGTCTCATAAAAAAGAATGACGCGCAGCGTGTTCACCGCCGAATCCGACCGCGAGCGGCTGGACGTTTTTTTGAGCGAAAAGCTGGGGGTTACCCGTTCGGCGGCAAAAAAACTCATCGACGGGGGCGCGGTCACCGTCGGCGGAAAACCCGCGAAGGCGGGCCGCCCCGTAAAGGCGGGCGAAACCGTCGGGGCCGATGTTCCCGAACCCAAAAAACTCGACCTCGCGCCCGAGGATATCCCCGTCGGGATCGTGTACGAGGACGAGGACATCGCCGTCATCGACAAACCGCAGGGGCTTACGGTGCATGCGGGCAACGGCCATCTTTCGGGCACGCTCGTCAACGCGCTGCTGTACCGCCTCAATTCTTTGAGCAGTATCAACGGCGTCGTGCGCCCGGGCATCGTGCACAGGATAGACAAGGACACGTCGGGGCTTCTGGTCGTTGCCAAAAACGACGCCGCGCACCTTTCCCTTTCGAAGCAGATCGCGCAAAAGACCTGTGCGCGCGAATATCTCGCCCTGTGCGAGGGGATCTTCAAGGAAGATAAGGGCACGGCCGATACTTGTATCGGCAGGCATCCGACAGACCGCGTGAAAATGGCCGTGCTGCCCGAAGGAAAGGGCCGCCGCGCCGTCACGCACTTCGAAGTCGTCAAAAGGTACAAAAGGGGCTATACGCTCGTGCGATTTTCGCTGGAAACGGGCAGGACGCATCAGATACGCGTGCATTGCAAATATCTGGGGCATCCGATCGTGGGCGATCCCGTTTACGGCATAAAAAAACAGAGGTTCGAACTCAACGGCCAGCTTTTGCATGCGTTCCGCCTTTCCCTCGACCATCCGAAAACGGGGGAGCGGATGACTTTCGAATCGCCCCTTCCCGACTATTTTCAAAGGGTACTCGGCATTCTCGAAAAGGGCGGCGAACAATAAAAAGCGCAAAACCATTCAAAATATCGGCGTTTTACGAGGTGGAAATTGATTATCAAGGGAAAACTGATGGATGCGGACGGGATGAAAAACACCTTCCGCCGCCTGGCGCATCAGATCATCGAAAAAAACGACGGCATCGGGAACGTCGTGCTTATCGGCATCAAAACGAGGGGAGTTACGGTCGCAAGGCGCATCCGCGAGGAACTTTGCGCGATCGAGGGGACGCTCGTCCCGATCGGGGAATTCGACATCGCGCTGTACAGGGACGATCTCGGTGAAAATTCCGACATCGCTTTTTTGGGCAGCGAGATCGACTTCGGCGTGGACGGCAAAACGGTACTCATCTGCGACGACGTGCTGTATACGGGCAGGACGGTGCGCGCCGCCATTTCCGAGGTCATGCAGCTCGGGCGGCCGAAAAATATCCGATTCCTCGCGCTGATCGACAGGGGGCACAGGGAACTTCCGTTCCGCGCGGACTTCACGGGCAAGAGCGTGCCTACGTCGCACAGGGAAGGGATCATGGTTCATTTTGTCGAAAACGACGGAGAGGATTCGGTATATATCTGCGAAAAATAAAATTTTTTCGTTCATGCGCTTGCCATTCTTTTTTCTCCGTGGTAAAATATAGTCGATTTCAAAAAGGAGAGAGTTTTTTATGGCTAAAAAACAGAGAACGGAAGGTCAGGCGAGGGCAGATTTTATCAGCCTGTGTTGCATCATCGCACTTTTTCTTGCCGCGCTTCTCATCTTTATCAACAATGTGTTGCCGTTGATCGGCGTGAATATTTCGGGCGGGCTCATCAATGCGCTGAACCTCATCAAAGATATAGCGCTTCTGCTCGGTATCGCTTTCGGCGCATGGAGATTTGTGCGTAACCGCGGAAAATTATGGCGCATTTTGTACATCGTAGCGATCGTGCTGTACGTCGCCAGCGCTATCTGCGGACTTTTCTGAAAAATTTTCAAAAAAGCGGTTTGCCCGTCGGCAAGCCGTTTTTTTCTTTACAAAACGCTGCAAAAAAGTTATAATAGAACAAAAAACTTACAGGGAGGACGGGTATGTCCGCAAACCCTCTCGTCGCGATCGTGGGGCGGCCCAACGTGGGCAAAAGCACCCTTTTCAATAAAATAGCGGGAAGAAAAATTTCCATAACCGAAAACAGGCCGGGCGTCACGCGCGACAGGCTGTATGCCGACGCCGAGTGGCGGGGCAAAAAATTCACCGTCGTCGACACGGGCGGCATCGAACTCAATTCCGAGGACACGATGTGGCGTGAGATCCTCCGCCAGGCGGACGCGGCCATCGACATGGCTGACGTCATCCTGCTCATGGTGGACGGGAAAGAGGAGCTGACCTCTTCCGACTACGACGTGGCGGAAAAGCTGCGCCGCAGCAACAAGCCCGTCCTTCTTGTCGTCAACAAGGTGGACAACTTTTCGCCCGAAAAACTTTTCGAGTATTACGCGCTCGGACTGGGCGAGCCGTACGCCGTTTCCGCCGAACATTCGCAGGGCATCGGCGACGTGCTCGACGAGGCGGTCGCCCTCTTCGGGGAAGGCGAATCGGACGACTCCGAACGGCTGAAGATCGCCGTGGTCGGAAAGCCGAACGCGGGCAAGAGCAGCCTCGTCAACCGCCTTTTGGGGTTCGAGAGGACGATCGTCACGAACATCGCGGGAACGACGCGCGACGCGATCGACACTCCCTTCGAACTGGACGGGCATAAATATACCGTCATCGACACGGCGGGCATCCGCAAAAAGAAGAACGTAAACGACGACGTGGAGTATTACAGCGTTTTGCGCGCTTTCGATGCGGTGCGCCGCGCGGACGTCTGCCTGCTCGTGGTGGACAGCGGCGAGGGGCTGACCGAGCAGGACGTGAAGATCGCGGGATATATCCACGAACAGGGCAAGCCTTCGGTCGTCGTCATGAACAAGTGGGATCTCATCGAAAAGGATACAAAGACGGTCAACAAATTCGAGGAAAAGCTCAAAGCCGACCTCAAATTCATGGACTATTATCAGTCGGTCTATATCTCCGCCAAGACGGGGCAGAGGGCGGAAAAGGTGTTGAAGATCGCGCGGGAAGTGTACGCGCACGCAAACCTGCGCGTACCCACGGGCACGCTCAACGACCTCATCCTGGACGCCGTGCGCACCAACGAACCGCCTTCGTACAACGGCAGAAGGCTGAAAATATACTATTGCAATCAGCCGTCGGTCTGTCCGCCGACGTTCGTCATGTTCGTGAACGACGCCGAACTCATGCACTTTTCGTACAGGCGCTATCTTGAAAACGTTTTGCGGCGCTCGTTCGATTTTTCGGGCACGCCCATACGCATTGCGGCGCGCGGAAAGGGCGAAAACGACGGCGGTTTGATGGGGTAAGGAACGGTATGAAAGAAATCGCGTTTTCTCAGATCTGGTATTGGTTTCTCGTCATGGCGGTCGTCTCGTATTTTGTCGGCTGTTTCAACTTCGCTCTGCTCATTTCCAAGATCAAGCATAAAGACGTGCGCAAAATGGGCAGCGGAAACCCGGGCACGATGAACATGAGCCGCCAGTTCGGGCTGAAAATCGGCGCGCTCACCCTGTTTTGCGACATGATCAAGGGAGGCATCCCGCTCCTGATCGCCTATTTTATATTTAAAGGTTATTGCTTCGCGGGGACGGACGTGCTCGTTTCCGACCTTGCGCGGTACGTATGCGGGGTGTCCGTCATCATCGGGCACATCTATCCCGTCACGATGAAGTTTAAGGGCGGCAAGGGCATCGCGTCTACGCTCGGCATGTATTCCTTCGCGCTCGTGCTCGAAACGCAGTACCCTTGGATGATCGCCCTCGTTCTGGGCATCCTCGTGCTCACGCTCTTCTATATCTGGGCGAGCGAATGGGGCTCGATGGGCTCGCTTCTCGGCGTGAGCGCGCTCGCGCTCGTGCAGGCGTTCGTCTTTTATTTCCGCTACCGCGGCGAGCTTGCGAACGGATTCGTCGTCGCGCTGTTCATGCTCCTTTTGCTCGACTGCCTGCTCACGTGGTTCGCGCACCGCAAAAACATCGTCGCCCTTCTGGCGGGGGAAGAGCACCATACTTCGGTCAAAAAACTCTCGCACGGAAAAAAAGAGAGCTGACAACTCCGTTCTAAATGAAAAAACGCCTTCATATACTAAACTGTAAAAAGGGTATATGGAGGCTTTTTTCGTATGTTGGATCGCGAAATTTACAGGGATATCGCCGAGCGCACGGGCGGGAATATTTATATTGGTGTGGTAGGGCCGGTGCGCACGGGCAAATCCACGTTTATCAGGCGGTTCGCCGAGGAGATGATCCTGCCGCATATGGAGGAGGGCAGCGCCCGCCGCGAACTCACCGACGAACTTCCGCAGGCGGGGCAGGGACGCACGGTCATGACGACCGAGCCGAAATTCGTCCCCGCGAACGCCGCGAAAGTGCGCGTTGCGGAAAACGCTTCCGTCAGTATCCGCCTCGTCGACTGCGTGGGCTTCCCTGTGGGCGGCGCGATCTTCGACGAAGAGGGCAAGCCGCGCATGGTCACCACGCCCTGGAGCGACGAGCCGATGCCGTTCGGCGAAGCGGCGGAACTGGGCACGCAGAAAGTCATACGCGAACACGCGACCGTCGCGGTGCTCGTCACCACGGACGGGAGCGTTGCCGACCTTCCCCGGTCGGGCTACGTTTCCGCGGAAGAGCGCGCCGTTTCCGAACTGAAAGCGGGGAACAAACCCTTCGTCGTCCTCGTCAACAGCCGCGCGCCGCGCGGGAAGGAGTGTTCCGACACCTGCGCCGCGCTCGGGGAAAAGTACGGCGTGCCCGCCGTCGCGTTCGACTGCGAGCATGCGTCCGCGGACGATTTTGCCGACGTTTTGGAGAGCATCCTGTTCGAATTTCCCGTTATGCGCATCGATTTCGATTTGCCCGACTGGATGCGCACCCTGCCCGAGGACTCGGCGATCGTGTCGGAAGCGCTCGCGGCGATCCGCGACACGTCCGCAAAAATTGCGCATATGCGCGACTGTTCCCTCGCCGAGCACATGTTCGACGGCAGCGAGGTGTTCGAAAACCCTTCGTCGGGCGTTCTGAACCTGGGCGAGGGCCGCGCGCGCTATGCGATCGCGGCGAAGGAGGGGCTTTTCTATAAAGTTTTGAGCGACGAATGCGGCGCGGACATCTCCGACGACGTGCGGCTGATGGCCTACGTCCGTTCGCTGGGCAAGGCAAAAGCGTTTTACGAAAAATTCGGGGGCGCGTTCCGCACCGCCGAAGAGTACGGCTACGGCATCGCCGTGCCGGGGGAGGACGATCTCTCCCTCGGCGTTCCCGAAGCGTGCCGTCAGGGGGCGCGCAGCGGCATAAAACTCCGTGCGAGCGCCTGCACCTATCACGTCGTGAAGGTGGACGTGAAGAGCGAGGCGAACCCCGTCATCGGCGACGCCGCGCGGAGCGAAGAGATCGTGCGGGGTATGATCGAAAATTACGAAAAAGACCCCGATTCCCTCTGGGATACCGAGCTTTTCGGAAGGACGTTCAAGGACATGGTGCGTGAGGGGCTGGACGCAAAAGCGGGAAGCATGCCCGAAGAGGTGCGCAGGAAGATGCGCCGCACCATCACGCGCATCGTCAACGAGGGGCGCGGCGGCGTCATATGTATCCTGCTGTAACGTGAACGGCGGCGCGGCATAAAAAAAGGTAATAATTTGCGGGCGGCGCAAATCGCGCCGCCCGCATTCTGTACGTTTATTTAAATTTGCGGAGTCTGTGCCGCGTACTTTGCGCGCACGTTCGCGTATACGGTCACTTTGCCCGCTTCGTCGCCCGAACCGTGCCAGCAGCACTCTTCGCGCAGGCGGATGAATTCCGCGCCGTCGCCGATGAGCGCGGCAGCTTTCGCGGCGGCATCCTCTTTTGCGAGAGCGAGCGCCTGTTTTGCGGCGTCCGTGTCGTTTTCGAGCAGATAGTAAGTGTAAACGTGCGCCGCTCCCGCCGAAACCGCCGCATTCACTGCTTCTTCCGCTTTGGAAACGTCGGAGATCTTCACGCATACGACGGACATGAATTCATAGCCGCCCGCCGATCCGTCCGAAACGGGCCTGTGCGAATCCCCGCAGGGCGTGTCGTCGCCCGTCGCTTCGCACACGCCGCGCACCGCGTCGAAGAGCGCTTTTTTCAACTCGGACATGCGCTTTTTCCCTTCGCTGAAACTGTCGGAAAGCACGCGGATGCGGAAGGACAGCTGCGCGGCGTCCGCGGGGACGGTCACTTTGCCGCTGCCCGTTACGGAGACGGCGGCGCGATGACCGTCGTTGCGGGGTACGGGCCTGACGGGGGTCGGCGCGTTTTCCGTATGATCTTCCTGCGGTTCGGGCGCGGGTTCGCTTTGCCTCGTTTCCTCGGGGACATTTTCCGCACAGGCGGAAACGGCTGCGCCCGCCGCCGTCAGCGCGAGCGCAAGTACGAGAAACAGCAACAGAATTTTCTTTTTCATAACGATCCTCCTCTTATTGGGATATCGTCAGTTTGCGCATAAGGTTTCCGTTTATGCGCGTTCGGCCGCCGATTCTGAAAAATTTTTCCAAAAACGGAAAACATCGCCCGCCGTTCGGCTTTTCGCTTGCTTAAAATCGCGTTTCCGCTTATAATAATACGGTAAAGAATGTTTTGAGAGAGTAACAAAGTGATCAAAAGGTATCTTCCCTATCTCAAAAAGTACAGGGCGTCCTGTATCCTCGGCGCGCTTTCCAAGTGGTTCGAAGCGCTTCTGGAACTGCTCGTCCCCGTCGTCATGGCGAACATCATCGACGTGGGCGTCGCGGGCGGAGATTACAGCTATGTGCTGTGGGGCGGCGCGCTCATGCTCGCGATGGGCGCGGTCGGATTCGGGTGCGCGCTTTTCTGCCAAAGGAGCGCGTCCATCGCCTCGCAGGGCTTCGGTACGAACGTGCGGAACGCGCTTTTCAAACATATCGACACGCTGTCTTACCGGGAGATCGATAAGATCGGTGCGGCGTCGCTCGTGACGCGCGTCACCAACGACGTCACGCAGATGCAGAGCGCCGTCGCCATGACCATACGGCTCGTCGTGCGCTCGCCGTTTATCGCAATCGGGTCGGTCATCCTGTGCCTGATCCTCGACTGGAAGATCGGGCTGATCGTCACGGCGGCGTCCGTGCTCGTCGCGCTCGTCTTGTGGGTCATCATGAAGAAAAGCGTGCCGTATTATTCCAAAAACCAGCGAAAACTCGACCGCCTCACCCAGATCACCAACGAAAACCTGGAAGGTGCGCGCGTCGTGCGCGCCTTTTCCAACAGGGAGAAGGAGCGCGCCCGTTTCGGCAAAGCCGCCGACGACATGCTTGCAAATTCCATCGTCATCGGTAAAATTTCCGCATGGCTCAATCCGCTTACCTACGCCGTTGTGAACTTCGGCGTCGCGGTGATCTTGCTTTTGAGCGGCTTTCAGGTCAATGCGGGGCGGCTTTCGAGCGGCGACATCATAGCGATCATCAATTACATGACGCAGATCCTCAACGCGATGATCGTCATTTCAAACCTCGTTTCCCTCTTTACCAAGGCGAACGCGTCCATGCACCGTGTGAGCGAGGTTTTCGACATGCGTTCCTGCCTTGCCGACGGCGCGGGCTGCGAACCCGATTTTTCCGCGTCCGCCGTGGAAATGAAAAACGTGAGCTTCTCTTATGCCGGCACGGACAAATATTCCCTGCGCGGCGTCTCCCTTTCGATAGAGCGGGGGCAGACGGTGGGCATCATCGGCGGCACGGGCAGCGGAAAATCCACCCTCGTCAATCTCCTTCCCCGCCTGTACGACGCGACGGTGGGCGAGGTGAAAGTGTTCGGCAGGGATGTGCGCGAATATTCGCTGAAAGATCTGCGCTTTTTGTTCGGCGTGGTGCCGCAGAACGCCTCGCTGTTTTCGGGCACGGTGCGTTCCAACCTCTTTTGGGGCAACGACAAGGCGACGGATAAAGAGTTCGACGAAGCGCTCAAAACGGCGTGCGCCTACGATTTCGTATACGAAAAGGCGGGGCTGGACGAAAGGGTCGCCGAGGGCGGCAGGAATTTTTCGGGCGGGCAAAGGCAGCGGCTGACCATCGCGCGCGCCGTTGCGGCGAAGCCCGAAATACTCATTTTGGACGACAGCTGTTCCGCGCTCGACTTCGCCACCGACGCGCGGGTGCGCGCAAACATCGCCGCGCTCGAAAACACGACGACCATTCTCATCTCCCAGCGCGCCTCTTCCCTCATGAACGCGGATAAGATCTTCGTTCTCGAGGACGGAAAGATCGCAGGCGCGGGCAAACACGGCGAGTTGTACGAAACCTGCCCGCTGTATCGTGAGATCTGCGATTCGCAGACGAGGGCGGAAGCATGAAAGGAACGAAAAAACTGCAAAAAGGGCTGGTAAAACGGCTCACGGCATACATCCGCCCGTATAAAGGATACGTCGTCGGGGCGGTCATATTCAGCATATTCTACGTCGCGTTCACGCTGATCGGCCCCGTCCTTTACGGCGAGGCGATCGACGCGATGCTCGGCGCGGGCAGGGTGGACTTTTCCGCGGTCTATATCATGGTCGGCTGTTTCTCGGCGAGCGTCCTGCTCGGCGCGGCGTCGCAGAAGCTGCTCAACAACTGCGTCAACAGCCTCTGTTATAAACTCGTGCGGGATCTCAGGCGCGACGCTTTCGAAAAACTGACTTCCGCCGCAGTGAAATATGTGGACACGCACGCCCAGGGCGACGTGATGAGCCGCGTCGTAAACGACGTCGACGTCATCACCGACGGGCTTTTGCAGGGCGCGGCGCAGCTGTTCACGGGCGTCATGACCATCCTTGCGACCCTCGTCGTGATGTTCGTCGTCAACTACATCATCGCGCTCGTGGTCGTCGTGCTCACGCCGCTGTCGCTGTTCGTGGCGGCGGTCATCACAAAGCGGACTTTCAGACTCTTTCAGAAGCAGATGCGCATCCAGGGCGAGCTGACCGCGCACACGAAGGAGATGTTCGGCGGGCAGAAAACGGTCATTTTGTTCAACGAAGAGGAGTATTCCGAAAAGAAATTCGAGGCGATCAACGCCCGCCTCAACGAGATCGGCTGGCGCGCCCAATACGCATCCGCGCTCACGAACCCCAGCACGCGCTTCGTCAACGCGGTCATCACGGCGTTCGTCGGGGTGCTCGGCTCTGTGTTCTGCATCATGAGCGGAGGCGGGGAACTGACGCTCGGCGCCGTGTCCCTCGGGGTATTCACCGTCGGCAAACTTTCCGTCTTTTTGAGTTACGCCAACCAATACACGAAGCCGTTCAACGAGATCTCCAACGTGGTGACCCAGTTGCAGAACGCTTTCGCGTCCGCGGCGCGCGTGTTCGAAGTCATCGACGAACCCGGCGAGCGCACGGAGGGGACGCGGCATATCGAAAAGTGCCGCGGCGACGTGGAGATCGAGGGCGCGTATTTTTCCTATTCTCCCGAAAAGCCGCTCATCGAAAACCTGAACGTTTCGGTCAAGGCGGGCAGCAAGATCGCCATCGTCGGCCCTACGGGCTGCGGAAAAACGACGCTCATCAATCTCCTGATGCGCTTTTACGATCTGGACGGGGGCAGGATCACCGTGGACGGCACCGATATACGCGACATCCCGCTGGACGAATACAGGAAACTGTTCGGCATGGTGTTGCAGGAGAGTTTTCTTCTGAACGAAACGGTCGCGTACAACATCGCTTACGGCGCGGAGCACGCTTCGCGGGAAGAGATCGAGGCGGCGGCAAAGGCGGCGTACTGCGACTTTTTCATCGGCAACCTCGAACACGGCTACGATACGGTGCTTTCGGGCAGCGTGAACATTTCCCAGGGGGAAAAGCAGCTTCTCTGCATCGCGCGGGTGATGCTCGTCGACCCGCCCATGCTCATTCTCGACGAGGCGACCAGCAATATCGACACGATGACGGAGATGCGCATCCAAAAGGCGTTCCGCAAGATCATGCGGGGCAGAACGAGCTTCATCGTTGCGCACCGCCTTTCCACCATACTCGACGCAGACCTCATTCTGGTCATGAACCACGGGTCGGTCATCGAGCAGGGGACGCACGCCGAGCTCATGCAAAAGAAGGGCTTTTATTTCGACCTGTACAATTCCCAGTTTGCCCGTTCGGAGAGCAAAACGGATTGAAACAGGGAAAACAAAATTGAAAAATTTTTGCCCGCAGGCTTGACAAACCTGCCTTTACGGGTTATAATGTCAGCGTAAAAAGAATATCCGGTAAGTAAGGCTACTACGGGGATACGGGCTGTTGCCGCAAAGCGATGGAGACATCGCGCGCAGGTTTGAACAGGCCGCGTCGAAAAACAAGGCGCGGCATAACACAGCTTCACCGCCCCGCGAAGTCAAAGCTCAAACGGTATTTGCAGGCGGGAATATTGCACTTTCATCCCCGCGCGCCGTTCGGGCGCGCGGGGATTTCTTTTTGCAAAAAATTTTCAGGAGGATTCGGAAAAATGGACGAAAGCAGCGGCAGCCGAAGCCGGAAAATTTCGCGTGCGGCTAAAACGGGCGCAGTCCGTCTTTCCGCGTGCCCTTAAAAACCGAGGTTTTCGGCAGCCCCGCTTCGAACGCAATTCGAAGGAGGTGTGCTATGGCAAAAATCAAAAAGACTTATCTCTCCCGCATGGCGGAGAGCATTTCCCGCGCTGCGGAGGCGAAAGAAAGGCTCCGCAAAGCGGCGGAGCTGCCCGAAGAAGAGGTTTACGCCCTTTTGGAAACTTCCGCCGAAGGCATTGCGGCGGCGGAGGCGGAAAAACGGCGGGAACGCTTCGGGGAAAACGTGCTCCCTTCGGGAAAAAAGAAGGGGATCGCGGCGCGCGTTTTCGGCGCGTTCGTCAATCCTTTTACCCTCATCCTGCTCGCGCTGGCGATCGTTTCCGTGCTGACGGACATCGTGTTTGCGGCCGCGGGCGAAAGAAATTACGTCACGGTCGCCGTCATCTGCGCTATGGTCGCCGTATCGGGCACGCTGCGCTTCGTGCAGGAGGCGAAGAGCGGAGCGGCGGCGGATAAACTGATGTCCATGATCTCTACGACGGCCTGCGTTTCCCGCAAAGGGGAGAAGCGCGGGGAGATCCCCGTGTCCGAACTCACCGTCGGGGATATCGTGTATCTTTCCGCCGGCGACATGATCCCCGCGGATCTGCGCATTTTATCCGCGAAAGACCTGTTCGTGGCGCAGTCGTCCCTTACGGGCGAAAGCGTGCCCGAGGAAAAAAAAGGCGCTCCCGCGGCGGCGGGGACCGCGCTCACTTCCTGCGCCTGTCTCGCGTTTATGGGAACGAACGTCGTGAGCGGAAGCGGCGCGGGCGCGGTCGTCGCGACGGGCGCGGATACGGAATTCGGCCGCGCGGCGAAGTCGCTCGCGCAAAAGCCGGAAAAGACGGCCTTCGAAAAGGGCGTCGGGTCGGTATCGCACATCCTGATCGGCTTTATGCTCGCCATGACGCCCGTCGTGCTCCTCATCAACGGGCTGACGAAGGGCGACTGGCTGAACGCCGTTTTGTTTGCGGTCAGCATCGCGGTCGGGCTCACGCCCGAGATGCTCCCGATGATCGTGACCGCTTGTTTGGCAAAGGGCGCTCTCGCCCTTTCCCGCAAAAAGGTCATCGTCAAAAACATGAACGCGATCCAGGATCTCGGTTCTATGGACATCCTCTGCACGGACAAGACGGGCACGCTCACGCAGGATAAGGTCGTGCTCGAAATGCACCTGAACGTGGAAGGGGAAGAGGACGCAAGCGTACTCGCGCGCGCTTATCTGAACAGCAATTATCAGACGGGGTTGAAAAATCTCATGGACGTAGCCGTCATAGAGCGCACGCACGAACTTTGCGGGCGCGGAGAGATCGCGCGCGGCTCGTTCGAATGCTTCCGCAAGACGGACGAGATCCCCTTCGATTTCGAGCGCCGCAGGATGAGCGTCGCCGTGGAAAAGGGTTCGGAAAACATCCTCATCACCAAGGGCGCGGTGGAAGAAATGCTCGCCGCGTCCGCCTTTGCCAGGGTTGGCGGGGAGATCCGTCCCCTTTCGGGGGAACTCAAAAACGCGGTGCGCGCGCGGGCGGACGAACTCAACCGACAGGGCATGCGCGTGCTTGCCGTGGCGGAAAAGGCGCTCGGCGCGGGCGCGCAGGTCTCCGTTTCGGACGAGCGCGAAATGACGCTCATCGGCTACCTCGCTTTTCTCGACCCGCCCAAGGAGACGACGGCAAAGGCCGTCGAACGGCTGCACGGGCTGGGCGTTTCCGTCAAAATACTCACGGGCGACAACGAAAAGGTCACCGCGTGCGTGTGCCGCAAAGTGGGGCTTTCGGGCGAACGCATCCTTTTAGGGAGCGATCTGGAAGAGATGAACGACGAACAGCTCGCAATGGCGGCGGAGGAAGCGACGGTGTTCGCAAAGCTGTCTCCCGCTCAAAAAGAGAGGGTCGTGCGCGCTTTGCGTGCCAAAGGTCACGTCGTCGGATACATGGGCGACGGCATCAACGACGCGCCCGCCATGCGCGCGGCGGACGTGGGCATTTCCGTTGACACGGCGGTGGATATCGCCAAAGAGTCGGCGGGCATCGTCCTTTTGGAAAAAGACCTGACCGTCGTCGCCGACGGTGTCGTCGAGGGAAGAAAGACGTACGCCAACATGATGAAATATATCAAGATCACCGCCTCGTCCAACTTCGGCAACATGCTTTCCGTGCTCGTCGCAAGCGCGTTCCTGCCGTTCATGCCGATGTTGTCGGTACAGCTGATTTTGCTCAATCTCGTGTACGACCTCTCCTGCACGGCGATCCCGTGGGACAACGCCGATTCGGACGCTCTCGAAAAGCCCGCCGTGTGGGATGCCCGTTCGGTCACGAGGTTCATGCTCTGCTTCGGGCCGGTCAGTTCGCTCTTCGATATCGTCACGTATGCGATTCTGTATTTCATGATCTGTCCGGCGGCGGTCGGTTCGGCTTACGCCGCCGCATCCGCGGCGGCGCGCGAACGGTTCGTCTCCCTCTTTCAGACGGGTTGGTTCGTCGAGTCCATCTTCACGCAGTCGCTCGTCATCCTCATGCTCAGGAGCAAAAAGTTTCCCTTCGCCGGAAGCCGCGCTTCCCTTCCCGTATGCCTCTTCCTGTTCGGCGGGATCGCGCTGCTGACCGCGGTGCCGTACACGCCCGCGGGGGCGGCGGTGGGGCTCTGTCCGCTCCCCGCGGTCTGTTTCGCGCTGCTCGCGGCGGTGGTCGCCGGGTACATGGCGCTTTCCACGCTCGCGAAAAAACTGTACGTGCGCCGGTATAAAGAACTCATATGACTTTTTGCGGAACGCATTCCGGCAGATGAATTCACCCGGCAAAAAAATCGCACCCCGCGCTCAAGCGCGGGGTGCTTTTTCGTTCGGCCGGGTCATTTTTGAGGGCGTCTTTTTCCGTTTTCGTCGATGAGCATGGTCGGGCGTTCGTCTTTGAGCGCCATCAGATAATCGTTGTATTGTTCATCCGTAAGCGTGCGCACTTTGGCTTTTTTCTTTTTCGGCATAAAAGAGCCTCCTTGCAATTTTTGTTGCCTTTAATATGCCCCGTTTTTGCCCGGCTCATACCGAAGGGCGCGGGACGCATAAAAAAAAAGAGGGGCGCGCAAACTGCATGATGTAATGTTGGGTCAGACGATTTTTTTTAAGAACAAGCCGAAGATCGTTTCCGCGGCCGCGGTCGCCGGGCCGAAGGAGTGCGCGGGCATACTGGGCGAATACGTCGACGTCGCCCTGTCCGACGATATGTTCGGCGAAAAGACGTTCGAGCGCGCCGAACGGAAAATGCTCCTTTACGCGGCGCAGAAGTGCATCGCGAAGGCGGGCCTTACCCCCGAAAAGGTGGACGTGTTCATTTCGGGCGACCTGCTCAATCAGATCATTTCGGCAAGTTTTACCGCTCGCGAGGTAGGCATCCCGTTTTTGGGCATTTACAGCGCGTGTTCGACGATGAGCGAGGGATACCTGCTCGGCGCGGCGCTCGCGGACGCGGGGTACGTGCAGTACGCCGTCGCGGCGACGGGCAGCCACTTTGCTTCCGCCGAGCGGCAGTACCGCTTTCCGCTCGAACAGGGCACGACCCGCCCGCCGCAGTCGCAGTGGACGGTCACGGGCGCGGGGGCGGCGGTCATTTCCCGCAAGGGCGCGGGGCCGTGCATCACGTCGGCAACGGTGGGGAAGGTGGTGGATTTCGGCGTTTCCGACGTCAACAACATGGGCGCGGCGATGGCTCCCGCCGCGGCGGATACCATTCTGGCGCACCTGCGCGACACGGGGCGGGAACCGTCTTATTACGATCTCATCGTGACGGGCGATCTCGGCGCGCTCGGAAGCCGCATCGTCAAAGATCTCGTCTGGGAAAAGGGTGCGGACATCACCGCCAATCACGTGGACTGCGGCGAGATCGTCTACAAAGTCATCGAGGACGAATTTCAGGGCGGCAGCGGCGCGGGGTGCAGCGCGGCTGTCATGAATTCGTATATTTACGACAAGCTGACGGGCGGCGGCGGTGTCCGCCGTATACTGTTCGCGGCGACGGGCGCGCTCCTTTCCACCGTATCATCGGGGCAGGGTGAGACCATCCCGTGCGTTTCGCACGCCGTTTCGATCGAAAACGAGGGGGAAATGTAATGGAAAAATACGTCGGTATCCTTTTGATGTTCGTCAAGGCGTTCGCCGTCGGGGGCGCGATCTGCACGATCGCGCAGATCGTCATCAACAAGACCAAACTGACGGCGGGCAGGATCCTGGTCATTTTCATGCTTTCGGGCGTCGTTCTCGAAGCGCTCGGCCTGTACGACTATATCGTGCAGTTCGCGGGCGCGGGCGCGACCGTGCCGATATCCGGGTTCGGGTATCTTCTCGCGCGGGGCGGGATCCGCGGCGCGGAAAAGGGGCTGTTCTATGCGCTGACCGGCCCGCTCGCCGCGGCGAGCGCGGGCGTCACGGCGGCGGTGATCTTCTCTTTTGTTTTCGCCCTGATCTTCCGCCCGAAGAGCAAGAAAAACTGATCGTGCGCGCGCCCGGAAAAAAGAAACGTTCACCTCCCCTTTGCGGGGGAGGTTTTTTTCGGCCAACCGTTGACGGGCTTTTTCCGATGTGATACAATAGAAGAAAAAACACGGGAGCGTTTTATTATGGTCAGATTCTCTCTGGACAAGAGCAAGAGCGGCATCGAAGTCAGCAAGCATCTCTACGGCCTGTTTTTTGAGGACATCAACCAGGCGGCGGACGGCGGGCTGAACGCCGAAATGGTCATCAACAATTCTTTCGAATTCGAGTATTTCGCGTACGACAATTTCAATGCGGCGTCCCCCGTGCAGCTCCGCAAGCAAAAGGCGGCGTACTGGGACATTTCGGGCGCGGGCCCGCATTATATTTCGGAGTCGGGCGGCATCGCGCCGACCAATCCTTCCTATCTCGTGCTGTGCGTGGGCGGCATTTACCGTCTCGAAAACCCCGGCTTTGCCGTCGGCGGCTGGAATTATTACGGCATGGCGCTCGATAAAGGGGAAACGTACAATTTCAGCATGTTCGTCAAAAAGATGGGCTTTACGGGCAAGGCGGAAGTGTATGTCCGCGGCGCGCGTTCCACGCTCACCGCCGTCGCCGAGATCCCGCTTTCGGGCGGAGACGGCTCGTGGGAAAAGGTGCGCTGCTCTTTCAAGGCGCTCGCCACGGAAATGGGCAGGCTCGTCATCGTATTCAAGGGGAACGGGCATATCGGCATAGACTGTGTTTCCCTTCTCCCCTCGTCCGTGTGGGGCGACCCCGACAAGTACAGGAACGGTAAACTTTCCCCGCGTATCGTCAAGGCGCTCAAAGACTGCCATCCTTCCTTTTTCCGCTTCCCCGGCGGCTGCGTCGTGGAAGGGGACGAAACGTTCGACAATTTCTATAAATGGCGCAACACGGTCGGGCCTTTGGAGACGAGGAAACAGATCGCCAACACCTGGGGCTACATGCAGTCGTACGGGGTGGGCTTTTACGAATATTTCTGCCTGTGCGAAGATCTGAACATGGCGCCGCTGCCCGTTCTGCACGCGGGGCTGCTGTGTCAGATCCGCGTGGGCGAACAGCGCGGCAACGGCTACCGCCGCATCATGCCGGGCACGGAGACGTTCAAGCACGAAGTCATCGACAATGCCGCACATCTTCTGTATTTCGCCAAGGGCGACGTAAATTCCGCGGACGAAACGGAAGCGCGCTGGGCGAAAGTGCGCGCCGATATGGGGCACCCCGCGCCGTTCGCGCTCGAATATATCGGCATAGGAAACGAAAACTGGGGCAACGAATATTTCGAAAACTTTGCCGCCTGCCTTCTGGGCCTGAAACAGTACGATTATGCGGGCACGCAGGTCGATCTCATCCGCAAATTCGGCGTGACCGTGGTCACCACCGCGGGCGTCGACATCCGCCCGCAGGATTCCAACGACAACTGGAAAGTCATCAACGAAAAGTACCGCGACATGATCGTGGACGAACACGTTTACAATTCCTATCAGTGGTTTATCGACAACACCAAGCGCTACGACTGCTATGACCGCGGCGGCGCGAAAGTGTTCATGGGCGAATACGCGATGCACACCATGAGCGACGGCCGCGGAAGGCTCAACGGCGAAAACAACCTGCGTTCCGCTCTCGCGGAAGCGGCGTTCCTCACGGGCTGCGAGAGGAACAGCGACGTCGTGAAAATGACCTGTTACGCGCCGCTCTTCGCCTCCACCGCAAATTACAGGTGGACGCCCAATCTGATCTGGTTCAATCCTAGGGACATGATGTTCACTCCCAACTACTATGTTCAGCAGATGTTCGCGGCGAATACGGGCAAAACGCTCATCGACGGCGTGAGCGAGGTCAGCGACGACAACGCGGGCGGCCTTCTGGTCGGCGCGCACGCGACCAAAGTCGCCGTCCGCGAAGTGCGGGTAAGGAGCCTGAAAGACGGTTCGGAGCTGTACCGCCACAACTTCAAAGACGGCATGGGCGGCTGGAAATTATATCCCCGCTGCATCGGCGGCAGGGTCGAGGGCGGCGAACTTGTCATCGACGAGGCGGACGCGTTCAACGGTTATTATCTCGACGGGGAATTTTCCGACTGCGAGGTCGAGATCGATTTCAGGCGGCTCGGCGGGGCACAGAGTTTTATCGCGGGCGTCGGCGTGAAAGAGGTCGAAGACCGCGGCACGATGGACTGCAACGGCTTTTCCATGAGCTGCCAGTACGGCAAAAACCACAAAGGCTACGACGTTTCTTTCGATAAAAGGGTGGATTTCATGCGCACCGTGTGCGAGCTGATGGGGAAAGACCGCTTTATCGGTTACAGCCCGGAGGGCAACACGATGCGGCTCGCTTACACGCGTAAAAAGCTGACGGCGCACCTCTTCAAGGACGGAGAATGGCATTTCCTGTTCGACAAAAACGTGTGGAAGGTCAACGAACGCGTGTTTCAGTCCGCAACGTTCGACGAAGATAAGATCTATCTCAAAGTCGTGAACGTCAGCGGAAAGGAACAGAAGATGACGGCGGACATCAAAAATTTCGGCGGCAAAAAGAAGGCGCGCGTCGTCACCCTTTCCGACGACGATGAAAACGTCATCAACGAGATCGGCACGAATTACGGCGCGAAGCACAACATTCTTCCGCGCGAAAAGGAGATCTCCGTTGCCGGCAACAAACTCGAATACACGCTCGACAAAAACAGCGTCACGATCTTTGTCATCGAATAGAAAGAAGGAGCGCCCCCGCGGTTTGCGGGGGCGCTTGCCGTATCCTGCGGCGGGGCGGGGAGCGCCGCGCGGCCATGTGTCTCAAAAACTGCGCCCTGTATTGCCAAATTTTATATTTCACGCGATATTGCAATTTTCTCATTGCGTTTTTTGTCCGATTGTGATACAATACATACTGAATAAAAAACGAAGGATCGGGGAAAATGCCTCTCGCACTGCACATCGGGCTCGACCTCGGCAGCGATACGCTCAAAGCCGCGTACGCCTACGAGGGAACGGACGGAATTTCATACGGAAAATTGATGAAAGAGGGCGTGATGACCGAGGTCGCGCTGCCCGCCATCGCCTATTACGACGAGGGTACGGGCGCATGGCTGTACGGGGATCAGGTCGACCGCGCGGGCAGCCGCTCTTTCGTCAACGTGGTCAAAATAAAATCCCTGCTGTCCCTGCTTCTGCCCCGCAAAGACGGCGCGGTACAGGCAAAAAACAGGGATTTTTACAGCAAAGAAAAAAAGTTCCCTAAATTTTATTTCCCCGTTCGGCGTAAAATGCTCGAAGATTTCGGGAAAATGGTCGAGGAGGACATGACTTTCGAGGCGAATTGTACGCCGCGGCAGGTCTGCGAGAACTTTTTCGCGTACGCGCGCGCGATGATATTCGAGCGGGTGTCGCGCCTTTCGGCGCAAAAGCACGTCGAATTTTATAAATTCGTGCGCGTCGCGCTCGTGCATCCTTCCCGTACGGGCAGGGCGTACACGGCGGAACTTTCCCGCCTGGTAAAGACCGCGTTCGGCGCGGAACCCGCGAAAGTGCTCAGTTCCACCAAGGCGCTGAGCATGTACGCATATCAGCGCGGGATGATCGAGCGGGGCGAAAGCCTTTTGGTGTTCGACCTCGGGGAAGAGGACATCTCCGTCGTCAAGGCGAGCCTTCTCGACAACGACCAGCTCGTCGTGGACGGCGCGGACGGGCACAGCGAACCCTGCGACGTGGGCGGCAACGACGTGGACGACGCCGTCGCGGAATATATCGAAAACCGCGTCCTTCGCCGCGAAACGGTGGGTACGCCCTCCTACGGCGCGGAGGGGCACATCTGCGAACGGGGGCTGCATTCGAAGCAGTACCTCTTCATGAAGGACATAAAAAAAGCCAAGATGCTGCTGAGCGTTCCCGTAAAGGAGGGGAGCGTTTTCGAAAACGGCGTGCCGGTGGGGCTGAGCCGCGATCTGTACATACAGCGCAAGATCACCCGCGAGGAATTTTGTTCCTGCATCGGCGTCGCGGGCGACGAGGGCGTCGCGCGCAGGATCGTCGATTACATCCTGAACGAGATCAGGCGCCCCGTCAACGACGGGGTCAAAAAGATATTTCTTTCGGGCGGGCTGGTGGAAACGTATTCGATCTTCACCTATATCTGCCGCGAAGTGAAAAAACAGGCCCCTTGGGCGGAGTTTTATACCTTCGACGACTGGAAGAACGACGCTGACGGGTTCAACATCCTTTCGTATGAAGATTCGACTTACGCGCCCGCGGTGGGCGGTGCGATCGTTTCCCTCAAAAATTACGATCTGAAAACGGTCATCGCCCTTTCGTACGCGACGTGGTTCGTCATCAACACCCTGCGGGAAAAGTTTTTGTCCATATTCGTCAACAGGGGCACGCCGCTCGACGAAAGCGGCAACATCTTCGCCGTGCCGTCCAACTTCGGCTCGCCGCTCGTGCTGGAAGAGGTGCGGAACGACCAGATCTACGCCGTGGCGGTCACCGAGGAGGACATCGCGGGGCGCAAATTCGCATCGCAGCTGCGTTCGCAGTATTACGAAATGGGCGGAAAGGTATATCTCCTCATCGGCAATACGGACGATCACGCCTGGCGTAAAAACGCGGAGAAGGTCGTGGGGCTGAAAGTCGTTTCGGGCAAGGGCGGCGCGACCATTTATTTCTACCACGGAGGCAGGCGCTGCCGCCTGCACAATACCCGCCTTTACTTCCGCGAGGGGGTCAGGGTGGACGGCGACGGCAGGGCGTTCCCGTATATCGAGAACGACCGCGACGCGAACGGCGGCACGGCGACCATCGAATATATCGCTTCGGGAGAGTTTTCGTCGGGCATCTGGTCGGGCAGGCGCGTACGCGTCCCCGCGAGCGAGATAGAAGTCCGCTTCGAAGGCATGGACGAATTCCTCGTCCAGGCGGACGACTGAGGGAGAAAAAGTTATGAGCAAAAAAAATTACCGCATCGAAGCGGGTCAGGCGGCGTTCGACAGGGAAAAGCAGAGGACGCGCCTTTCATCGGTAAAGGAATCGTACAACGCGAAGATCGCGGAAATGAACCGCGCCGTCGAAGCGCTCGACCGTTTCGACGACTTTTCCATGCTCAAGATCGACCCTTCCAAATACAAAAAGGGCAAAAACGGTTACGGCATCGTCGAAAAGCAGGGTTTCAACGACGGCGTTATCCTGCAGCATCAGCGCGACGCGGCGCTCGCGTTCCTGCGCGAACTGCGCGGCTTCGGGCTTTTGGCGGACGTCGTGGGCAGCGGCAAGACGTATGAAGCGTGCGTCGTTTTGAGCGAGCTCGCCGTGCGGGATAAAGTGCGTTCCCTCCTGCTGGTCGTGCCCGAACAGGTGTACGCGAACTGGGTGGACGTGCTCGAAAATCAGTTCGGGCTCGGCAAAGGCGTGCTGCAAACCATCGGCGCGGACATAGACATTTCTTCGCTCGAGTGCGAAAGCGACAGCGGATTCCTGCGGCCGCTCCGCCCCGTCATCGTAAAGACGGAGGATTTCGTCTGCTGGCCGGAGGAGACCAAGCGGCTCCTCTTCGACGTGATCGTCGTGGACGAGGCGCACCACCTCTGCGCGGAAGAGGGCAGGTACGCCAAGGCGATGAAACTTCTCTCCCTCATGATGGAGACCAAAAAGAAGGCGAACATGACCTATTGCCTTCTCCTTTCGGCGACCCCGCACTCGGGCAACCTCGAGCATATGTTCCGCCTGTGGTATTTCATCCGCTGCAAGGGCGGCAATCCCGACGATTTCGACGAAAAGGAAGACAAGGAGCGCAGCGCCGAATACAATAAAGAGAAAAAGTATTACAAACAGCACGTCTGCCGCGGCGCGGCCACCGTCATGGAGTTTATCAAAAAGGTCAAACTCATCGAAGTGACGGGTACGCACGGCGCGGCTTTTGCGGCATACCTGCAGGCGCACGGCATTGCCGACTTTTCCTCCCGCACCGAGGGGGAACGCTATCAGATCGCGCAGGAATTTCTCAAAGAAAACGGGCAGATCGCGGCAGAAGTGCTCGCGCAGGTCGCAAGCGCCTATCACAACGGCGTGCTGCGCTCGATCATGATCCGTCAGCCCAACAACGTGCTGACCAAAAAGAAAGAACTGTTCAATTATCTCTTTTTCCCGATGAAGGAAAAGCCCGCCGTCCTTTCCACGACGGGGCTGAACGGGGAAGAGATGAAGATAGACCTTTCCGACCTGTACGGCGAAAAGGCGGTTTCCGTCGGAGGGCACGCCATGTCCCTCGAACGGTACATAAACGACGTGCGCGGCAACAGGCCGTACAATCAGGCGTACGCCGAAATGCTCGGCAGTAAGATCGTCAACGCCGTCGGCGCGGAAAAACCCGTCTTTTCCAAGGCGGATACGGGCAGGTATTACTGGAATCAGATGCGCAGTCTCCCGCCCGAAACGGCGTACGAACTCGTGCCCGTGCAATATAAAGAGGACTGCATGTTCGCGGCCAAGCTCGAAAAGGCGAAACAGATCCTGCGCGAACATAAAAATTCCCGCGTGCTCGTCTTTTTCGATTACGAACTCAAAAAGGAAGAGAGCGTTTCCGACCGCTTCGAACAGGCGCTCCGCTCCGACGCGGAGTTTTCCCCGCGCGTGCTTTCGGGCACGGCGCTCGGCAAGGCGGAAACGGTGGAAGAGTTCAGGGCGAAGGACGACGCGGTGCTCGTGGTCAAAGACCCGTCCTTCACCGAGGGCGTGAATTTACAGGATTCGAGCGTCATCATCAATTTTCAGGTCACGCCCGACCCGCTCGCCATGGATCAGCGCATCGGCCGCATCTTCCGCCTCGGGCAGACGAGCAACGTGCGCATCTATTCCCTGGCGGACATGAGCCGCCTGGAGGGTTACGTGCTCATGTATTTCCTCGTCATCGGGCTGATGTCGTCGGGCAGCGGCGACGCGACCATCATAGCGGGCAGCAACAACGAACGCATGGTCACCGTGCGCTGCCCCGTCTGCGGGAACGTGAAACTGTACGCTCTGGAAGATTACGAAAGGGAAAAGAAAAACGGGAGATTGTACTGCGACGCGACGCCGCAGTGCCGCGAAACGGACGCGCGCGGCACGCTCATGGAAGAGATCAGCGTGTACGACTTCAAGTGCGACGCGTGCGATTCCGTGTTTGCCCGTTCCGTTTCCGAAGAGGGGTATCTGTGCATGTCCGTCAACAACGCGGGCAAGGGCATCATGTGCAACAGCGGCGAATACGGCGACAGGCAGGTGTACTGCCGCAAGATCTGCGCCGTATCGCACTGCTCGTTTTTCAAAACGGAGGGCATGAAGGGCAAATGCCCCGCCCTCGCGAAATATCTCGAAGACAAAAATACCAGCGACGGCGATCTGATGCAGCTTTGCTACACCTGCACGAACAAGTTGTGCATGCCCAAATGCCGCATCGACGTGGGCGAAGGCGCGATCGCCGA
Source organism: Candidatus Borkfalkia stercoripullorum (assembly GCA_019119395.1). Taxonomy (GTDB): domain Bacteria; phylum Bacillota; class Clostridia; order Christensenellales; family Borkfalkiaceae; genus Borkfalkia; species Borkfalkia stercoripullorum. Next base: position 27,978 of record DWXC01000023.1, on the reverse strand, counting down.
ATGCTCGTCCTGCGAATACGCGACCTGTTATCCGAGGCCGCACGTCATCCGCTTTAACGAAAAGTGGGAGGCCGACTGCCCCGTCTGCGCCGCGGCGCACAGGGAAGGGAAGATCCGCCCCGTGCTCGCGCGTACCTTTGCAACGTACATACGCGCGGCGTGGGATTTCCGCCACGACAACGGCGCGGGGTTCTGCCGCAATTTGCAGGCGGAAGCGGAAAAGGTCAGGGACATCCAGAAGATCCTCCGCATGGACGGAACGGACGGAGCCGGGAGGTAAGCCATGGCGAAGATCATCATCGGCAAAGAATACGAAAAGGCATTCAGGAGCATATGCCGCCTCGTTGCGGGCGGCTGCGTCCCGCCCGAGGTCGTCCGGAGCGCGACGGATAAGGAGATCGTGACCGGCGCGTACACGTTCGAGTATTCCGGCGAAAACAAGGGGCTGGACGTGCAGGGCGGCGGGCAGCGGGAAGCGGGCATGACCGCCGAGGGTGCGAGCTGGTTCGCCGCCCTTCGCGGCAAGCGGCGGGACGACGGCACGGCCGTCTGGCTCAACCTCATCGAGCAGGTCGCCGCGAGTTATCACCGCCGCTATTCGTTTATAGAATACAAACAGAACGCGCGTACGGTCTCCGAAAAGGAGAAAGAGACCTGCCGCCGCGCGCTCGGAAAGATCGCGGAAAAGTTTTTGCCTGACCTCCCCGCCGTCACGGTGCGGGAAGGGAGCCGTGCCGACGGCACGGAAGATATTTACGGCGTATCCCTGCGCGTCGAACTTTCGGGCGGTACGGGCGCGGCAGTCCCCGTGCTCGGCAAGGTGTATTTCCGCAAGATCGGCAGCAAAATGCAGCCGATCTTCGAAGAGGAAGCCAAAAAGATCGACGATTATCTCTACGAGATCATCCCTTCGGGCGACGGGAACAAGGGTACGCGTCCGGACGGCGGCGCGTCGGAAACGATAGACGCCGTTCTGGGAGCGATGGAAAACCTGCTCGGCGGCAAGACGGCGGGGTATACCTTTACCGACTGTCTGTGTTTCAGCGGGGAGGAGGATCGGCGCATCGTCGGGGAACTCATCGAAAAGATCTCGCACGACAACGTGCGGCTGGAATGCCGCGCGGTGGATACCCTCGGCATATCGCACGTGCGCTGGATCAATACGTCGTACCTCGTCTGTTCGCAGGGCGAAGCGGTGCTTCGCGCGTCCGTCGGGCTGAACGGCAGCGTCAGCCTTTACTGTCTCAACTGCCGCTCGGGTTCGCTCATAGAAAACAACCGCATCGAGATAACCGAAACGGGCGAGGACGGCGAGGAACATGCCGAAACGGTCGTCATCGACCCCGCCGCGGCCGACCTCGGCGTCACGGACGAACAGGCGGAACGTGTGGCGAAAAACAGCGAATTTTCCCGTCATCTCAAAACGATGCGGTGTAAGGAAAACCCGCGCGTGCAGGGCGGCTGTACCCGCCGCGTATGCGCCGCGCAGACGGAAAACCTCGGTACGGCGGAAGAGCCCGTCTGCAAGTGCAAAGACTGCCCGTACCCCGAAGTCGTGTTCGCATACGGCGACGGCACGCGCAAATACACGCCGCGCCTCGCTTTCGTACGGGATAAAATGACGCTCATAGAAAAGAGCGAAGCGCAGGTATGCGATTGCTGCGGCAGGCCCTTTTCCAAGGAAGCCATGCGCGGGAAACTGTGCCCGTTCTGCCACGGCGCGGCATCCGCCGACGGAGAGGAGAGAGAACTCGCGAAAAAGCGCTACAAAAAATACGCGCACATGTTTTCGCCCTTCACCCGCCTCAAATATGCGCGGAAGGAAAAACTGTGCTTCGAGGAAGAGGACGTGCTTTTGTTCCTGCTCGGCGACGACAGGTACACGTTTGACAAACTCTCCCTGAACGATTTCGGCTATATCAACGGCCCGCGCAAGGTATAGGAGGCAAACGGCATCGTTATGAAAGATACTGTCTATTCTTCAACGCTCACGGCGAAAAAGATCAAGAGCCCGAAACTGCCTCTGTTTGCGGTCGCGGCGCTCTCCGCCGTCTGCGACATATTGATCGTCGCGGCGCTCGGCATAGGCGGCTACGCGGGCGTATATTTCGTCTGCCCCGCGCTGTTGCTCGCGTTCGACGCGCTCTTTGCCGCGTTCGTTTTGGTGACCGACTTCCGTTTCAGGTATTCGATCCCTGCGGCGATCGCTTATTTTGTGATCGCCGCGGCGCTCTCCGCCGTCACGCTTTTCGTGAGCGCTCCCGCGGACGGGGGCGAAGTCATGACCCGCACGGCGTTTTTCTGCTGCCTGGCGATACACCTGCTTTCCGTGCTGGCCTCGGCGGCGTGCTGGCTGCACGCGGCGAAGTGCCGCCCCGTGTACGCGAGCCGCGCGGCGCTGGTTCTGGCGGGCGTGTTCGTCCTGGCGGCGGCGTTCTATATTTGGTTCGTCGTGCAGTACGGATTTTTCGGCCAGGGCCTCCGCGAAAGGTCGCTGACGTATTCCTACAACGAAGCGGAAGGGTATTACGAGGTCACGGGCGTCGTCGACGGCCGCGGCGATACGGTCGTCGTGCCCGAAACGTTCAACGGAGAAAAGGTGGGAGCGGTCGACTGCGGCGTATTTTCGGCGGCGGGCGTGTCCGTCGTACGTTTCGAGGGCAGCGCCGAACTTTCCTTTCAGAACATTCAGAAGATCGGTTCTCCCTCCCTCACGCTGTATGCGGACAAGGAATATATAGACGATTTCCGTAACCTGTTTTACGGGTTGGCCGAGCGTGAGCCGGGCGCGCTGACCCTCGCCAACAGTTTTATCCCGTCGGGCCTTGCCGAGGACGAGATCTTCGTGACCTTTTCTTATACGGAAGAGTCGCTGGAAGAGGCAGAAGGCAAAGTGTTCCCCACGTGGTTCGGAAAGAAGGGCGACGTGTTCGATATTTCGGTGTACGAAGAGGAGTTTCCTTATACCGCGCATGACGATGCGTCGAGCGCGGAAGATCTGTACTGGAACGACGTGAATTTCGGAGGCAAGATCCTCGTACCTCTTTCGGACGGTACTGCGCTCCTTGACGGGAGCTCCCTGCAGGAGAGCGCGGCGGGCGTTGCGGTCGGTTTCGAAAAGATCTACCGCGTGACGGTCGGCGATGACAACGACGACGTTTACGAAACGCCCGATTCGTACAAGCAGACTTCTCTCGGAGGGGAAACGCTCCCGTACCTGTATACCGTGCCGAGCAGGGCGGAATCGCTCTTTTCGGCGTTCCCCGCGCGCACGGGCTTTTATCTCAACTGGGATTATTCGGCGGACGGGGATCGGTTCGACGATATTTCGTCCGCGCTGGAAGAAAGTTCGGGGCAGATAGAGGCGTACCCCGAGTGGACGCTCATGCCCGCCGCCGTGTCTGCGGGAACCGCGCAGGGCAAAACTTCTTTCGTATACGGCGACGGCGTCACGCTGACGGCTTCCGCTTCCGCGGAGGTCGAGGGCGCGCAGTTTGCGTATTCTTGGAGCGGCGCCGCGGGATCTGCGGGCGGGCAGGAATATCCGCTCGGCGTGCCCGCGCCTTCAGCGGGCGGTACATATACCGTGACGGTCAGGCTGACTTCGTCCGTCACATCGCTTTGGGCGGAAACGACCGCCGAAGTGGATATCGAAATCGATAAAAAGCCGCTCTCGTTCGAATGGAACATAGAGGACGGCGCGCAACTCGTTTACAGCGCGCAGACCGTACAGATAGAGGGTACGCTCGTCGACGGGCAGAAAGTGAACGGTGGAGACGTCCTCGAATATTCGCTTTCGCTCACGGAGGCGCGCGACGCCGGCGCGTACGTATCCCGCATCATATTGGACAGCGAAACTTCGGAAAAATATTCCGTCGCGTCCGCGAGCGGGTCGGTCTCCTTCGAAATCACGCCCTATGCGCTCACGATCGCGTGGGGAGAGACTTCCTTTACCTACGACGGGCAGAGCCACGCCCCGACCGCTTCGGCGGACGCGCTGGGCGGCGATTCGCTGACCGTCACCGTCGCGGGAGCGCGGAGGGACGCGGGCTCTTATACCGCGACCGCGTCTGTCGACGATGCGAATTATACGATCTCCGATCCTTCCTGCTCCTTTACGATCGGGCGGCGAGCGATCACGCTGAACTGGGAGGATGCCTCGTTTACCTATAACGGGCGGGAACAGTATCCCCGCGTGCTGTCGGTCGAAAACGAGGCCCCGGGGGAGGAGAACGAGATCCTTTCCTCGCTCGGATACGGCGTGGACGGCGGCGTGAACGCGGGCAGCCATACCGTCACGGCGACGCTCGGTTCGGACAATTATACGATAGACGGCGGGTCTTCGCTGCAATATACGATCGGAAAACTCGGCGTCACGCTGACGTGGCAGAGCGGCAGGACGTTCACCTACGACGGGCAGAGGCACCGCATCGAAGCGGTCGGCGCGTCGCATGACGGCGGCTCGCTGTCGGGCAGTCTCCTTTCCGAACTTCTCGGCGCGCTGACGTACGGCGGAAACGCGGCGGACGCGGGCAGCCACACAATGACAGCCGCGATTTCCGACAGCGCAAATTTTGCGATCCTGGGCGGCGGTACGTGCGGCTACACGATCGAACCGCAGGAAGTCACCCTGCAATGGCAGGGCGGGCAGGATTTCGTCTATGACGGCGAAACGCATTCGCCCGCAGCGGTGTGTTCGGTCGGCGGCGTTGAGATCGTCTATGAATATTACGATTTGGAAAACGAAAGCGTACTTGCGGGCGCGCCCTCGGCTGCGGGCAGGTACCGCGTGACGGCAAGGGTCGCGGACGGCAATTATCGTGCTTCGGAGATCACCGCGGAATTTACGATAAGCGAGCCCGAAGAGGATGAAGGGGGTGCGAGATGATCTGCCATAACGAAAAATGCGGCAGGCAGGTGGAGCGGCCGCTCGAACTTTACGACGGGAGCTGGGCATGCCCGTACTGCAAGCACGAGATGATGAGCGCGTTTTCCGAATTCGCGGTCACGGCGGAAAACGAAGAACTGTTCATCCTCTCCGAGCGCAGTTATTACCGCTGGCTGACGAACGTCAAACTGCTGCGGGAAAGTGCCGCGCAAAAACTCATCGACAAGGCCGTGGAACTTTGCAAGGAGTCTGCGCGCCTGGGCAATCCTATGGCGGTCGCGCGGCTAGGGTTCTATTACGATAAAGATTACGTCGAGGTCAACCGCAGCGAAGCGGTTCGCTGCCGCATCGCCTATGCTTATTACAGCGCCGTGTGCTACTCGCATGCGGAACTGAAAGTGGAAGACGGCGTGCGCCACCGTTACGACTGGAAGGAGATCCGTATCGATGCGGCGAAGCGCATGCTGGAAATGCTCGCGTTCGTTCCCGAAGAGATCGCCTCTCTCGATAAATTCAATTTCGAATTCAACCGTACGCGGGTACGTGAGGAACTGGGGATCGACGTTCACGTCACCCGTACGGAAGGCGCAAAGTCGGGCAGGGAAGAACAGGCTTATTCTGTATTGTATTCCTGCTTCGCAAAGCAGAAAGCGCCCCTTTTCGGCATTTTCCGTCTGACGGGCGACGAACTGAAAAGGGTGTTCAAGATCGCCGTCGGCAACCGTTTCGACGTCTACCGCATGGCGGAGCGCGGGGTCTTCCTCGCCGTTGCCGAATGCGACGCGCGCGGCAGTATCAAGGACGAAGGCGGCACGTTTACGGCCCTCAGGAACCGCCGCCGCATCGACGAGGTGCTGGAAGGACTGTCTGACGATTCTCTGTACTGCGCATATTTCTTCAACGAGAACGGCGGGCATCGGTTTTTCGGTAAATACGGGCTTTCCGTCGTCAAAAAGACTTTGGAAGAGAACCGCTTCGCGCTCGTCAAGCGGCTCGTGAGCGACGGGGGAAGGCTGGATTACACCTTCTGCGACGACGACGTGTACCTTTACAAGACGAAACTGCGCAGTACGGGCGACGCGGTGAAAAAACTGGTCTCCGCCGTGTGCGAAGGAGAAAGGATATGAACGATAAGATACAGCGCATAGCGGACGCGCTCGACGCGAACCGCGTGGATTACGATAAAGATTTCCGCGACCTCGAATCGCGCGGCTATGCGAGCGACGCCTGCCAGAGTTTTTCGGACGGCATCGTCGACAGCCTCGGCGAGATCGTAGCCGCGGCGGTGGACGGGGGCGGGTTCGGCCCGAAAGAAAGGGACGCGATAGAGGGGTTGATCCGCCTGGCGCTCAGACTTTCGGACAAAAAAGCGCCCGACAAACTCGTGAAGTTCGGCGAAACAAAGACAAAAATACTGGCGGGCGTTCCCGCGCCGCAGAGCAAGGAGGGAAAGATGAATATCAAAGAAGAGGTGCTCAAATACGTCTCATCGTCCGAAAGGGGCGCGGAAGTGGTGCTCGGCATGAACATTTCCGAGGGGCAGAAAGCGCTTTTGCGCGAAAGCTGCGACGTTTTGAAACAGATCGCAGAGACGGTCGGACAGGTATGGGACAATTCTTCCGTACACGCGGCAAACATCGCGGGCGAAGCCGTCGAAAAGATCATCGAATGGCGTAAAAAGCTCTCCGTTTACATGTGCGACAGGGCGGCGGTCGAATCGCTCAAAGCCGCGTTCGGCAAGGCGGAGGAGTGGAAAAAACTCGACGTCGCGCCCAAAAAGCGCGAGATCGCCAAGGAAGATTATATCGCCGAAAAAGTCGGGTACGAAACGCCCAACGACGTCGAGCGCATCATCGACAGCGTGGGCCGCAGGGAAGGGCTGACCGTCTTTCAGGACGCGCTCGCCCGCTTCGACGAGGAGACGGAGCGCCGCTACGGCACGAAAAAGCTGGAAAAGGAGCGCGACGGCCTGCAAAAACACAAGGACGACCTCTATGCGGGGATCAAGAGCCTGACCGTGCAGTACCGCAACGGGGAGATCAGCGCGGAACTCGCCCTGCCCAAGATCAAGCGCATGCAGCGCGAAATGCAGGATCTGGACGAGCGTATCGAGAGTTTGGACGGCGAGATCAACGAAAAGGCGGACAGCCGCCTCGACCGCGACGGCATCCGCCGCGAATTCCAGCGGCTAAACGACCGCATCATGGAGTTCGAAAACGACCCCGCGATGTTTGCGACCCTTTCCAAAAACATCGACCTCGTGGAATTGAGCGCCGTCCTGCTCGGCAGGAAGAACGCCGAGGAAATGAAAGAGATCGCGTCCCGCATCCTCGCCGTGTTCGACATGATGAAGGTGTACGGCGGGTTCACCGAAGAGGTCAGGGACAGTTGGCGCTCTATCCGTCAGGAACTGCGCATGGAGCGGGAAAAAGAGGCGGAAAGAGAGCCCAAACGCCCCGTCGTCAATGCAGAACTCAAAAAGAAGCAGGCGGAGGACGAAATGGAAGCGCTGCTTCGGGAAATGGATCTAGACGGAGAAAACAGGGAGAGAGAAAAGAAGGAAAGACAGGAAGAAGGCCCCGCCTTCATCCCCCTTTCCGAAAACGACAAATAACGCCCGTACGAAAGAGGGAAGAGGATGCAGACTGTTCAGGATATTCTCGGCAAAGCCAACTATACCTTTTTCAGAAGCGTGCGGAAAGAGGAACTCGAAGAGAGCGCGGCGTCCCTTGCCGCCCTTTTGAAGGAAAGTTGGCTCAACGACAAAAACCGCGAGAGCGCCGAAGCGCTCTTGTGGCGCATACAGGCGAAGGCCCGCGCGCTCGTTTACTTCGAGGAGGGGTATAACGAGGACGACTTTTCGCGGCTGATCTCCTTTGCGGAGGAGAAGGGAGCGGCGGCGGAGGAAAAGGGGTACGGCAACACCGCCGCGCTCCTGCAAAACCTCGGCGCGTTCGCGCGCGAAGCGCAGAAAATCATGTCCGGCGCGGCGGCGCAGGCGGAGCGCGTGCGCACCTACGATTGGCAGCCCGCGTCCTCGTCCGAGGCGGAGTGCCGCGAAGTCGCCGCGCTCTTCGCGCAAAAACTGGAGGCTGCGGAGAAATTCAAAGAACAGCCTTCTCCTTTCGGTAAAGAGGTCTCCTTCCCGCCCGTCGCCGAAGAAATGGCGGGCGAACTCGAAAAAGTCCGCGCCTTTGCCGAAAACAGGGCGGAAGAGCTGCGCCTCAAAGACGACGAGGGCTTTTTTGCCGCCAACGCGGAAGAGATCGAAGGCGTTTCCCCGTGGGCGAACGCGGAATATTTCCCCGAACTTTCGAGGGGAGACAGGGCGCTCGCGAACGCCGTCGTCCTCTGTACGCCCTTCCCCGACGAGGCGGAACTGTTCGCCGTCAAAAATTCTTCCGCGGCGCTTTACCGCGTGTACGCGTCCTCATTTGCCGGGCGGAGCGGGGAGAGCATCGCGAATTTCTTTTCCGTCATGTCCCGCAAAAACGGCGACGCGCTCATATACGGCGCGGAAAAACTCGGCGGCGAGGCGCAGGGCGCGCTCCTTTTGGCGGCGGTGCGCTTCGGCAGGGGCGGGCGGAAGGCGTTCCTCGTCGACCCTTCGGGCGACAGGCAGGTCTATTCGGCCGCATTGCGCGCCGCGGGCGGCGGAGGGCTGTCCGCCGTGGATATCAGTTTCGAATACCTTTCCATGCCGCTCTACGAGGAAACGGTCGCCCTTTTCGAGGAAAAGGGGATGATCCGCGCGGAAGACGGCGATTACGAATACGTGCGCAAAAACTTACCTTTTATCGGGTTTACGGGGCTGAACCGCGCGGTGTCCGCGTTCGCTTCGGGCAAAGACTGGCGCCCCGCGGCGGCCGCGCTTTCTGCGGAACGCACGGCGGCCGCGCATAAATATCTCGAAAAACTGCCCTCGCAGGCGCTGTTTATAGACGGCGGCTGGGGAGAGCTTTCCGAAGACAAGACGGACGATTCCCGCAGGGAATTCGATTACGACGATATCCGTTCGGTCAACCCCGCGAACGTGAAAAAGATCGTCGCGGGCGGATTTACCGTCTTTGAAAAAATAGGTTTGTTGGTGCGTTACTGCACCCTCGCCGGCGACGACGTCTCCTCCTGGCAGACGATGGATAAAGATATACGCGAAGCGCGTATCTGCGAGGCGACGGTGCTCGTCATGCGGGCGCTCGGCATCGGGTTCGACCCGGAAGTTGCCGTGCTCGACGAGTTGGAAAACAAGGGCGCGGGCGGGCTGTGCTGCGACGGCGGCAAACGCATCCTTTTCAAGCGTTCGTGCACGCTCGATTACGAATGGATGATCGACAGCATCTGCCACGAATGCTATCACGCCTTTCAGCACATGGTCGAATACGGGCCGTGGAACGACCGTTATTGGACGGATTTCGGCGTAACGAAGGGCAGAAAAGCGGAATGGCTGGTCAACACGGGCAAAAAATATTTTTCGAACACTTCGTCCGCGGCGTACCTCGTGCAGGTCGTCGAGGCGGAGGCGCGCGCGTTTGCGAAAGACTGCCTGCGCGACAGCGAACGGGTCTGGCACACCGTGGATTTCGATTGAGGAACGTATGGAAAATTATCTCGACGCTTACATAGAAGATCTTCTGCACATCAACGAGGTGTCGCGCAACAAACTCGTCGACCTGTGCGGGGAACTTACAAAAACATATATCCTGTCGCACAGCCTGCGCACGGATACGGCGGCGTACGCGCTTTCCGTCATCCGCGCGCGTTTCGGCAAAACGGGCAACACCGTCCTGCGCGGAAGCGCTCTCTCGGGCGAACAGATCCTGGGGCGAGACGTCAACGATTTCGAATGGAAGGGCGCGGACGGAACGAAGGACGCGAAACAACTTTCCGCGTTTATCGCGGCGGTGTATAAAGAACTCAACCTGAAAGGGAACAACCCGCTGTTTCTGAGCGTCGGCGCGCTCCGCTGGAAGGTCGCCGCCTCGAAAGACGAGGTGAAGGAAGTGCTTTCACCCTTGTTGGTCTTTCCCATCCGCCTCATCCGCTCGGTCGGAACGACGCCCGTTTTCATCGAATTCGTGGACGACGACGTGTATTTCAATCCCTGCCTGTACCATAAACTCCGCCAGGTGCTTGGGGACGAGGTCGCGGACGCATTCCCGCACCCGAACGGCGCGGGCGCGTTCGACGAACCCGTATCCCTCGAAAAGTTGGGTTCGGGGGAGGAATATTTCGCATCCGTCGAAGCATACGTAAAGAGCTGCAAGCGCGCGGACGCGGGCGAAGCGGTGTTCGAATTCGAACGCGATATTGTCGCCATAGCCCAGTACAACCACGACGAGCTGTGCATGTATTACGACATCCGCCGCAATAAAGAAAAGATCGCGGCGCATCCGCTCGTCAGGCGGGTTTTCACCGAAAGCGTGCCCGAAAGCCGTGCGCCGCTTCTCTCCGAGCCGCAGTTCGTGCTCCCGCGCGACAGCGTGCAGGAAGATATGATCCGCCGCGTCGTAAACGGCGAATCTCTCATCATCAAGGGCCCGCCCGGCACGGGCAAAACGCAGACCATCGCGAACATGATCGCGGCGCTCATGGCGGAGAACAAAAAAGTGCTGCTCTCCTCCAAAAAACTGTCCGCGCTCTCCGAAGTAAACGCGAAACTTCCCGCCCCCCTGCGGAAATTCGTGCTTTTGCTCGACTGCGAAACGGAAACGCAGGCGGCGAAGGTCAACCCTTCTGAGATCAAAAAAGATCTCCGCGCGCTCGTCCGCGCGAAGAGGGAATATGCGGCGGACTCCGCGGCATACAAGGCGCGCGAGAGCGCCGACGCCGAAAAGGCTTCCGCGGTCACTTTCCTTTCCGACTATGCGGAAAAAGTATTTTCCGGAGACAGCATCGCCGGCGGCAGTTATTACGACGCATTGGACGTGTACCTGAAATACAATCTCGAAACCATACCGTTCTGCGACCCGCGCGACGCGGTGAAAATTTCCCGCAGCCGGTATGATTCTCTCCTCTCGGCGGTGAATGACGCGGGGAATTGTTTTGCCGCCATGACGGGCGGGGAAACGCACCCGTTCGCAAAATGCCCCTGGGCGGGAGTCGGCGCGGAAACGGATACCGAGGCGGCTTTTTCGGAATACGCCCGCCTTGCCGATCTCGCGGAGCGGGCGCACGGCGCGCTCGCAAAGATCCTGGGCGAGTGCGAAAACGCCCGCGTGCAGGACGTGCGCGCCGTCATATCTTCTCCGCTCGGCGAAGACGCGGAACGCGCCCTGCTCTCCGCAAAGGGGATCGAAAAGGAGTGCGGCAAACTCTCCGACGCGCTCGCGGCGTATCTCTTTGCAAAACGCGCCGCCGGGGATCAAAAAGCGTCTCTGAAAGACGAGGCCGGCGCGCGCGCGGCTCTGCCCGCGGCGGGGTTCGGCCCGGCGGAGCTCCTCACCTTTGAAGAATTTTCCCTCGTCTGCGGCGGCGCACACCTCTTTTATGCGGAAAACGGAAACTTTCTGCGGGAAGGGGATCTTGCGCTCCTCTCTTCGCTCGCGCAGAAAAACGAAGAACTCAAAGCTCGGGGAGAGAAGTATCTCTACGAAGCGCGCAGGGTGATTTCGGAAGATGCGTGCCGCAGCGAGGCGGAATTTATCGCCGCGGCGTATGCGCCGCTCGCGAAATACAGGGGCGGCGCGAAGAAGCCGAAAACCTTCGACTTCAAGGCGAAAAAAGCGTACGAAAAAATTTCCGCGATGAGTTTTACGGGCGGCGCGGAGTTTTCCGAAGCGGTGGAAGCGGTCTGCAATTTCAAAGAGGCGCTCCGCTGCGCGGAGGAAGCGGAAAAGAACGCATTGCTCGTTTTCAAAATTTTCCGCAGGAAACTGGAAAAAGAACAACTCGCCGCCGTTTTCGCCGCCGACGCGGCCGCGAAGCGCGCGGGCATGCCCGTACAGGCGTTCCTCGAAGAAGCGTGCGCGGCGCAAAAAGCGGTGTCCGGTTTCGCTGCGTGCATACGTGCCGAAACGGATGGTACGATAGGGCAGGCCGTCGCCGCCTGCCGCGCGGCTCTCGCGGAGGCCGACCTCAAAAAGGCGCTTTCCGCACTCTTTGACAGGGTCGGTGCGGCCCTGCCGACAGACGCGGCGGCCGAAAAATCGGCGTGCGCGGCGCTCGCGCTCCGCTCTCTGTTTGCGTCCGTCCCGTTCGCTTCCCGCCCGCCCGAGAAAAATCTGGAAACGGCGAAAGCCCTGCGCGGGGCGCAGGGGCTGGGGAAAACGCTCGAAGCGCTCTCCTCGGGCCTTGCCGCATTCGGCGAAAAGTTTTTCCGAAGCGGCTATTCGGCGCCGTCGGAACTGCTCGCGGGCGACCTCGCCGTGTTTGCGCGCGAGGCGGACGACAGGCGGGTGCTTTCCGCTTCGCTCCGTTACGGCGCGATCTTAAACGACCCGAAAAACGCGCTCCCGATACGGGAATTTTTCGCGCCTTTCGAAAAGGGCGACCCTGCGCACGAGGGCACGTTTGCGGAGATCTTCGAACATTCCTTTTACGCGCTCGCCATCGCCGCGCGCATGGCGGCGATGGGGCTTTTGCGCAACGGGCTGGGCAAAAACGTCGCCAGGAGCCTCGCGAATTTTGCGGCGGCGGAGAAAAAGGAAGAGAAGGCCGACGTCTCCCTCATCGAAGGAAGGTGCATGGCGCGCATCGACGCGGACGACCCCGATTTCGCTTTCCTCGCGTCCGAGCGCGATCCTTCTTCGACCCTGCGTTCCCTTTTTAAAAAATATGCGGGGCCGATACTCAAACTCAAAAAATGCTTTATCCTCTCTCCCTCCACGGCGAGCGTTCTGTTCCGCCCGGAGGAGTATGAAAATTTCGACGCGGTGATCGTGGACGAGGCGAGCCAGCTCGAACCCGTAAACCTTCTGCCCGTCCTTTTCCGCTCGAAGCAGTGCGTCATCGTGGGCGACGAGTGGCAGATGCCGCCGATCAAGCACTTCGTTTCCAAATACGAAAAGCGCGTGACCGCCGAGGACGGGTCGGAGAGTTTCGTGCTCGAACCGGAACTTTCCGCACTCACGCTCGCCCTGCGCAACCGCGCCTTCCGCGCCGAGGAACTCGTCTGCCATTACAGGAGCAAAACGGAGTCGCTCATCGCCTTTTCGCAGAAAGAATTTTATCCTTCGATGCGCACGTTCCCCGCGCCCGTTCCGCACAAAACGGGGCTCGGGTTTACGGATATATACGTGCCCGAGGGCAGGTGCGAAAAGGGCGTGAACCTCGCGGAAGCGCAGAAAGTCCTCGAATGTCTCCGCTCGCATTTCGAATGCTTTTACGACGAAAAGAAAGAGGAACTCACCCGATCGTTCGGCGTGGTTGCCTTCGGGGAAGAGCAGATCGAGTGCATCAAAAAACTCGTCCGCGCGGACAGGGAACTGAACGCGAAACTGACGCGCGCCATCGCGCATTTCGGCGACGTGCCCGAAAAGCTCGCCTTCTTCAAGACCATCGAGACGGTGCAGGGGCAGGAGACCGCGCAGCTCATCCTCTCTCTGACTTACGGCAAAACGGCGGAGGGGAAGGTCGTGAACAGTTTCGGTCAGCTCAACCGCGACAAACTGGGCAAGTGCATCTTCAACGTGGCCGTCACGCGCGCGCAATACGGGGTGACGGTCATCCATTCGGTCGAGCCCGAGGAGATCACCGCGGAGAGCGTCTCTTACATCCGCGACTATCTCATGCTTTCCCGCAGGTTCGGCGGGGGCGGCAGGGATCAGTTCGTCTCGGAAGAGCCCGGCAAGGGCTTTATCCGCAGCGTTGCGGACTTCATCGAGTCGTGCGGGGTGGCAAAGGAGCGCATCGTGTGCGGTTACGGCGTCACCGAAGGCTCGGTGCGCATGCCGATCGCGGTGCTTTCCGCGGATTTGGGCGAAGCGCAGCTCGGCGTGTGGTGCGAAAAGCCGACGGGCGGAAAATACAATTATCTCGACTACAACATGCGCTATGTGCAGACGCTCAAAGACTGCGGCTGGAACCTGCACAGGATCTGCGCGCACGACTGGATCGACAACGCCGAAGCGGAGCGCGAGTCGCTCGCCGCGGCGATCGGAAAATATGTAAAATGATCTGATAAGGAGTAAAATCATGCCGAAACAGAAAGAACACGATACCTTCGGCGATTACGAGAAGATCGCCGAAAAGAAAAAGCAGGAACGCGCCCGCGAACAGCGCAGCCGCGACCTCGACCAGAAGATCGTAGACCTCGCGAACAAGACGGTGGACTTCATCCTCGAATACGGGCAGGAAGATTTCCGCTCGCAGATGATGCTGTCTTTCCTCGACGTGGCGCTGGAAATGAAGGACGTCATCAAAATGCTCACCGCGATCAACGTGGCGATGAGCTGTATGTTCGAGGCGATCAGTTTTATCGACTCGGCGATCAATTTCGACACCATGCTGCAGGAAGATTCCCTCAAAGAAAATTACGGGTTCTTTTCCCGCTGGAAGAGGAAGCGCCGCATCCGCAAGGTCATCCGCAACAACCGCAACCGCATGACCGTCGCGATCGACAACATCCTCGGCCAGCAGCAGATGGCACAGGACATCATGCAGGCGCTGCGTTCCTCGTGCGAGAGGATGCGCTTTACCATGAACAAGCGCGACGAAAAGCGCAGGCTGAAAGAAGAAAAGCGCATCGCGCAGGGCAAGGCCGTGCCCGCGCCCGCAGGGCCGAGCAAGGCGCAGACGCTCATCGCCGAAATGCTCAAAGCGCGCGGCGAAGAGGGCGTAACGCCGGACGCGCCCGCGCCCGGCGGCGCTCCGCAGGGCGGCGTGGACGACATCAGCGACATTCTGTAAGGGGGAACGTGTATGGCAGGAATAGGACGCGCCCCCAAAAACGAAAAGACGGATTCGGTCGAAAAACTGGAAAAGGATTATAACGAGAGCATCGCAAAAATCCGTTCTCTTAAAGGCGGCAGGAAGGACAAAAACGACATCCGCGACGAGGAAAAACAGCAACTGCGCGCGGAATATTTGCACGCGGCGCAGATCGCGCGCACCCTTTCTCAAAGGGTGACCGACGAGGACAAACACAAAAAGTACGACGAGCAGTGCAAACAACTCACCGAGGCCGCGGCAAGGTACGGTTCGGTCATCACCAGCCGCGTGCCCGATACGACGTTCGACGACGTAAAGGGGCTTGAAAACGTAAAAAAACTCGTCATGAGTTTCATGTTCATGGCGCAGAACCCCGATATCCTCAAATATTACAAGCTGGAAGGCGGCCTGGGCATGCTCATGTACGGCGCGCCCGGTACGGGCAAAACCATGTTCGCCGAGGCGATCGCCAACGCCATGAACCTGCCCCTGTTCATCGTCACCCCCGCGGACATCTTCAAATCGTATGTGGGGGAATCGGAACAGGCGGTCAAACAGATCTTTCAGGAGATCGACGCCTGCCCCGACGGCGCGATATTGTTCGTGGACGAATGCGAGTCCATATTCAGCCGCCGCACGCAGGACACGAAGGACTATAAGGCGGCGGTCACGACCGAGCTTTTGCAGCGCATCAACGGCTTCGGCGTGGACGGTTCCAAGCGCATCATGATCGCCGCGACCAACCGCCCCGACGTGATCGACCCCGCATACCTGCGCTACAAGCGTTTTTCCCATCTTATCCACGTGACTCCGCCCGATCTGGAAGCCAAGCGCGCCATCATTTCGTCCAAACTCGAAGGGATCGCGCTCGACGGCGTGACCGCGGAGGACGTTCTGGATATGACCGAACGCTCGACGGTCAGGGAGACGTCGCTCGGCCGCGTATCCGTGCGCGACGCGTATTATTCCGCGGCGGATATCTGCGGCATCATCGAAGAGGCGTGCCGCCTCGCCCTCGAACAATTGCAGGCGGCAAAATCTGCTTCGCCCATCCCGCTCACGCGCGACATGTTCGAGCGCGCTTTCAAAAAGATCCCGCCGAGCATCTCCGCGGAACTTCTGAAAGAGTACGAGGATTTCCGCTGATTTCCGCATGGCCGCGTCTGCCGTTATAGCCGCCGCGCATGGCGCGCGATAACAAATAAGCATTAGACATATCGCTTTCCCTGTGCTATAATAGCGCCGAGGTGTAAGGGTATGGAATACCGCGTCAACCGCCGTACGGGCGATCGTATCGGCGTCATCGGCTTCGGCACGTCAGCGATCTGCGAGGCAGACCCGAAGGAGATGGCGGATACGCTCGCGTCAGCCTACGAAAGCGGCGTCAATTATTACGATCTTGCCACGAGTAACGCGAAAACGTTTCCCGCGTTCGGCAGCGCCTTTGCGGGCGTGCGCGATAAAGTGCTGTATCAACTGCATTTCGGCGCGGACTATTCCGCGGGGGAATACGGCTGGACGACGGACGGAGACGCCGTAAAGCGCAGCGTCGAGTGGCAGCTGAAAAACTTAAAGACGGATCACATCGATTACGCGTTCATTCACTGCATCGACGAGGAGAACGACTGGGAGCGTTACCGCAAAAACGGCGCGCTCGGCTTTTTGCTCGGGCTGAAAGAGCAGGGGGTCGCGCGGCACATCGGGCTCTCTTCGCACGTTCCCGCCGTTGCGGAAAAAATATTGGACACGGGGCTCGTCGACATGCTCATGTTCAGCATCAATCCCGGCTACGATTATCATCACGGCGACTTTGCCAACGGCGGCGCCGAAGAGCGCATGCGGCTGTACCGCCGCTGCGAGAAGGAAGGCGTGGGCATTTCCGTGATGAAGGCTTTTTCGGGCGGGCAGCTTCTGAACGCGAAAACCTCGCCGTTCGGAAGGGCGCTCACCGAATACCAGTGCATCCGCTACGCGCTGGATAAACCGGGCGTGCTCACGGTGCTTCCGGGCGTTCGCGGTAAAGACGATCTGAAACGCGTGCTCGGATATTTTTCCGCTTCCGAAGAGGAAAAGGATTATTCGGTCATCGGTACGTTCGCCCCGCAGGACGCGGCGGGCAAATGCGTGTACTGCAACCACTGCAAGCCCTGCCCCGCGGGGATAGACGTGGGAACGGTCAACAAATATTACGATCTGGCGCGCGCGGGCGATGCGCTCGCCGCCGATCATTATAAAAATCTGGCAAAGACCGCTGCCGACTGCATCGGGTGCGGGCATTGCAACAGGCGCTGCCCTTTCCGCGCGGATCAGACGTCGCGCATGAAGGAGATCGCCGCATATTTCGGTAAATAAAGCGGGCGGCGTTCGCCGTTCGGGCAATAAAGGAGAAAAGGTTATGTTGGAAAGCGTACTCGCCCGCAGGGGCGCATCGTTGAAAGTAAAAATTACGGTCAAATCGCTCGTCGCGCTCGGCGTGGTGGCGCTCGCGGTGCTTTTGCCGCAGCTCGTACACCTCGCGGCGGGCGCTTCGGGCGGTGTGCGCCTGCTGCCCATGTATCTGCCCGTGCTGTTGGGCGGCTGCCTGCTCGGCACGTGGTGGGGGCTGGGCGTGGGGCTGGCTTCCCCGCTCGCAAGTTTTGCGCTCACGTCCGCGTTCGGCGAAGCGATGCCCGCCGCGGCGCGCCTTCCGTTCATGATGGCGGAACTGGCGGTGTTTGCCGTCGTTTCGGGGCTCTTTTCCGAAAAGATCGCCGAAAACGGCTGGATGGCGTTCCCCGCAGTCCTTTTGGCGGCGGTCTCGGGCAGGGCGTTTTTCCTGCTCCTTTCGGTGATATTCCAAGGCGTCGCACCCTTCACGCCCGCGATGATCTGGTCGCAGATCCGGACGGGGCTTTCGGGGCTCGTCTTGCAGGCGGTGCTCGTGCCGTTCATCGTCATGGGGCTCGGCGCGCTCATGAAGAGGGAAAAGAACGATGACTGACCTCGACCGCGCAAAGTCTCTCCTTGCGGGGCATTCGATCGCCTTATGCAGGGGAGAACAGACGCTTGTCGGAGACGATCGCGGCATTTCCCCGATGATGGGATTTATCGGGGAAGGGAAAGACCTTGCGGGCTTTTCCGTTGCGGACAAAATCGTCGGCAAGGCGGCGGCGCTGCTGTTCGTCTGTGCGGGGATCGAAGAGGTCTGGGCGGAAGTGCTTTCCGAAGCGGGTGCGGAAGTCCTGCGCGCGCACGGCATTCCTTATGCGTGCGAAAACCTCGTTCCGCACATCGTCAACCGCAAAGGGGACGGTATTTGCCCCATGGAAACGACGGTGAGGGATATTTCCGACCCCGCCCGGGCGTATATTGCTTTGAAAGAAAAACTCGCGCAGCTGCGCGCGAACGGATAAATAAGGTTCGAAAACGGCGTCTGCCCGCCGCGGGGCGGCGCTCGACCGATGAGAGATATTCGAAAAGAAGCCCGCTTCGGCGCTGAAAGCGCCGAAGCGGGCTCTTTTCTCTTTAAGGAGAAGTACTTTTATGGAACTGCGATCGTGTGGTCAGAATTTCATTGCGGGGAAGCGCCGTTTCATGAACGCGTCGCCGAAAACGCGGTCGATGAGTTCCCCGAGCGCGGTATGAGCCGCAAATCCGTGCGCCCTTGCGGAATAGCGGACGAGCGCGGAAAGGGTCAAAAGCATATCCGCCGCGATCCAGCAGGCCAAAACGATCGCGATCGTTTTCATCGCCTTTTTCGGCAGGGATTCCAAAAGCCTGTCGAGCGGCTTGTATACGACGAATACGACAAAGACGCACAGCACGCCCCAAAAGAGCATATAGGGGACGGTCGTACGCCCGTTTATGTTCAGCAATTTGTGCGAGTAATCCCAGGAGCGCGTACCGAGCACCGTCTCTTCGAGGAAACTCAATACGTATTCCACGGCGCCGCCGCCGACGGAGCCGATCGCAAAAACTTGCCACCACTTGTCCCTGTTGCGCAAAAGCAGGATGATGACGAGCGCTCCCGTACCGTAAACGAAATTGAAGGGTGAGGCTATGCTCCCGTTGCAGAACACGAAACCGCGCCCCCGCATCAGGTTCAGCAGGGTTTCCCAAACCGTTCCCGTCAGGCCGCCGAGCACATAGATGTATACCGCTTTGTAGAAATCGAACGGCAGGTTTTTACGCTTTGTGCGGCCGCGCGCCTGATCTTCCCTGTTTCGGAGATATTCGTCCGCGCAGTTATCCGCGGGCGTTTTCGGGGTGTCTGTGTGCGATCGCATCTTCAAACATCTCCTCCATGCGGTCGATGCATTTTTCTATGCGGAACTGTTCCGCAAATTCGATATACCTGCTTCGCAGATCTTTCCGCAGGCGGGGGTTTTCGATCATGCGGTCTATTTTTTCGGCAAGGGCGCCGATGTTGCCCGATGAATACAGGTCGTCTTCCGAAAGGGCAAAATAACGGGCGGCGGACATTTCGCTGTTTGCGATGACGGGAACCAGGCCGCAGGTGATCGCTTCCACGCACGCGATCGATTCGATCTCCGCATAGGATGTATGCACGTACAGATCGCTGTAATTGATGCGTTTCGCCAGTTCCTCCTTGGGGAGAAAGGCTATCTCCGGCCTGTTCCGTAGTTTTTTGCCCATCCGTTCGAGCTTGTTCCGCAGCGGCCCGTCTCCCGCGATGAACACTTGTATCCGATCGGAATATCTGGACTGTTTTACCGCTTTCAAAAGATCGCTCTGGCATTTTTCTTTCGTGAGCCTTCCCGTGGTAAGGATGCAGAATTTCCCTTCGAGGTCGGCGGGCTTTTCTTCCTTTTCGGGTTTGTAGATCGGGTCTACGCCGTTGGAGATGACGCGCATGTCCGCCTCATAGCCGTGTTTTTTCAAAGTGTCGGCAATGAACTGCGTGGGGCAGTGGATGTATTCGGCATAGCGGTAAAAACTTTCATAGAAATATTTGTACAGGAAATTGTTGGCGGTTTTGCTTTTTTGCAGGCCCACGTGGCTCGTTACGTTCTCCGGCTGTACGTGGAAGGCGGTCGTAACCGGCTTTTTCAGTTCGTTTGCGATCCGTATCGCCGTTTTTCCCATTTTGAAGGGCATCAGGATGTGTACGACGTCGCAATCCCCGATGACTTTTCTCAAAAGCGCTTCGTCCGGCTTGGCGAGTTCGACCCCGTTCCTTTTAACGTAATTGTTAAATATCTTGAAATCTCTTTTGCCGACCGAATGAAAACCTTCTTCGTCCGTTTCGCCCGGGGAAACGACTTCCACGTCGTGCCCGCGCATTTTCAGGTTTTTTATCAGTCTTTTGACCGTGATGGTGGTACCGTTGTTTTCTTCTCCGAGTACGTCTGCAATGATCGCAATCTTCATAAAAATCGCTCCGATGCTCCCGCCGTGCGGCTGCGCGCGGCGGAGTATGATTTTTTATTGATTTGATGCGGGCCGATTCGGATCGGAATGCGTCAGCGATCGGTGAGGGCTTCGTGCCCCGCCGACAAAAGTTTCGCGCATTTATCGAGTATCGATTCCAACGGGGTCTCCTGCTCAGAGCGGAGCCACGCGATGAATACGTCGAGCATGCCCGCCGTCATAAAATCGATGATGTAAAACGCATGATCGTCCGAGCCCGCGTTTTCGTTCACGAAATCGGCATAAGCTCTCGCGGCAAAACATTTTTTCAGCTTTTCGAGAAAGTACGCTGCCTCCGATGAATTCCGCACAAAGTTTTCGAACCCGTCATAAGAAGAGATCACTTCGGTACACGTTGTGAGGAAACCGAGCGGATGTTCCAGCGTATAGAAGAAAGAATTGCCTTTATAGCTGTCAAATATACGTTTGACGATTTCTTCCCTGATGGAAAGCAGAACTTGTTCGGTGCTTTCGAAGTGAAGATAAAAGGTCGTTCGGTTGATGTCGGCATTTTTGCACAGGTCGACGATTTTAATGTCGGACAATCTCTTTTCGGCCAGCATGCGCAAGAGCGCGTCCTGTATCGCTTTGATGGTTTTTCTGCTGCGTTTGTCTTCTTTTCTCATATATCCCTCCGTTTACAGCATTATAACCGATAAAGCCATGTTTGTCAACACTTGTCGATTATTTTATTTTGCGACCGATCGGTTGAAAAAAAGGGCAAAAAGGGTTATAATATAAACCGAACGGAAGAATATAAAAGGAGATCGTTATGGACAAAAACGTGAGCAGGCTTTTGAACAGCCAGATCAATAAAGAATTTTATTCGTCTTACCTTTATTTTGAATTTGCCAATTATTATCAGGAAGCCGGGCTCGACGGCTTCTATAATTGGTATTATGTACAGGCGCAGGAAGAGATGGATCACGCTCTTCTCATGGTCAAATATCTGCAGAACAACGGGGAAAAGGTCACGTTTGACGCGATCGCAAAGCCTTCCGCCGCGCTTACGGACAATATGGCGCCCTTAAAAGCCGCGTTCGAACACGAAAAATATATCACGGGCGAGATCAACGAGATCTATGCGGCGGCAAACGCGGCAAAAGATTTCCGCACCATGCAGTTCCTCGACTGGTTCGTAAAGGAACAGGGCGAGGAAGAGAAGAACGCTTCCGACCTCATTCGCAAGATGGAACTGTTCGGTTCGGACGCGCGTTCTTTGTATCTGCTCGACAGCGAACTGAAAACGCGCGTTTATGCCGCCCCGTCCCTTGTCCTGTGATGGCATTATAGCGGCTTTATGTTAAAATATTGTTAACAAAACACCAAAAATTCGTAAATTCGGCTTCCCGCGGCATATCGCCCCGCGGGAAGTTTTTTTGTACGGAAAACGCAGGAATATGATTGACAAAAGTATGCCTGACTTAATATAATGGGGAGGTATATAATATCGGTCGGGCGCGTCTGTTTTATATTTTACTGCCCGGATGAGGTGCTTTATGATCCGTAAAATAGAAAAGAAGGACAGGGATGTATTCCTCCGCCTTTCGGAAATGTTTTATGCGTCGCCCGCCGTGGCGCACGAGATCCCGAAAGAGTATCACGAACGCACTTTTTGCGAGCTGATGCGCTCGGACGAATATGCGGACGGGTATATCGTCGAGGCGGACGGGAAGCCCGTCGGCATTGCGCTCACGGCAAAAACGTATTCGCGCGAAGCGGGCGGAAAAGTTTTGTGGCTGGAAGAGCTGTTTATTCTCGAAGAATACCGCTGCCTGGGGCTGGGCAGAGAATATTTCGCCTTTATCGAAAAATACGCAAGGGATAACGGCTTTGTGCGCATCCGCCTGGAAGTGGAAGCGGAAAACGTGCGGGCACGCGCGCTGTACGGCAGGCTCGGGTACGAACCGCTCGGATACCTCCAGATGGTCAAAGAATTGCCGCTTTGAGAAAGTTTTGCGAATAGGTACTTTATTATGAAAGCGCTCGGGGTCAGGCATACGAAAATCGCCTGTTATACGGGATACGTCACGCAGGCGATCATCGTCAATTTTGCACCGCTTCTGTTCGTGACTTTTAATACGCAGTACAACATATCGCTCACCTTGATCGGCACGATGATCACGGTGAATTTCGGCATGCAGCTTTTGATCGACCTGCTTTCGTCGAAGTTTGTGGACAAAATAGGGTATCGGCCGTGCATGGTGGCGGCGCATCTGTTTGCCGGCGGCGGGCTCTTGCTTCTGGCTTTTTTGCCCGACGTTCTGCCCGTCCCCGCGGTCGGGCTGTTTATCGCTTCCGCAGTGTACGCGGTCGGCGGAGGGTTGATCGAAGTGCTTGTAAGCCCAGTCATCGAGGCATGCCCTTCGGAAAACAAAAAATCGGAGATGGGGCTTCTGCATTCCTTTTACAGTTGGGGGCTGGTCGCCGTCGTCGCGTTGTCCACGCTCTATTTCGTGCTGGCGGGTATCGAAAACTGGCAGATCCTCGCATGCGTATGGGCAGCCGTGCCTTTTTTGAATGCGGTCTGTTTCCTTTTCGTGCCCCTGTTCAAGCCCGTGGAAGAGGGCAAGGGCATGTCGGTCGGAGCGCTTTTGAAATCACGCATGTTCTGGCTGTTCGTGCTTTTGATGCTCTGTGCGGGAAGCTGCGAAAATGCGGTCAGCCAGTGGGCGTCCGCATTCGCGGAATCGGGCCTGAAAGTCTCCAAAACGCTCGGCGATCTTTTAGGGCCTTGTCTGTTTGCCGTGTGCATGGGCATATCCCGCGTGCTGTTTGCGAAATTCGGAGCGAAATTGCATATTAAACCCGCGCTGATGATCTCTGCGGCGGGCTGCGTCGGCGGGTATGCGCTGTGCGCGTTCGCGCCGCAAAGCGCTGCGTGGCTCGGGCTCGTCGGGTGCGGCATCGTGGGTTTTTGCGTCAGCATCATGTGGCCGGGTACGCTTTCGTTTGCGTCCGCCACGATCCCCAAGGGCGGCACGGCGCTGTTCGCGCTCCTCGCGCTGGCGGGCGACGTCGGGGGTATGTCCGGCCCTTCCGCCGTCGGGGCGATCGCCGACGGCTTCGGCGGTTCGATACAGGCAGGCATTGCGTTCGGCATCTTCTTTCCGGTCGTCATGTTCGTCGCCGTCGCACTTTATCGCGAAAAGAAACGGACTGCTGCTTCCGAAGAGGAGAACGTCGGCGACGACGCCGGCAAAACAGAACAATAGCATGAAAAGCGGGGGAACGCATATACCGCGTTCCCCTTTTGTACGCACAAAAAACGGTGTTCTTTCGTATGATGATAGAAGAGAGGGAAATCTCACTATCTACAAAAGGGGACGAAAGATCATGTGTTTGCTTTATTTGCTGCTGTTCGGCTGCAACGGGTGCGGTTGCAATGAAAGTTGCGGCTGCGATCAATGCTGCGGGAATGCCCGCGGGCGCGGCGGTTGTTGCGGCGATTCGGAAAGCGGAAACGGCTGCTGCGGCCGGGCGAGTGCCTGTTCGCAGAATAGCTGCTGCTCTTGCCGGCGCGATTGCTCCGGCTTCGGCCGTCACGGCGGCGATTCCGTCTGCTGCGACGCGGATTATTACAACCGTCAGTACGCGCTCTGCTGCAAATGCAAAGTGGTGCGCCGCTGCTGCAATAACTGAAATTCAGGGAAAGGCGGCCTTTGGCCGCCTTTTTCCGCGGAAACGGTTGCCTTTTTTTTTCAAATGTTGTAAACTGAAAGGGCTTTGCGGATGTGGCGAAACTGGCAGACGCGCCGGACTTAGAATCCGGTGGGCAACCTTGCAGGTTCAAATCCTGTCATCCGCACCAAAAACACTATATACGGTAATTGTTTTCATTAAAAATTACCGTATATAGTGTTTTTTGCCGTTTTGGGCACAAATCGGGCGCAGAAATCAAAAAATATGATTCGATTTATCGGGCGATTCGTGTTGCGTATCGGGAAGAAATCCTGTATGTTCCGTCGCTGTTTTTTTATTTCGATCGATAAATTTGAGCGAAAGCAGTTGCAAATTCCGAAAACGGGTGATACAATAAAGCCACCGGCAGGGGAACGATGAGCGATTTAAAAAAACAGGCACACCCGCAAGGAGAACGTATGAGTGCGGCGAAAGGGACGGAAACTTCCAAGTATAAGCGCAGCGACAATGTGATCCCCGATTTTGAACACCTGTTCGACGAGGACGCCCCTCCGAAAAACGGAAAAAAACGCGGTACGGGCTTTCTGTACTATAAGCGGCTCTTGCAGAAAAACAAGGGCGGTTTTTGTTTGAGCCTTTTCATGTTCATTCTGAAAAATCTGCCCGTCTGGGTCATTCCGATCATAACCGCCAACATCATCGATCTGGCGAGCAGTCAGCTCACGGGCGAAACGGTGCGCGGCCTGATCATCAACGGCGCGGTTCTTGTCGTCGTGCTGTTGCAGAATATCCCGACGCACGTCGTCTATTCGCGCATTACGGACAAAATGATCCGAAAGACGGGCGCGGGGATGCGCGGCACGGTCATTAGAAAGCTGCAGCATCTTTCCATTACATACCATAAAGAGATCGAAACGGGGAAGCTGCAGAGCAAATTCCTCAAAGACATCGAAAGCGTGGACGCCCTGAATACGAACATGATCAAGGTGCTGATCCCCAACATCATCGTCGCGCTCGTGTCCATCGGGATTTCCGTGTACAACAGCAGGCTCGTCACGCTGTTCTTTCTGATCATCGTCCCTGCGAACGTTCTGCTTACGCAGTTTTTCCGCAAGCGCATGAGCCGCAAAAACCATAAATACCGCGTCGAAAACGAGATCGTTTCGGCAAAGTTTTCGAACATGCTCGGCATGCTTCCCGTTACCAAGGCGCACGGGCTGGAAGACGAAGAGATCGCTCAATGCGACAGGAATATCCGCAGGCTCACGGCGCGGGGGCTTGCGGTAGACCGCACCAATTCCTATTTCGGTTCGGCACTTTGGGTCGTGGCAAATCTTATGAGCGGCGCATGCCTCATTTTCTGTGCGGTTTTCGCGCTCAAGGGGCTGATCTCCCCGGGCGACATCGTTTTGTATCAGTCCATGTTCGCTTCCATAAACGGCGCGGTACAGACGATCGTCAACGTCCTTCCCACGTTTGCGGTCGGGTTCGAGGCGATCGACTCGCTGTCCGAGATCATGCTCTCCAAAGACGTGGAAGAGACGGCCGGCAAGAAAAAACCGGCATTCCTCGACGGGCGGGTGAAGTTCGATCACGTCAGTTACAAATACCCGAACGGTTCGGCGTATGTCGTCGAGGATTTCAGTCTGGACGTGAAGCAGGGCGAGTGCATCGCCGTCGTCGGCGCTTCGGGCAGCGGCAAATCGACGCTCATGAACCTGATCATCGGTTTTTTGAAGCCGACGGAGGGCGCGCTTTATATCGACGATAACGACATAACCGAACTTTCATTGCCCGATTACAGGCACTTTATATCGGTCGTGCCCCAAAACAGCGTGCTGTTTGCGGGGTCGATACGGCAGAACATCGTCTACGGGTTGGAAAACGTGGACGAAAAGGACGTCGAACGCGTTGCCGAAATGGCGAACCTGAACGAATTCGTGAAAGATCTTCCCGACGGGCTGGACACGTTCATCGGCGAGCAGGGCGGCAAATTGAGCGGCGGGCAGAAGCAGCGCGTGACCATCGCCCGCGCCCTCATCCGCGATCCGCGCATCCTTATTTTGGACGAGGCGACGAGCGCGCTCGACAATATTTCGGAGTATCAGGTGCAAAAGGCGATCTCCAGCCTGATCAAGGGGCGCACGACGTTTATCGTCGCCCACCGCCTGTCTACCATACGCGACGCGGACAGGATCGTCGTCATGGACGCGGGCAAGTGCGTGGAAACGGGAACGTACGACGAACTCATGGAAAAGAAGGGCAGGTTCTACGAACTCAAATGCCTGAACGACATGAATTACAAGATCGCCGAAGAATCTTTGAACGAGGGTGAGGCCGCTTCCGCGGAGGAAACGGGCAAAGCGGTGTGAATATGAGGGATTCGTTCGCGAAACGGCTTGCCTGATCCGCGCAAAAGTGCTAAAATACAGATATGGATAAGATCGTGGTTGCCAGCGGCAACAAACATAAACTCCGCGAGATCGCGGAAATTTTCAAAGGATACGAGATCGTTTCGATGCAGGATGCGGGCTTTTCGCAAGACATCGAGGAAAACGGAGAAACGTTCGAGGAGAACGCGCTCATCAAGGCGCGCGCCGTGTGCGGCGCGCTTTCCCTGCCTGCGCTCGCGGACGATTCCGGGCTGTGCGTTGCGGCGCTCGGCGGCGCGCCCGGCGTGCACAGCGCACGTTATTGCGGGCGGCACGGGGACGACGGCGCGAACAACGCGCTGCTTCTGAAAAACCTCGAAGGCGTTCCCGAAAAGGGGCGCGGGGCGTATTTCGAAAGCTGCGTCGCCCTCGTCTTTCCCGACGGGCGGGAAGTGACCGCTTCGGGCAGGACGTACGGCCGTATCCTTTTTGCCCCCGAGGGGGAAAACGGGTTCGGGTACGACCCGCTCTTTTACAGCGACGAACTCGAAAAGTGCTTCGGCATGGCTTGCGCGGAAGAGAAAAACGCCGTATCGCACAGGGCAAAGGCGCTTTCCGCCCTCGCCGCAAAATTGAAAGAGGGCAGGGCATGAAGACGCTCGTCGTGATCTCCGATACGCACCGCAACCTCGCGCCGCTCGATAAGATCGCGACCGTGCTTTCCGAATGCGATTACATCGTGCATCTCGGCGATATGGCTTCCGACGCGAAAGACCTTATGCGCGCCTATCCCGAAAAGACATACGTCGTTGCGGGCAATAACGACTTTTTCGGCGGGCAGAGCGAATTCGTGCTCGACGTCGAAGGGCGGCGGATCTTCGCCTGCCACGGGCATCGCTACGGCGTCAAAAGCGGCACGGACAGACTCGTGCGCGCGGCGAAAGAAAAGCTGTGCGACGTCGCGCTGTTCGGGCATACGCACGAGGCGTTTGCAGGGGAAGAGGAAGGCGTTCTCCTCATAAATCCCGGCTGCATGACGAGGTATTCGCCCCGTCAGACGTATTGTTATCTCGTGATCAACGGGAATAAGGCGGTACCGACGATCGTAGAGATACGTTAACGCGGTTTTTTGCCGCCGCAAGAGGGGCGCGGCTTTCAAAAAAATGTAAAAAACAAGGGAAAAACCTTAAAAATCAATTGACAATGCGCCCGCGTTTTTGATATAATCTTTTAGCGTTGTGAATGCGGGTGTAGTTCAATGGTAGAATTCCAGCCTTCCAAGCTGGCTGCGTGGGTCCGATTCCCATCACCCGCTCCAAACACAGAGAGGAGAGCGTGTATCTGCGCCTGTAGCTCAGTAGGATAGAGCAATGGCCTTCTAAGCCATGTGTCAGGAGTTCGAATCTCTTCAGGCGCGCCAAATTTTATGGCGGGTGTAGCTCAGTTGGTTAGAGCGCCAGATTGTGGCCCTGGAGGTCGTGGGTTCGATTCCCGTCGCCCGCCCCATAAAATTTTATTGGGGTGTAGCCAAGCGGTAAGGCACCGGATTTTGATTCCGGCATTTCGTAAGTTCGAATCTTGCCACCCCAGCCAAATCCGAAGCCAAACAAAAGTTATGGTCCATTAGCTCAGTTGGCAGAGCACGTGACTTTTAATCACGGTGTCCCGCGTTCGAATCGCGGATGGATCACCAATATGCACCTTTAGCTCAGTTGGTAGAGCAACTGACTCTTAATCAGTGGGTCCCGGGTTCGAGTCCCTGAAGGTGCACCAAAAGGGTATAATCCGAACTTTTTACTC
>DWXC01000022.1 GCA_019119395.1 Candidatus Borkfalkia stercoripullorum | reverse complement strand
CTCGTATTGCTCTATACGGGGATGCGCAGGAGCGAACTTCCTTCGCTGACCATTCTCGACGAAAACTGGATGCAATGCGAAACGAGCAAGGAGAAAATGGGCCAAGACGTCGTGTATCGGCGTATCCCGTTTACCCCGATGATGCGGAAGGTCATGCCGTACATAGACTTTGAGAAAGCGATCGCGACGAATTTCAATACGATAAACACCACGATTAAACGGTTGTTCCCGAACCACCACACGCATGAACTCAGATATACGTTTATCACGAGGGCAAAGGAATCAAAAATTGATCCTGAACTTGTGATGCTGTGGGACGGACACTCGTTCGATAAGGACGTAAAGACGTCCGTAGTGGACAGAGGTTATACGGATTTTTCGGAAAAGTATCAACTTGCCGAAGCGCAGAAGTTTGATTATGCGTTGTAAGGCAGCGGAAACAGTCCCAAATCAGTCCCAAAAGCAGTCCCAAACAGGGTAAACTCGCTCAGCAAACTGAACAAAATCAACAGACTTTCAGCCTGTAACATAAAGAAAAACGGTAGAAATTATCATTTTTTGATAATTTCTACCGTTCTGGCTGGGGTAGCTGGATTCGAACCAACGAATGACGGAGTCAGAGTCCGTTGCCTTACCGCTTGGCGACACCCCAATATTTCAATTACCATGTAATTTTAGCAAAGTTCGCGGAATTTATCAAGCATTTTTGCATGTGTTTTTAAATTTTTTTGATTTTATTTCTTGACGCAAAAATCTGTATTTTATTTCGCCCGATTCGTGCCGGAATATAAAAATTTCGTTGCCACACGCCGAAAATCTTTCAACGGCGGGCAGCCGCTTTTTAAAGCGGCTGCCCGCGTTTTTATGCCCGAAAATCAAACTTTGCGTACCAATACAAGGCAATCGCCCACCGCGCGAAGCGCATTGTTTGCATTGCTGGGTTTATTCTTTACGCTCAACGTGCCGTCCGCATTTTTCGTGACGAACGTGGACGACCCGCCTCCGTCGAGATTTTGCGCACCCACCGCGCCGTAACTTTGCATCAACAGCGCCAGATCGCACAGATTCACGCCGTCGGAATACCCGTCCTGCCTGCCGTCTACGACCGCGAAAATGAGATCGCCGTTTTCGCGCCATCCGACCGCCGTGCGCGGATGCCTGCTTTCCCCGAGCGCGTCGCCGTCGCCGAAGCAGATGTCGTTCAGCTGCCCGTCTTTCAAAAGCCATCCCCTGCCGCCGACCGCCTGCCACAGGTCGCTGTACACGTTTTGTAGCACGCTGTAATCGCCCGCGACGTATTCTCCCGCCTTTGTTACGCCGAAAAAGCAACTGCCCGATTCGCCCAGCCCGTTATTCACATGCGTATAGGATTGTCCGTCTTTGATGAGAACGCCTTCGGGATAATTGTGATCGTTCATGCGGAAAAAGCCGCCGTTGCAGGCAAACAATACGTCTTGCCCCGCTTTTTGCAGAAGCTGCGCCGTATTGAGCACGGTGGAAACCACGGGGCTTCCTTTCCGATAATCGGGATGCGTGGCCGCTTTGAGCTCCCAGCCCGCGCCCGCCTCCGCCACGAGGACATATGCCGTGACGACGTTGCCCTGCGCGTTTATCATGGTGATCTGCTCGTATTGCACGCCCGGGATGATCTGTTTCGCATCGGAAGCCGACTGCTTTTGCAGGTGCGTATTCAGGTATTCCCAGCATTTGAGCGTTTTGCTTCCGTTTTCCGAAACGGAAACGACCTGCTCGCCCGTATCGAAATAGCGCGTCACGAAACTGTCGACCGATTCGGACAAAATCTCCCGATCCGAACAGATGCCGACGTAATTCTCGCCGAATTCCGCCGCATACTCGTCGGAAGAAAGGTTCTCGCCCTCGTCTCCTTCCGCGTTCAGCATGCCGATAAAGAGCCTGTATTCCCCTTCGGACGATGCGGAACCGACAACATCGAGCGTATACCCGATATTTTCCGAGATCCAGGTACTCAATTCGTATGCTTTCATTTGCGCACGCGTATTGGATGCCGCATACACGATTTCATAAAAGCTCAAAGGGATTCCGTTCAGCCTGACGGAAACGCTCGGATAATTGCCCGAAGAATAGACAGCCGTTTCCTCATCGAACGCCTGCCGCACGAAGTACTGTTCGAACGCGCCGAGCGCCCCGCCGTAACTCCCCGTATTAGTCTGAATATAAACATCTCCGCCGAGCACGCCGACAAACCAACCGTTTTTCTTCGCCATTTTGGAAGTATACGCGCTGTATTCTCTTCCCCCGGCCGGCCCGACTATGATCTCTTTTCCTTCCGCGGCAACGGAATCGGACACGACGGACAATTCCCCGCCCCCGTATCCGAGCACGCTCTTTGCGGCGCTTTCAGCCGCGCTTTTCGCGGCGGCGTCGCCTTCCGCGTATACGATGCGGTAATCCTCCCCTATGTACAATAACGGCGGATCGGTCTCGTTTTTTTCTCCGCAGGCGCAGCACGCGCAAACAAGCGCACAGGCAAGCAGTGCCGCGACGATCAACGATAAATATTTTTTCATCTTTCCCCTTCCCTTACGATCGTTTTCCTCTTGCGGCGATCTCTTCTCTCAGCCAAGGTTCGATGAGCGCGGCAAAATCGTGCCCCATACGAACGTGCCCGAAATCGGACGGGTGAAGCAGATCCGCCGAAAGATAGTAATGTTTTTTGAGAATTTCGTGCCCGTCCAGCAAAACCGCGTTCGCGTGTTTCTTTGCGTGCGCAGTGATAACGCTGCGCGTCTTTGCAAAATTTTCGCGGTAATCGGAAGCCGTATCGCTCACATCCGACAGTCCGCAGACGGGCGTTGCCACAAAAATTTTCTTTTCGGGGAATTTTGTGCAAAACGTGTCGATCAGGCTTCCCACGCGCTCTTCTATGACATGCAGCGGCCTGTCCGCAATGTTCGTTCCCGGCTCCAGATAAACCGCGTCGAACGTCTCTCCGCACAGATAATCCACCGTTTCCTTTTCACAGAAGCACCCGCCCGCGAGCGCCTTATTCAGGATATCTATCCCCAAAATCTGTGCCGCCGTATTCAGGTAATTGAGGGGCGGATAGAGCGCGCCCACCCCTTGAGAAATGGACGAACCGTACGCGAGCAAACAAAAGCGCGGCACTTCGTCCGTATGCGGCGGGCGGATCGCTTCGCCGTTCTCCGTGCGTATGCCGCCAAAACGGATATTGCCGTCGCCGCTGACGGCGATCCGCCATACGCGTTTGGAAAAACGGTTTTCCGAGGTATGCGCAACGCCGTCCAACGCGGCGCGCCATTCCAATTTCCATTCTGTTTTGCCCGCCCCTTGCGCGAGATAGGCGCTTTGAAAATCGCCGTTGTACGCAGTCGCGGAAAAGGGCGCGTCCGATTCCAAAGATACGGTCAGCCTCTTCGCTTCGGTAACAAAGCGCAGTTCCGCGCCGTACAGGGCGCGCGCGGATGCGCGATGCCCCGTGTGTACCCGCAAAAAATTCCCTTCCGCATCAAATTCGGGAATTTGCAGCGCGTCGCACACGTGCAAAGGAAAACGGTACAGCACGCCGCCCCGTATTTCCGCCACGTTAAAAAATTCGATCGAATCGGAGATCATCCTCTCAATTTCTCCTCAACAAGATTTTTATCCAACGCCCCTGCCGCGCCGCGTTTGGATGCTGTGAGCGCGCCGCACACGTTGCCCGTGCGCAGTACGATATTCATGTCCGTCTCGCCCTGCCCGAGGGCAAACAATACGCCCGCCATGAACGCATCGCCCGCGCCCGTCGTATCGACGGGCGTTATTTCGATGCTCGGCTGCGAAAATATCTTTCCGCCGCGGCACGCCATGCTCCCCGCCGCGCCGAGCGTGAGGAACACCGTTTTATTTTCCCCTGCCAGCTCTCGGAGCATTTCTTCCGCGGATCGTGCGCAGGAAAACATTTCGATTTCCTCTTCCGAAAGTTTTACGATGTCCGCCAGAGCAATATATTTTGCATATATATCCGCGGCCTGCCCTTCGTTTTCAAAGAGGTCGTCGCGGTAATTCACGTCGAAAGAAACTTTTTTGCCGTACGCGTGCGCGAGTTCGATCGCCTTGTCGGCGAACGCCCTGCCGTCCTCTTCGGAAAGGGGCAGAGACCCGATATGCACGATGTCCGCCGCCCGTGCGATCTCCTCAGCGGCCTCCGGCGGGAGGGCGTGATCCGCGGTGTTTTTTCTGAAAAAACTGAACCGCCGTTCCCCGCCCGCGCCGAGTTCGACAAAAGCGAGCGTCGTATTGCGCGCACGATCCGCGCGGACGTTCAGATAATCGAAGCCCAGGCTTTCGGCATAACCGACCAGGTATCTGCCGATCAGATCGTCCCCGACCCTGCCGAAAAAGCCGCACCGCGCGCCCAGCTGTTTCAGCCCGCACGCGACGTTGAAAGGCGCGCCGCCCGCGAACCTCTCGTACAAAACACGCCCGTTCTCCTCCTTGCCGATCAGGTCGGCGAGGATCTCTCCCGCGCAAATGATCATGGTTCCACCTCTTTTATTCATCGTCGCAGCGCTCGATCGAACGGATAAAATCATGCTCCGTCAAAAGCTCCGCGATCATCGTTGCCGAAACGTCTTTCGTCGTCGTTACCGTACCCGTGCAGAGCACTTTTCCGTCTTTGCGCTCCGCGTTCAGCTTCGAAAAATGTTCGACGCCGAAAATCTCGGTCACTTTGCCGCTGTTTTCCCCGTTGCCCGCATCGAAACAAACGCGGATACGGGTGTATTTTTTTGTCGTGAACAGTTTGCATTTCAGGTGCAGGATGCATTGTACGGCGATGAGGATGACCGTCGCACCCGCAGATACGAGATACAGACCTCCGCCCGCAGCCATGCCGACGCCCGCCGTAGCCCACACGCCCGCGGCGGTCGTAAGCCCGTGCACTGCCTGCCTGCGGTAAATGATCATGCCCGCACCGAGAAAACCGATGCCGGACACGATCTGCGCCGCCACGCGCGACGCGTCGAAATCGGGGCTGTCGGAAAAGGCGTATTTTGATACGAC
Source organism: Candidatus Borkfalkia stercoripullorum (assembly GCA_019119395.1). Lineage (GTDB taxonomy): Bacteria > Bacillota > Clostridia > Christensenellales > Borkfalkiaceae > Borkfalkia > Borkfalkia stercoripullorum. The sequence goes on along the minus strand of DWXC01000022.1, from coordinate 66,512 downwards.
CATAATGAGCGCAGACCCCGCGCACACGATCGTATGTGTGCGGATGCCCGCCTCTTTGAACCGAAGTTTGCGTTCGAATCCGATCGCAAAGCCCAACGCCACCGCATAAAGAATCCGAACCAGATAGATCGCTTCCTCTGCCAATTTTCTACCTCGTTTGCCGCGCTCACTTCAAAAGTTCGGTAAGTGCTTTTCCGTCACATGCAAAATACGGTATGCCCATCGCCTTTGCGAGCGTGGGCGCAAGGTCGTATATTTTGCCGCGTTTGCCGACGATATTCTCTTTGAAAGCGGGGCCCTTCGCGCAAAATACCGGCTGCGGGCCCTTTTCCGGTTCGTGCCCGTGCGTCGCCCAGCCCTGGCGGTAATCGCCCGCGTCCCTGCAACGGGCTATGCTCGGATGCTTATGATCGTCTCCGAACCCCGTAAAGCCGTCCGTTTCGATGACGAAGGAGAATTGCCCCCAAAGCCCGTAGCGCTCTTTTGCCTGTTTTTCGTTGAGGATATCCCCGAAGCCGCACAGCCCGTCTTCCGCCATGCCTCGCAGGGTGCGCTCGACTTCTTTTTTGAACGCTTCGTCGTACGGGTCGCGCAGCAGCACGAAGGAGGAAAATCCGCTCGAAATAGCCCAGGCGCTCCAATCGATGACTTTGCCGTCCTTTCCCACGTCGATCCACCCGAGATCGGCAAACAGCGTATTTATGTTGACCACTCGCTTCATATCCAGCTGCCCGTGGTCGCTTACGAGGATAAAGTTGAATTTGCCCGCATAGCCCGCAGCCTCCATTGCGCGGCAGACGATGCCGATCATGTCGTCCGTCTCCTTGACCGCCTGCGAAACCTCTTCCGAAAACACGCCGAAACCGTGCCGCGCGCCGTCTACGTTGGCGGGGTGCAGCATCGTGAGGTCGGGCGCATAGCGGCGGATGATCTCCGCGGCGCAGTCCGCAACGAAATAGTCGCAGCCGGGGTGTACGCCCGTGCGCACCATTTCCTTTTCGTACGCGCGGGCGATCTGTAAAACTTCTTCGGACGAACCCTGCGAGGCGAGCGCCTCCGCGATCGGCAGATCGGGCGCACAGCCCGGCCATTCGTTGATGAGGTAGTCCACGTCGGGATGGTTGCCCGTGACCGGCCAAAAAACGCTCGCCGTCGTAAGCCCCGCTCGCTTTGCCGCCGTGAAAATATCGGGCACTTTTACAAATTTATGATCGAGCACCCAATCGTACTTATCCTTTTCCAGCCTTTCGAAGTTGCATAAAATGCCCGTTTTGCCGGGGACGCATCCCGTCGCCATGGCCGTGTGCGCCGCATACGTGACGGACGGATAAACGGAGAGCATGCTCTCCGTCCTCGCGCCGCCCGCAACGTATTTTTTATAATTGGGCAGCGTTTTTAATATTTCAAGATCTTCCGTGACCAGCGCGTCCGCCGACATCACGATAAATTTTTGCTCCATTTTCAATCCCTCGTAACGAGAAATTTTTTGCCGCCGCAAAGCTTTGTGTCATCGCACTTCCAGCCGTCGTGCAGTTTGAGCTGCCCGTGCGCCCCTTCCGGAAGGCTTACAAACAGGGAGATTTCCTTTTCGTTCAGCCTCTGCCAGCTCGAAACGACCGTGCCGTAAGGCATTTCGTGCCGCGCTTCCGCCTGATCGAGCTGTTTTACGAAATACGGGGAAACGTCCACCCTGTAAATATCGTCCAGCTCTTCGTTGATGCGGATGCCCGCGATGTATGTGATGTACCACGCCGCGATGTCTCCCCAGAAGTGGTGATCCATCGACTTGATCTTTTCAAATCGCATAACGATTGATGTTAACTCCTTGTACGATGTTTTCTATGTCGTTCATCCGATGCACCCTGAAAGAGCATGCGTCGAATTTTTGTTTCAGCTTTTCGTCCTGCACGACGTCGTACGCGACGCAGGGAATATATGCGGCCGCGGCGGCTTTCGCGCCCGTGTCGGAATCCTCCACGGCGAGCGTTTCGCTTGCCTTTACGCCGCACAGCGACAGCGCGCGCAGGTACACGTCGGGCGCGGGCTTTGCGGTAAGTACTTCGTCTCCGCACGCCGTCGCGCAAAAATACTGGCCGAGCCCCATAAGGGAAAGGATATACTCCACATAGTTGCGGTCAGACGACGAAGCGACCGCCGCCTTGATGTTCCGCTCTTTGAGAAACGCCAAAAGGTCGGGAAGCCCTTCCGAAGGGCGCAGACCCGAACTTTTCGCGATGTCCATGAGGAGTCCGAATTCGCGCACCGTCAGTTCGTCCGCCGTGTGCGGCAGAGAATATACGGAAACGACGTCTCCCCAAAAGGCGCGCTTGCTCCTGCCGATCGCCGTCGGCGAGATCTTTTCGACATCTAAACCGAGTTCCGAAAGGAGCGCGTTCCTCGCCTTTTCATGCAGCGGTTCGGTGTCGGCGATGACCCCGTCCATATCGAATATGACTGCCTTGATCATAATTGTACCACAAATTTTCCTTTTGCGCGCATTTTTTCGTCGGAAAGCACCTCGGGAAGTTTTTCGAGGGGGATCGGCGGGCATACCATGCCCGTAACGTCCACCCTGCCGCTCTCGATGAGGGCGAGGGCGCGCGCCTGCGTGTATGGATTGATGTAGGAAGAGCGGAGCGTGAGTTCTTTGCTGAACACGTCGTACGGTTTGAGCGAGATCGCGTCGTCGGGTTTTGTAAGACCGAACATCATGACCGTCGCCTTGTACCCCGCCGCGCGAACCGCCTGTTCGATCGTCTTTACGAGGCCGCAGCACTCGATAACGCAGTTGAAGTTGTACCCGCGGCACTTTTCCTCGAATTCTTCCGCGGGCATCGCGGAAGGGTCGAGACACAAGTCCGCGCCCAGCTTGGCCGCTTCTTCGCGCTTGGCGGCGACGGGTTCGGAAACCGCGACGAACGCCGCGCCCGAAAGGCGCGCGAGCTGCAGCATCAGAAGACCGATCATCCCCGCGCCGATGACGAGCACCTTGTCGCCGGGCACGATGCCGCACATGTCGATGCCGTGCAGGCAGCAGGCGAGCGGCTCTGTCATGGCGGCGGCCTTTAAATCCGTCTTTGCGGAAACGAGGTGCGTCTGTTTTGCGGGGACTGCCACGTACTCGGCGAATCCTCCGTTGACCATCGTGCCGATGCCCGTCATATGCTCGCAGAAGTGCCCTTTTGCGGCGAGGCATGCGGGGCACGCCTCGCACAGGACGTTGGGGTCTACGTCTACCCTGTCTCCCGCCTTTCTGTTCTTTACGTTTTCCCCTACGGCGACGATCTCGCCCGCGAATTCGTGCCCGAGCACGATGGGCGGGTGCACCTCGGCGCAACCCTTGTCGCCTTCGAATATATGTACATCCGTGCCGCAAACGCCGCAGTACGCGACTTTTACGAGCACTTCGTCCCCCTTGATCTCGGGGACGGGAATATTTTCGACCCTTATATCGTGTTTGCCGTAGAACACGGCCGCTTTCATCAAATTTTTCATAATCGGAAGCCTCTCAATGCAACTTTACAAACGATCGGCTCAAAAATCGAAGCCGTATATAAATTTCAAGCCGCGGCGGCGCTGCCGCCGCGGTCCTGTTTTTGTTCTTGCCTTCATCCCGGGGCAAAGCCCCTTTTGTTCGCGTTACGCGTTCGCTATTTCGATGATCTTATTGCCGCCATTATAAAATATGTGAGCGTTTTTGTCAATAAGGCGGTCATTTCCTGCGCGTTTCGTTCAAATATTGATAAACGAACCGCAAATAAACGCTCAAACCGATCAAACAAATTCTCATTCTTCCCGTCAGGATGGTTGACAAGAAAATTATTATACAATATAATTTTAAGCGTGGAGGATTTTATGCCGAATTCGGATAGAGAAAAAGAGATCCTGAAAATCCTGGACAAAAAATACAGCGTCAGCATCAAGGAACTTTCCGAAACGCTGTTCGCCAGCGAGCCGACAATCCGCCGCGACCTGACGCGGCTGGAAGAAAAACAGCTCGTCATCCGCACGCACGGCCGCGTGATCGCAAACAAGATCTCCGCGGACACGAACATCGCGCTTTCCGCCCGCGAACAGCACATGTACAACATCAAAAGCACGCTCGCCGAGGCGGGCAGCGCCCTGGTTTCGGACGGGTACGTCATCATACTCGACGCTTCCACGACCGCCTCTCACCTTGTAAAGTATCTGGAAAAATTCAAAGACATCATCGTCATCACCTGCGGGATCAAGATGGCGTACCTGCTGGGGCAGACCAACATCAAATTCATCAGCACGGGCGGAGAAGCGATCAACAAGTCCTTTTCCCTGATCGGCCCGTCCGCCCTGCACACCCTGAAGGCGTACAATGCGGACATCTGTTTCGTTTCCTGCCACGGGCTTTCGAAGGAGGGATACGTCACGGACACTTCCGTGCCCGAAAACGAGGTGCGCTATGCCATCATGCAGCAATCGAAGAGAAAGGTGCTGATCCTCGACAATACGAAGATCGACAACGGATTCTGGCACAACCTGTGCAGCATATCCGAATTCGACGACGTGATCTGCAACGCGCCCCTGCCCGACCCCGTGCCGGACAAAGTGAAAAATTTTATTTTGGTAAGTTGAAAAAACGAAAAAAACAATGCGGCGCGCCGTCTGAAAACGGCGCGCCGCATTGTTCGTATTGTCCCCTTTCTCCTTTGCGGTCATTCCCGCCCGCCGCGTATCTGGCGGGGCGTCTTTCCCGTGACCGAATAAAAGACTTTGCGGAAATAGTTCGCCGAAGAAAACCCCAGTTCGTAACTGATCTCGTCGACGGATTTTTCGGAGGTTTGCAAAAGTTCCACCGCGCGGCGGATCAGAACGCCGTGCTTGTAACGGATCGGCGTCATCCCCGTCTGTTCCTTGAATATTTTGTAAAAGCCCGATTCGCTGTAATTGCAAAGGTGTGCCAGTTCGCTCACGCGGATGCGTTCGGTGCAGTGCCGCCCGATATATTCGAGCGCGGGCGCGACGATCTGCTCCCCGCCGCCCTCCTCCGCCGGGCGCGCGCGCCCGTGCAGATCGGACAAGAGGCGATACAGGCAGGAAACCGAATAGAGAAAATCGTCGTCGTACGTCGCGAACATTTCGTCCACGATGTGCCGCGCATATCCCTCGATCACCTGAAGTTCACCGCTCATGCAAGCCGCCGGCGGAAAAAACGAGAACCCGACCGAATACAATTCGGCGTCCGGCTTCCCGTTCAGAACAGAAAAACGCGAGGCGGAAGATGCCAGACATATAAGGTCGCCCCTCTTTACCTCGAACACTTTCCCTTTATAACGAATGCTAAACGAACCGCGGGTAACGTACCCGATGCACGGCGCCTGAAAACAAACTTCGTCCCCCGCCGCGCACATTTCGCCGAACGTACTCTTTTGCACCGTATATTTATTTATAAAAAGCTCTTTATCCATGAATGTAACAGTATAGTGGTATTATTTTGCAGGATTCCGTCTTGTTTTTGCGCGCGCCGTGCGTTATAATAAAACAAAAAAGAAGAAGGTACTCGCCAATGCCCTCACAAAACGCAAACAGGCAGATCGTATTTACGCAAAAGAACAGGGCGGAACTTTCAGACTGCCCTTACGAACCTCCGAAAGAGGACGAAGTCGTCGTGGAGACGCTCTATTCCACGATCAGCAACGGCACCGAACGCGCCAACCTTACGGGTGACACGAACATCAGCATCTACGCCGAACTCAAAGAGGCGACTTTTCCCCGTACGGCGGGTTACAGCGCCTCGGGCAGGGTCGCGGAGGTCGGTTCGAACGTAACGTCCGTCCGCCCCGGCGACGCCGTCGTCCTGTCGTGGAGCAAGCATAAAAAGTTCAACACGCTCGAAGAAAAGAACGTCGTGAAATTCGACCCCGCAAAGATCTCCTTCGCGGACGCCGCGCTGTGCCATATCGGCACGTTTTCCATGGCGGCGCTGCGCAAAACAGGGCTTGAAATCGGAGAATCCATTCTCGTCATGGGCCTCGGCATTTTAGGCCAGCAGGCGGTCATGTTCGCGCATGCGGCGGGCGCCGTGCCCGTGATCGCGGCGGATCCTCTGCCCGAACGCAGGGAAAAGGCCGCCGCCCTCGGCGCGGACTGCACGCTCGACCCGACCCGGAGCGACTTTGCCGAACGGGTAAAGGCGATGACTTCGGGCGGCGTGAACGCCGCGATCGAAGTGACGGGGCTGGGCTCGGGGCTGAACGAATGCCTCGACTGCATGGCGCGCTTCGGGCGGATCGCCCTGCTCGGCTGCACGCGAGACAAAAACTTTACGGTGGATTATTACCGCAAGGTGCACGGCCCGGGCGTTTCGCTGATCGGGGCGCACACGGCGGCGCGCCCGCAGGCGGATTCCTCTCGCGGGTTTTTCACGCAAAGGGACGACATTTCGAGCATTCTCAAACTTCTCGAACATAAACGCATCGATTATTCCGCGCTGCGCGACCGCATCTGCTCCCCCGCCGACTGTTCGGAAATTTACCGCAGCCTCGCCGAGGACAAGGATTTCCCCGTGTGCGTACAGTTTTCCTGGGAGGGCATAAAATGAAGCGACTGAACGTCATACAGATCGGGCTTGGCCACGACCACGCCTGCGCCGTGCTGGAAAGCATGCTGCGCCAAAAGGAGCGCTTCCGCGTATGCGCGCTGGCCCTGCCCGAATGCGAAAGGGAAAAATACGCGGACCGGCTCGCGCCCTTTGCCGATATCCCGCTGCTTACGCCCGAAGAGGCGCTTGCCCTGCAGGGCACGGACGCCGCGGTCATCGAAACGGAGGAAAAGAACCTGACCCGCTGCGCGGCGCAAGCGATCGGGCGCGGACTGCACGTGCACATGGACAAGCCGGGCGGAGAGACCCTCTCCGATTTCGAAGCGTTGATCTCGGCCGCAAAGAGGAGCGGAAAAGTGCTGCACCTCGGCTATATGTACCGTTACAACCCCGCCGTGCGCGATATGATGAAGCGCGTCCGCGCGGGAGAACTCGGCGAAATATTCTGCGTGGAAGCGCAGATGAACTGCGCGCTTTCCGATGAAAAGCGGGCATGGCTCGGGCAGTTTCGCGGCGGCATGATGTTCTACCTCGGCTGCCACATGGTCGACGTCATCCTGCAAATCAAAGGAAAGCCGAGAGAAGTCATACCGATGAACTGCGCGACGGGGATCGGCGGCGTTGCCGCGAAAGACTTCGGCATGGCGGCGCTGCGCTATGAAAACGGCGTCTGCTTTGCCAAGACCTGCGGCGCGGAAGCGAGCGGCTATCTGCGCAGGCAGATCGTCGTTTGCGGGAGCAAGGGCACGATCGAACTCAACCCTCTGGAAGCCTATGCGGGCAACACCGGCACTTACCTTTGCACCAGGACGCGCCGCGTCCTCAAAGACCGCCTCAACTGGGCATATTATGGGGAAACGGAAGACACCGCCCCTTTCGAACGGTTCGACGGCATGATGGCCGCCTTCGGGGAGTATGCCGCAAAAGAGCGGGAAAACCCGTTCGGCTGCGATTACGAACTGCTCCTGTACCGAACGCTTTTGCAATGCTGCGGAGATAAAATTTAGTCCGTCGCCGCCGCACGTTCTTTGTTTTCCCGCACGCCTTTCGGCGGGCGGGATTCATTCTTTTCAGAATTTTCCGCCGTTTTCTTCGATTTTATGCAGCAGCGCGTACCAGCGGCGGAAATCTGCCGCCGCATACGGCGGCGCGCCCGTTATGTAATGGTTGAAGCCGCTTTCGCTCCCCTTCCAGAAGATGAGGAGCATCCTCTTTTCAAAATAGAGATGGCCGATCGTTTCGAGCCGCACGATCTCTCCCGCGCCCGCCCGCACCTTTCCGCGGCACAAAACTTCGCGCGTGTCTGCATCGGAAACTTCGTATTCGGCGCAGGTCTCCGCGCCCGAATGGTTGCACGCGAAGAGCACCGCGCGCCCGTTTTCGTTTTCGCGTACGGCGATCAGAAAAGGCCTCTGCGAACGCTGAATGACGGCGTACGCCTCTTTTTTGACGAAATAGTAATCTACGACCGCGTCCGAAAACTGCGGCCAGCCGTCGAGCAGGTTCCACCAGATGATGCCCCGTTTTTCCCCGTCGGTGCGCATGTTTTCGATAAAAAACTTATACGCTTCCGCCTGTACGTACTGCGACGCCTCCGCAAAATCCGCAAATTTTTCGGGCGCTTTGCCGAACAGGTACGCGGCCTGTTTTTCCATGAGAAAAATGCGGTCGCGCCTGCCGAAACAGTCGCTCGAATGCAGGATCCAGCTTTCGGACGAACGCCCTTCCAATTCCTCCGCGGGAATGAACTTTTTTGCGCTTTCCTCCGAGACGCACCCGTGATAGCCGATCTCGCTGACAAACCGCGCACCCTGATTCCGATAAAACTCGTTCTTGAAATAGTCGCGCTCTCCCCAGACGTGTTTTTCGGGCGATGAACCTTCCGCGAAAACCGAACGCGACGAAACGTACGGGGACGAAGGCAGGTACGCGCGGCGGAAATCGTGATCTCTCACGCACCGTTTGAGGACGTTCCTGCTGATTTCGTTGTCCTCGGGGTCGTACCCGAGCATGCAGTTGACTTCGTCCAGTTCGTTGTCGCCCGCCCAGAGCACGAGCGAGGGATGCCCGCGAAGCCGCCTGATGACCTTGACGGCCTCTTCCCTGACTTCGGAGAGGAAAGCCCCGTCCTCGGGATAGGTCGCGCAGGCGAAAGCGAAGTCCTGCCAGACCATGATGCCGCGCTCGTCGCAAAAATCGAAAAAGGCGTCGCTCTCATACACGTTCCCGCCCCAGCACCGCACGCAGTTGCATCCGATATCGTCCAGAAGCGCCAGCGCGGGCGAAAGCCGTTCGCCGTCCTTCGAATGATAGGGCGAGAGGGGCGTCCAGTTCGTGCCGAGCGCGAATATCCTTTTGCCGTTGATCCTGAAACAAAATTCGCCCGCGCCGCCCTCTTCGAAAAGCAGTTCCGCCGTGCGGATGCCCGTGCGGCACGCGGCCGTCGCGAGCACTTCTTCCCCGCGCACCAGTTCCGCGCGCACGTCGTACAGGGCGGGCTTCCCGTAATTTTTCGGCCACCACAGCGCGGCGTCCGGCACGTTCAGCCAGAAATTGCCCGCGCGGAAATACAGTTTTTCTTCCGCGCAAAACGCGCTTTTCCCGCACGAGCCGCGCACGCGGAGGACGTATCCCCCTTCCGCGGTGATCTCCGTTTCGCGGTTGAATTCGTAAAACACGGAGAGCGCGGCGCTGCCGTCTCGGTTTATGTGCTTGGTCACGATATAAAACTGCGTAAAGGCGTGCTTTTGTACTTTTTCCAGCCGGACGCTTTTCCAGATTCCCGCGCTGACGGCGCGGGGCATGATGTCCCAGCCGTAGGTATGCTGCGCGCGCCTGACGCTTACGGTCGGCGTGAGCGAGGGTACCCAACACTTGATCATCGTGCGGAGATCATACCCGCGCCCGTTGTTTTCATAGAAAACCGAGCGGATGGCGACTTTGAGTTCGTTCCCCTTTTTTCGGAGATTTTTCACCCTGAAAACGTGTTCCACCAGCATATTGTTCGACTCGCCGATCTTTTCCCCGTTGAGGAAGTATTCGGCGCAGCAGTCCACGCCCTCGAAGATCAGGTCGTATTCCGCCCTTTCGTCGTCGGCGTCGAACTTTTTTTCGTAAGTAAAGTCGTACGTTTCCAGTTTGTATGCCTGCGTAATGTTCGTGCCGTAAAACAGATCTTCGGGCAAAAGCCCCGCCGCGGCCATATCCGTTTCGACGTTCCCGGGGACGCGGGCGTCGATCGCCCCGCTTTTGCCCGTTTTTCTGTCCAGGTAAAACAGTTTCCACGTTCCGTTTAAATTCATATCCTCACGCTCATCCTGCCGACGGGTCTTCCTCGTCGGCTGTTTTTTCGAAGATCCATAACCTGTAAGGCGGCATCTCCGCTTTTTCCCCCGCGCGCAGTTCGCGCACTTCGCCCGCGTCGGGGTCGTACACCCTCGCGCGGTCGCCTATGCACAGGCAGGTTTTATCCGTATTGTTGTTGTACACGGCAGTCATGCCGTTTTCGTAAGGGGTGACGTACACGTTTTCGGGGAAGGCCTGCCCTCCCCTTTCGCGCGCGAGCACCTCCGCCGCGCCGCAGACTTCGCCCACGTCCGAAAACGCCCTGCCCGAGACCGTCTGCGGGCGGCGGCCGGTAAAATACACTTTAACGCCTTCCGCCTCGTACCTTTTGAGCGCCTCGTACGTTTCGTCCGCGACGAACGCGCACGCGGGGACGATGATCGCCCGCGGGGAAACTTTGCCCCCGACGAGGTCTTCCCTGTCCGCGAATTCGTAATTGACGCCGTTCGCGAGGAGCACCCGCGCGTATTCGGTGAGGGAGTTGTCCGTTTGGGAATAATAAGACGACATGAAGTAATCCCCCGAAATGTGCGGGACGGCTTTCGCCATGACGTCCTCCAGGTTGTAATACATGACCGTGCGGCACGCGGGGCGGCTTCCGCCCAGGCAGGCGTATATCCTGCGCACGTACGCGTTGAGCCGCAGAGACTCTTCCCGCGTAAGCCCCCAGCCGAAATCGGGGAAAACTTCGGCGTTATAGTCTTTCAGCCTCGGCATAAAGTAGGTATTGATGACCCGCGCGCCGTACATGTACAGTATGGACGCGCACGCCATAAAATTTTCGAACGCGTTCGCGTCGAAAATTTCGCGCTTGTAGAAAGGGCAGAATTCGACCATGAATCCGTCCGTGCCCTTTTTCCGCGAGATCATCGAGAGGTATTTCGGCGCGTTCCAGAAAAAATCGGTAGGGAGCGTGTACAAAATATCCATGCCGGGATAATCGGCGGAGCGCACCACGCGCACGTAATCGCCGTATTCCGTGACGTGCTGATAGATATTTTCTTCCGCAAGGTAATGGCCCGAAAGTTCCGCGCCCTGCCCGTGCAGCCACGCGGAGATCTGCCCCGAATAGTTTTCCGCCACGCGCTCGCCGATAAAAGAGTAGAAATCGACGCGCAGTTTTTTATACCGTTCGTCCGTCGATTCGAAGAGCAGCGGCAAAAGCGGGCGCAAATCGTAGCCCTTGCGCGCCGAAAATTCGCCGAACATCTTATCCGAATACGGGATGAGCGCATAGTTGAAGGATTCGTACCAGCGCGCGTACGCCGTCATGAGGCTCGGCTCGTCGGTAAACACCCGCTCGCACAGGGGGAACGCCTCGGGGCAGCCCTCTGCGATCGGTTCGAGGTTGCAGCGGATGAATTCGCGCACCGCTTCGGGTTCTAAAAGGTTGATATACTTTTCGCGGCTCGCGCAGTTGTGCACGCAGTGCGAGCCCTCGTACGCGTCCTTTACGATGAACACATAGGCGATCTCGCCCGCGCGCAGGGAAATCCTGACCCGCCTGCGGGTGAACGGCAACGCTTCGCCGCCGTCGAAATCGATGACGGCTTCCGTCACGTCGGAAAGATTTTGCACGTATTTTGCGGCGTAAACGATTTTGTCGCTCATGCCGTCTATGGTGTAGACAAAACTCTTTTCGCCCGAAAAAAGTTCGAATTTGCGCATGTACAGCCCTTTCGCGGCGAGATCGGGGCGGCGGGCAAGCACCTGATGGCAGCCGTGCCCGCTCGGATAGCCCTTTTCGTCGTAGATCCAGAAGGGCATTCCCCTCTCTTTGAGTTTTTGCACGATGCCGGAAAACTCCCGCACGTTTTCGCGCGTGACGCGCCCGCCCTTCGGCACGGGGACGTTGGTCACCACGCCCGAAAAGCCGAAATCGAAGATCGCGTCGATCGCCGTGTCAAGGTCTTTCGGCCAGTTGTGGAACATCAGATTGACCGCATGCGCGCGGCCGGGGCCGTTCCATTTTTTCATGTCCATATGCGTTCCCCTTGCAAACATTCGGATTTCCCCGACGGATTTCCGCCGGGGAAATCTTTTACGAAACTGCCTTGCCGATTCAGATATTTCTTTTCAACTTAAATATACTGAATGTTCTTCATATACGTCGTCACGCTCACGTCGGACGAGGCGCTCATCGGGACGAAGTTCAGGAAACTCCAGCCCTTGAAGGGATACGTTTCGATCGTCCAATCTCCGGAGAAGGACATGGTGAACGTGATCGTGTACCATGCGCCCGTGTTGATGACGGTCACGTCGTTCCCTTCGGCGTCTTTCGCCGTAATGCGCGGGTCGTTGATCTCCTTGCCGAGCTCAACGATGGGCCCGCTCTCGTTCGGGTTGTAACTGCCGTCATTGAAATATTGCCTGAACCCGAACTTTACTGCGTCGACGAAGTACACGTCGAACCGGATGGTATCCGAACCCAGTTTTACCAGCATGCGATTTTCGAAAGAAAGGAATTTTACGCCGTTATCCCAGTTCCCCGTGTCGCTGTTTACGAGTTGCATGGAATTGAGGAATTCGCCCTCTTCCTTGATCTTTGTGAGCGTACCGCTCGCCTGACGGAATTCCATGTAATCCTCGCCCTTTTCAGCGTACTTGATATTGCGGATATACACTTCGGAAGGTTCGCCCTCCGTCCCGCCGACATAGAACATGGTGTTCGTCCAACTTGCGATCTCCCCGTTCTGCGTGGGAATGACGAGAAGCACCGTATACCACTTTTCGAGGACGCACTTCGACATCTGCGCCGTGCGGTTTCTGTATACATACACGCCGCCGTTGCTCGTAAACGTTTCGCCGACCGTCGCAGTATCGATACCGTACGAGGCCATGGCTTCACCCGTGGACGGGAAACTCACCCAACTGCCGAAGCGGTATGTGGAGCCGCTGGCGATGTAGAACTCGAACTCGAGATAGATGTTGTCCGTCGCCCAGAAGCTCTTGTCCTCGATCGACGCGAAGCCTACGCCGCCGCCCCAGTCGTCGCCCGATTCGTCCACGTACTTGATCGCGGGTTCGCCGTCGAAGTCGTCCACATAGCGGAGCTGCACGCCCGATTTCCTGCCGACGAGTTCGGTGACCGCCTCCGTCGCGTACGGGTTTTCGTGCGCGGCGGCGATGTTCCTGACATACACGTTCGAAGGAGCCGTCGGGCTGCCGCCGTAGATCGCGAGGATGAGGGAGACCCACTGCGGGTCGGCGCCGCCGTCCTCCATCGGCAGATACACTTTGTACCACTTGTACTGCTCGAGCCTGTCGATGAGCGAGCCGTCGAGGTTGTAGACGTTCATCCTGTCGGAGAACAGTTCGCCGACTTTCAGCGGTTCGGTGGGCAGGATCTGGCTGATGAAGTAGTTTGTGCTGCCCGTCGACGCCGCGGCATAGTAGCCGATGCCCGTCGTGTTTTCGCCGAGGTACATTTCAAAGGTGAGGAACTTGTTGTCGGGGTCGTCGAAATATTTGCCCGGCGAGCCGCCCGTGTTGTCCGCGGACATCACGCCGATGACGTCGGTAAACTTGATGCCCTTGCCGAAATCGACCGACGCGTCTTTATCGGACGCGTTCTGATACAGATACGTGCCCTCGAATTCGCCCGCATCGGAGACCTTGACGATGGTTTCGCCGTCTTTGGTGACCGTGACGCCCTTCGGGAGGAAGGATTCGGCGAACGTATCGGGGATGTGGGTATCGTCCGCATAGTAGCGCAGGTTATCGATATATACGACGTCTCCCGTGTCGCCCGTCGAGAACATGATCGTCGCGCGCCATGCCTCCGTATCAAAGTAATCGGAGTAGCGTATGCCCACCGTGATCCATTGCTCCGTCAGAAGCGTGTCGAGGCGGAGCCCGTCCTCATTGATGAGGTACAGCCAGGGGATCTCGCTCACGTCCGTCACGCCGGGCGTGATGTGAATGGCAGACCAGCTGTGGTTGATCGCGATATAGATCTGATCCGCGTCTTCGATATAGATATCGAAGGTGAAGAAAGAGCCGAGCGCGCGCAGTTTTTCGATGCCGTATGCGGCGCTGTCGCCGAGGCTTGCGCGGTTGGCGAGCATGCCCTGCCAGGTCGTAAGCCCGTTCGTGAACTGCATGACGTTGTCGCGCCCGCCGACGGCGCCCGCTGCCTGCACGTACGCGGAATCGTCGGGGTTGCCGAACAGCACGAATTCGTTGTCGGAAGCGGCGATATAGCCGTCCTCCGTCGTATAGGTGACTTCGTCTCTTGCCGTGATGAAGGAATCGTCCATCTCCCAGCGGATGTTGCTCACGTACACGGGCGTGTCGTCCGTCTGCACGAGGTAGAACGCCGCGTTCGCCGTGGGGTAATCCAACAGCAGCGCATACACGTCGTATACGATCGTGAACCACTCGTTCTTTACGGGGAAGTTGGTGACTTTGCCGTCCTCGTCGAGAACCATGATCCATTCCGAATCGAAACGGTTGTTTACGGGGTAATACGTCTTATAGTCCAGCCCGAGGTACAGGTCGGCGTCCGACGTATAATAGATGTCGTACGCGAAGTAGCGCGCGCCTTCCGCATACACGTCGCGCAGAAGATCCATCCTGCGGGACACGAACACGCGGCAGTCGTAATAACCGTCGCCCTCGTTCTGCTGATAGACGAACACGCCGTCTTTCCGCCCGCCGATCTCCTCTTCGCCCGTATACGCTTCGTACGTTACGTCGAGAACGGATGTATTGTTGAAGGTCTCCGGAATGTAATTATCGTGCACGGTGACGGCGATCGTTTCAAAAACGTCGGGGTTTTCCGCATAGGCGACTTTTACGGTCGCTTCCCCCACAGCCTTCGCCGTGACGACGTTGCCCTCTACGCTCACGTAATCGGCGCCCGATTCGACGGTATATGTCAGCTCGGCGTCGGCGTCTTCCCGGCCGCAGTACAGCAAAGACGCAACGATCTCGGCGCTCTGGAAGTCTTCGTTGGTCGTGTCGTAAATTTCGATCTCCGTGCTTTCCACGGTGATCTCGTACGCCGCGCGGCAGGTGAGCGTGAAGGTGTTTTCCAGTTCGAGCCCCTTATAGGTCGCCGATACGGTCGCGGAAGTCGAGCCGATTTTTTTGCCCGTGATCTTCCCGTCCGCGAATGAGGCGACGGTATCGTCGGTAAACGTCACTTGGTACTCATCCAGGGGCGTTTCGGACGTGAGATATGCGACAGACACCTCGAATTCCGTCTCCGTGCCGAGGTATGCGGACGGGTCTCCCACCACGATGCGGGGGCGTTCGCCCGAGTCGTTGACGGTGACCGTCAGGGAAGCCTCAAAACTTCCGTCGGAAGCCGTGACCGTCGCGCTGCCTTCGCCCTGTGCAACGGCAAGGCCGCCCGTCACCGTTACGACTTTTTCGTCGCTGCTCGTCCATGTGAGCTTTGACGCGTCGCCCGTTTCCAGTTCGATCATCCTCTCCTCGTACCTGTCCAGCCAGATGCGCGACTCTTTGAACGAGAAAGAGGGATCTCCGTCTTTCGTGCAGGCCGCCAGCGCGAGCGCGAAGACCGCGAGCGCCAGGAGCATGACTGCATAAAAGATCCTTTTGCGTTTCATATTGCTCCTCCTTATCTTTTTTATCTATCGATCGCCTTGCAAAAAGCGCCGATATAATCGATGTTTTCGGCATTCTGCGACGCATAGTCGAGTTTATAGCGCACGTCGATGTCGATGCCGCCCGTGTACACCGCCGCCGCCTGCGCGGCGAACGCGTACGCGCCCTCCATGCCGTCCGCAGCCTTTGCGGGCAAAGACACCTGCGGGTCTATGTCGACGTAACCGCCCTCGACCGCGTCCTGCGCGTAAAATTCTTCGCTGAACCCGTAGAAAATGTTGTTCCTGAACTCGAACGAAACCAGAAAAGACATGTTGAAGTAGGTGTACTCGTTCCCGCGGGATACGAAGAGGTTGTTTGCGAGAAGCCACCCGCCGCCCTTGACGCCGCTGTTGTTGAAGTCCTGCGTCTTGATGATCTGTTCATACGATTTGTCGCCGGACAGGACGACCGTGTTCTGCACGAACACGAGCCCGTTGATCTTGCCGTTCGAGGTGATCAGCTGCCCGTCGTTGTCGGCGAACACGTTGTTGCTGACGACGTTCCTGTCCCACTCGCTGAACCGCTTTTCGATGAGCGGAAGCCCGATGTCGTCGACCACCGCCTCGCCGTTTTCATCGTAGACAGGTTCGTTCGACGACGTGTTGCAGAAGAGGATGCCGCCGCCCTCGTTGTCGTGGCTGTAATTGTAGCGGAATATAACGTCGGAATTGCCGATGTCGATATCGAACCCCTGCCCGTCGCCCGCGCCGTTGTCCTTCTGCGTATAAGCCGCCTCGTTGTACTGGATGACGGTATACCTGCAAGAATGCGTCCAGATGCCCGCGTTCCAGAAGTTCGGCCGCCCCAGAAGCTGCGCGTAATAGCAGGTGTTGTTTTCGATGTAACTGTCGCGCGCGGCCAAAAGCACGATGCCGTCTCCGCCGACCGCGTTCAGTTCGTTGCCGCGGATGACCATGCGCCTGTGCGGATAGTAATTGGTATCGTCGTCGTAGTAATGGTTATACCCCCAGTTCATGCCCGGGCGGCGCGCCCAGTTGCTGCCGAGGAACATGCCCACGCGCGAAACGCGCTCGATCTTATTGTTTTCGATCCACACGTCCTCGCACCAGCTCGGGCCGATAAAGTCGCTCGTGTTCGTTTCCAGAACGATCGCGCCGTGGCCGTAGGTATAGGTGGAATCGGGGCAGATCTCCTCGACGTCGTCGCGGGAAAGGTCGAACGAAGTGACGTCTTCCTCGCCGTCGTAACGGAAATTCACGTCGTGAATGTAATTGCCCGAAATGACGAGGTCGGTCAGCGCGCCCGCGGAAGTCAGGTTGATGTAAATGCCGTTTCTCCCCGTGCGCGCGGTCACTTCCAGCCCGGAAACGCGGAGTTTGCCGGCATTGATCTCCACGGCGACATGGCTGCCGTCTATGCGCGCGTACGGCTCCGTCTCCGTCTGCCCGTACGCGCCGACGATCAGCGGCTTCTCCTTCGTGGCGGTGAACCCGCCCAGCGCGAGTTTGCCCGACCATACCGAACCCGCCTTGAACAGGATGCGGACGGGCTGCCCCTCCTTCACCGTCTGTATGAGGTCGTTCGCCGCGGAAAGAGAACTCTTCGCCTCGCCCTCGCTCAGGCCGCTCGCACTGTCGCTGCCGCCCTCCGAGTCGAAATAGTAAGTGGTATAATCCGAAACATCCACCTCCGCATAGTCGGGCGACGTCGTCACCTCTTCATAGGTATACACGGGGTCTTCCGGGCCCGGCTCCTCCTTTTCGGGAGGCGGGTCGCCCGCACAGGCGGCGAGCGCGCCGAGCGCGAGCGCCGCAGTCAGAAACAGAATACCGATTTTTTTCATTTTCACCCCTCCGCGGTGACAACTCCTATGTTCCCTTCCTTCATGTTGATGAAAAACGGGATCGTCAAAAACAGCATGCACGCAAGCACGTCAAAGCGGAAACGCCTGCGCTTTAAGGCGATCATTTTCACCGCGAAGCCTACGATGTCGACATAAGCGACGACGAGGCAAACGACGACGGGGATATACATGATCTGCCTGAGGGAATTGCTGTCGATATCGGGAAGATTGTTCTGCCCCCACTGCACATATACGGTCGCCAGGATAATGACGACGGCAAAAATGACGAACGTGACGCCCAATTTGCGGACATGCACCGTGGCCACGTCGAACCCGCCCGAGAGCCTGTCGGCGCGGAAAAAGGCGACAAAGGGTATAAAATCGAGAAACCAAAGCCTGTTCCCGCTCTTTTTATCGAGAAAAGCGATGCCGAAGGCGATATATTCCAGCGCGGCGAGAAAGACGATTATGAAACAGATCATTCTCCTACCCCAGCGCTTCGAAACGCGCTTTCATGCTCTTATATGCCGTTGCCTGATACTCCACGTGATCCTTGCCCCTGCTGCGGTAACTCATGATCGCGTCGTGGAAAGTCAAAGAAGGATCGGCCTGGCCCGTCCATGCCTTTACGACGACCGCTTCGTACATGTTGTTCTGCGCCTGGGCGGCATACGTCTCGTTCTTGGGCAGGATGTAGTCGATCAGGTCGTTTTCTATGTAGTATTCGGGCGTGGCGGCGAGTTCGATCCAGGACTTTTCGTCCTCGGTGTACCCGTCGTATACGAGATTGGATATCCTCTGGTTTTCCACGAGGGTCAGGATGCCCGAATAAGGCGGCGAAGTGAGATAGTCTTCCTTGCCTTCGGGATAAGAATACGTGCCGTCGCCGTTGTCCACCCAATGCTCCCCTTCGATGCCGAGGCGGCAGAGGTTGTAGTTATCCGCATCCTTATACACCCAGTTGAGGAATTTGAGGATGGTCACCGCGTTGGTGGAATTTTTGAGGATCGCCGCGGCGAATGTGGCGGGCGTGTTGCGCATAAAGCCCTTCAACGTGCTATCGGAATCCTTGGTGAGCGGGCCGAGAACGGTAAATTCCGCGTCGGGATCGGCGGCCTTCGTGCGCCTTGCGACCTGAATAAGGTGCTGAATGGTCGGGTCTTGGATGAAAACGCCCGTGGAACCGGAGATGAACGCGCTCTCCGCCTGTTCGAGGAGCGTCGCGTTCGCCTCTTTGGACATGACGCCGTTGACCGCCCACTCATATTCCTTTTGCAGAACGTCGCCGTACTCCTCGGTCATGTTGCCGGGATATACGCCGTCCATGCCCGTATAGTCGCGTATCGCGGAAGAGAAATACCCCGCGTC
The DNA here is from genome assembly GCA_019119395.1 of Candidatus Borkfalkia stercoripullorum. GTDB lineage: Bacteria > Bacillota > Clostridia > Christensenellales > Borkfalkiaceae > Borkfalkia > Borkfalkia stercoripullorum. The sequence goes on along the minus strand of DWXC01000022.1, from coordinate 47,805 downwards.
GGTATACGGGCCGAGCACGAGCACCTTTTCCGCGTCCCACGTGGCGCCGGACACCGCATAGTTGTTGCCCGTAAGTTCGTTCATCGCCAGGCACATGTCCTCGAACGCTTCGAGATTGTCGACAAGCACGTAATTCTCGCCCGTTTCGGCGCATACCTCGCCCGTCATGTCGGGGTCGTCGGTGAAGCCGCACGCCTCCATGTAATCCTTGCGCACGAGGATGCCGAATTTATACGGATTGATGACCGCGGGGATCGCGATGACCTGCTCGCTGTACGTGGTCATGGAATTGAGCGGCGTGCCGCTGATGTTTTTGTACAGGTTGGGCGCGTACGTTTCGATGAGGTCGGCAAGGTCGTAATAGAGCATGTTCGTCCGCACGAAATCGTCGATGCCGACGCCGCCGCGCGTGTGCGATATGGCGATGTCCACCTGCGTGCCGCCCGCAAGCTCGCTCGTCAGTTTCTGGCGCATGTCCTCGCCGAGATAGGCGACTTCGAAGTCGAGGGAGTTGCCCGTCTCTTCGTAATACTTGTTTTCGATATAATCGATCACTTTGTCCTCTTCGCTCCCCTTGACCCAGGAGAACTCGCTCGAACCGCCGGCATAAATGACGATCTTCTGCCCCGCGGGGCGCGTTCCGTCTCCGCCGGGGGTGATCTGCGTCGTCCCGCCGCCACCGCACGCCGCCGCGACGGAAAGGGGCAGCACGAGCGCCAGCGCGGCGGAAATTGCTTTTAAAAACCTCTTTTTCATAAATTTTCCTCCTTCTTCGGCTGTTCAGCCTTTTATCGAACCGGCCATGACGCCGGAAATATAAAACCTTTGCACGAGCGGGCAGACGACGATCAGCGGGATGACGGAAACGACGATGCCCGCGTTTTTCGCCGAGATGAGCGGCGCGTCGGAAACGCTGCCCGAAGAACTGCTGCCGAACAGCGCCTGCATGTCGGCGATCATCTGTTTGAGCACGTATTGCAGCGTCCACAGCTTCTGGTTGTTCGCGCCCAGATACAGGAGCGAACTCGCCCAGTCGTTCCATTTCGAGGTGAACGACATGAGCCAAATGGACACCATCATCGGGAGCGTGACCGGCATGATGACGTGTACAAAGACCTGCAGGTCGTTCGCCCCGTCCAGTTCGGCAGCCTCTTCCAGCGTCCTCGGGATCGCGGACATGTAATTGCGAAGAAGCAGTATAAAATACATGCCGCCGATCGACGGGACGATGAGCGCCCAGAGCGTATTGTACAGCCCTATACCACGCACGATGAGATATACGGGGATCATGCCGCCGCTGAAAAACATCGGGATGAGGTAATAAATGTTGAAAAACTTCCGCCCGGGCAGCACTTTGCGGGTGAGCGCGAACGCCGCGAACGTCGCCACGATCATGGCGAGCGTCGCCGTGGTGACGGACACGAACAGCGAAACGAGCATCGAGCGGATAAAGGTATCCTTCATCGCGTTGAACAGGAAGGCATACCCTTCGAACGTAAACCCTTTGACGATGAGGGAGATCCCGTCCCGCTGCAGCGCGGTATTGTCGGAAAGGGATGCGGAAATGACCATGAGGAAGGGAACGAGAAAGACCAGCGACAACAACACCATGAGGAACCCGTTCACCACGTCGAACACGCGCACCTTTTTCCTGTTCATCTTCATTTTTTTCGCAGCCGTTTTCATACGATACCTGTCTGGCCGGCTTTTTTGGCGACCCTGTTGGAAATAAGCACGAGCATAAAGCCGATCACGCTCTGGATGAGCCCGAACGCCGTCGCGCGCGAAAGGTTGCCCGAACCCGTGGCGGCATTGAACGTAAGGACGCCGACGACTTCCGTCGTTTCGCTCAGAGACTGCGAACCGTTGATCATGGAGATGATCTGGTCATAGTTGTCGCCCATGATGCCGCCCATGTCGAGAATGATCTGCAAAACGACGACGTTCATGATGCCGGGCAACGTGACCGAGATCGCCTGGCGGAACCTTCCTCCCCCGTCGATCAGACAGGCGTCGTACAGTTCGCCGTCGATCGAACCGAGCGCGGAAAGGTACATGATCGTCGCCCAGCCCATGCCCTTCCATAGGGAGGAAACGGCGAGGATGCCCCACCAGTACTTGGGTTCGGAATACCAGAAGATCTCTTCCTGCCCGAATATTTCCAGGATCCTGTTCAGCGTGCCGCCGTTTACGGTGAGCAGGTTGTACGCGAGGCCTCCGACCACGACCCACGAGATGAAGTGCGGGAGAAACGATATGGTCTGCACGACGGATTTGATCCTGCGCCGCTTGATCTCGTTCACGAGAAGGGTATAAATGAGGATGATCGGGAAGTTCGTCCCGATTCGGATGAGAGATATGTAAATGGTATTGCGGAAATACCGGTACGTGCCGAGCGTGTCCGCCGTGAAAATGTCGATGAAATTTTTCAGCCCGACAAATTCGCTCCCCAGAACGCCGCCCAGCAGTTCGTATTCCTGAAAGGCGATGAATATGCCGAACATCGAGCCGTAACAGAAAATGCCCACGAGCGTCACGGAAGGGAGCAGGAACAGGTACAGCATCCAATGCCGCTTGATGTTCCCCATCGTTTTCCCGCGCATCACGTCTTTCAGGCCCGCGCGTATATAATGATTGTCTTTGACCGGCTCGCCGACGCTCGCCTCTGCCTGCGCTCTTTTCATTCGCTTTCCCCCTCTTTTCGTTGTTTTTCGACCACGCGCCTGCCCCTCCTGTACAGATAGACGAGCGCCGAAGTCACCAGCCCGACGACGACAACCGACGCGATCACGATGACCGCGATCTCCAACGGCGACAGCGACGGGTCGAAAATGATATACCCGAACACCGTGGGCGATTCTCCCTCCACGAATACGGGGTTGCCGTCCTCGTCCGCCATTTCTGTCACGACGGGCGTCGCGATCGGGAAATATTCGACCGTGTCCTCCGAGACGAGTTCGCAGTTCCCGCCCGCATAATAACCGATCTTGCCGGGGACGGTCACTTTTATAGACGTCACGCCCTCCAGATTCAAAAGGGACAGGGAGACGATCTTGGATTTTGCGATCGTTTCCGTGTCGGCGAGGATGGATTCGAGCGGCGCGTCGCGGCCGCCGATATCCTTTGCCAATACGGGATATCCGTCCCCGCCCGAGATCCTGACCGTTCCCATGCGGTGCTCGATCATCATCGACGCGACGATGCGCAGATTCCCGGACTGCCACCGAAGCAGCTTCATATAATCTTCGCCCGTTTCCACAAAGTATTCGGAGGCGTCGGCAAAATCCGTCAGGCCCATGCCGCGTATCTTATCGATCCTGCGGAAGGAAACGCGCACGTCGTATCCGCCGTCCGTCTTTGTGATTTTCTCCACTTCGTACATGTCGTCCGCGGAAAGAACCAGGTAATCGCCGATGACGGCGTTGACCCGCTCCGTAAATTCCTGCAGGGTTTCGTCCGTCTGCACCGAGACCGTCGCTTCCCCTTTGCCGCTGTGCTTGATGCGCACGTCGTACTGCAACGCCGCCCCGCCCGCAAAAAGGGCGGTGACCGCCAGAAAGGCGGCAAGCCAAACGGCCATGGCACATCTTTTTGTTTTATTCATCCTTCCTCCCGTCTCAATCGCATTCCGTAAAACGGCAAGCGCGCCCGCCGCAAAGGTGAACCCGTTTTCCTCTTCTATTAAAACTTGGGCAAAATGCGTTTTCAAGTCGAAATATTTTATATTCTTGTAAAAAATTACTATTTAAGCCGTAATTGCCTTATTTTTCGCGTGATTTTATTGCAAAACGTCCAAAGGCTTGACTTTGCCCGTCTCCTTGTTTATAATGTAAACATGAACAAAAAACGTGAACCGATCTACAGGCCGATCGGAAGCATGCCCGCAAAGGCCACATGGAAATTGAGCTGCCCGTTCGACTCGCTCGACGCCGCTTTCAACTGGAACAACGTCGAATACCCCGTGGAACATACCCACGCGCACTGGGAGATCCTGCTCGTGACCAGCGGGCGCATCCTGCATACGATCAACGGCAAGGAAAAGGTGCTCACCAAGGGAGACGTATGGCTTGTCCGCCCGGAGGACAAGCATAAACTCACCTATGCGGACAAAGACCATAAAGATTACCAGTCGATCACCTTCGTATTCACGGACGAACTGTTCGCAAAACTCTCGTCCGCCTACGGGCACGGTTACGACGTGCGCAAAAGCGACGCCAACCTTTCCTTTACCATAGACGGCGAACTGGTCGATTATGCGATCGAATGCTGTCTGACCGCGCAGATGCAGCCCAAGGACAAGTATCAGACGATCTCCACCATCGTCATCAACCGCCTTTTTCTCGTGCTGCTCGAAAAGAGGATGAACAACATATCCTCCTATCCCGACTGGCTGAACGACTTCATTTCCTACCTGAATTCCCCCTATCGGTTCGCGATGTCCGTCCGCGAGCTCGCCAGGCAGACCCCTTACAGTTATTCCCGCCTGACCACCCTGTTCAAATTTTATACGGGGCAGACGCTGCTGCAATACATAAACGAACTCAAACTCGTCTACGCGAAAAAACTTCTGCGCACGACCGACAGACAAATTCTGGAAATTTCCAACGATATCTATTACGACAGCGTCAGTTCGTTCAACCATAACTTTAAAAAGAAATTCGGGAAAACCCCGTCCGAATACAGAAAAGCGCACGCCGCGCCCGAAACAACGCGCGCGGAACAAACATGAGCCCGGCGGGCTTCTCGCCGGCGCAAAATCGCAGTCTCTTATATTATAATCCCTTTTGTGCCGATGAAACAAGGCACAATTCTCCACAAAAGCACCACTTTTCTCTATGCTCCCGCAAAAATGCGGGCAACGCTCTCCGGGCGGTAAAATTTTGCAAAAAAAATGCGGGCGGGACGCTGAAAGCGTCCCGCCCGCGGCGCATGGCCGAAGCCGGTTTTACGGCGGCGGGCTCTGCTCCCCCCCCCCGTGCTCGTTTTGCATGGCGACCGAACGGCCGTTTATAGAGGATACCGTTTTTCGATCTTGTAATCCAACCCGTTCACGGCTGCTTCGTCCCACAGCTGCACGATTTCCAGGCATTCCGTGTACGCCGTCTTTTCCCCGTAAGCGAACCCGTCCTTTGCGGCAGAGCGCAGCTCTTCGAGATATGCCGTCAACAACTCCGCCAAATACAGAAGCGTCTCCCTTGCGTTCATCTTTTTCATCCATTCTCCTCCTTTGCGTAAGCCGCCCGCAAGCAGATGCGGCGGCCGCATTTTGGGACTTCCCGCTGTTTCGCCCCAATTATGATTGTAGCAAAATTTTTCATGCGTTTATTCCCGATTTCCGTAATACGGAAAAAACGGGAGCTCCCCCGCTTTTTTCCTTATTTTTCGGTTTGCCGTTTGATCTTCCCGTCGGCGATGCGGATCTTGTTGACCGCCTTGCCGAAGAGTACTTTTTCCGCATGCGTGCAGGTGAGCAGGGTCTGTACCTCGCCGAGACGGGCAACGAGTTTGCGCCGGCGCGGCAGGTCGAGTTCGCTGAGCACGTCGTCGAGGATGAGAACGGGATATTCGCCCGCATGCTTTTTGAAAATTTCAAGTTCCGCGAGTTTGAGCGACAGCGCCGCCGTGCGCGCCTGCCCCTGCGAGCCGAACACGCGCGCCTCTTCCCCGCCGATGAGTATTTTCAGATCGTCTCTGTGCGGGCCGGACGCGGTAAAGCCCAGGCGCACGTCGCGCTCGTAGTTCCCGGCGAACTCTTCGGAAAGTTTTTTTTCGATCTCCTCTTTGGTCTGCGGGTACTTCTTTTCGGAAGAAACGTCCAGTTTTTCCGCACCGTCTGTAAGATAAGCGTGCATTTCGGACGCGAGCGGCGCGAGTTCGCGGATAAAATCCTGCCGCTTTTCGGCGATCTCGGCGGCATAGCGGCAGAGCTGCGCGTCCCACACGGGCAGCGTTTCGAACACCGTTCCGAGGTCGCGGTTTTTGAGGAGCGCGTTGCGCTGTTCGAGGATCTTGTTGTAGCGTATGAGCGCCGTATAGTAACTTTTGGAAAGCTGCGATATGGAAACGTTCAGAAACCGCCTGCGCTCGTCCGGCCCGTCCTGCACGAGGCGGAGTTCCGCGGGGCTGAAAAACACGCCGTTGATGTTGCCCAAAAGGTCGGCGTTTTTGCCGATCTTCATGCCGTTGACGCGGATCTCGCGCCTGTTTTCGTAAATATCCGCTTCGATGCGCACCGTGCCGAAACGGCTCTCCGCGTCCGCCCGCACGAATGCGGCGGCTTCCCCCGTGCGGATGAGCTGCTTTTCCTTCCTCGCGCGCGGCGACGTGCCCGTGCAGAGATAAAACACGGCCTCGGCGCAGTTGGTCTTGCCCTGCGCGTTCCTGCCGTAAAGCACGTTCAGCCCGCCCTCGAAGGTAAAAGTTTCCTCTCGGTAATTCCTGAAATTTTTGAGGTACAGATTTTTTATTTTCATCTCTTTGTTTTGATTTGATTTTCTCTGCGATTTATATTATAATGGGATACATACCTGCGGGGCGCAAAGCCGCCCCGCGCGTATATGGCGGGAGAATATTTGCTCAAACGGCGAAAAAACGCGGGATAAGGCGCGGTTTTTTGCATACTGCGGTTATTATTATAGCAAATTTACGAAAAAAGATAAAGTGTTCAGAGGTAATTATGTCCGAAAACAATCAGTACGAAATTTTATGGAAAGCGATCCGAGAGAATCTTGAACAGACGCTCGCGCACATCACATACACCACCTACATTTCCGGCCTGAAACCCGTCGACATCGACGGGACGCGCATCGTGCTGAAAACGGACACAGAATTTTTCGCAAAGACCATCGTACATCAGCTCAAAGACAAGATCAAAGCGGCGATTACGAAAGCGGACACGGGCATCACAGACTTCGTGCTGATGGTGGAAGGCAGCGACGAGCCCTATTACCGCCCCGACGAAGAGGAATTCGACGAAGATTATACGCCCGTCGCGGTAGACCCGCGCTTCACCTTCGAATCGTTCGTTGCGGGCAAGAGCAACGAATTCGTGTTCGCGGCGGCGCAGTCGGTGGCGAAAAACCCGGGCGCGGTTTTCAACCCCCTCTACATCTACGGCGCTTCGGGGCTGGGTAAAACGCACCTTCTGCAATCCATCGTGAACTACCTCAACCTGCACAAGCCCTCCCTGCGCGTGCTTTACACGGCGTGCGAGAAGTTTATCAACGAATTCATCGACTCGATCTACCTCAAGGGGGGCAACAGCCGCGATCTGCAGGCGAAGTTCCGCAACCGCTACCGCAACGTGGACGTGCTGCTCATCGACGACGTGCAGTTCCTCGCCAACAAACAGGCGGTACAGGAAGAACTCTTCCATACCTTCAACGCCCTGCAGGCGGAAAACAAGCAGGTCGTTCTCACCTCGGACGTGCCGCCGAAGGAGATCGCCACCCTCGAAGAGCGGCTGCGCACCCGTTTCGAAGGCGGGCTGATCGCCGACATACAGCCGCCCGACACGGAAACGAAGATCGCCATCCTCAAACAGAAAGCGTTCGAGCGCAAGGCGATCGTTCCGCCCGACGTGCTCGAATTTCTGGCGCGCGACTCGGGTACGGACGTGAGGACATTGGAAGGCAGGCTGACGAAAGTGGTGTTCGCGAGCAAACTGCACGAGCAGCCCGTGACCATGGAACTTGCCATGACGGCGCTGCGCGAAGCGGTGAGCGAAGAGCACGAAACGGTCACGGCGGACAAGATCATCGGCAGCATCTGTTTCTTTTATAAAATCAGCCGCGAGAACCTTTTGGGCAAAAGCAAGAAAAAAGAACTCGTGCAGCCGCGGCAGATCTGCGCGTACCTCATGTGCGAGATCATGAACATCCCCCTCGTTTCCATAGGCGAAGCGCTCGGCGGCAGAGACCACACCACCGTGATACACTCGCGCGAGAAGATCACCAACCTGATCAAGGTGAACGACCGCATCGCCAAAGAAGTGGAAGACATACGCAACATGATCCTTAAACAATGACTTATTTCGCACAAATCCCGGAAAGCATATTCCGAGATTTGTGCGATTGCACTTTTCTGCCCTCGGGGCAAATTTCGAAAACATTATGATCACAAATCGATTTTACACAACCGAATACGACGCCGTGGTCGTAGGCGCGGGGCACGCGGGCGCGGAAGCCGCCCTCGCACTCGCCCGCACGGGCATAAAGACTTTGATGCTGACGCTCAACCTCGACAGCATCTCTTTTATGGCGTGCAATCCTTCCGTCGGCGGCACGGCGAAGGGGCACCTCGTGCGCGAGATAGACGCGCTCGGGGGAGAAATGGGCATCAACGCCGACAAGACCGCGCTCCAGATCCGCATGCTGAATACGGGCAAGGGCGCGGCGGTGCAGAGCCTGCGCTCGCAGTCGGACAAGCACGCATACCACGCGCGCATGAAGCAGGTGCTCGAAAACACAAAAAACCTTTCCATTCTGCAGGGCGAAGCGGCGGAAATACTCGTGGAAAACGGCAAAGTTTCGGGCGTAAAGACGGCCGTGGGCGAAGTGATCACCGCGAAAGCGGTCGTTCTTGCCACGGGCGTGTACCTGAAAGGCGAAGTCGTCGCGGGAGAATACAAGCAAAGCTCCGGGCCGAACGGGTTTGCGCCCGCGAACCTTTTAACGCAGAACCTCATCGACCTCGGCTTCAACGTGCGGCGGTTTAAAACGGGTACGCCCGCGCGCGTGGACGGGCGCACCATCGACTATGCAAAACTCGAAATTCAGCGCGGCGAAACGGATATTTATCCTTTTTCTTTCCTTTCAAAGCGCGTGCCGCAAAAACAAAAGCCCTGCTACCTGACCTATACCAACCAAAAGACGCACGACATCATCCGCGCGAACCTGCACCGCTCTCCCCTCTATTCGGGCGTCATAAAGGGCACGGGGCCGCGCTACTGCCCTTCCATCGAGGACAAAGTGGTGCGCTTTGCCGACAAGGAGCGGCATCAGATATTCCTCGAACCCGAATGCGCAAATTCGAACGAGGTGTATGTGCAGGGCATGTCCTCTTCCCTTCCCCACGACGTACAGCGGGAGATGTACCGCTCCATAGAGGGCTTGGAAAACGTGAAGATCATGCGCTACGCCTACGCCATCGAATACGACTGCATCGATACCCTCGACGTGTACCCCACCCTCGAATTCAAAAAGATCGAAAACCTGTACACGGCGGGGCAGATCAACGGCACGAGCGGCTACGAAGAGGCCGCGGCGCAGGGGCTGATCGCGGGACTGAACGCGTCCCTCAAACTGCGCGGGCTGCCCCCGCTCATTTTAAGGCGGGATCAGGCGTATATCGGCGTGCTCATCGACGACCTCGTGACAAAGGGCACGAACGAGCCCTACCGCATGATGACCTCGCGCGCGGAATACCGCATACAGCTGCGGCAGGACAATGCGGATTTCCGCCTGACCGAACTCGGTTACAGGGCGGGATTGGCGACGAAAAAGCGCTGCCTTCGCACGCTCGAACGCAAAAAGGCGGTGGAAGAGATCCGCGCCGAACTGGATACGCGCGTATCGCCCAAAGAGGCGGAAAGTTTTATGCGCGCGCACGGGTTCGAAACGCTGTTCGGCGGCATCAGTTATGCCGACATGATCCGCCGCGCCATCGATCCGAAGGACATAATAGAACACTTCGGCATTTTACGGGGGAGAAACCGCGCGGACATAGAGACGGCAGTCATCGACGTAAAGTACGAAGGCTATATCAAGCGCGGCTTGGAACAGATCGAAAAGGCGAAAGCGCTGGAAGACAGAAAACTGCCCGCCGACATCGACTACGAAAAGATCGACGGCCTGCGGTTGGAGGCGCGGCAGAAACTCAACAAAATACGCCCCGAAAACCTCGGGCAGGCGGGGCGCATTTCGGGCGTGAACCCCGCGGACATCGCCGTTTTGATGGTGTACCTTTCCTTAAAACATAAAAAATAGCAGAACGTGAAAAACAAAACGCGCGAAAGCGGTATACCGCTTTCGCGCGTTTTTAAATTGCCGCCGAAAATTTTTTGCAGATACTCTATATCCGCAAGCACCTCAACCTTTATTCCGCATAAATGCGGATAAAGCCGCAGACGCGCGCGGAGGGTTCGCTTTCCGCCCCCTCGAAGCGCACGGGCAGTACGCGGTGCGTTTTGCCGCCCGCCGGCTTTTGTGCGGCGGACGAGGCGATTTCGGCGGGGATTCCGATCTCGCGCACGTATTCCGCTTCCCCCTGCGTGTACAGAAGCCGTTCGTCAAAAAGCAACCGTCCGCCGACCTTTACGCGCAGCGGCTTGCCGTTGTCCTCCGCGCGCAGGCGTATCTGCAAAGTATTCTTTTTTTCGGGCAGAACCGCCATGTCGTACGCGAAATAGCCGCCCGCTTCGGCATAGCGGTAAGTGCCGTCGTCCGTCACGCCGCGGGTTTTTTCTTCCTGCATGCCGTGCAGGGCGTCGTTTTCGTACTGGCCGTAACCGGGCCGGACGGTATCGGCAAGTTCGCGCCCGTCGTACGTTTCGGGGCGGCGCGCGCCCTCTTCGAGATACCAGTAAATGCCGTAGCGCTCTTTATACCGTTCGAAGTGGGGAGAGAACGTGAGCGGAATGTCCGCGCCCGTCAGCACGAATTTTTCCCCTTCTTTTTTAAAATGTGCGGGGAGATCCGCCAGAAACGCCCTGACGGACGGGAAATACAGCCGCTCCGTCTTTACGATCTTTCTTTCGGGAATGGTGACCTCGACGCCCGTCTGCGCCGTCGTCATGTCTTTTGTGCCGAGATCGGCCGAAAGCACCGCCGCCCCGTAGCGGAAAGCGTAACAATTTTCCGCGTCGGGCAGGTTTTCCGCGGTCACCTCCTCGGGCAGGCGCACCAGCACCGTATCGCCCGCGCGCATTTCCGCCGAAACGTGCCCGTCCTCCGCGCGCGCCTTCACACGCTGGCCGTTTTTCTGCACCTCTGCGCCCCGCTTTGCCCAAAACGGCACGCGGAAATACACTTTGAGAGGTGCGTCCGCGCGCAAAAGGGTGAATTTTGCGGTGTCGGAGAAGGGAAAATCCGCTTCCAGCACCCCTTCGAACGCATCCGTACGGATATGCGCGGAAAAATACAGTTCGATATACAGCGCGCCCTCCGCGCGGTAAAAAATGCTGTCGCCGAGTTTGGTAAAACTTTCCATGCCGCTGCCCGTACAGCACCAGAATTTTGTGAACGGTTCGCCGTAGACCTTGAAAAACCCGCTCGCCATGGGCTGGAAGTACGTCGTCATGCCCGTTTCGGGATTTTGTGAAGAGAGTATGGAATTGATATAGGCGTTTTCGTAAAAGTCGGTATATTTTTTTTCGCCCGTAACGCAGAACAGGCCCCGGGAGAGTTTGAGCATGTTGTACGCGTTGCACGTTTCGCAGTTACAGTTGGTTCGCTCGCCGTCAAGCACGTAGTCGGGCCCGAAATGCTCCCACTCCGAATTGCCGCCCGTAGCATAGGTATGGCGCTCCGTTACGATCTGCCAGAACGCCTTGGCGACGTCGAGATAGCGCGACGCGTCCACGGTCTCTCCGCCGAACGACCTGTTATGCAGGGTCAGATAGCGGTTGAGCGCGCCAAGGATCTTGGGGATCGCGGTATTGGCGTGCTTGTCTTTCAGGCAGTCTTTTTTTCCTTCGAGCACGGCGTCGAAAAGCGCTTCCTCGTCGAAAACGTGCGCGGCGAGGGCGTGTTCGGGCTTACCCGTGATCGAATACAGGGTATAAAGGCAGTCGTTCATGCCGCCGTATTCGACGGACAGCACGCGCCTCTGCGTTTCGCCGTCCCATCGGGAAACGCGCGCGAACACCCAGTCGCCGAGGGCGGAAGCGACTTCTTTCGCACGCTGCGTACCCGTCAGAAGATAAATGTCGCAGAGCCCCGCGATGAGTTTGTGCATCGTATACCAGGGCACCCACGCCTCGCGCACGATGTTGGTTTTGCCCGCCTCCACGTTGTCGAACTGCGCCTCGGCGCCGCCCGCCGCGGGCAGCGCGCCCCAGATGAATCCCTGCCCGCCCCTGCTGTTTTTCTGACAGTCGGAAAGCGCTTCGGCTATGTTCTGCGCCCTTTGCAGGAACAGTCCGCGCTCGTTTTCGGGCGTCGCGGGGTTGGCATACGCCTGGGCGAGCGCCGTCATGTAGTGCCCGAGGGTATGCCCCGCAATGAGGGAATTTTCCCACCCGCCGTAACGGGAAAAGGGCGCGGGCAGCCCCGCGTTTTCGTAAAACCCCGCAAGGAGCCTGCCCTCTTCCAAAGAAAGAAGATACGCCCGCTCCTTGGCATAGGCGTTGCGCGAATACTCGTCTTCGATCGTCACGTCTTTAAGAGGGAATGCCGAAAGGGTCATAAATTCTCCTTGCGCCGCGCTCCGACGCGCGGCTTTTTTCTCGCTTTTATTATACCCGCTCGCGCGGCGTTTGTAAAGCCCGTGCGAAAAAAATAACCGGAAAGAACCCCCGCGGGCGGCCTTTTACGGCCGCCCGCGGGGGCATGAAAAGAAAAATCAGCCTATCTTATACGTCGTGCCGTTCGGCGTGTCGGTAAGGGTCACGCCCTTTTCGGAAAGGTATGCGCGGATCCTGTCCGCCTCGGCATAGTTTTTCGCCTTTTTCGCCGCCGCGCGGTCGGCGATGAGTTTTTCGATCTCCGCGGCGGAAATGCCGCCCGCGCTCTCTTTTTGTTCTTCTTTATCGAACAGCCCCAAAGAGAGCACTTTTTCGAAATCCTCGACGAGCGCGCGCGCCGTTGCGCCGCCTATGTCTTTCGCCTTCAAAACGTCGTACAGCGCGGTGATCGCGAGCGAAGTATTCAGATCGTTGTCCAGCGCGTCGGTGAACTGCTTTTTATAACGGGCAAAACCCGCTTCGTCCACGCCGCCTTCTTCGGGCAGCGCCTGCACTTTGGCTTTGAGTTTTTTGTAGGCGTTCGCCGCGTTGGCGAGGTTGTCTTCCGAATAGATGAGAGATTTCCTGTAATGGGACAGCAGGCAGAAAAAGCGGTATTCCATCGGGGTGAAGCCGTCCTCTTTCATTTTGGAAAGGGTGAGGAATCCTCCCGACGATTTGCTCATTTTGCCGCCCTGCGTGTTGAGATGCAGAACGTGGAACCAATAATTGCACCACTTGTGCCCGAGGTATGCCTCGCTCTGCGCGATCTCGTTGGTGTGGTGCGGGAACACGTTGTCGATGCCGCCGCAGTGGATATCGACGTATTCGCCGAGGTACTTCATGGCGATGCACGAACATTCGATATGCCAGCCGGGATACCCCACGCCCCACGGGCTTTCCCATTTGAGCGCCTGGTCTTCGAATTTAGACTTGGTGAACCACAGAACGAAGTCGTTTTTGTTGCGCTTGTTGCCGTCCTCGTCCACCCCCTCGCGCACGCCGACTTCGAGATCGTCTTCCTTGAAATTGAAAAACACGTGGTACTCTTTGAGTTTCGAGGTGTCGAAATACACGTTGCCGCCTGCAAAGTACGCGTAACCCTTTTCGATGAGGGAAGAGATGACCTTGATAAACTCGTCTATGCAACCCGTGGCTGGCTGAACGACGTCGGGCCTTTTGATGTGCAGCTCTTCGCAGTCCTTAAAAAAGGCGTCGGTATAGAATTTTGCGAGTTCCAGAACCGTTTTATGTTCGCGCTTCGCGCCGAGGAGCATTTTATCCTCGCCGCTGTCCGCATCCGAAGAAAGGTGGCCGATATCGGTGATGTTCATCACGCGCGTCACGTCGTACCCGATGTAGCGCAGGTACTTTTCGAGCACGTCTTCCATCATATAGGTGCGCAGGTTTCCGATGTGCGCGAAGTTGTACACCGTCGGCCCGCAGGTGTACATTTTGACCTTGCCCTCCTCGCGGGGGACAAACTCCTCGATCCTTCTGGTCAGCGTGTTGTAGATCCTCATTGTCTCTCTCCTTGTGCCGCGCGTGCGGCGGGCGGCGTTTTCCCGCCCCTCGTCTGTTCCGATAAATTATACAATATCGCGGAAAATCTGTCAATCTTTCCCCCGCGCAGAAAAGATGAACGCCGAAAAAACATTTTCTTAATATTCTTTCACATTCGGCAAAAGAGGAGAATTTTCGCGCCGCGCGGAAAGATATAATAGGTTCGACCGCCCGGCAAGGGCGGATATCGACCGAGGAGAGACGCAATGCCACGATTTCGCCTGAAATACGGCTACACCGCCGCCCTGTTTTACGCGGCGCTCTTTTTTGCAATGCTGTGCATGAATTTTACCATGGACGGCTTCGAACCATTTTCCTTCGCGCTGTATGCCGCGATGCTCGCCTGCGGGCTGAACGTATTCGCTTCGGCCGGGCTCTTTCTCCTTGCGGGAGGAATTTCCCTCGCGGCGGGGTGGATACCGTTCGCCGTGTATGCGGCGGAATGCGTATTTTTGGGCGCGGTCTACTTTTTTTACGCGCGCGCAAAGCGAAAGATGCGCGCGGAGATCGCGCTGTGGCTGCTGCCCGCCGCCGGAATCTTCATAGGGCTGTTCGGAAGATACGTTTACGGCGATTACATAAAGGCGCTCATCGCGGGCGCGGTGATATACGTGCTCTGCTTCGTGACAACGGGCGCGCTCCGCTGCGCGCTGTTCCGCGCGGGAAGATGCCGCCTGAGCGCGGAAGAACTCATCTTTTGCGGCACGGCGGCCGCCGCCGCAGGCATCGGTTTTTACAAACTGGCGGGCACTTACGTTTACGAAGGCGCGGCGATCCTTCTCCTTCTCGTCGCGCTCGGCACGCTGAAAAACGCGAACGTATTTTTCTGCGCGCTCGTGCTCGCCCTGCCCGAGGCGATCGCAAAGAGCGCGGCCGCGGGGGAAGCGCTGTCCGCGCCCGTCGCCGTGTTCGCCGTATACGCCGGCGTCGGGCTGGCTTTTCTGCGCTCGGGCAAACTCCCCGCCGCCCTCGCCGTTTTCCTTTCGGACGTGATACTGCGCTATCTGCTCGAAGGCTCTAGCAGCGTCCCCGCGGGCGATTTTTACCTGACGCTGCTCACATCGCTCGTCCCCTGCTTCATCTTCGCACTTCTTCCGGAATCCCTCCTCTCCAAATGGTCGCAAAAGCTCAAAACGTACGGGGAAAAACAGCTCACGCGCATTGCGATCAACGCGGAACGCTCGCTTGCGGGCGAGCGGCTGTTCGACATGGCCGCCGTGTTCCGCGAGATCGAAAACGCGTTTTCAGCCCTCGACGCTTCGTCCGAAAACGAAACGGGCGCGCGGCAGGCCATGGAAGAGGCGCTCTTTTCGTCGGTGTGCGCGGAATGCGAAAACAGGCAGCGGTGCGAACAGTCGGGCGCGGGGGAAGCGATCGAAAAACTGGTCGGCATCGGCGCGGGGAAAGGAAAAGTTACCCTGCTCGACCTTCCGGCAAAACTCTCTTCCGAATGCGTGAACCCTTCGGGAATGCTCTTTTGCCTCAACAAACTGCTCGCCGAATACAGGCGGCACGCGATCGACCTGGAAAACGCCGCGCTCGGCAGGCAGCTGCTCGCCGACCAGGCGCGGTGCATCGGCGCCATGCTCAAAGAACTCGCCGTGGACGAATCGCGCCCCTTTTCCCCCGACGCGGAAAAGGAGCGGCGGCTCAGATCCCTGCTCGCGCGCGCGGGCGTGGTGTGCCAGGAAGCAATGGTGACGGAAGAATGCGTTTCGCTCACCGCCGCAGGCAATTACGACACGCAGAAAATCCTGATCGCCGCGGAAAAGGTGTTCGCGCCCGCCGTTCTCTCCAAAAAACGGGCGATCGCGGCGGACAAGTATTATTACGAATTCAGAAAGCGCCCCGCGTTCGACGCGGCGTTCGGCACGGCGGCGGCGAAAAAAGAGGGCGAAAGCGCGAGCGGGGATACCCATTCCGTGCTCAAAATCGACGAAAAGACCTTTTTAATGGCGCTCTCCGACGGGATGGGCAGCGGGGAATACGCAAGAAAGATCTCCGACTGCACCGTTTCGCTGGTGGAGAGTTTTTATCGGGCGAAGATGCCGTCCCCGCTCATCCTGGAAACGGTGAACAGGCTGCTTTCCTTCAACAAAGAAGAAAGTTTTGCGTGCGTGGACATTGCGACGGTCGACCTCGCCGAAGGGTATGCGGACATCGTGAAGATCGGCTCTCCGCTCGGCTTCATCCTCTCCGAAAACAAGATAGAGGTGCTGGAAAGCGAATCTCTGCCCCTGGGGATACTCGACGGCGTGCGCCCAACGACCCTGCGCAAAAAACTGTCGGACGGAGACACCCTCCTCTTCATCAGCGACGGCGTGACGGACGCGTTCGGTTCGAGCGCGGACATCGCGGACTTTCTGACGGCGCTCTCCCCGCGCAACCCGCAGTCGATCTGCGACAGCCTCGTCGCCGAAGCGCTCGCCCGCGAAAACGGATGTGCGAAAGACGACATGACCGCCGTCGCCGCGCGGCTGTTCCTTTCCGCGCCGACCGACGACGAAGCGCAGGGCTGATTTCAGGCAATGCATCGGCGGCACGCGGACGGGCGCGCCGCCCGTGTGCGGAAAAACCTCCCTCGGCAAATTCCCGGCAGTCACGCTGGATTTTACGCCCCGCCGCGCGCTATAATGGCGACGCGGCGGGGAAATTTATTTTGCGGGAGGTGAACGGGAGGATGCCGTTTGCGTTTCATCTGAGATACCATGACGCGGCGAATGCCGCTTTCGAGGCGGTGGACAGCCTTTTCGCCTTCTGAAAGGCGGACACATGGATCTTTTGGAATTGTTTGGGTACTTGCGGCAGTTCAATGCGGACGTGCTCGTCATCGGCGGGATCGTAGCCGTGTGCTGTTTCTTTCTCGGAAAGCCGCTCAAAGGCAGGGTGAGCGACAAATTTCTCGTATTTCTGCCCTTCCTTCTGGGCGCGGCGCTGTACTTCGCGTACGGCGCGGTGTTTGCGGGAAACGTCGCCGAAAACGCGGGGATCTTCGTAAAAAACGGGTTTTCCTGCGGGTCGTTCGCGACGGCGGCGAAAGTCGTTGCGGCGCAGCTCTTTAAAAAGGGCGAAGCGCCGGACAGGGCGGCGCTCCGCGCCGAATGCGCGGAGGAGATGCTTTCCCCTTACTGCGCGATCACGAAGGCGGATGCGGAGCGAGTCGCCGCGCTCGCGGAAACGGACGAAGAACAGGCAAAGGCGTTCATCCTGTCGCTCGGCGCGCCCGAGACGGCGGCGGAACTTGCCGTAAACGCGCTCAAAGAAATCTGATTTCCCCAAAGTATCCGCAGGCGCCATGCCTGCGGATATTTTTATTGCCTTTGCGTATACTCATTGCGGAATGAAAAAACTCACAGACAAGTGCAAAGACAACGTAGAACTTTTGAAAAACATTCTGACGTCGGAGGACATCCTCGTTTTCGGATTCGAAACGAAAGACGGCGCGGCGTGCGCGGCCGTATATGCCGACGGCATGACGGACAAGGCGCTTTTGGGCGAACAGATCGCCCGCCCTCTTTCCGCGGAAAACGCGCCCGGAACTGCGAACGAGGCGGCAAAACTCCTGCAGGCGCCGGAAATCAAAAAGGAAAAGGACGCCGCGAAGATCGCCGACGAGGTGCTGGCGGGCAATACGGCGCTGTTCATCGACGGCGTTTCCGAAGCGCTGATCGCGGGCATGAAAAAACTGAGCATGCGCGCCATCATGGAACCTCCGGGCGCCGTTGCCGTAAAGGGCCCGCGGGAGGGTTTTATCGAAGATCTGAAGACGAACATGTCGCTCGTGAGAAACCGCCTGCGCACCCCGAAACTGCAATTCAAAACGCTTACGGCGGGCAAACAGAGCAAAACGGCGATCGCCGTGGGCTGGCTCGAGGGCATCGCGGACGAAGAGATCGTCAAAAAGATCGAGAACAAGATCGGATGCATCGAGATCGACGGCATACCCGATTCCTCCTACGTCGCGAAATTCCTCGCAGAACGGCCCGGCTCGCTGTTCAAACCCGCGGGCACGACCGAAAAACCCGACGTGCTCGCCGCGAAAATGCTCGAAGGGCGTGTGGCGGTTCTGGTGGACGGTTCGCCGATCGCGCTGACGCTGCCCTATCTGCTCGTCGAAGATTTTCAGGGCGCGCAGGATTACTTCGTTTCCCCTTACCGCGCGAGCGCTTCGAGGATACTGCGCTTTTTGGGCGTTTTCATATCTGTTTTTCTGCCCGCGTTTTACGTGGCGGCGCAGCTGTTTAAATTGCAGATACTGCCCCTTTCCTTTCTCTTGACCATTTCGGGCAGCATTCAGGGCATCCCCCTTTCGCCCAGCCTGGAACTCTTTTTCCTCCTGCTGGTTTTAGAGATCCTCATCGAAGCGAGCGTGCGGATGCCGAAATACGTTGCGCTCGCGCTCTCCGTAATCGGCGCGCTCGTGCTCGGCGACACGGCAGTCAAAGCGGGGCTCGTGTCCTCGTCGGCGATCATCATCACGGCATTGAGCGGCATTTCAGCCTATACAGTGCCCGATCTCGTGGGTACGACCTCGATTTTGCGCATCGCGTTCGTCGTGGTGGCGGGGAGCATCGGCACGTACGGCGTGGTGCTGACGACCGCGCTCATCCTCTATTACCTCGTGACGGCGGACGCGTACGGCGCGCCGATGCTCGCGCCCTTTTCCCCGATCGTGCGCAGAGACCTGAAAGACTCCCTCGTCAAAACCTCCCTGTACGGGCTGGACAAGCGCCCCGAAGTTTTTAAGACCAAAAACGAAACGCGCCTGAAAAACGAAGGCGCAAAGGTGAATCATGGACAAAATTAAAGTGCGGCAGATCTGCTTTTTTTTCGCCGCGATGATGCCCGTTTCAAAACTGCTGGTATATCCCGCGACGCTCGTGTACAATTCGCGCAACGATCTGCTCTTATCCGCCTTCGTCAACTGCCTGATCGAAGGCGCGGCGGTCGCCGCCGTCATGCTCCTTTCCAAAAAGACGGAGATGTCGCTCTTTGAACTCATCGGAAACACCTTCGGGAAGATCGCCGCAAAAATCGTTTACGGGCTGTTTGCGGTTTTCTTTTTCGCCTCCGCGCTCCTGCCCGTCATGGAGCAGAAAAACTTTGTTTTGCGGGTACTCTATGAAAACGTCCCGTCCATCATTTCGTTTGCGCCCTTCTTTTTCGTTTGCTTTTACGCCTGCGTGAAAGGATTCAAAAGTATCGGAAGGATGGCGGACATCGCCCTGCCCGTATTTGCCTCCGCCTTTGCGGTGCTTATCCTGCTCGCCGTGCCGCACGCCGACTTTTCGGCTCTCCTGCCGATCGCGGGCGTGCCCGCAAAAGACGTGCTCAAAGGCAGCCTGTTTTCCGCCAACTGGTATACCGACGCCGCGTTTCTCCTCTTTTTCCTCGGGAACTTCAAATACGAAAAACGCGCGTCCGCGAAGGTGCTTTCGGCCTATGCGGCGGGATGCGCGGCGGTGCTTTTGTTCCTCGCCGTGTTTTACGGCATCTTTTCGGACATCGCCGTAAGGCAGCAGAACGCCGTGGCGCAGATCTCGAAATACACCACTTCCTTCACGTCCCTCGGGAGGGTGGACTACCTGTTTATTTTTGCGATCGCGCTCGTGATGGTTTTCCGACTCTGCGTGCCGGCGCAGATTTGCGTGCACTGCGTGTGCAAGGCGCTCGGGTGCAAACCCTTTATCCCCGCCGCGGCCGTGAACGCGCTCCTTTTGGCGCTTTCGATATTCTTTAATTATTCGTTTCTCGAAGTACAGACGCTGTTCACCCAAAAACTGTGGTTTATCTTCGCGCTGTTTGCTTACCTTTTGCCCGCGGCGGCACTCCTGCTGAAACGGAGGGAAAAACATGAATAAACTTTGGACGCGCATCTTTCTCGCGGCGGCGGCGGTGCTTTTACTGCTGTTTTTCTCCAACGATTTCGGACTGATCGACATTCAGGAAACGGCGATCGTCGTGGCGCTCGGCATCGACACGGCCGAAGAGGGCGAAGGCTACGACGTGACCGCGCAGATCGCCGTGCCCGCGAGCACGGGAAGCGGCTCGGCGGGCAACGTGACCGTAAAAAACGCGCGGACGGTGGGCGAGGCGATCGCGGAGCTCAACCACGAAACGGGCTGGTACCCCACCCTCGTACACTGCAAACTCATCCTTTTGGGCGAAGAAACGGCAAACGAAAACGTTTTTAACGTACTCGATTATTTCTTACGCAACGACGCGGTGGAAGATTCCTGCCTGGTCGCCGCATGCTCGGGGACGGCGCGCGAAGTTTTTCAGGCGCAGTCTCCCGTAAACGACATTTCCGCCTCGGCGATCTCGAAAGTCCTCTCCTCCGAAGCGCAAAAGACGGGGCTCGTGTCCGTTACCATCCTCAAAAATTTTGCGATCGGCTATTATTCGGAAGGAAAAAGCGGGATCCTGCCCTATGTTTCGGTAAAAAGCGAAGCGGAAAGCCAGGGCGGCGGCTCTTCTTCCCCGACATCCGCAGCCGCGGCTGCGGAAAACGCGGAAGATGCGTTCGGGCCGTTCATCAAACGCAATAAGTGGTGGCATCCGAAAAAGCGTCCGCTGCCGATCGCCGCGCCCGTTTCCGCAGAGAGCGGGAGCGGCGGACAGGGCGGAAACGGGAAAAGCGGCGGCGAAGATATCTTTCAGGCATCCGAAACCATGCTTTTTTATGAAGGAAAACGCGCGGGGATGCTGACGCCGGAAGAGACGCTCGCCTACAACCTTGCCGCCACGGATACCGATTTTGCCTACGGCAACGTGACCGCCGAAGACGCGGAGGGCAGGGAGATCACCTACAGCCTGAAAATGAAGATCTCCAAAAAAAAGCGCAAACTGACCTTCGAAAACGGCATGCCCGTGCTGACCTTTTCCATCCGCGCCAACGCGCGCGTCGCGGACACGGACAGCGCCGGCACCATTCTCGACGTGGCAAAGACGCTGATCGTGCGGGAAAACGTGCTCGAAGCGGCGGAAAACAAATTTCGGGAAGAACTTACTTCCGCATGGCAAAAGTCTGCCGCGTCGGGGTGCGACCTTTTCGGAGTCAAAGAAAAACTGCACCGCTTCCGACACAGGCAATACCCCGATTTCAAAGACACCATACTCGAAAAAACAGAAGTGCGCTACGATATACGGTTTACGAGCATGAAGTGAAAAATGTGTAAAACTGATAAAAAATAAAAATTTTTGAAACTTTTTTTCAAAACACTCTTGACAAACGGAAAAACCGTGCTATAATAGAGGTGACCAAAGGGAAAAATCGTAAATTTCCCTCGGTACAACCAATGCAGAAGGCACGCGGGTTCTCTCTTCCAAATTTTTGCGGCGTGCGTCCGTTTCCGGAAATCAAGCGCTTGGGATTCGGGCCGCAGGGTAAAAAAGAAGAAGGAGAAGAAGAAATTTTTCGGGAGAAACGCCGCGGGGTGCAGAGAGCTCTTTATCACACCTTTGCTGTCGGAAAAGAAGCCTGAAGGAACAAGAGTTTCATGTATCCGCGCCCTATGCCGAGGAGGTACTGTTATGTACAGATCCGATTTAAGGAAACTTGCTTGACGGGGGTACGGTCCAATGTACAAATTTACGAAAGGGGCAGTAAAATAAGAATCGATCCGACCTTTGCGGACGGCACGGTGCTCTGCAGGCCTATGCGTTCGCGGCCGAAACGGTACTTTTGCGGATACATCTTATCAGTCTCTTAAAACTGAATAATGCAATGAAAACCAATACCCCGCGAGGCGATTTGCCCGCGGGGTGCGTTTTTATGTTGTCGGGCATACGGGCTTTCTCCGTTCGCGCGGGCAGAGGCCGCCGCGGAAAACAAAAAAACGCGCTTCGTGCCGCGCGCGTTTTTTCGCCGTACAAACGGAAAATTTTTATTTTGCCGCCGCGGGGCAGTCAGCCCCGCGGCGGTTTTCGCAGACAGACGGGCGAAGGTCATTTTTGCAGGCGGTACGAATAAATATAATCGTCCATGTAATACCCGTCGCCGATGGCGGTACACTCCTCCCCTTCGCGCTCGAACCCGAACTTTTCGTACGCGCGGACGGCGCGGGCATTGTTTTTATTCACGGTCAGGTACACGCGCGAAGCGCCTTGCCGCCCCGCTTCTTCCAAAACGAATGCCAAGACCTTTTGCCCCAGCCCCTTGCCGCGTTCCCCTTCCGCAAGATAAACTTTGGAAAGGAACAGATCTTTCCCCTGCCCCTGCAAGCCGCAATAGCCGATCTTTTCGTTTCCGCAAACGATGAAATAATAGGTATAGTTCTGCTTTTCGCACTGCATGCGCATGGCGGCGGCGTTCTGGAACTTGTTCAGCATGTAATCGACCTGCTTCGCCCCCAATAGGCCGTCGTATGCCGAATGCCAGCTTTCATACGCCATTTTCCCGAGCGTTTCATAGTCCTGCGTCTTTTCGACCTTGATTTCACACATATCCGTAGCACCTCCCTTTCTTTCCACAATTATACGCCGATGAAAAAATATTGTCAAACGGATATGCCAAAAGCCGACGCGCTTCGCCCTTTTCTCTCAAATTGCGCCGTTCTTTTCCGCACGGACGGGCGATATAATAAAATAAACAGAAAAGCGAGGTCTAACATGCAAAGATTATCAGACTGCATCGGCAAAAACATCTTTACAAAATCCGGGGAAAACGCGGGAACGGTGAAAAACGCGCTCCTTTCCAAGAACCTGAAAACGGTGCGCGCGTTCGAATACTTCGACGATCGCGAGGACGAGCACGAGCTGCCCGCCTCCTCCGTGATCTCGGTGCAGGACGCGCTCATCGTGAAGTCGCTCGCCGAACGGCAGTATAAAGACGCCGTACCCGCCCCGTTCGGAATGCAAGCATATTCGGAAACGGGCGAATCGCTCGGCAACGTGTGCGACTTTCTTACGGAAAACGGAGAGGTGCGCGCATTGCTTTTGACGGGCGGACAGGAGATCGAAGCCGCGCGCATTGCGAGCGTAAAAGACGCTCTGTTTTTCGACCTGACCTCTCCCCTGCCCTTAAAGCAGAAAAAGAGCGCGCCCGCAAGGAAACGCCCCTCGCCCGAAGGCGGCAGCCCCGCGCCGTCGCAAGAGGGCAGGCCTGCCGCACAACCGCGGGAAGCCGCGCGGCCTGCCGCGGTCAAACCGAAAGCGGGGAGCGCCCTGCTCACGGGCAAACGCGTGCCTGCGGACGTTTGCGACGTGCGGGGCAACGTGATCGTAAAAAAGGATACCGTCGTCACCGCGGACGTTTTAAAGCGCGCGATGACGCACAATAAACTGTTCGAACTGACCCTGTGCGTGCTTTCGGAGAGCGCGGCGAACTGAAAGTGCGGCCGCCCCTTAAAGGGCCGAACCCGATATTCGGCAACATGATCCACCGGCATACGTAAACCTGCCGTACGCTTTGCGTACGGCAGGTTTATCTCACTTCCGATATTTTTCCGTTGTCTTTTCGCGCAGATTTATGCGCGAAACGTAAAAGCATTTATTTTTCTTCTTCCCCTTCTCCGTCTTTCCCGCCGTCCGCATCCTGCACGGCCGAAGCGCCGTCCTCTTGCCGAGGGGCGGAAGAGCCGTTCCCAACAGCGGAGCTTCCCGTCAGTTCCGCCATGCGCGCCTTTAATTCTTCCATTTCCGCGCGCAGGCGCGCCGCTTCCTCCCTGTCGGCAGCGGCTGCAGCTTCCGCGGCGGCGCGCGCCTCGCGTTCCTGCTTGCCCTTTTCCTTGCGGTATGCGGATATCAACCGCACGAAATGTACGGCGATAAACGCTATGACGATCAAAAACGGAATAAGAATGACGCACACGTAGCCCGCGGGCGTTTTCAAAAAGTTAAAAAAGTACCCCATTTTGGGCAGACGGAACGCATACACGCCCAACACTTCGGACGCGGTGACGGGCGTTTCGTCGTTCGTTCCCGTTGCCGTACCGTATGTGATATATGCGGGCGCGCCGTCATAGGTCGTCCTTTCGCGGATCATATGCGTGACGACTTCGTCGTAATCTCTCGAATAGAACGTGATGATCGTGCCCGCTTCCAGCGAACCGTCGTCGGTGACCGCCTTGGAAAAAATGATGTCGCCCGCCTGAAAAGTGTCCTGCATCGAATCGGACATAACGATGTACATCCTGTACCCGAAAATCGTGCGGTCCTGCTTGTCCACCGTCGTTACGGAAATGATCGTAAACAGCATGACGAACACCGTAAACGCCACGATCAGAACAGTCAGGACTGTGGACAGGACAGAAAAAACTTTTTTAACTTTATCCGTCAAATTGCACTCCCTTAAACCGACTTACGGGCGCGAAAACCGCGCCCGTTGCCTTTCGTTCGCTTGAATCCGGTCTGATTTTATTCGGCAGTCACCGTGTAAACGCCGTTGCCTTCCGTTACGACGTATCCGTCCGCAACGTATTCTTGGAACGTTTCGAAGTCCATGCCCGTATTTTTGAACGTGCCGCCCATGATAATGAGGTTACCGCCCGTCATTTCGATTATGCCGTTGAACGTACCCGCTTTGATGATAAGCGTTCCGCCCGTCACTTCGATCTCGCCTTCGATCGTCCCCGTCATGTTTTCATCGACGATGACCGTGGGCGGGGTCGGATATCCGCCCTCAGTATAATCATAAACATCGAACGCGACTTTCCCCGTGGGAGCATAGATATTGGTTCTGCCCGTGATCGTGGTCGTGCCGAAATTATTGGAGAGCACGTAACTCACATTCGAAAAACCCCTTGCGTCGAGCGTAACGTCTTTCAAAGTCAGGTTGCAATAGTTCTGAACGAGGATTTGGATCAACGGGCCCGCGGGCTTATATGTGCCGTTCGAAAGAGTGACGACAGAATCCCGCAAAAGTTGCATGCCATTCGTGACCGTATTCGGAGAACCGACGGGCTGTGCCACCGTGACCGTGTTGCCGCCGAAGTTGACCGTAAGGTCGTTGCCCGCGGCCGTTTTGATGCCCGTAATCCCCGTTATGTCGCTTTCGACGTTGATGACCTTTTCGACATTGCCCGCAACGTCAAGCCCCGTCAGCGCGTTTGCGAAAGACTGCGCGGAATCGGCAGACTCTTCCACGGGAACGACGGTGTACCACACGTCCCCGTTGCTCTTTTTCTCGGAAATGACGGTGTAACCGTCGGCGACAAAACTGATAGGTTTTTCTATTTCGCTCCAAGATTCCGCAGGATTTACATTTACAAACGTACCTCCACGAATCTCTATCTCGGCAGAACCGTTTGCAAAGTTATCGTCAATTCCGTTGATAAGATAAGTTACATATTGCGGCGCGACTTTTTTCACGGTCGGCGCAAGATCGAAGAACCCGCCGTTGATGATCGCCTTGCCGGTTTGCACCTGTACGGCAGACATCGCGCCATAATACTCGCCGCCGTTGATAACGAGTGTACCACCCATAACGTTGATACCGTAACTGTTATTCATGGCGGCTTCAGCGTTGACCGTACCCTCTCCGTTCAACGTTAGAGTTGCACCGTCATAAACGGCAAACAGCACGGGCGTATACGGTATGCTTATATCCGTATAATCTTCCGGATTCAAAGCGACCGTCTGCCCGTTTAATTCGATGACCGTATCTTTTCGAACATCCATCAACGGGAGTGCTCTTTCCGGATCGTTATATTCTTTATCCGTCGCGACGGAGATATCCCCCGCCAGCGTCACGTTGCCGCCCGAAGCAAGCGCGGTTTTCAGTTCGCTTTCACTCGTTGCCGCCGCAACATAGTCCGCGCCTTCCGCCGTCTGCTTGGCGAGAATGGTGACGTCGGCCGTAAAAACGCCGTCCTGATATTCGTTGCCCGCAGAAGTGTTCATGCCGTAGATGAGCGCGAAGCGCAGCGTTTCGTTTGCGGAAATTTCAAACTCCCTTGCGGCGAGTTCGGATATCGAACTCATCGGGCGCTGCATAAACTGCCCCGTGACCGTACCGTCATCCGCAACGGCGACAAAGTCGAACCAAAGCGCGTCCGTCAGCGAACCGCCGATAACGAAATTGAGTTTGACCATCGCGTCGAGCGAACCTTCGTTGACGACTTCCAAAAGTTTTGCGTTTATATCGCCGGGTGCGAAGTTGTTTTCGTTCACGATCGGGTCGGAACTCGTTTTGAGGTTCATCCCCTCCGCTTCGAAAACGAAGGGCGTATCCGACGCCTCGGGAACGGAAACGCTCATTCCGCCCTCGCCGAGGTCGTACGCGTAGCCGCCGATCTTCAGGCTGCCTGCCTGAATGCGGTTGCCCTCGTTGGTGATACTGTCGGTAAACCATGCGAAAGTCGTGCCGGCAAACGCTGCCGCGCTGACCGCAAGCGCCGCGCCGCACGCGACGATGCTTCTTTTTATACTTTTCATATTTTTCTCCTTTTACAAAAACGTTGATTTTTTTCTCTTTGATTTTACGCTGAAATTTTTGCCCGCTCATGTGCGCGCGGAAACGTTTCCGCCCCGCACGCACACGAAGGGGACTGTGATTTTTCAGGAAAGGGGCTTATTGTCTGTAACAGCCGTACCGTTTACGGTATTGTTGCCGCCGCCCTTGATCTCCCCGGTGATCGTGGTCGCCGTATACTTGAGCGTTGCGCTGTAAGCGTCTTCTCCCCAAATATAAATTGCGGGAACGCGGGGGTTTTCCGAAATAATCGAGCCGCCCGTCACTATGACGCTTGCGCTGTATCGATAAAAACTCTCGTTGCGGTCGCCGACGACAAGCGCTGCCATGGGAACTTCGTTGCCCGTACTCCACCCTCCGTTCACATATTTGTCGTTCGTGGTAAAGTCAGAATATTCACCTTTGCAAATGATCGTTGTATTGCTGATATTCGCCTCGCCGCCGCGAACCATAACGCCCTGGCGCTGACCGATGATCGTGCTGTTTTCGATCGTAAGACGGCCGTCAACATTCAGCCATACGGCGCAGTTGTCGTTTTCATACGCCTGATAGCCGTCGGATTCGCTCACGCCGCACTCGATCGTAGAATTTCTGATCACGATTTCGCACGGATACGACTTCGTGGCGTTCGTGCTGATCGCAACGGAATTTGCACAGAAAATATCGCTGTCCTCGATCGTGATCCTGGTGTTGCCCGGCGTTTCGATGACCGCAAAAGACTGATAACTGACAACGTCGCAGTTGCGGACGACAAGTTCGCTCCCCTCTTGTCTTACACTGATATATGCGTGCGCCACATTCCAGTTTTCGGTAACGCGGAAATCGAGAGAACCGTTTTCGATCGTCAGCGACACGCCTGCCGCCGGCTGAATAGAGGCTAACATAGCATCGTTCGTAAGCGTATGGCCGTTGAGGTCGATCGTCGTGTCCTGGGTGATGACATTTTCGCCCGTTCCCTGCTCGTTGGCTTCAAGATTCAAATCCATATCGCCGTCGAGGGAAATATTGCCGCCTTCGGAAATGGCTTCCGTCAAAGCTTCGCTGCTCGCGACGCTTGTGGCATACTCCGCGCCGTCGACCGCCTGTTTCGCGAGGATGGTGACGTCGAGCTCGAATTCGCCTCCCTGATATTCGTTGCCGGCTTCCGCGCCCTTCATGCCGTACACGAACACGTACCACATGCCCGCCTCGGGCGCGAGTTCAAATTCGCGTTCGGAAAGTTCGGCAAGCTGAGACATTTCGCGTTCGGTAAATTCGCCCGTGACGGCCGTCGCGGTATTGCCGTCGACGGTGATGCCGATAAAGTCGAACCACAAAACGTCGCTGATGTTGTTCGTTTCGGAAACGATCGCAAAGTCGAGTTTGACTTTTGCCGTGAGGCTGCCCGCATTGGAAACGTTGAGGAGTTTCGCCGAGGATTCGCCGGGCGCGAGCGTGCCGCTGATGATCGGAGCCGTGTCCGTTTTCAGATTCTGCCCGTCCGCGGCAAAGGTGTATGTATCTTCGGGCGCGCCGTCGATGGAAACGGAAACGCCGCCTTCGCCGAGGTCGTACGCATACGCGTCGATCTTCAGGCTGCCCGACTGGATGCGGTTGCCTTCGTTGGTGATGCTGTCGGTAAACCACGCGAAGGTTGTGCCGAGCAGGAGCGAAACGCACATGACAAGCGTGACGCCGCAAGCGACGATGCTTTTCTTTAAAGCTTTCATATCTTTTTCTCCTGAAATAAAATTACAAATTTATTCGCTTTGTTTTACATCTGTTCCATAGAACGTTGCCGCGGGCGTTTGCGGGCGGCGGGTATCGATCCTGTATTTTATTCGGTTGCCTGTACCGCCGTCACGCGGATGTCGAAGGTGACGCTTCCGCTTTGAGCCGTGCCCGAATCGATAAATTCGGCACGGATCGTGAACGTCTCCTCGGTATCGGTCGAAAGCATTTCTCCGAGAGCGACGGTTTTGCCCTCATCCCCTGCGGCTTCGGAAAGCGAAAACGAAGTTTCCTTTTCCTCGCAGTCGGTAACGGTGATCATGATTTCCGAAAGCAACGCCTGCGACGCCTCCGCATCCTCCGCGCCCGCTTCGACGCCGACGATCGTGACGGAATAGGTGAAAGCCGTGGAAGAATCGTTGTTCACGACCGCGAACGCGCCTTCGCGCCAGATGCCGGGGCAGGCGTTTTCGATTTCGAACACGTTGCCGTCATAGGTTTCGAGGTCGCGGCGGCCGCCGTCTATCGGTTCGCTGTAATCTTCGAACCTTCCTTCGGCGTTGAGCGCGTTGCCCGTCATGCTCGTTTCGAACAGCCCGATATCCAGCGTTCCTGCCTGCAAACGGTTGTGCGTTTCAGCGGAATCGGAGAACAGCGCATACGTCGTAAGCAGGAGAACCGAAACGGACAAAGCCAGCGCGAATGCCGCCGCGGCTGCCAGCCAGACTTTCTTTTTGCTCATAGATCTCTCCTTTTTGAATTTTAAGACGATAAAACAGCATTTTGCTGTAATCCGTTACAATAAAAAACGGGATCCCGTTTTCCTTGCATATAAGTAATTGCGGCCCGGCCGCTCCGGCGTCATTCCTGCGAAGGCGTCTGCGCGGCGAGTTTCTTTTCCAGTCTCTTCTGGCGGCGGCGTTCGCGGCGCGCCTCTTCGCGGCGGCGGCGATCCTCCATGATGTTGCGGTAAGTGATGTCGATCAGATCTTTGACGGCGCCGACCATTTCCGCGCGGTCGACTTTGAGATCGATCGGCTTTTCACGAATGCTGATGCTGCTGCTGTCGGCATACTCCGCGAGGTCGTTATTGAGCACGAGCAGACGCGCATTCACGATCCCCTTGCGGATAAACAGCCTCACGAGCGGTTTTTTGCCGATATAAACGCTCGCATAGCGTCCGCCCACCTGGTCTTTCAGCCCGTCTTCCTTCGAAACCGCATATGCGATGATGTCGTCGGCAAAACGTTTCTGCTCCTGGGACAGGGTGGGATACGCTTCCTCGTAAGAAAGGTTTTCGGAACGGCGGAGAATGACCGTGTCCTCGTCGACCGCGACGAGTTCGGCCCCTTCCTGCACTTCCGCAGCCTGCGCGGGCGATTCCGCTTCCCGCGTATCGGCTTCGGGCCGTTCTGCCGCAGGGGCGGATTCCTGCCCGGCCGAAGAGACCGCGACCTCCTCCCCCGCATCGCCCGTAAGCGGAACGACGCGGTAGTATTTCCCGTCCAGCTCTACGATGTCTTTACCGTCAAATTTGTTTTTGCGGCGGAACTCAAGCACCAACTGAATGATGAGCCACGCCAGAAGCACAAGCATCGCCGCGCACAAAATTCCGATGTACACAGCCATCAATGTTCCATCCATCGCATATTTCTCCTTGCATTATTTATAACGGGCATGCGCCCGAAATATTTTCCCGATCGGCCTTTCGTTCCGTTTTGATTTTACGCGCTCTCCGCCCGGAAAAGAAGGGTAAGGGCAAGGCTTGCCCCCTGCGCCTCGTTGCCCACGTCGAGCGGAAGGGAATATTCCACCGTGACGGAGGTTTTGCCGGACGCATCCCCCCAAATCGTTTCCCCGACCGTATCCGACAGCGCGCCGTCATACAGAACTTCTTCCCCGAAAGACACGCTCACTTCCACAAAGGGCAGCAACGACTGCTCGTCTCCCGCCGTAAAGGTGAGGCCGAGCCTGCCGCCCGTGCCGCACTCTACGTCATACACGCGCGACCCGCTGTCTCCAGGGAGCATCCCTTCGATGCGGAATTCGTCCTCCGCGCCGTTTTCGCCGAGCGTTATGCCGATCCCGCCGCCCGGAGCCTGTGCCTGCTGCACGATGAGCACGACCGACATCGCGATAAGCCCCGTGAGTACGGCAGCCGCTACGATCATCAAAATTCTTTTCATCCGCATTCCTCCGGAACATCGAACAGCCCGATATGTCCGCCGCGGCCGTCCGCGGCTTGTTACACAATACGGCGTTCTCGTCATTTACGATTTGATAAACCGACACCCGTGCTTTACACGAAATTTTTAAACGATTTTGCAATTTTCTATTTTCATTATACTACCTTTATGAATAATTTGCAACTATTTTTTGTCTATTCGTCTTTATTTTTTCAGAGACCCGATCCTTTCGATATGTGTTAAAATCCGCGATGCATCTTTCTCTAATATAGACAATATATATATAGACAATATAAACGCAAAGCTCCCGCCGTTGACCGTCGGGAGCTTTGCGTTTATATTACATGTTTTATTATTTCGGCAATAAATTACAGCCGAGACATATGAGCGGCAACCGGAGGGCTTTTACACGTCGTACTTTGCCATCATTTTGAGGAGTGCGGCGAGGATGTCGTTGAGCGTCTGCGATTCTGCGGGCGCGAGATCGCCTTTCCCGTGATAGATGTTGAGCAGTTCGCTCATCTTTTCCGCTTCCAGCCGATCTCCCGCGCCGAGGGGAAGTTCTTTCAGCCGTTCGGCGACGGAAAGGACGTAATCCAGACGCACGTCTTTGGCGGGGCGTGCGGGCGCGGCGGGCCCGAAAGAGCGGAAGGCGCGCGGAGGCGATTTTTCTCCCCCGCTTTCCGCGGCGCCGCCCGAAAAACAGCGGACGATGCGGGGTTTTTCCGCCGGTTCTGCGGGCGTTCCGCCCGCCTCGGCGGGGAGCGGAGGTTCTTCGTCGTCCGTAAAAAACGCCTCGGGCACGGCCCTGCGGCGCCCCCGCGCTTTCGGCTTTTTATCTCGGCAGAGGAGCGCCAGCACACCGTAAAGGGCGACGCAGAGCGCGAACTGCAGGAGGGAAGCCGCCGCCCCGTATACCGCCGCGTCCCCGAACGCAAAGACGGAAAAGGCGGACGAGGCGAAAGAGAACGCCCCCGCGAGGTATAAAAACCAACTTTTGGAACGGACGCGCAGACCTTTTTTGAACAGATATACGAAAAAAGCGGCAAAAAACGCCGCGAACGGCGCGAAGAAGAGAAAAAGATACGCCGCATCCTTTGCGGGAGACGGCGCGGCGTACAAAACTTCCGCCGCGCGGAGAAAAAACCCGTACATAAAAACACCCCGAAATACTTCTGCGGCAATTATAGCCTTTTCCGCATGCGGTATTTCGGGATATTTTGCCGAACGGCGGCATTTTACGGCGAAACGCGCCGCGGCTTCGGTACTGCGCAGGCAAGACCGGGCGCGCCGCGTTTCGGGATGCGTTTCAACGCTTTACAGCACCCTCACCCACTCGCCGCGCAGGATGTTGACGAGGTACGCTTCCACCTTTTTTACGCCCTCGGCGCGCTTTGCCGCCGCCGCGTACACTTTCAGCTGGGGCGTATAGTCCTTTTTCAGCCTTTCGGCGGGGTGCGCGGAATATTTGTAATCGACGAGCACGCACGCCTCCCCTTTCACCGCCATCAGGTCGATGACGCCCTGCACGAGCACGCTGTCGCCGCACGCGGAAGAGGGATACACTTCGGCCGCGGGCACGCTCGTCAGAAATTCGCGTTCGCGCGAAAGGGCAAAGCCGCGCAGAGAGCCGAACACGGGAAGGGACAGGATGCCTTCCGCTTTTTTCGCGTCGACGAGCGCCGCGGCGGCGGGGTCGTCCTTTGCGAGCGAGGCGAGCGCGCGCGCCGTTTCCTTTGCCTTGTCCTCCGCAAAAAAGTCTGCGCGCTCCAAAAACGCGTGGTACGCCGTGCCCGTAGCCGCATCCGCCGCGGGGATCCGTTCTTCGCCCGCAAACCGCGCCTCGGCATAGTAAGGCTCGGCAAAGGCACCGCTCTCTTTGAGTATTTCGGAAGCGCTGGTTTTGACGGGCAGGGAAAGGCTTTCCGCATGCGGGTACGGGGCGCGGTAGCGCTTCAAGACCTCGCGCTTCGCCTCTTCGTCGGGCGCGCCGAGGACAAGGGTGCGCTCGGAAAAAGCGGGGAGTTCGCCCCCTTCCCCTTCGCCGAAATAACCGCATTTTTCAAAATCGACGAAGTCGGCGAAGCAGGTCGCTTCCGCCGCGCGGGCAAGGTCGAACGGCTTTTCTTCCGAAAAGACGAAGTGCAGGCTGTACTGCGCGCGCGTCGCCGCCACGTACAGGAGCCGCATTTCGTCCTCCGCGCGCTTTTTCGCAAGGCGGGCGCGCACAATGCGGCGTAAAAGGGTATCTTTCTGCCTGAAAGAGTCGAAATCATAGGCGTAGGGCGCGAAGCCCCATTCGTCGTCGAAGAGGAAGTCCCCCTTCATGTCCTCGCCCGAAAAGCGGTCGTTCATGCCCGCCACGATGACGACGGGGAATTCCAGCCCCTTCGAGGCGTGCATGGTCATCACCTTGACGGCGTTTTCGCCCCCGCTCTCCGAAAAGCCGACCTTGTAGCCGCCCGTTTTGAGCTTTTCGAGGAACTCCGCCACGGTCAGACCGCCCGCCTCGGCGATGAGCCGCATGACGCGGGACAGCCGCTCTTCCCCGCAGGGCTTCGAAAGCAAAGAAATTTGCAGGTCGGTTTCCGAAAGGATCCCCGCCATGATCTCGGAAGCGCCGCGCACCGACGAGAGCAGGCGGTATTTTTCGGTGACGGAAAAGAATTTTTTCAACTTTTCCGCGAGGCCGTCCGCGCCCGTACGCGCATACTCGGCACAGGCGACGTAAAAAGGTACGTCCTCGCGCGCGCCGGCGTTTTCGGGCACTTTGGAAATATATTGCGCCGACGAGGCGCGTATCTTTGCGAGTTCCCCGTCCGTGACCCCGCCGACGGCGCTTTTGAGCGCGGCGGCGAGCGGGATGTCCTGCGCGGCGTTGTCGATATATTTGAGGATGTCGATCATCGTTTTGACTTCGGCATAGTCGCAGATGTTGTACTCGGCGGACGACGCGACGGGCACGCCGCGCCTGACGAGTTCGGCGATGATGCGCTCCGCCTTTGCCGTTTTGCCGCGCGTGAGCACGGCGATGTCCTTGAAATCGGTCTTGACGAACCCGCCCGACGCGAGGTCGTAGCGCCGCTTGGAAAGTTCTTCGGCGACGATCGCGGCGATCTTCGCGCCCTCGCGGCTCTCCTCTTCGACGTTGCCGTCGAGATGTTCGGCGACAGAATACACCTCGGGCTGCGCCTTTTCCTTCTTTTCCTTTTCGGGCAGAAGGTCGAACCGCACCCCTCCCGCGCCCGCGGGGTACAGCCCGCCGCCGCGCATGAGCGAGGTCGCCGCATAGTCGATCGAACAGGTCTCGCGCGTCATGCACGCGGAAAAGATCGCGTTCACGGCATCGAGCACCGCGTCCGCGCTGCGGAAATTGCCGTTGAGTTCGAGGGCGCGCCCTTCCCCTTTGAACTCTTCGTATTTGCGGGTGAAAAACGCCGCGCTGCACCCGCGGAAGCCGTAAATGGACTGCTTCGCGTCGCCCACCATGAATACGTTTTTGCCCGAAACGAGGGAGAGGATCTCTTCCTGCGCGGGGTTGACGTCCTGATATTCGTCCACGAACACGTGGGTGTACTTCGAGCGCACTTCTTCGCGCACTTCGGGGATGCGCAAAAGTTCGAGGCACTTGTGCTCGAGGTCGGAAAAGTCGAGCACGCCCGCCCGTTTTTTGAGCCGCGCGTATTCCTCGTCGAACGCGAGGACGACGCGGGAAAGGGCGGAAACGATCTCCCCCGAGGCGTAAAAGCCCGCGCGCAGATCCTGCTCGCCTTCAAAGCCTTCGAGCGATTCTTTCACCGCGTCGGAAAACTCTTTCAGCCCCGACATGCGCTTGTCGAGCGCGAGCGCGTCCTCTCTTTCCGCGCTTTTCAGTTTGGTGTTGGGCGGCTTGTTCGGGAACGAAACCTGCGCCGCGGCCGCGGCGGCGGAAAACAGGTCGGGCGCATCCAGTACGGCATGCGCGAAGGCGATGCGCGCGTCGCAGTATTCGGCATGTTTTTTGCCCATCAGCCCCTCTTTTACGAAGGGCTCGATCTCCTCCGCGATGCGCTCCGCCTCTTCGAGCAGCCTTGCGGCGCGCCGCTTGGCGGGCGCGAGCGCCTCGTCCGCGAGCGCCGCAAACCCCTCCTCAGAGTACAGAGCGGGGATACCTTCCAGAAACGCGCGCACGTCCGCGCGCACGCGGGCCTTTTCGTACGCTTCGCCCACGAGTTTACCCAAACGGGAAAACCCCCTGCTGCCCGCGAATGCCCTGCTCAGAAGCGCGAAGTCCGCGTCGCCCTCTTCCAGGCTGTTTTCGAACAGCAGATCCAGCGCGCGCGCTTTAAGTTTGTCCGACTCCGCTTCTTCCGCCACGCGGAAGTTCCCGTCCGCATCGATGCGATAAAAGTGGCGGCGGATGACGTTGGAACAGAAAGAGTGCAGCGTGCAGATGTCGGCGGTATTCACCGAAAAGAGTTGGTCTTTCAAAAAACGGCGGCGGGAAGCGTCGCTCTCCTCGTTGATGCGCGCGACGAGCGCCTTTTTCAGGCGTTCTTTCATCTCCTCCGCCGCGAGGTTGGTAAAGGTCACGGCGAGCACGGACTGCGCCTGCGCCCTGCCCGAGAGGATGAGGGAGATGATCTTTTCGATCATGACGAACGTTTTTCCGCTCCCCGCGGAAGCGGAAACGAGGATGCGCCCCTCCGCGTCGATCGCCGCCCGCTGTTCGGGCGTGGGTTTCCTTTCGCTCATTGTCCTCTCCTCCTTCTGACCGCGTTCACGATGTCCGCCTGGTCGATCGGGCCCGCCTCGCGCGGCACGCCGTCGAACCCGCACACCCCGCCGTAGGGGCAGTAATCGCACGCCCCCTCGTAAGGCGAAGCGGCGATGCACCCCGCGCGGGTCTCCTTTACGAAATTGCGCGCGGCGAGCACGGAATATCCGATGAAGTCCTCAAAATCCTCCTCGCTCATCGCCCTGGCGCTCTTCCTGCCGAAATACGCGTCGATATATCGGCTCTTGCTCCCCTTTTCGATGCCGCGCTCGCTCATGGCGACGACGGCGTCGTCGCCCACGGTGTAGCCCTGCATGCGGAAGGGGCTGTCCTTATCCTCGCCGCTGTACGCAACGCGCGCGGGAAAATAGTACGCCCCCGCCATTTTTCCGCCGCGGGAGACCGCCCAGAGGTAAAGTTCGAGCTGCAGTTTCCTGCCCGTGTAGTAACTCTTCGCGCTCACTTCGAAGCCGCCCGTCTTGTAATCGACGACGCGGTACCAGTCCCCCGCGCGGTCGATGCGGTCGATCTTCCCCGCAAGGCGCATATAATTTTCACCCGATTCGAGTACGACGGGCGGGAATGGAGAATCGGGGTAGCCGAACGTCTTTTCCGCGCCGAACACGGAAAAATCCGAATTTTTCAGCTGTTCGCAGGCGTTCAGCCCGACGATGACCGCCTCGTTGGCGAGCGCCCCCGCGGAAAACCCGCCCGTCTTTGTGTCTTTGAGATAGCAATAGGGCGGCGCTTCGAGCAGTTTTTCCGCCTTTTCGCGCAAAAATTCGGCGCAGGCGCGCTCGTCCTCGAGGCTGCCTATGTTTTCCGCCAGTTCTTTGAGCACTTCGTGCATGAAATTGCCCGTATCGACGGGGCGCACGCTCTTTTCTTCGCGCTCTTTGAGCAAAAGCCCCCGCTCGGCGAAATTGCGGTACGGGCAGGCGAAATACCCCTCCGCGAGGGTGGGCGCCACCGCGGTTTTTCCCTTGAAGACGACGTTCGCGGCTTCGGGCACGAACCGCGGCGCGGGCTCGGCGAACAGCGCGCCGTCCGCGTCCTCGCCCCGCTCTTTGAGCGCGGCGTACAGCCCCGAATGCGCGGAGAAATCGCTCCTTCCGCGCCTGTAATCGTCCGCGCGCGTCAGAAGGCGGCGCAGGGCGGGGATCTTTTCGCTGGCGGCGCAGGCGAGATAGCGCGTGTAAGCCGCCCCGTTGAAGCGCTCCGACCGTTCGAGCACCCCGCGCGAGAGAACGCCGAGCGGCTTGCCCGCGTTCGTGAAAGCGGCGCGGCAGAAGTCGACCGCCTCGCTCTTTTTGCACTCCTTGCCGCCCGCGGAAAGCGGGTAGGAAAGGTATATCCTCTGCGTGAAGCCCGCCAGCGCGAGCGCGCAGTTTTCGGCGGCGCGGGCGTTGACTTCGCGTATTTTCGGCTCGATCTCCACGCGCAGTGCGCGCAGGCGGTCGATGTCTCTGTCCGAAATGAGCGCGGTGTCCGCCCCGGAAGGCGGCACGTCGGAGGTGAGCCTTCCTGCAAACAGCACCTTCGCCGCCGTCTTTTTGCTCTCGGAAAGGCTGCCCACGAACACGGCGTCCAGTTTTTGGGGAATGAGGGAGATCTCCACGCTCGCAAAACTTTCCCGAAGAAGGGACGCAAACTCTTCCGCGCGCATCGGCGCGCCGGAATCGAGCGACTCCGCTTCCGAAAGCACCCGCAGACACACTTCCAGCCCGCGCGACATGAATTCGCTCTCGGCGGCGTACCCCGCCTCTTTCAGCGCTTTCGAAAGATCGTCCTGCACCCCTTCCGCGCCGTATTTTTCCATGAGCGCGCGCAAAAACGCGCAGTACGCCGTGACCGAAGCGGACGCGCCCGCCCCCTCGAACGCGGATAAAAACTTTCCGCGCAGGGCGGTCAGGAGCATGGTGTCGCGCCCGGCGGAAGAGATCTCCTTTTTCACGCCGCCGCGGAAATTGGCGTAGCGCAGGAGATAGTTGCGGTAAATATCGCGCGAAGGGCGCGGTTCGGCGAAAAATTCGCTGCCGACGAAGGCGCAGACCTCTTCCGCAGCGAACCCCTCGGCAAGAACGTTCAGCCAGTTTATGAGGAAGCGGCAGAGCGGGTGCTCGGCGGCGCTCTTTTTTACGTCCGAAAAATACGGGATGTTGTACTCGGAAAAGGTCTTTTCCAAAAGGACGGCGTAGTCCTTCGGGTCGGAAAGGAGCAGGGCCATGTCCCTGTACCGGAGTCCCGCGTCCAGAACTTCCTTTTTGATCATCGCGGCGATAAAGGAGAGTTCGTCGTCCGCGTCCGCCGCCTCGTAGATATGTACGGCGCCCGTTTCGAGCGGCTCACCCCGCTCCGCGCCGAAAACGCCCGTGCGGATCTTGTCCGCTTCGGGTGGGAGAAGGGAAGGGAGCGTTTCGTAGGCGCACTCCGCGCCCGCCTCTTTGCAGTATTTTTCGAAGGCGCGCGCCGCTTCCATGGTATAAATATCCTCCCGCCCGCCGATGAACACGCCCGTGACCGCGCGCGCGCAGGAGACCGCCGCGGCGATGCCCGCCGCCGCCTGCCGCGTGAACGAAGTAAACCCCGCAAAGACGGCGTGCGAGCCCGAAACGCCCCGCTTCGCATCCGCCACGGCATCGGGCAGAAGCGCCAAAACGCCGCTCTCGTCGAGATACCCGCCCGAAAGAAAACCGAGATATTCGCGGTAGACGAGGGCGATGTCGGCAAGTTTTTCGGCGAGGTTGCCGTCCACGCCGCGCGCAGATTCTTCCAGCATTTCGGGCGTAACGAGCGCCGCGCGCAGCTGGGCGATCGTCTCGTACAGCCGCGCCGCAGCCCCCGCGGGGTTCTTGCCGAAACAGCCGAGTTTTTGCGCGTTTTTCGCGGCGATCGAACCGACGACGAGCACCGAACCCTGTTTGGAGAGCACCTTTTCCTCCCGCAACGGGCGCAGAAAGCGCGCGAACGTGGTGACGGACGTGTCGAAGGTGACCCCCTTTTCTTCCGCGACGGCGCGCTCAACTTCGAGCGTGAGCCTGTCCTCGCAGAATATGACCGTTTTTCCCTCTTCGGGAAGTTTTGAAAGATACCGCACGAGCTCTTCGGCCGTGGGCGCGAGAATGATTTTGACCTGCATTTTATCCCTTTGTTTTGCCCGTTTTTGCACGATCGGGCTTCTTGTTTTTCAGTATAGCACATTTTTCTCTTTTTTTTAACTGATTTTCACCTTTTTTGTTTTTACAAAATCCCCCTTTTGTGCTATACTGATACGGTAATCTTTATACATTGCGGAGATTTACCTGAAATGAAAAAGAAATTGACGGCGGCCGCCGCGCTCCTCGCGTGCGTTTTCGCCTTTGCCGCGTGCTCTTCCCGGGTCACGGTGGCGCTCAACAGAAACTGGCAGACGAACGCCGGCGGCGGGTACGAGACGTTTTACGAACGGCTCACCTACGACGTGCGCTTCGAAGCGCCCGATTCTTCTTTGCCCAACGCCCCCTCTTACGCGAACGTTTCGGGCACCTACACGGTGACGACGGAGTCGGTCGCCTCCTACCGTTCGGAGAGCGGATTTACGGCGAACAACGTATACCGCCTTACGAGCGTGCTCGAAGTGAGCGCGTCTATCCTGCAAAACGGAGAGCTCGTCTACGCGTTCGGCGGCGACACGGGCGCGCCCGCGGATACCATTACAACGTCTGTTTGGTTCCGCGACGCGCTCGACGGCATGACCCCGCTGGAAAGCACGACGACCACCTATTCGCACACCCCCCGGCAAAACGGGAGTATCGTCATTTACAGTTATACCACGAAAACCGTATACAATGAGGACGCTTCCCGCGCGACCGTGACGGTGACGGACAATTCCGATTCGATCGCGGAAACGCTGCCCGAAGAAAATTCGCGCGTGTTTGTGGGAACGTTCAACGCAGGCGAAACGAGTTATTCCGACCTGACAGACCGCTATTCGGTTTTCGACACCGCGCAGCTCATATTTTCGGCGCGCGGGCTCGCCTTCGAAGCGGACAGTTCCAACACCGTGACCGTCGTGAGCGGGGCGGCCGGCGGACAGTACGTGACCCTTTCCTGCTCGGAAGTGGTCGCGCGCAATTACAGTTTTACGATGGACGGGCAGCCCCTGCCCGATACCGGCACGGGCAGCGATTCGGAAGAAGGAACGGACGGCGAAGAGGGTTCCGAGGGGGAAGAAGAGACGGGCACGTCCATCTCGACCTGCGTGGTCAACTTTGCCGTATCGGGAAAGAACAACGGGCAGACGCACACCGTAGACTATGCGGCGCGCAGCACGAACGCGTCCAACAACCGTTACAGGAATCTCCCCATGCGCATAGAAATGAACCTTGCCTACGGCATGGGCGCGTTCCTCTACGTATTGCAGGACGCGAGTTACACCGCCCCTTCCGGCGAATAAAAAACCGGCAAACAAACCGCATCGGCGGCGCAAAAATTGCGCCGCCGATTTTTTACTCTATTATACTTGCATTTTGTTTTGCCGGCACAAAACAAAATGTGTGAACGGTTTTATATTTTTCGCGCGAGGGAAACCGCGCTTTCCCGCGGCGCACCCCTGTTTGGCAATCCTTTGCCTTGCGGGGAAAGAGTGAATGCGCGGCATTGCATACTATGCGTGCCCTCAAAAATGCCGCGCAGAGAGAAAATCCCGCCGCTCGGCACAACGCCGACGGCGGGTTGTCTTTCACATCACGGTAAATTGCAGGCGGCATCCCGCCGAGTGTGAAGCCAAATACTTCTTTTTCGAACGGGCAAAAATGACACTTTTTGCCCGTTCACTCAATTTGCCAATGCTTTGGCTCACGGAAAGGGTGAATTTGCGGCACTATATATTTTGCGTGCCCTTAAAAGTGCCGCAAAGAGGGAAAAACCGCTCGGGTTTCCCATCAAACTCACGACATTTTGTTTTGTCAGCACAAAACAAAATGTGTGAACGGTTTTACATTTTATCGCGCAAGGAAAACCGCGCTTTTCCGCGGCGCACCCCTGTTTGGCAATCCTTTGCCTTGCGGGGAAAGAGTGAATGCGCGGCATTGCATACTATGCGTGCCCTCAAAAATGCCGCGCAGAGAGAAAATCCCGCCGCTCGGCGCAACGCCGACGGCGGGTTGTCTTTCACATCACGGAAAAATGATTTGTCAGCACAAATCATTTTTCGTGAATCTCTAAAACAACTGCAACACGTCCACAAGCACCGCAAAGCCCAAAAGGAGCACGAAGCCGACCGCATGGATGATCGCTTCCGCTTTGCGGTTGATCGGCTTGCCGCGCACCCACTCGATCGCGGTAAAGACGACTTTCGAGCCGTCGAGCGCGGGAATCGGCAACAGGTTGAAAACCGCAAGGTTGACGCCGATATAGGCGGAAATTTCCAAAAATTGCTGCAAACTGCGCGAAGCGATCTGCGAAGTCAGTTTTATGGTGCTGACCGGCCCGCCGAACGCGGACAGCCCCAGATCGCCCGTAAGCAGCTGCCCCAGGACTTTGAAGATCGTGCCGCCGATGCGGAAAGAATAGGTAAACGACCTTCCGATCGTCTCGAAAAATCCGAACCCTTTATAGGACGCGGAATAAATGCGGTAGGTAAAACTCTGCCCGTCCTCCGAATACTGCCGCTCTATGCCGAGCGCGTTCCAGAGCGCTGCCGTATCGGTCACATCGTCGAACGACGCGTCGGCGCGGAGCATGACCTGCACTTCCCGCTCGGATCGCCCGCCGTTTTCCTCACGCGATACGACGAATGTGACAAGATCGCCCTGCTTTTTGCCCTCGAGCGCGTCCATCAGATCGCTCGTAAGATATATGTCCTTCCCCTCGCAGGAAAGGATGACGTCCCTGTCGTGCAGGGAATATTCGTTATACACGGCGACGTCGGAAGGTTCGGTATACGTCATCAGCAAAAGCTGGCCGCAGGCGAAAAAGGAGACGACGATGAGCAGGAGCGCGAGCACGTAATTCATGAACGCGCCCGCGAGCAGAACGATGATGCGCTGCCACGGTTTTTTGTTGTTGAACGCGTCGGGGTGCGCCTCGTCGGAATCCTCGCCTTCAAAAGCGCAGTATCCGCCGAGGGGCAGGCAGCGGACGGAAATGAGTTCGCCGTTCTTTTTTTTATGCTTGAAAACGGCCGGGCCGAACCCGATCGCGAATTCGTTGATTTTAAAACGAAAGATCTTGCCCGCGACGTAATGCCCGAATTCGTGCACGGTGATCATGGCGAGCAGGATGAGGATCGCCAGAAGCACCGAGCCGATCGTGCCCATTACGCTGCTGAAAGAAAGCAGATTGCACATATCGCTCCGTTACGGCAGGAAGGAGCGCGCCGTGCGGCGCGCGGCCCCGTCCGTTTCCTCCAAAAGGGCGTAACTTTCCGCTTTGCGGCGGACGGTCTTTTGGAGGGTCTTTTCTATAATTTCGGCAATTTGCGTGTATTTTATTTGCCCCCGCAAAAATGCCTGCACGGCGACTTCGCCCGCGGCGTTGAGCGCGCAGGGCATATCCCCGCCCTGCTTCGCGCATTCGAGGGCGAGCGTAAAACAGGGGTAGCGCGCGGGATCGGGCGCGGAAAAATGCAGTGCGGAGATCTTTGCCAGATCGAGCGGCGCGACGTTCGCCCGAAGCCTTTCGGGGTAGGTGAGCGCCAACTGTATCGGGACTTCCATGGAAGGATAACTCATCTGCGCGAGCACCGCGCCGTCCTCGAACGCGACCATGGAATGCACGATGCTTTCGCGGTGCATGACGACCTCTACCTTTTCGAGCGGCGCATCGTATAAGCGCATCGCCTCGACGACTTCGAAGCCCTTGTTGAGCATGGTGGCGCAGTCTACGGTGATCTTTGCGCCCATGTCCCAATTCGGGTGCGCGAGCGCGTCTTTCGCCGTCATTTCGGAAAGTTTACCGAGAGGTACGTCGCGCAGCGCGCCGCCGCTCGCCGTAAGTATCAGTTTGGAAAAGGGCGCGCCCCTGTCGAAGGCGAGGCATTGCCAGATTGCGGAATGCTCGCTGTCAACGGGCAGGATCTTCACGCCCGCAGCCTTCGCCGCGGGCATGACGATCTCCCCGCCCGCAACGAGGCACTCCTTGTTCGCGAGCGCCACGACCTTTTTGGCATTGATGGCCGAAAGCGCCGCTTTCAACCCCGCAAAGCCCGTCACGGCGACGAAAATGACGTCGGCGGACGGATAGGCGCACGCCTCTTCGAACGCCCCTTCGCCCCGCGCAAAGCGCACGCCCGCGGGCACGCCGCACGGCGTTTCGCCTTCCGCGCGCAGCGCGGCGAATGCGGGCTTTTGCTCCGACATCTGTCTTTGAAACAGTTCTCCGCCCGTGTTGGCGGCGATCGCGACGAGCTCGAAGCGTTCCGGGTATCTGTTTACGACGTTTATCACCTGCCTGCCGATCGAGCCGGTACT
This sequence comes from Candidatus Borkfalkia stercoripullorum, assembly GCA_019119395.1. Taxonomy (GTDB): domain Bacteria; phylum Bacillota; class Clostridia; order Christensenellales; family Borkfalkiaceae; genus Borkfalkia; species Borkfalkia stercoripullorum. Next base: position 5,285 of record DWXC01000022.1, on the reverse strand, counting down.
GCCGATCAGGGCGATCTTCTTTCGCATATCTTCTCTCCGTAAATAGTTTACGCGCGGGGATGCGGTATTTATGCGCCCCGCGCCGCACAATACGAAAAATACCCGCCCGGGCGGGTATTTTTTCTCTTTATAAAAGGACGAATATCTCGAACACGATGTACACGAACGTGCTCGCAAACAGCGTGCCGTCGATCCTGTCGAGTATGCCGCCGTGGCCGGGCAGGAGTTTGCCCATGTCTTTGACGCCCACTTTGCGCTTGATGATGCTCTCCGCAAGGTCTCCGAACTCGGTCATGACCGAAGCGATCAGCCCGATCGCCGCAAAAATCACCCACGGCGCCCATGCGTATCCGCTGCCCAGCCCCGTGTATACGTAATCGCTGCACAGCGTGTACAGCCAGTATAAAAGCACGCTTGCGCCCGTGCCGAACACGATGCCGCCCACCGCGCCCGAAACCGTCTTGTTCGGGCTGATGTTCGGGCAAAGTTTTTTGCCCTTGAAAATGCTCCCCACGACGAACGCAAAAGTGTCCGCCACGGGCGAGATGACGAAGATGATCAAAAGCGCCAGCGTGCCCGCCGCGAGGTCGTTGGCAAGCAGCATCGTGGCCAGAAGCACGGTGGGATAAAACGCGCACAGCATCGCCCCGCCCGCACCCTGCAGCGAACAGCGCTTATGGTCGAACACCAAAAGGCACAAAAGCGCCAGAGCGAAGACAAAAGCGAGGATGAGCATGCCGCGGTATCCGACCCCTTCGCCCGCAAGCCATTCCACGAGGTAATAAACGGGGGTAAAGAGCGCCGCAAACGCAAACACGGCGATCTTTTGCGACAGCGCCATTTCGAATGCGGGCGGTTCTTCCGTTCCGTCTTCCTTCACTTTCCGATAAGAAAAAGCGTGCACCATTTCATACGTGCCGATGAGGGAAAAGGCATACACGAGTATGCCGAAAAACCAAGGGTGGATATTCCTCAAAAAGAAGAACCCGACGATGACGCCGATATAGAGGATGCCGGTGATGAGTCTCTTTTTCATCTCATTCCCCTTTTACGTTGCCGAAACGCCTGTCGCGCGCGGAATAGTTTTCGATGGCACGTTCGAGATCTCTTTTTGAAAACTCCGGCCACATCTTTTTGGAAAAATACAGTTCGGAATACGCCGCCTGATACAGCAAAAAGTTGGAAAGGCGCACCTCCCCGCCCGTGCGTATGATGAGGTCGGGGTCGGGCAAGCCCGCCGTGGACAAAAGGTCTTTGAAACTCGTCTCGTCCACGAACCTGCCGCAGGCGACGGCGGCATTGACCGCGCGAACGATCTCCCCGCGGGCGCCGTAATTGAGGCAGATATTCATCAGCCCGTCCGTATAGCCGGACGTTTCCTGCACCACTTCGAGAACGCTTTCCTGAATATCCTCCGGCAAAACGGAAATATCGCCGAGCACGTTGACCTTGACTTCCAGTTCGGTAAGGCGGTCGCGTTTTTTGCCGAAATACGAGCGGAAAAGATCGAAAAGCTCGTCCAGCTCCTCTTTGGGGCGGGACAAATTTTCCGATGAGAGCGCGTAAACCGTAACGATGCGCACGCCCAGTTTAAAGGCGTGCGAGCAGACTTTTATCATGTTCTGAACGCCCGCCCTGTGCCCGAAAGCGCGCGGGCGGAAGCGGCGGCGCGCCCACCTGCCGTTCCCGTCCATGATAAAGGCGACGTGCGTGGGGAGTTTGATCCTTTTCATACCTTCTCCCCGTTATACGGACATGATCTCTTTTTCTTTTTCCGCAGTATGCTTTTCGATCTGCTCCATATATTTGGAAACAGTTTTTTCCACGTCTTTTTCGAGCGAAGACGCCTCGTCTTCGGAGATCTCCTTGCCGTTTTTCATCTTTTTGAAAGACTCCATCGCGTCGCGGCGGATGTTGCGCGCGGCGACTTTTGCGTCTTCGGAAAGCGCCTTGATCTGCTTTGCGATCTCCCTGCGGCGCTCTTCGGTGAGGTCGGGGAAGATCAGGCGGATGACCTTGCCGTCGTTTGTCGGCGTGAGGCCGATGTTCGACTGCAAGATCGCCTTTTCGATGCCTTTCAGAAGGCTCGTGTCCCACGGGCTGATGACAAGGCATTTCGCGTCCGCAACGGCGATATTGCCCACCTGGTTGAGGGGGGACGGCGTGCCGTAATAGTCCACCGTGATCTTGTCGAGCACGTGCGGGTTTGCCCTGCCCGCGCGGATGCTTGTAAATTCTTCGCGGAGGACGCTGACCGTTTTATCCAGCTTATCCTCCAAAACGAGCATGACTTCCTGCGCCTTTTCGTTGTCGATCATTTTTCTTTTCTCCTTTAATTTTCGCTTGCGATGAGCGTTCCCGTGCGTTCGCCGCAGATGGCGCGCACGATCGCGTCCTTTTCGGAAAGCGCAAACGCGAGCACGGGGATATTATTGTCCATGCACATGGTGATCGCCGTGGTATCCATCGCTTTGAGCCCGCGGTTGATGACTTCCATGTGCGAAATTTTATCGATCTTTTTCGCGTCCGGATTGGTTTTCGGGTCGCTGTCGTACACGCCGTCCACATTCTTCGCGAGGAGCAGAATATCGGAATGCGTTTCCGCCGCGCGGAGCGCCGCGCCCGTATCCGTGGAGCAGTAAGGGTTGCCCGTGCCGCAGGCGAAGATGACGACCCTGCCGAGTTCGAAATGGCGGAGCGCCTTACGCAAAATAAACGGTTCGGCAACGCTGATCATGTTCAGCGCCGTCTGCACGCGCACGGGAACGCCGCGCTGTTCGATCGCGTCCTGCATGGCGAGGGAATTGATGACCGTCGCGAGCATGCCCATATGGTCGGCCGTCGTTCTGTCCATCTGCGTGCCCTGCCTGCCGCGCCAGAAATTGCCGCCGCCGATGACGAGCCCCACTTCAACGCCCATATCGTGAATGCGGACGATCTGGTCTACGACGCCGGCGATGATCTTTTCGTCCAGGCCGAAGCCGCTTTCCCCCGCGAGCGCCTCGCCCGAAAGTTTGAGGATGATCCTCTTGTACTTGGGTTTGAGTTTTTCCATTACACCCTCCGAACGGTTGTTTTATGCGGCGCGCGCCTCTCCGCCGCGCGCATGCAATTTTCGAAATGTTTGAAAAAAGGCACACAAAAATCAATTGTGTGCCTTGCAGGTTTTAGCCTTTCATCTTGGAAACTTGTTTTTCGACTTCCTCGGCGAGGTCGTCTTTCTTCTTTTCGATGCCTTCGCCCATTTCAAAGCGCGCAAAACGGCGTACGGTGATCTTTTCGCCGATGGACGCGATCGCTTCGGTGATGAGCTGATTGATGGTTTTGGAAGAATCTTTCACGAACGGCTGTTCGAGCAGGCAGAAATCTTCGTAATACTTTTTGATCCTGCCCTGTACCATCTTTTCCGCGATCGCTTCGGGCTTGCCCTCGTTCATCGCCTGAATCTTGAGGATCTTTTTCTCCTCTTCAAGAACTTCCGCGGGAACTTCTTCTTTGGTCACGTAGAGGGGTTTTGCCGCCGCGATCTGCAGCGCGATGTCGTGCACGAGCTCTTTGAACTGATCGCCGCGCGCCACGAAGTCGGTCTCGCAGTTGACTTCGACGAGAACGCCGACCTTGCCGCCCATGTGGATGTAGCTGTCCACGATGCCTTCCGCGGCGATGCGGCCCGCCTTTTTCGCGGCGGTTGCCATGCCCTTTTCGCGAAGGATCTCGATCGCCTTGTCCATATCTCCGTTCGCTTCGGTGAGCGCCTTTTTGCAATCCATCATGCCGACGCCCGTTTTCTGCCTCAAAGCGTTTACGTCGCTTGCCGTAATAGCCATATATCTTTCCTCCGTATTCTCTGTATTCGATTATTCAGCCGCCGCGGGGGTCTCTTCCGCAGCGTTTTCCACGACTTCTTCAATGGATTCCGCGGGAACTTCCGCCGCCGCTTCCGCCATTTCCGCATTCACCGCTTCGCCCTGGTTGGCCTCGATGACCGCGTTCGCGATGACCGAAGAGAGCAGTTTGACCGCGCGGATCGCGTCGTCGTTGCCGGGGATCACGTAGTCGATCAGGTCGGGATCGCAGTTGGTATCGGTGATCGCGACGATCGGAATGTGCAGCTTCCTCGCTTCCTGCACGGCGATATCTTCGTTGTGCGGGTCGACGATGAACATGGCGCCGGGAAGGTTTTTCATCTCGCGGATGCCGCCGAGGTTGGCTTCCAGCTTTTCCATTTCCTTTTTCAGCCCGAGGACTTCCTTTTTGGGAAGAAGGTCGAAGTCGCCCGATTCTTCCATCCTCTGCAATTTATTGAGGCGGTCGATCCTGGAACGGATGGTCTTGAAGTTGGTCAGCGTGCCGCCGAGCCAGCGGGAATTGATGTAGAACTGACCGCAACGGGTAGCCTCTTCCTTGATGGCTTCCTGCGCCTGTTTCTTCGTGCCGACGAACAGGATGCTTTTGCCCGCTTTGACCGTTTCGACGACGAATTTGTACGCCTCTTCCACGAGGCCAACGGTAAGCTGCAGGTCGATGATGTGGATGTCGTTGCGCGCAGCGAAGATGTACTTCTTCATCTTGGGGTTCCATTTTCTGGTCTGATGACCGAAGTGCACGCCCGCTTCGAGCAGCTGCTTCATTGTGATGACTGCCATAAAAATATTCCTCCGTTTGTTTCCTCCCGCACGCGCATAGACAGCCGCATCAGCCCGCCCGGTTGAGATTTTGGCGGGAACGGTATGCGGCACGCGCACGGTGTGAATTTTATAGCCTTACTATTTTAGCATAAGTTATTGCTTTTTGCAAGCGAAAAATGTTCGTGTTCACACAAATTGCGCGCAAAGGCACGCAATTTGTCGTGATTTTTAGGAAAACCCCAACGTTCGCCGTTTTACAAACGGCTCTGCGTTCGGATTTTTCCTCTTTGCCGCTTTTTAAGGGCTTACACTATTATGAATGCGGCAAATTCACCTTTCCTGCCCGAGGCCGCTCATCGCGGCAAATCGGGGGCTTGTTCCGCAAAGCGTGGTTTGCGGAAACGCAAGTAAATATTTGTGTTCACGAAAAATGATTTGTGCTGACAAATCATTTTTCCGTGAGTTTGAGGGCTCTGCCCTCTGCGGCGCGCTTTTTGAGAGCACACCCAATAACATGCGCGCCGCATTCACCCGTTGAGACCGCAGGTATGCGGCAAATTGAGTGCGCTTATCCAAAATAGCGATTTCGGAACGCGCCTTAAATTATTTAAATAATAAATCGCGCAAGGGAAATCGCAATTTTCCGCTGCGCACCCC
>DWXC01000021.1 GCA_019119395.1 Candidatus Borkfalkia stercoripullorum | reverse complement strand
GCCGTAAAATTCTATCGTTTATCCACTTCCAAAAATCCCCTATTTTTGCCTCTTAAACAGCAAAAAACCATGAAAAACGCATTGTTTTTCATGGTTTTTTTATTTTGCAGCCTTTTCGTCTGCAATCATGGTAGAGACAGTAGGACTCGAACCTACGACCTCTCGCATGTGAAGCGAGCGCTCTAACCAACTGAGCTATGCCTCCGAACAACCGCCTTGGCGAGCGGTTTTGCTAAAAACGGAATTCTTGCCTTTTACCGACAAGAATTCCGCCTTTGGTGTGAAGAATGGGACTTGAACCCACACGGATTTCTCCATACGCCCCTCAAACGTACGCGTCTGCCAGTTCCGCCATCCTCACAAGCGAGATTTATTTTACTATATTCCTGAAAAAAAGTCAAGTCAAAAATACAGTATTTTATAACATTTATAAAATTTTTTGACTTTGTTTACATAGTGCCGCGTTTCCGCAAACGGAATAAAATCGAGCGTTTCGCCGTCGCCGCTGTAATCGCTTTTAGCGAGCCAGTTTTGCACCCTTCCTTCCCCCGCATTGTATGCGGCGAGCAGGGCATCCGTATCGGAAAACCGCTTTTTCAGATAAAAAATATATGCGCAGCCGCAAGCGATATTCTGTTCGGCGTCAAACAAATCATATCCCTCATTCGCTTCCATTGCCGAAACAAAATCCGCGGTAGCCGGCATGATCTGCATAAGCCCGACCGCACCAGCCTCACTGACCGCCGAAACATTAAAATTGCTTTCCGCGCGGATAACGGCATAAACAAACTCCTCTTCCAAGGAATATTCCGCGGCATACATACGCACATACAGACTGAATTTTCGGGGAAGCAGCACGAAGTAAAGCATTGCGGCCGAAAGCGCGGCAACCAATAAAATCGCCGTTGCGATGAGAATTGTGCTTTTAACCTTTTTCCGAGATAATTTCATTTACGACCTCGCGCACCCGTGTATAAAGCGAAGAGATATCGCCTTCGTTATATATTACAGTATGCCCGAAATCGCACTTTTTTTCATAGTCGAATTGATTGGAGATCCTCGCGCCGACTTCGCTTTCGGTAAGGCCGTCTCTTTCGGAAACGGCGCGTATGCGCGCGCTTTTATCCCGCATGACCACAATGACCCGATCAAACAAATTCTCGTAACCGCCTTCAAAAAGCAGAGGTATTTCGAAAAAGACAAACTTACCATCCGCTTTTTCCGCCTCGGCGAAAAGCGAACGCATGATTGCAGGGTGCGTGATCGCGTTCAGTTCGTCCAGCCTCTTTTTATCGGAAAAGACGATTCCCGCGAGCAATTTCCTGTCGGGGTTACCCGCTGCGTCCGCGCATTCCGGAAAAGCGCCAACAACCGCGGCCCGCACGTCCGGTTTCTCATAAATATTGCGCGCGGCCGCATCTGCCGACAGCACGGGATAACCCAAATCCGCGATCATATGCATGACCGTGGATTTTCCGCTGCCTATGCCGCCCGTAACGGCGATATACTCTTTCCGATCATTTTGCTTCATACCAGTTCTTACCGCAATGCACCTCCGCAACGAGCGGCACCTGCAACGTTACGGCGTTTTCCATTTCATGCTTTAAAAGTTCGGAGACCCTTTCGCGCTCTTCTTCGAATGCGTCGATGACAAGTTCGTCGTGCACCTGCAAGATCAGTTGAGAGCGCAGCCCCTCTTCCTTCATCCGCTTGTCTATATTGACCATCGCTATTTTGATGATATCGGCACTGCTTCCCTGCAAAGGCATGTTCATCGCCGCACGCTCTCCGAAAGAACGGATATTGAAATTTGATGAACGGATCTCGTTGATGACGCGTTTCCTTCCCAATAAAGTCGTGACATATCCGTGTTCGCGCGCAAAAGCAACGTTTGCGTCCATATACTTTTTTACATCGCTGTAGCGGTCGAAATAGGCGCGGATATATTCCCTTGCCTGTTTTGCGGAAATATTGAGATTGCTCGCCAGCCCGAAATCGCTGATTCCGTAAATGATCCCGAAATTGACCGCCTTTGCCGCACGGCGCATATGCGGCTCAACTTTTTCAAGCGGCACGCCGAACACCTGCGACGCGGTAAGCGCGTGTATATCGTCGCCGCGTTTATATGCCTCAATAAGCTCTTTACAGCCCGAAAAATGCGCGAGCAGCCTCAGCTCGATCTGGGAATAGTCGGCGTCTATAAGAACCCTTTCCGGCGCTCTGGCGATGAACAGTTTGCGCAGTTCGCGCCCCTCATCGTCCCGGACGGGAATGTTTTGCAGATTGGGGTTCGCGCTGGAGAGCCGCCCCGTGGTCGTCACGATCTGATTGAAATTTGTATGCACGAGTTTATCCGTCGCGCCGATAAGCGGGCGAAAGCCTTCGATGTAGGTTGAAAGCAGTTTTTGCAAATGCCTGCAACGGAGCACGTCGCGAACGATCTCGTAGTCGCCCTGCAATTTTTCGAGCACTTCCGCGCCGGTGGAATATGTGCCGCGACGGCTCTTTTTCGGTGCGGGCAACTTGAGCTTTTCGAACAGGACGACGCCGAGCTGGGCGGGCGAATTGAGATTGAAACGTTCCCCCGCTTGCGCAAAAATTTTTTCCGTGACCGCGCCGATTTCCGTTCTGTATCGTTTTTCGAATTCTGCGGACATCTGAACGTCGACCTTCACCCCCGCCGTTTCCATATCGTACAAAACATCGGCAAGGGGCAATTCGACGTCGCGGTACAGAGATACGAGCCCTTCTTTCTCGAGTTTTGCATAGAGCTCGTCAAACATGGACAGGACGCCGCTCGCGGGAGTATCCGCACTCTCCCCCCTGTTCGCAAGAACATACGAAAGATTGTCGTCCTTGCCGGAATAGTCCACCAGATATTTCATGAGCGAGACGTCTTCGGCATCCTTGGGAACTGCGATGTTTTTTTCTTCCAGCATATGGCGCATATTCTTTTTGCCGTAAAGAATAAACTGTGCATTCAGGGCAAAAAGTTTTTCGAGAATGTCGGCGATCTCGCTGCCGTCCATGCCGTCGTCCAGGAGTGTCTCCCTGTGTTTCAGGCAATATTCCGCATCGCCGCAGCTGACATAAAAATCTGTTCCCTTGCCGACGACGCAAATACGTTTCGCCGAGGCAACCGCCTGCAAAAACGCGTCTCCGTCCGTCACGGTATGCGATCGGACGTCCGGCTTTTTCGGCGCGGCTTTACCCGCCTCGTTTTTTTCAAAAATATCCATCTTCAGAAGGGAAGTAAATTCAAGCTGCAAAAACTGCGTGCGCACTTCCTCCGAAAAAGGCATCCTGACTGTGCATGCGTCCAGGTCGAGACCGAGCTCGACCGTGCGATCGATCCGTGCCAGCGTTTGGGAAAGATAAGCGCTGTCTTTCCCCTGTTCCAATTTTACCCTGACGGAATCGCGCAATTCGCCGAGATGTGCATACAAGTTGTCCAAATTGTCATAAGCGGCAATAAGCGAAAGAGCCGTCTTTTCGCCGATGCCCGCAACCCCGGGGATATTATCCGAGCTGTCGCCCATGAGCGCTTTTATGTCTATGACCTGCCGCGGCTCATATCCCAATTGTTCCTTAAAATTGCCCGCCGTTAGTTTATTGAGTTCGCTCACGCCCGTTTTTGTGATATAAACGTCCGTCCTTTCGTCGACCAACTGATAAGAGTCCCTGTCGCCGGTTATGATGATGCTGTGCGTATCCGTATAGCAACGGGAGAGCGTTCCGACGATGTCGTCCGCCTCGAAACCCTCTTTTTCGCATATGGCTATGTTCATGGAACGCAAGAGCGATTTCAGGATCGGCATCTGCACCGCCAGGTCGTCGGGCATGGGTTTTCGCGTCGCCTTATATTGGTCGTACATTTTATGGCGGAACGTCGGCGCCTTCAGGTCAAACGCTACGACCAACCTGTCGGGCTTGATGTCGCCGTTGAGCTTGAGCAGAAGTTTGATGAATCCGAAAACGGCGTTTGTCGGCGTACCCGACTTTGTCGTAAGAAGTTTCGTCGCATAAAACGCGCGGTTGAGAAGGCTGTTGCCGTCGATGAGTACAAGTTTGAGCATGATCGTTTTCTCCTGTTGCCTTTCATTATAGCAGACGAAACGGGTATTTGCAAACGATTGCAAAAAAAATTCCCGACGGGCTTTTCCCCCGCGGGAATTTTTACTCATTTGATGATCGTGAATTTTCCGATGACGGGCAATTCGCGTTTTTCCTCTCTGACGACGTTGAGTATGCCGAAAATACAGGCAACGAGCATGACGACCCCGAACAGCGAAGAAAGGATCGTAAATACGAGGCCTACGACGGGCAGCATCGTCAAAATCCCCAAAACGGCGCCGCCGATCACCGATACGAGAAGGACGATAAGCCCCTGATTGGCGTGGAACCTTGCAAAATCGTCGTCGGGATAAACGATGAGCGGCAAAAAGAACAGGATGCCGAACAGATAGGTCAGCGCACAGACGACTTTTTTCTGAACATCGCCGTTCGGATCGTTCCCTTGCGGCGCGCCGCCGCCCTTCCCGCCCCCTTCGGACGAAGGCGTCCCGTTCTCCGGTACGGAAGAAGCATCGCGTTTTTCGACCTCATCGGCAGACCGATTGTTTTCATCCATAAAATCACCCCCTCAATTATGATTATGCCCAAAAAATAAAAAGTAATTTAATTATTGGTAAGATCGAGATATTCGTCGTACGTTACGTTTTTGTCGAAGGTCTTTTTCCCTCCGTCGATCTCGACGATGCGGTTCGCAACGGTATTCATCAACTCCTGGTCGTGCGAAGTCAAAAGCATGCACCCCTTGAAGTTTTTCATGCCGTTGTTGAGCGCCGTGATCGATTCCAGGTCGAGGTGGTTGGTAGGTTCGTCGAAGATAAGGAAGTTGCTCCCTTCCAGCATCATTTTCGCGAGCATGCACCGCACCTTTTCTCCGCCCGAAAGCACTTTCGCTTTTTTGAGCGCCTCCTCTCCCGAAAACAGCATCCTGCCCAGCCATCCGCGCAAAAATTCTTCGTAATGATCGTTCGAGAATTGACTGAGCCACTCGACGAGCGATAGGTCGCAGTTTTCGAAATATTCGTTGTTGTTTTGGGGAAGAACGGACAGCGTGATCGTCTTGCCCCACTTGACCGTGCCGGCGTCGGGTTCGGCCTTTCCCGTCAGCACGTCGAAGAGCATCGTGACCGTCGTGCTCTTATCGCTCACGAAGCCGATCTTTTCATTCTTCTGCACGATAAAATCAAGGTTCTCAAAATATCCCTTTTTCGTGAGCCCTTCGACCATGAGGATGTCGTTGCCGATCTCGCGTTCGAATTTGAAGTCGATGAACGGATATTTGCGCAGCGAAGGTTTGATGTCGTTGATCGTAAGGCGTTCCAGTTCCTTTTTGCGGGAAGTTGCCTGCCTCGACTTGGAGGCATTGGCGGCAAACCGCGCGATAAAGTCCTGCAATTCCTTTGCGCGCTGTTCGGCTTTTTTGTTCTGATCGCGCATCTGTCGGGCAATGAGCTGGCTCGTCTGATACCAGAAATCGTAGTTGCCGAGGAAAAGGCTGATCTTCCCGAAATCCACGTCGCAGATATGCGTGCAGACTTTATTCAGGAAGTGCCTGTTGTGCGAAACGATGATGATGGTATTTTCAAAATCGAGAAGATAATTTTCCAGCCAGCGCACCGTCTTGATGTCGAGGTTGTTGGTCGGCTCGTCCAAAAGCAGGATGTCGGGGTTGCCGAACAGCGCCTGCGCCAAAAGCACTTTGACCTTCTTTTTCGCGTCGAGTTCGCTCATCAGAACGTAATGGTCTTCCGCGGGTATATCCAGTTCGTTGAGCAGGGTCTCCGCTTCCGATTCCGCTTCCCAGCCGTTGAGTTCGGCAAATTCGCTTTCCAGTTCCCCCGCGCGTATGCCGTCCTCGTCCGTAAAATTTTCTTTCGCGTAGATCGCCTCGCGCTCGTCCATGACCTCGACGAGCCGTTTATGGCCGAGCATGACCGTGCGCACGACCGTCTGGTCGTCAAACGCGTTCTGGTTCTGCATCAGCACGGACATACGTTCGTTTTTATCCATGGAGACCTCGCCCTTATTCGGTTCGAGTTCGCCCGAAAGGATTTTTAAGAACGTGGATTTACCCGCGCCGTTCGCGCCGATGATGCCGTAGCAGTTGCCTTTCGTAAATTTAATGTTTACGTCTTCGAATAGTTTTTTGCCGCCGAATTGCAGGCTTACGTTGTTGACCTGTAACATGTTGACCTCTTTACAAATTGATACACACCATATTATACCATAAGAGAAACAAAAGCACAAACGTTTATACGGCAAAACTCCGCGCCGCGGCGCGGAGTTTTCTTATTTTTTCTCTTCGGTGTTTTTCGGCCCCCTGCGGGCGCGCACGCATTCGTGCAGCAAATACTCGATCTGTCCGTTGAGCGATCGGAATTCGTCCTCCGCCCAGGCGGAAAGTTCTTCGTAAAGTTTGGCGGAAATGCGCAGAGGGATCTGCTTTTTCATGTCCTTATCCGACATATCGCCGTCAATAGATCGAACCGCTGTTTACGATCGGCTGCGCGTCTTTGTTCCCGCACAAAACAACGAGCAGGTTGGACACCATCGCCGCCTTGCGCTCCTCGTCCAACTCCACCACATTGTTTTCGCTGAGTTTTTTGAGAGCCATTTCCACCATGCTGACCGCGCCGTCCACGATCTTCTGCCTTGCCGCGATGATCGCCGAAGCCTGCTGCCGCTGCAACATTGCCGCGGCAATCTCGGGCGCGTATGCAAGGTGCGCGATGCGCGCTTCAGAAATTTCTATACCGGCGATCTCTACCCTGCCCTGTATCTCTTTGCGGAGGATCTCCGCGATCTCGACCGAAGAGCCGCGCAAAGATTTTTCGTCGCCGTTTTCGGATACGTCGTAAGGGTACTGGCGCGCGACCTGGCGGATCGCCGCATCGCATTGGGTGGATATGTAAGAGACATAATTATCGACGTCGAAAACCGCGCGCGCCGTATCCACGACGCGCCAGATAACGACCACGCCGATTTCGATCGGGTTGCCCTCTTCATCGTTGACTTTCTGCTTTTCGTTGTTGAGCGTCATTGCTTTTAAGGAAATTTTCCTGCCGAGCCCCGCGACCGCCCCCACCGCGGGATTGAAAGAGGAGCTGAACGGATTGACCCAAAAGAAGCCTTCCTTTTTGATCGTTCCGTGGTATTTGCCGAAAAGGGTCAGCACGATGGCTTCGTTCGGATTGACCGTTTTCAATCCGCGCAAAAGGATGAGCGCCACGATCAGGACGATCATGCCTGCAACGATCATTGCGACCATGACAATGTCGCTTCCCGTTTGCGGCGAAAAGACAAAAAGCAAAATCCCTCCGACAAAAAGCAGCACTTCCACAAACAGCATCAACCAACCGCTTTTCGGGTGCATCACTTTTTCCTGCGTCTGTTTGACCGAATTTTCCATAGTTCCTCCTTGCAAAACGTTTTTGATATCACAATGATATCATTTTATATACAGGTTGTCAAGAGAATCAAAAAAATTTTTCAGAATATGTTGAAAATATTTTCCGTTTATATTATAATAATAGCGTGAGGTGTAAACATGGACAAAGTAAAACGAGCAAGAAAGAAAGCGCTCATAAGGGCGATCATATTTACGGTGCTCTTAGTCGCGGGTATTCCGATGATCCCGATCGGTTTCGTGTTCGCGGCAAAAACGACGGGCGCGGTTCACGGCATTTTGATTGCCGTGGCGATTGCGGGCATCGCTTTTACGGCCGTCGGTTTTTACGGAACGCCGATTGCGTGGACATCTTTCGGCAATTATGCGCCGATCGTTCGCCTGATTTACGCGATCGAAAAGGAATGCATCTACGACGTTCCGACGCTGGCGACCTATCTGCATCGCCGCGAAAAAGATATCCAGGGAACGATACGCACCGCGATCGACAAATTGTATCTGGAAGGATACTTTTTCGACGGGACGAAACTGACCCTCAACGAAAACAAAAAGCTGAAGGCCAAGCCGATCTACACAAAGTGCCCCAATTGCGGGGCCTCCCTGCCTACCCCGCAGGACGGCGACGAATCCGTCACCTGCAAGTATTGCGGCTCGGTTTTCCCCATCAAATAAAAAACGCACAAAAAAAGACGGCATATCAAATCAGCCGTCTTTTTTGTCGTCATCCGTTTTGTCGTTGCCCTCGTTTGCGCATTCGGAGGCGGGCATTTCCGCAGTTTTGTCCCCGCATTGCGGCACAGCGTCTTTCGGAGAGGTTTCTTCCTTCCGCTTACCTTTCTTTTTGAACAGACCGAAAAACCATTTTTCGATTTTGTCGCCTTTTTTAAACAGAAGGACAAACAATGCGATGATGGCGATGCCGATCAGGCACCAGATCAGGATGCCCCACCACGTGTTATACGGAATGATGCTGCCGTTTAACGAGTAGCTCGTCGCAAATACGGAAAACGAACGGGCGATCAACTGCAAAACGATGAAAAACTTCCAGCTCATCGTCGAAAGCCCCGCGACGAAGCAAAGCACGTCGTCGGGGAAAATCGGCAAAAGGAACATCGCGCTCAGAACGACTTTATCCTTGCCCTTTATTTTGTGCAGCCATTTATCGAGCGTATCTTTCCCGACGAGCCAGGCCGCCGCGCGGTAACCGAGTACTTTTCCGATCCAAAAGGCGAAAAGCGATCCGAAAAAAATACCGATCAAACTGTACAGGCTGGCTTTGAGCGGCCCGAACAGCAATACGCCCGCCCCGACCGTAAGCGTGCCCGGGAGAGGCAGCACCGTGACCTGCATGAATTGCAGTACGATAAAAATCAAAGGTGCCCAAACGCCCGTGGACGAGATCAGTTCGCGCAGTTCCTCCGTCGAATCGATCTTGTCCCAAAATCCCGTGACCTGAAAGATAAACAGCGCCAACAGCAAAACGGCGGCAATGACGAGGCCCGTGATCAACAATTTTGCAACGGTTTCGGATTTTCGGATCATGAAAAACAGCGTCGCACATATATAAACCAATTCTATGCCGACGGAAACCGACATGACCGCCGCAGCATGGTCATGAATGAACCCGGTACGAAACCGCACGGCGCACAGTATCGTAAAGACGATGACCGCCGCCGAAGCCGCTATAAAAATCAAAAGCGTGAGCAGCCTTTTGCTTCGCCCGCCGCCTTTCGGGGCGGGATCGGGAGTTTTGATTTCTCTTTCTTTCATGCACTTGCCCTTATGCAAAATCATCCGAAGGATGTCTTTCGCATTCTATCGGAACAAAATAAATTTTCTTTTAATATAGTATTAAAAAAGGAATAAATTATGATTCTTCCAGTTTTTTGATGGCGGCGCGGGCAAGCGCGTCGCACCGATTATTGTATTCGTTGTCGGCATGCCCTTTCACTTTGACGAATTCTACGCAATGTTCCCCCGCCTTTTCATAAAGAGCCTGCCACAGGTCGACATTCGCGACGGGTTTCCCGTCCGCTTTCTTCCAGCCGTTTTTCATCCAGTCATAGATCCAGCCTTTGCTGAATGCGTTGACCGTATAGGCGGAGTCGCTGTAAATTCTGACATTGCACCTTTCTTTCAGGCATTTCAGCCCCGCAATAACGGCGTAAATTTCCATGCGGTTGTTCGTGGTGGCCCTCTCGCCGCCGCTGATTTCTTTTTCTTTCCCTTTAAAAATCAATATAGCGCCCCAGCCGCCCGCCCCGGGATTGCCCGAGCAAGCGCCGTCCGTATAAAGATCCACGTTTTTAAGCCCCGCGTCTTTCATGAGATCATTCCGAAAGCTCCGCGGCGCGCTTTACGCATGCGGCGACGGCCCTGTCTATCATCGCTTCCATACCGTCGCTGCGGAAAGATTCCACCGCCTGAATGGTCGTTCCGCCCTTGCTGCATACCGCGGAAATCAATTGCCCGAGCGTCTTATCCTCCGAATGCGCAACCATTTCCGCCCCGCCCTTGACCGTCATGACGGCAAGCGTTTTGGCCTCGTCTTCGGTAAGCCCCTGATTCATTCCCGCCTTCACCAATCCGTCGATAAACATATAAACGTAAGCGGGGCCGCTGCCGCTGATGCCCGTCACCGCGTTGAGCTTTTCTTCGGGAACGGTCAGAACTTCGCCGAGCTTTCCGAACACGTCCAAAATAAATGAACAGTCGTCCACGTCGTCTGAAAAATCTTCCAGATCGACGGCACTCATGCCGGCCCCGATGGAACACGGCAGATTGGGCATCACCCGCGCAACTTTGACGGCGTTTCCGAACAGAAGTTTTTTGATCTTTTCCTTTTTGACGCCCGCCATGATGGTGATCACTTTTTCCACGGGAAGGCCCTTGACGCTCTGCGCTACTTCTTCAAAGGTCTGCGGCTTGACCGCCAGCAATAAATAATCGCAGTTCCCCGCAACGTCGCGGTTGTTCGCCGTCGTGTATACTCCGAGTTCCGAAAGTTTTTCGCGGGCTTGCGCGGACGGGTCGGATACGATGATCTTTTTGGCGCGGAGAAAATCAGAATATACGATCCCTTTTACGATAGCGGTCGCCATAAAGCCCCCGCCGATCACGCCGAGTCTGTATTGTTTTTTCATTTTCTGCTCCTTGTACAGATTTTGATTCCGAATAGAAAAAATACTCTAAACCACAATTTTATTGTGATTCAGAGTATTTGGCAGGGGAGACGCGATTCGAACACGCAACCTACGGTTTTGGAGACCGCTACTCTACCGTTGAGCCACTCCCCTAAAATCCTCAAATATTATATAATATTTTTTTCATCAAGTCAAACGAAAAACAGATATTCATTGAATTTAGTATTTTTCTTTTCGGATTTTTTTCTTGCGTCGAAAGCGCATCGGCAGCCTCGGCCGGCGGCGGCGCTCAAAACAGAGCGCCCCGCCGATCGCGCGGCCCAAATTATTCCAATATATTGCTCGTAATGAAATCCACGCCCATAGCGATGAGCTCCGCCGCATTGTTCGGGTCGTCGATCGTCCAGCAGTTGACCTTAATGCCGGCCGCATGCAAACGTGATACCGTTTCCCCCGTCACAAACTTTCCGTGCAGGTCGGCGTCGAAACGGTATTTTTTCATCAATTCGAAGCATGAGTCGTCCAACTTGTCCGCAAGCAGCTGAATGGAAGCGTCCGCATATAGTTTGCGCAAAACGATCAGATTATCCGCGCAAAACGAAATGAACGTCGTTTTTTCAAACCACCCCATTTTTTTTACGACGGAAGCGATCGCTTCGACGTGGCGCGGCTCCATGTAATTTTTCAGTTCGAGCACGGCGACTTTATCGTATTTGCGGCATACGGCGATATAATCTTCCAGGGTCGGAACGATCAGGTCGCTGCGGTAAGTTTCCCCGTCTTTATCGGGCAGCCGCACCGAACGTATGCGCTCAAAATCCGTCTTTTCGATCACCAGGTCGACGCCCGCGATCCTCTTCATGTCGTCATCGTGGAAAATCACGTATTTCCCGTCCGACGTTACATGCACGTCGGTTTCGATGCCGTAATAGCTTTTGACGCCCGCCGCCACAAACGCAGCGCAAGTGTTTTCGAGTTCCAAACCCGAAACGCCGCGGTGCGCGACCATTTTGCAGCTTCCTTTTTCGATAAGAACAGTGTTCATAAGAATCACTTCCTCCTATATAATTTTTTATCGCTTGGATTTTTTATTCGCCGTATCTTCGAGCCCCACGATTTTATCGATGCGGATCGTCGCATAATCGCGGATATCCAGACACTTCCCGCAGTTGTCGCAGACTTTGTTCGGGTCGAGGTCGCACATTTCGCATTCGAGACACCCGATGCAATCGCGGTCATATAAAACGCACTTTTTCACTTCCATGACGATTTTACCAAAAATTTTTTATTATTTTTACAAACATTTGTTTGCTTTTTTCTTTCTTATATGATATAATCATAAAAAAGGGAGGGAGATGTTCCATGTCCGATGCCAGCAGAGCCAAAATGCAAGCGGTGCTCGAATACATCAACGAATACAACGCCGAATACGGCTATGCCCCTACCGTTCGGGAAATTTGCGCGCAGCTGAATATCAAATCCACCGCGTCCGCTTATTATTATATCGAAAAACTGACGGACGGAGGGTATCTTTCCAAATCGCCGAACAAAAACCGCGCGGTCAGCTTCAAGAAAAACGCGTCCATCAACATACCGCTCATCGGTACGGTCACGGCCGGTCAACCCATCTTCGCCTATGAGAATTACGAGGATTATTACTCTTTCCCTGCGGGAAGCTTCAAAGGTTCAGATCTCTTTATGCTTTCCGTTCAGGGCGAAAGCATGATCGACGCGGGTATTTTCGACGGAGACAAGATCATCGTACGCAAGCAGGAAACGGCAGACAACGGCGAGATCGTCGTCGCCCTTCTCGACGACAGCGCGACCGTAAAACGTTTTTACAAGCGAGACGGTCACTTCGTCCTTCACCCCGAAAACGAAACCATGCAGGACATTATCGTCAACGAAGTCGCCATTCTCGGCATCGTGATCGGTTTGGTCCGCAAATTTTAACGAGCCGTTTTTCAGCGGACACGTTCAGGCGTGTCCGCTTTTTTCTTTTGCCGGACAGAAGCCGTGCGGGTCAGCCGATGGCTCAACGATACCAACGAACACGCTTCGGCGTACTCTTCGCTGCCGTCCAGCAAAACGCTGATCCAATGCACCTTATTCATGTGGTAGGCGGGAAAAATACGTATTCCGTCGACAAGCTGAAACGCAAGAGCGGGATCGCACTTCAAATTGATTATATCGGCCGCGCCCTCCTTTACCAGCCCGAGTTTTGCATACCCGACCTTCATGAGAACGGCGTACCACTTTTTATTTCCGCCGTGGCGGAACACGCCCGTGTCGGGAGAGTCGCGAAACATAAATTCCGCACGGTCGCCGAACTCTTTTTCGATATATTCCGCAATATTTTCCCGCGTGGCGCACATCATTTGCATCATCCCGACCATTATGCTGTTATGATAACACTTTTTTTCCGTTTACACAAGCATTCGCGGAAATTTCGCGAACGGTTTTTAAAATTTATCCGCACGGGCATAATTTTTCTTTCTTTATTGAAATCGCCGGAAAAGTATGTTATACTTGATGCATAAATAAGGGAGGTTGAATTTATGGCTGTCAAAGTGACCCGTGAAAATATGGGAGTCGTCTTTTCCCCGCGCGACGAGGAAGTTTATTCCAACACATCCGGGGTATTGTATCCGAGAGTGATCGAACTGAAACACGCGAACGAACTGAACGGGATGCTGCTGGCGACGTTTGAATTCGCGACGCTGCAGGAACCGCCCGCGATCCCGGTCATGTGCAGCAAGGACGGCGGAGTCACCTGGGAACGGTACAGCAGGGTCGAAGATACGCAAAACGGTTTCGGTTTTCGATTTCAGCCGCATATTCTGGAACTTGACCGAGCCTGCGGAGATCTCCCAGCGGGAACGATCGTGTTTTCCGCCAATTCCGTTCCCCTCGATTTTACATCGACCGAGCTTTCCTTTTATATCAGCCGGGACCACGGAAAAACATGGCAGTTCCGTTCCTCCGTGGCAAAAGGCGGCCCGCCCATCGAGCAGAATTTCGGCGCGCTCGGCCCCGTCTGGGAACCGAACATTTATATCGACAAAAAGGAGACCTGACGGTCGCTTTTACGGACGAACGCCCCCATACCGACCCGCGGTTCAACCAGACTTTGGCGCTCGTCACTTCGTCGGACGGCGGCAAAAACTGGAGCGAAGTCAGGTACACCGTTACCGTCCCCGACCGGGCCATGCGCCCCGGGATGCCCGTTGTGGCGCAAATGGGCAACGGCAGATACATCATGGTATATGAGATCGTCGGCAAACCCTGCTGCGACATATATTATAAACTTTCCGACGACGGCGTGGATTGGGGCGATCCGCTTTGGGAAGGCAGGCGCGTCGAAACGCCCGACGGCCTGTTCCTCGGCAGCATGCCCTACGTCGTATGGGTTCCGCAAGGCGGCAAAAACGGCACCGTGATCGTGACGGCCAAGCGCGAAGGCGAACACATCGGCATGCGCGACCCCGGGTTTTATCACGTCAATTACGAAAACGGCGAAGGCGACTGGCATCGTGTTCCGATGCTGATCACGTACAACACCGACACTTTGCAGGCCGGGTGGAGCATGGGCATGACCCGCATTCAAGGAGACAAACTCATCCAGCTCGCCCCCACGCCGATCGACAGGCGGCTCATGCAGATCACCTACGGGATCGGGAAACTTGAAACGGACGGCGAATAACGAGCGGGATCCGCCGTTCCATTTTTAACGAGGTCTATTTTTATGAAGAAAACTGCCGCAATGCATTGGGTTTTCGATTGTATCGCAATGCTCGCGCTCGCATTCCTTTTTGCGCTCAATTATGAACTTTTTATCGTAAAAAATCATTTCGCGCCGGCGGGCATAAACGGCATTGCGACCATGATACAGTATAAAAGCGGATTCAGTATCGGATATTTTTCTCTGATCGTCAATGTGCCGCTGTGCGTTTTTGCATTCTTTTGCATAAGCAGGGAGTTCGCGGTCAAAACGGCGGTGTTCAGCATCGCGTACTCGCTTTTCGTATTACTGCTCGAGACGGCCGACCTTTCGCGCTTCCAGTACGATGCGCAGGGCGTGGATACCATTTACCCCGTACTTATCGCGGGAGCCGTCGGCGGGTTCGTATACGGGCTCGCCTTCCGGAGAAATTCTTCGACGGGAGGTGCGGACGTGATCGCCAAATACGTGAGCAAAAAGGATCCCCTGCTCAATTTTTTCTGGATCAACTTTGCGATCAATGCGGTGATTGCCTGCATATCCTTCTTCGTTTATGCCGCCCCGGATGCGGAAGGCGTTCTGCAATATGATTTCAAACCCGTCTGCCTTTGCCTTCTTTACTGCCTGCTTTCGGGCATCGTGGGCAACGCGATCATCAAAGGTTCGAGGTCTGCGTATCGGTTCACCGTCATCACTTCGCATGCGGACGAAATCGACGCGGATATCCTTGCGAAGCTCAAACACAGCGCCACGCGCGTCAAAGCGACGGGCGCATACAGCAATGCGTCGCGCGACATGATCGTCTGCGTCGTAAACAAACGCCAGCTCATCGAATTCAAAGACATTCTGAAAAAGTATGACGACACTTTCGCGTTTGTGGAAACCGTAAACGAGACGATCGGCAATTTTTCAAAAGTAAAATAAAAAAATAACTTGATTTATGCTACGATAAATTTGTTAATCAATATGATAAACAGTTATTTAGGGAGAAAAATAAATTTGAAAGTTGTTTATGCTATATTGCAATGTACATGGGGAATTTTTCAAACAGTCTTAGGTTTATTTATTTTTATTATTC